>NZ_BCWY01000028.1 GCF_001894825.1 Rhodococcus jostii NBRC 16295 | reverse complement strand
CCGCTCCAACTCCGCCACACCGATCGCGGCGAGCGGAGTGCCGGGGTCTGCGGCGAGTATTTCGTCGATCAATCCGACGACGCCGGCGTGATGCGAACGCAGTTCGTCGTCGCGGTAGCGGTAGGGGTTGGCCTCGAACTCGACGAACGTCGATGCCGGAGTTCCACTCCGGTACACATTGACGGACAGATCCGGGACGGGACCCGTGGTGAGGATCCGGAAGTCTCCGGTCAGCGATCCGAAGGTGAGGTCCTGATCGAAGAGCATGACGTTGACCATCGGTCCGGAGATCCTGCGGGCCTCGGCGGAAACACCCAGCTCCCGCAGAATATCCTCGACGTTGCCGCGCTGGTGCCGCATTGCGCCCATCAGTTCGTGCTGGACTCGAGCCACGAGGTCGCCAACGGTGTCTTCGGACCGGACCTGCACCCGCAGGGGCGCGACGTTGGCGAGCATGCCGCCGGAACGGCGCAATACGGCGGTGGTGCGTGCGGACAGCGGAATGTCCACAAGCACGTCCTGCCGTCCCGTCCGCCGCGAGAGATAGCCGGCGAAGGCGGCGATCAACGCGGCTGCGGCTGTCGCACCCGGCCGGCCGTCGGTGTTCTCGAGTCGCGCGACGGCACCGGCGGACAGCGCCGTGCGCACCGTCAGGCTGTGGGCGGCGGGAGGCGCCTCGACGTCGGTCAGGGAGGTGCCGTTCGTGCGCGTGTGGAGACGTTCGGCCCAGTAGTCGCGGTCGGAAGAGAACCGGTGGGACCCCCGGTAGTCCTCTTCGAGACGGTGCAGGGTGTGCAGGTCCGCTGCACGGTTCGGTTCGCGCTCGAGGCCCTGGACGGCCGCGGTATACAGGGCAGCGACGCGGTTGACCATTGTCATCGCCGCGTATCCGTCGAGGGCGATGTGGTGGATGCGGCTGTACCACAGGTGCCGCTCGTCACCGACCCGCAGCAGCGACGATTCACACAGATAGTCGTGTTCGAAATCAACTCGTGCCGTGTAGTTCTCGTGCATCCATTCCTCGGCCGCGGCCATCGGGTCGGATGCGCCGCGGAAGTCGACGATTCCCATGGCCGCGTCGGTCGGCGGATCGACCACCTGGTGCGGCTCACCGTCGACGTGCACCAGACGCAGGAACACCGACTCGTATTCGTGGCCGGCAACGAGCGCCACCTCACGGAACAGTTCGACGTCCAGCAGACCGTGGATGTCGACGTACTGCGCGATGCAGATAGGCACGTCCGGGGCGAGCTGCTGCGCAAACCACAGCCCGTGTTGCGCCGCAGACAGCGGGAACGGATCGGATCGGTGCTCTCGGTAGTTCGCTCGCACAGCGTGTTCCATCACATCACCAACCAGGGTGCTTGCGCCGCTGAATGCACGGCGGGACGCTCGGTCCTCTGGGCAGGGGGAGCCGGACGAACCGACGCCACTACAGTCCCGCGGATCGCCGTGCGCGAGAACACCCCCTAGGGGTGTGGGTTCGACACCCTGGTCTCGATCAGCGGGATGCCGGGACCGACAGGGCCGGTCCTCCGAGGAGGATCGAGCCATGCCCGAGTCTCTTCCCGACCGCGTCCAGATCACCGACCGCCTGCACGTTCTCGCCACTCTGCTCGACACGAAAAACTGGCCGGGGTTCGCCGCGACCCTCACCGAGGATGTCGTGGCCTACGGCCGGAACGGGCCGGCCGATGTGGTCGCCCGCGTCCGCTCCCATCTCGACGTCTGCGGCGTCACCCAGCACCTCATCGGCAACATCCGCATCGACCTCGACGGTGACACGGCACGCACCCGGTCCTACTTCCGGGCGTTTCACGTCGGCCTCGGCGACCATGCAGGCGCCACGTACGAATGCCTCGGCGAGTACCGGGACCAGTGGCGACGCGGCCCGTCGGACTGGTTGCTGTCCGGGCGTGTAATCGACGTCCGCGCCGAGATCGGCGACCGGGGTGTCATCGCGCCCCACTGATCTGCCGTCTCGTGCATTCCGATGTGTGCGTTTGGGCGCGGCGCCCACCAGTTGGCGTCGCCGGCGATCCGCATGAAGGCCGGAACGAGAAGCGATTCGTTCGCCGGGGCGCAGCGCGGGTCAGAAGCGGGAACCGCTGGCCAGCCCGTGAGACTCGAAAACGGTTGCGGATTCTCCGTGGATTGTTACACCTTCACCCGGGCGGGGTGGCGCACACCATCCGTCGACGATCCACTGCGGCGGGGCCGACGGAAGTCGAATGGTGGGTTACGACGACGCGGCAGCACCGTCCGCCCCCGCGGAACGTCAGGGGTGTGGGCGCATGGTTTCGAGCATGTAGTCGAGTTCGGCGCTGGTGCGGTGGGGTGGGGTGGGAGGGTGAGGATCGGCATCTTTGTTGCCGAGTCCGGCGAGGTAGATCGGCAGGCCGGTGTGCGCGGCGACACCCAGCCGCAGGGGCCGGTGGTCGTGGGTTGCCGTCGGGTGGACCCGCTCGCCGTCGCGCAGTCGACGGACCTGTGCGGTGACCGCGCGCAGCTTGGCCACCGGCGCGGTGAACGATTGGTCGTGCAGTCCTTCGACGAGCTGTGGACTGCTTGCACCCAAGCCGAGGACGAAGCGGCCGTGTGAGACCTGGTCGAGGCTGGTGGCGAGCATCGCGAGGGTCCCGGCGGTGCGGCCCCAGACGCTGAGCACCCCGGTACCGATGATGATTCGTTCGGTTTTCGTGGCGATTTCGGCGAGCAGGACGGCGGCATCCGGGCTCCACCCTTCGGCGAGGAAGAACCCGTCATAGCCGAGATCTTCGGCGCGGCGGGCGACGTGCAGTATCACCTCACGGCGCGTTTCGAGTGGGGTCACTCAGATACCGAGGCCGCGGCGGGTAGCGCTGACGCCGGAGGCGACGTTATCGGTTGTGTGGGTGCTCATGCGCGGGTTGCCGTCCGTTCTGGTGTCGATGCTCCACTCGACAGGCGCGTACGCATCGCGAGGCGGGCGCGGTCGAGATAGCGCGTGTCGGCGAAGAGATGGAAATATGAGTTGGCCGCCAGCAGTGTTCCTTCCAGCTCGAACGCGAGCTGGTCCGTCACGTCGTCGGTCGGCGGAAGCCGCCGTCGGAGCTCGTGGGCGGCGGTGAGCCCGCCGATGTCGCTGCCGTATCTGACGATGAACCGATCGTGGGCGCGAGCCGCCACAATCCAGCGGCGGCGAGAACGTGCCACAGCGCGTGACCCTGCAGGACGCTGCTCGGCCGGCAGATCGACGTCCGGTCGCCGACGGTGCCGAGCAGAGCGCCGGACGCGAGAAGCAGTGCCGCGACGATCGTCGTGCGCCGCAGCTGCGGACGGACACGGGCGCGTTCCAGACCGAGTCCCGCGGCGACCGCGGCGAGCATTCCCTGCACGATCGTGGATGCACTCGAACCGGCAGCCACGGTAGGAACCATCACGAGCGGAACGACGAGCCACCACCCCGGCGACAGCCGACGGCCAAACCGGTCGGAGGCGGCGTCGACGGCGATATAGGCGAGCAGTGTCGCGATCGGAATGTCGTGTGCATAGGCTTGCCACGACGGGTTGGGTCCGTGCGCAACAAGCGACCCGGCCCCGACCGCGACGACGAGCAGGCCGTAGGTCACGGTCGGCGCGCCGTGCGGACGACGCGCGACGACCGCGAGGCCCGCAACCACGAAGGCCAGGCTGGTGACAGCGGCCGCCGGCTGCCCGATAAAGCCTGCGTCTCGATACAGCTCGCAGGCGTTCGCCAGCATCATGGATCGAGGCTAGCCGTTACAGGCCAGCCGCCTTGGATCCGGTTGATCAGGTCCTCGGCGCCGAGAGCGTCGGCACTGGCCGGGCTCCGCCCGAACAGGCATCTCGCCAGTGCAGCCCTGGAGGGATGCGGAAGCGCTGGTGGGAGTTCGAGGGGTGCAGTTCGGGGCTCACATGGCCGAGGCGATCGGCAGCACCCACGTGAAGAACCGTGGTGGACCAACTCGTACACCCGCTCGGGGTCGATTACGCTCCGTGTCGTTGGTGCCCGGCCGCTTCGGCGTGGGGGCGCAGCATCGGTCTGAGCACGCGAAAGAACTGCTCGGGTCCGTTGTCGAGATAGAAGTGATCGCCCGCCACCATGCGCACCTCGCGTAGCCGGGTGGTATGTCGACTCCACGCCCGCAGATCGCGTTCGCCGACCAGCGGATCGGCGTCGGCGCCGAGCACATACGTGGGACAGGTGAGAGCCGAGTCCCCCGGATCCCGGAAATTTGTGCAGAGACAGAGATCGTTCCGCACGGTGGGGAGCCATCGGTCCAGCCATGCAGGCCAGTCCAGGAGCTCGTCGGGGAGACCACCGGTCGCGCGCAGAAACCCGATCAGCGTCGCGTCGTCCAGATCGTCGACCGGAGGCAGCGGCGGGGGCAGGTGCGGGGCGGAGTACGCGGACAGCACCAACGCCTGCGGTAGTGGATTGCCGGATGCGCGACGGCGGCACGCCAACCGGTAGGCCACGAGCGCGCCCATGCTGTGTCCGAAGAACGCGTGCGGCACCGTCAGGAACTGAGCGAGCCCCGTCTCCAGTTCGGCGACGAGTGACTCGAGGTCGCTGAACGGTTCTTCTCCCACGTGGGCGTCCCGCCTTGGCAGCTGCACAGGCCACACCGACACCTGTGGGCTCAGCGCGCGGTGCCAGCGGCGATACATGGCGGGCCCGCCGCCGGCATGAGGAAAGCAGAACAGGCGAAGGGGACCGGACGGACCCGGACGGTCGAGGTACGGGCTGAGCATGTCGCTACGCACTCACCCGGAGTTCGGCGAGTTCCTCGGCGAGGGCCTGTACCGTGGCGCGGATCTGGTCTTCGGTGTGGCACGAGGTGACGAAGAACCTCAACCGTGCGAGGTCTTCCGGGACGGCCGGGTAGAGGATCGGATTCACATTGATACCACGCCTGAGCAGCGCGTTGGACAGAGCGAGCGCCCGGAGTGAATCCCCGACAATGCAGGGAATCACGGGTGTGTCCCTGGTGTCTCCCGTATCGATCCCGGCCTCGGTGGCGAGTGCGAGGAAGAGTTGGGAGTTCCGGCGCAGACGAGCGAGCGCCTCCGGTTCGGCCCGCATCTGCCGGATCGCGGCCAGCGATGCCGCGGCGTTCATCGGCGTCATCCCGACGCTGTAGACGAAACCGGGGGTCGTGTACTTCAGGTATCGGATGAGCGCACGACTGCCCGCGACGTACCCACCGCAGCCGGCCAAGGCCTTCGACATCGTTCCGGACCACAACTCCACGTCGGCGCGGTCGACGCCGAAGTGCTCGCCGATGCCGCCACCGGTGGCGCCGAGCACCCCGATGCTGTGCGCCTCGTCGATCATCATCAACGCCTGATGCTTCTTCTTCACCGCGATCATGGCCGGCAGGTCGGGAATGTCACCGTCCTGGCTGTAGACACCCTCGATGATGATGAGGACCCGCCGGTACTGCGATCGGATCGCGGTGAGGATCCCGTCCAACGCGGCGTAGTCGTTGTGCGGGAACGGACGCCGGGTAGCGCCCGACAGCGCGCAGCCCTGCAGAATACTGTCGTGCGCCAGACTGTCGTGTATGACCAGGTCGCCCTCCGAGAGAAGATGACCGATCACCGTCACATTGGTGGCGTGCCCGCTGACGAGGGCGATGGCGTCGTCGGTGCCGAGCAGGCCGGCCAGTTCGGCTTCGAGTTCGCGGTGCACCGGTTTCTCGCCCGACAGCAAGCGACTGGCCGAAGACGAACTGCCGTACCGGGCGACCGCGTCCTGTACCGCCGAGACGACGGCGGGGTGGCCGGACATCCCGATGTAGTTGTAGCTGGAGAAATTCACCACTTGCTCACCGCCGATCATCGAGGTGTCCCGCGTGACCCCGTCGTTGACCAGGAAGTACGGGTTGGTGACGCCGAGACCCTCGGCTGTGTTCAGTCGTTCGGCGAGCGCCTCGACCTCTGGAAACTCTTCGATGCGGAACTCGGGTGCCACGCTCGTGCGCGGGGGCGCCGGTACGGACTCGTCCCGCCCCGGCGCAATTGCGGCGGAAGACCGGGGTGCCCACTGCGCGGTCACGTGATCGATCACATCGCCGAGAGTGCGGTTCGGCGAGAACCATTCCGGTTCGACGACGAGACCGGGGAATGCGCGGCTCAATCCGCCGAACAGGTCGGTGATCATGATCGAGTCGAATCCGAGGTCGCCGACAATGGTCTGCGTCGTCTTCAATGCCTCAGCGCGGAATCCGCTGACTCGCGCGGTTTCCGAGCGCACCCTGGCCGCGATGCGATCGACCGCAACCGCGCGAGCCTGCGCACCGTCGGTCGATGGCGCCGCGTCGGGAAAGGCCACTCCGGGCGCACCATTGACGGCAGCGGCGAGAACGGCGGTCTGCTGTCGGAAGAGGGCGATCAGTTGATCCATCGTGGTGTCCTCGGGCTCGTGGCTACAGGCGATCGGTGTGGGCGGCGGCCCGGATTCGGTGGTCGCGTTGGTCAGGACGGGCGCGTCGGCGGGTGTCCAGAAGCGATGTTCGGTCGCGAATTGGTAGCCGCTCAGGCGTCGGCGGACCCGGGAGCCCGGCTCGTAGAGTGCGTCCCACCTGGGATCGAGTCCGTCGCGGTACAGCGCAGACACGGTGTCGGCGAGTTCGTGGCCGGTGGCCGCCGGACCTGGGCACGGCGCGAGGTACCGCGCCGACTGGCCGGGATGCGCGCGTGCCGTGAGCGGCAACAGGATACGTGCGGGTCCCAACTCGAGGAGATGGGTCGGTTCGGAGGCCATGGCGGCCGCTGCGGCGTCCGCGAATCGCACGGTGGCCGTGATCTGGTCGGTCCAATATGCCGCGTCCATCGGCGTGCCGACGTCGAGCAACCGTCCCAGCACGGTCGAGAAGACAGGAATCTCGGGCGGGCGGTAGGTGCATCCCGCGGCGACCTCGGCGAAGGCGTCCCGCATCGGCTCCATGAGGGGCGAATGGAACGCGTGCGACACGGTGAGGCGACGGACCCGGAATCCGGCTGCGGCCAGCGTGGCGCCGAGGCGTTCGAGTGTGTCGGCGGCCCCCGACAACACCAGATCCCGCGGCCCGTTCACCGCGGCCACTGCCGCCGCTGGTTCCTCGGCCAGCAGGGCTTCGACCTCCTCGCGGGCGGCCCGGACCGCCAGCATCGTGCCGCCCCGGGGCAGTTGTTGCATGAGCCGTCCGCGCGCGACGATCAGTCGGCAGGCGTCGTCCAGGCTGAACACGCCGGCATGCGCGGCGGCCGCGTACTCGCCGACGCTGTGCCCGACCAGCCACGCCGGCTCGATTCCGGTCTCCGTGAGTACCTGCGCGAGTGCGTATTCCAACGCGAACAGGGCAGGCTGCGCGAACTCGGTACGGTGGATCTCGTCACCGGCATCGAGCAGCAGCGTCCGGACCGAGCGGCCCAGGTGTGGCGCCATCTGCTCATCCACTTCGGACAATGCGCGCCGGTAGGCGCCGAAATTCTCGTGCAGTGAGCGTGACATTCCCGGATACTGCGAACCCTGACCGGTGAAGAGCCAGCCGACGCTCGCGGGACGGGCCAGTCCGGACAGCGACTCGAGTCGGCGATCGTCGACGGCCGCGTCGCGGAGCGCCGCCACCGCCTGGTCCCGGTCGTGCGCCGGAAGCGCCAGCCGATGTCGCCCCGACACCTTCACGGTGTTCGTGGACCAGCAGATCCGGCCCAGCTCGGCGTGACTCGTACTCAGATCGTCGGCGAGCACGGCGGCGTTGCGCGCCAGACCTTCCCGGTTGTTCGACGACAGGGTGAGCACACCGCCGCCGACACTCGGTGGAGTCGGCGCAGATGTGGGAGCGCCGGCCATCACCAGGTGGGCGTTGGTGCCGCCGATCCCGAAGCTGCTGATTCCGCCGTACACCTCGCCGTCGGGCAGGGGCATCGGTTCGGAAAGAAGGCGAAGTCCATTGTGCGCCATACGCAGTCGCTGGTTCTCGCCCTCCGACCAGCGGCTGGGCGGTACTACGCGGTGGTGCAGCGAGAGGGCGACCTTGATCAGTCCGGCCACACCCGCCGCTCCCTCCGTGTGACCGAGATTGCCTTTGATCGACCCGACAGCGCACGGCTGGGGGCGGTTCACGGCGTGGAGGTGCCCGAGGGCGTTGACCTCGATCATGTCGCCGAGCACCGTTCCCGTGCCGTGCGCTTCGACGAACGCGACCTGCGCCGGCGATACGCCCGCACGCCGGTACGCCTTCTCGATGACCTGCTGCTGGGCCCAGCGATTGGGCGCGGTGATCCCGTTGCTGCGGCCGTCGTTGTTGACGGCACTTCCCTTGATCACCGAATAGATCGGCAGACCCTCGGCCTGGGCGTCCTCCAACCGACGCAGCACGAGTACCGCGACACCTTCGCCACGACCGATTCCGTCTGCCTTTCCGCTGAACGGCTTGCACCGTCCGTCGGGCGCGGAAAGTCCTGCCTGGGTGTAGAAGACGTTCAACGCGGGGGTCACGGCGATGTTGACACCGCCGGCGAGGGCTTGATCGCACTCGCCGGCCCGCAGCGCCGCGCACGCCAGGTGGACCGCGACGAGGGACGACGAACATGCGGTGTCGACCGCCATGCTCGGGCCCCGGAGGTTCAGGTGGTAGGACACCCGATTGGCCGTCATGAAATAGCCGTTGCCGCTTCCGAGCTGGGGCGTGATGCGCGCGACGTCCCGCATTTGGAGGTTCCATTCGTTGGCCATCACGCCGACGAACACGCCGGTGTCGGAACCGGACTGGGCCTTCGGGTCCAATGTGGCATCCTCGAACGCCCGCCATGCCGTCTGGAGAAGCAGCCGTTGTTGCGGGTCCATGGCGGCAGCTTCGCGGGGTGCGATGCCGAAGAACTCGTGGTCGAACGCGTCCGCGTCGACCACGAATCCGCCGCTGCGGTTGTTGACCGAGCCGGGCCCCCCGGCTTCGTCGTAGAAGTCGTCGGCGTTCCATCGCTGTGCCGGGACGTCGCCGATCCCGTCGCCGCCGTCCAGCAGCAGCCGCCACAACGCCTCGGCGTCGGGTGCCTGCGGAAAGCGGCAGTCGAGACCGACGAGGGCGATGTCGGTCACGAGGCGTTCCGGTCGGCGAAGTCGACTTCGCCGGCAATGAAGACGGCCATCTCCGCGACCGTGGGGTAGTCGAACACCACGGTCGGATCCAGCTCGAGCTCCCACTGGTCTTCGATCTCGCCGCACAGGCTCACCGCTGACACCGATGCGATTCCCAGCTCGGTGAGGGGGATGTCGGGGTCGACGTCACTCGGCGGCTGGTCGGTGTGGAACGCGACCCTTCCGGTGAGCCAGACGATGATGGGTGCGAGTGCACTCGCATTGGACTTGGTGGGGAAATGCATCGGGAGGTCTCCTGGTCGAAGGTCGTGGGGTCAGGCGTGCGGTGCGACAGCTGATGTGCGGAGTCGCTGCACCGCCGGATCGATCTCCTCGTGCAGCACCGCGTCGACGCGAGAGTCGATGAAGGACGCGCGCATCGATCGGCGTTGCACCTTCCCGCTCGTGGTGCGATGCACACCGTGACGGTCGACCAGCACCACACTCGGCGCGTGGACGTCGAAGTTCCGGGCAACGGAGAGCTTGATCCGGCGAGCGAGCTCGGGCAGTGTCAGATCGTCGACCAACGCGGTCTTGACCTCGTGGATCACCAGGAGGCGCTCGTGCGCTCCGGTGTCCATCGACAACACCACTCCGGCCGAACCGGTGAGCGCAGGATGCAGGTCCCGCACCGCTTCCTCGATGTCCTGCGGATACAGGTTTCGTCCGTTGACGATCAGCAGATCTTTGAGGCGGCCGGTGACGTAGACGTCGCCGTCGTACGACACCCCGAGGTCACCGGTGCGCAGGTATTGTCCGACGCCCGCGAGGGTCGCGCGGAACTTCACCTCGGTCTCGTCGGGACGGTTCCAGTAACCCGCGGCGACACTGCCACCGGAGATCCAGATCTCGCCGACTCGGCCCGTCGGTAGCTCTCGACCGGTGTGCGGGTCGACGATCCGAATGTCGCAACCGAACGGCCGACCGCTGCTGACCAGTCGACTGCCGCCCACCATGGGAACGAGCTCGTTGCGCTCGAGAGCCGCAACGTCGACCTCGAGATATCGCGGGACGCGACCCACCTCGCTGGCAGTGGCCAGCAGGGTCACTTCGGCCATTCCGTAAGCGGTCAGGAACGCACCGGCCCGAAATCCGTAGGGGCCCAGCCGGTCGATCACGGCGTCGAGCGTCCGCGGCCGGATGGGTTCGGCCCCGTTGAGCGCGACCCGCACCGAGGAAAGGTCCAGGCCGGCCAGCTGGTCGTCGGAGATGCGTCGAGCGACGAGGTCGTAGGCGAAATTCGGGCCGAGGGTCATGTCGGCGCGGTGCCGGTCGATCAACTGCAGCCAGCGAACCGGGCGTTTGAGGAAGGCCATCGGCGACATGAACGCGAGATTCCCGCCGAAGTAGATCGGCAGCAGCAGCATGCCGATCAACCCCATGTCGTGGAAGTGGGGAAGCCAGCCGACTCCGGTCACCGCATCGTCGGCGCCGTTCGCCAGGGTCATCGCGGCGGCGTTGTGCAGGAGGTTTCCGTGCGTCACCATCACGCCCTTGGGTTCGCTGGTGGACCCCGACGTGTACTGGAGTAAGGCAAGGGAGTCACCGTCCAGATCCGGCAACCGCCAGTCGTCGGGATCGCCCAACTCGATGGTGTCCGTGGAAGCAACGACGACCGTGCCCGCGAGACCGGAATCCTGAATCCAGACGTCGAGCAGATCGCCGACCGCGGAGGTGGTGAGCACGAGGCGCACGTCGGCATCGTCGAACATCGTGGCCACGCGCTGCATGCTGCGGGCGTCGTGCGGCACGGGCGCGGGAACCGCAACCACACCGGCGTAAAGGCATCCGAGGAACGCACCGAGAAAGTCGATACCTTCGACATACAGCAGCATCACGGGGTGTTCGGCCTCGGGACGCCCCGACAGCCATGCCGCCAGTGCGCGTGCGTCCCGGTCCAGTTCGCGGTAGGTCACCTCCTCCTCGACGAGCTCGCGGCCGACCTCCCGGTGGTAGAAGTAGGACCGGTCGTCGCCGTACGTGGCAACCTGAGCGCGGACATGTGACACGAAATCGCTGGGCACGAACAGTTCTCCCTCGGCTTGGACAATGTCGACTCTCGTCCGTGCCGATGAGAAATTCCATCGCCCCCAGGGCTGGTTGTCCCTACCCCTGGGGTGAATCCGTTCCACTATGGGTGGGTCCCGGGCATCCAGGTTGCCCGGTCCTCTCAGACGTATCCCCCACGCGAGCGCCGGGGACGAACCAGATTGTGCGGGCTCAGGATCATGTCCAGTTGCGCGCGAGTGAGTAGACCTGATTCCCGTGCAGTTCGGTGACAGTGCGGTCCGAGTTGAGCGCTCGAGCGGCGAGTGCGGTGGCGGCCTCGTATCCGATGTGCGGGTTGAGTGCGGGGACGAGGCCGATGGAGTTGTCGACAGCCTTTCGCATGTGGTCGACGTTCGCGGTGATGCCCGGGACGCATCGGGTCGCGAGGGTATCGACCGCCTCCGACAGGTGGGTGATCGATTCGAGCAGTTTGTGGGCGATGCCCGGTTCGAAGGCGTTGAGTTGGAGCTGCCCGGCCTCGGCCGCCATCGTGATCGCGATGTCGTTGCCGACCACCTCGAACGCGACCTGCGAGACCGCTTCGGGAATGACCGGATTGACCTTGCCGGGCATGATCGACGACCCGGCCTGCACCGCTGGAAGTACGATCTCGGCCAGGCGCGCCCGCGGCCCCGACGACAGCAACCGGAGGTCGTTGCAGATCTTGGACAGCTTCACAGCAGCACGCTTGACGGTTCCGGAGATCTGGACGAACGCCCCGACGTCCTGCGTTGCCTCGACGAGATCCTCGGCGGTGACGAGGTCGATCCCGGTGATCGAACGCAGCGCGGCGCAGGCCCGGCGTGCATAGTCGGGATGAGAATTGAGACCGGTCCCGATTGCGGTGCCGCCCAAATTGATCTCCCGGGCCAGGAGAGCGGCCTCGTCGAGGCGGGCGATGTCCTCACCGATCATGACGGCGTACGTCCCGAACTCTTGCCCGAGCGTCATCGGAACGGCGTCTTGAAGTTGGGTTCTGCCCATCTTGATATGGTCGGCGAATTCGAGTGGGTGCAGGTGCCGGTACTCGCCACGGTCGTGGCCGAGCAGTTCGAGAGCCCGGTTCGCGACGACCTCGTTGGTGTTCATGTTGGTCGACGTTCCCGCCCCGCCCTGGATGACGTCGACGACGAAGTGCTCGTGCAGGCCCCCGTCTCGGATCTCTTCGCATGCGCTGACGATCGCCGCGGCAAGACGGGAGTCGAGTAGCCCGAGATCCCGATTTGCCGTCACCTCAGCCGCTTTGACCGCTCCCATCGCACGAACGAGTTCGCCGTGATGCGCGATGGACGTTCCACTGATCGGGAAGTTCTGCACTGCACGCAGGGTGTGGATTCCGTAGTAGGCGTCGACGGGGACTTCGAGATCGCCCAGTAGGTCGTGTTCGATTCGGGTTGCGAAGTCCGTCGATTTCACGGTGTGAGCGATAGTCATCGGGCGGTCCTGGGGCCGGAGGGAGTGGCGGTGTCGAGCAGGGTGTCGAATACGAGCATGTGGCCGGCGAAGTGGGTGATGGCGTACTCCAGGTTCGCCTCGGGTATGGCCATCTGCGGCGTCACCCCGCACGCCCAGAACACCGGGGTGGCGTCCACGGCCAGCCCGGGGTAGGTCCCGAAGTCGGGCTGGGTGAGGTCGGCGATTCCCAGCGCGGACGGTTCACCCACGTGTAGGGGAACACCGTGCCCGGTCGGGTATCGGCCGGTCACCTCGATCGCGGTGTCGACCAGAGACGACGGCACCGGGCGCATGCTGACCGCGAGCGGGCCGGCAAAGATCCCTGCCGGCGCGGTACTTCGATTGGTGACGTAGACCGCTGGTGCAGCGTGACTGACGGGGATTCCGGCCCGGCGGAGCGGGGCGTCGAAGGTGTGGCTGCATCCCAATGCGAACGCGACGGCGTCGTCGCGCCAGTGTTCGATCAGGTCGGTGGGTTCGGCCACGAGTGCGTTGCGTTCCCAGACGCGGTACCGCGGGAGCATGGTCCGCACGTCGACCGTGCAGTTGTCATAGGTCAGTTCCGGGTCGCCCGGGTCCGTCCTGGCGAGTAGCGGGCACACGTCGGGATTGCGGCGGCAGTACTCCGCGAATTCGTCGGCGGCGGCGGACGGTACGACGACGAGGTTGGCCTGCTGATAGTCGTCGAGGATGCCGGCGGTGGGTGCTGTCCACTCCCCTGCCGCGACCAGTCGGCGGAGGTCCCGCGGGTGCGCGGGTGACGGCGGCGTCATTGCAGTGCCTCCTTGGCCGATTCCCGCACGGTGCGCAGTGTGATCAGTGCGAGCACCACGGCGCCCATCAGCAGGAATCCGGGGGCCAGGAGGTTGTCGGTGCGGGAGATGAGATAGGTGGCCAGATACGGGGTGAGCCCGCCTCCGATGATGGTGCCGATGTTGAAGGAGATCGACAGCCCGGTGTACCGCACGCGGGTCGGGAACTGCTCCGCGTAGGTCGGGTAAGTCACCGATTGAACGATCGGCATGGGCAGCGCGAGGACCACCATTGCACCCACCGCGAGCGCGAAACTGCCCTTGTCCATCACGATCATGGTGGGCAGCACCAAGATCGCGTAGCCGAGGAAGCCGATCGTGATGACCTTCTTGCGACCGATCCGGTCGGAGAGTCCACCGAAGAAGGGCATCAGGGTGGCGACGAAGAAGCTGATGGCGCCCATGATCCAGAAGGTGTTCGACTTCGGGTAACCGAGGTAGGTGGTCAGATAGATGTTCATGAAGATGAGACCCACCCAGTACCCCGTGTTGGACCCGATCGAGAGAAAGATGACCTTGAAGACCGCCGCGGCGTGTTCGGTGAGAACCTCGACGAGCGGGGACTTCGCGGGAGCGTTCCGTTCCGTTTCGGCGACGAATGCGTGCGAGTCCTCGAGTTTGCTCCGCGCGATGAGGGTGACGGCGATCAGGGGCAGGGCGAGCAGGAACGGTATGCGCCAACCGAAGTCACGAAGTTGGTCGTCATTCAGTGCTGTGGTGGTGATACCGGCTACCACCGCGGCGGTGCCACCGCCGAGAGCGACCCCGACCGGGGTGAATGCGCCGAAGAAGCCGCGGCGGCCGACCGGTGCGGACTCCGAGAGGTAGGTCGCCGATCCCGTGACTTCGCCCCCGGCGAAGAAGCCTTGCGCCAGTCGCACGAGCAGTAGTGCGATGGGCGCGAGGATGCCGATCGATTCGGCGGTGGGGAGAAGACCGACCACTGCGGTGGCGGTTCCCATGCCGACAATGGTGGCGACCAGTACGGGTTTGCGGCCGATCCGGTCGCCGAGGCGACCGAGGACGATTCCGCCGAGGGGCCGCATGATGAAAGCGCTACCGAAGACCGCAAGGGTGGCGAGGAGTGAGGCCGTCGGGTTGTCGTTGGGGAAGAACAGAGGTCCGATGATGACGGCGAGATAGCCGTACACCCCGAACTCGTAGTATTCGACGGCGGTGCCGGCCGCGGCGGCGACGGCCGCACGGCGCGGTTGCATGCGGGGTGGGGCGGGCACGTGGTCGCCCGTGTGGGGCACGGAGGCAGGTACGGTGGTCATGGCGAACTCCAACGAAGAAGTGGCGGAGGTGCTGCGAGGAAGAACCCGGTCAGGGTTCGGGAAACGTGGCACCGCGGCGCTGGGGTGCCGAAGTGGTCATCGGCAGGATGGCAGTCCTGCCGATGACCCTGTTCGAGGGTTCAGACCGCGAACAATTGGTTCAGGTCGGCGAATGCCTTGAATTCGAGTGCGTTTCCGGCGGGGTCGAAGAAGAACATCGTCCACTGTTCGCCCGGTTCGCCGGCGAATCGGACGTAGGGCTCGATCACGAACTTAGTCCCGATGGATGTGAGCTTGTCAGCGAGGACCTTGAATTCATCGACCGGCAGAACCAGGCCGAAGTGGGGCACGGGTACGTCGTGTCCGTCGACCGGGTTCGTCCCGGCGACGCCGTCACGGGACGTCGAGCGGGAGCCGTCACCGACCTGGTGAGTGACGACCTGGTGTCCCCGGAAGTTCCAGTCGATCCACTTGGTATCCGACCGGCCTTCGCTGAAGCCCAGCACGCCGCCGTAGAAGTTGCGGGCGGCGTCGATGTCGTCGACGGGGATGGCCAGGTGGAACGGTACGAGGGTGGTCAGTTGGGCCGTCATATGTGTCGTCCTTTTCTGTGTTTCGTGAACTCGATGTGGGATTGGTGGGTCGGTTTCCGGTCAGTCCTCTCCTCTCGGGAGCGCTGCGAGTCGGATCCGGGTGCCGGGTGCTGCCTGCGCCAGGAGGTCGACGTCACGTTCGGTCACCACCCCGATGACGGGGTACCCGCCGGTCACGGGATGGTCGGCAAGGAAGATGATCGGTTCACCCGAGGGCGGAATCTGGATCGCCCCGAGGGCCATGCCCTCGCTCGGCAGATCGATCGATCCAATGCTCAAGGGCGGGCCGGTGAGTCGAGCTCCGACGCGGTCACAGTCGGCGCTCACCGTCCAGGTCGTGGTGGTCAGCGCGGCCCGATCTCGAGGTGCGAACACGCCGTCGCGCGGGCCCCAGCGGAACCGCACGTCGACTTCCCCGACCGGCAAGCGCGGTGGGGTCAGCTCGAGCGGAACCTCGAGGGGCGGCCGAGCACGCGTCCCGAGCGTGAAGACGGCCCCGGGCCGTACCCTGCCGGGCCCGAGGCCGGACAGGCAGTCGGTCGCTGCGGAGCCGAAGACCCGGTCGGTCTGAATTCCGCCTTCGATCGCGACGTAAGCACGTAGTCCCGTGGCAGGACGGCCGAGCGACAGAACTTGTCCGGCCCGCAGGAGTGTCCGCCGGCCCTCCGCCGGAGCGCGACCGTCGATGCGGATGTCGACGGTCGCGCCGGTTATCGCGACGTACCGATCCGAGGACACGGTGATGACGAGCCCGCCGAGGGTGTTCTCTAGCGCGGTCGCGCCGTCCGCGTTGCCGACGAGGCGGTTCGCCAGTGCAAGGCTGGTTCGGTCGGCAGCACCGGACACGGTGACCCCGAGGTGCGCGAAACCGGGCCGCCCGAGATCCTGGAGCACCGTGCTCAGGCCGGCGTCGACGACGAAAACCTGCGCGAAAGTCTGTGCGCTGGAGGGAAGTCGAACGGGATCGGCCAGGGTCGTGGTCATCGACTCACCACCTCGAAGATCACCCGATCACCCACCGACAGTCGGCTGGGATTCGCCGCATCGATATCCCACAGAACCTCGGATGTCGAACCGATCAGATGCCACCCGCCCGGTGTGCCGCCGGGGTAGACGACCGTCTGCGTGCCGGCGATGGCGACGAGGCCGGCACCGACCCGTGGGCGTGGAGAGGAGCGCCGAGGCAATTTCAGTGCGTCTGGTGCGCCGTCGATATACGCGAAACCCGGTGCGAATCCGAAGAACCCGACCCGATGCTCGGCGGCGGTGTGCGCCTCGACGACCTCCTGCGTGGTCATCCCCAGTGACCGCGCCACCTCGTCGAGGTCCTCGCCGTCGTATCGCACCGGAATGACCACCGTGTCCCGATCGGGAAGACCAGCAGACGCGTCGGTACGGGCGGTTCTCAACAGCTGGCGGACGTTGTCTGCGAGCGCCCGCATGTCGGCCGACGTGTGGGCGCGGAACATGATGGAGCGAGCGGCGGGAACGACGTCCTCCACGAGCGCCGACCACGTCTGCACACGCACCGCAGCGACAACGGATGCGATCCGGTCGGGAGTGACGTCGACGATCCAGGCGCGATCGCCCGCCCGGAGAAGGTCGCCGGACTCAGTCATGGCGACGATCACCGATCGGGACCAGCGCCACGCCGTTCTGTTCCAGGAGCGAGCGAGTCCGACGGGCGATGCCGACCGCGCCCGGAGCGTCACTGTGGATGCACATGGCGATCGTTGCGGCGTCTTCCGGCACCACCGCCACAGTCTGGTCGCCCACCGAGACGACCGAACCGGTCGCGAACATCTGCACGGCGCGTTTCGCGGCCGCCGACGGGTCGAGGACAAGAGCGTCCGGATGTGACCGCGGCACGAGCAGACCGTCGTCGGTGTACGAGCGATCGATGAAAACCTCTGCATGCGGACTCAATCCGGCGTCGAGCGCGGTGTTCCACAGCACCGTGCCATACTGACAGAGCACGGGAAGTTCCGGATCGAGCAGCCCGATCGCTTCGACGATTGCGTGCGCCTGTCCGTGATGCCGGGCGGCGGTGTTGTACAGCGCGCCGTGCGCCTTGACGTAGGACACCTCCGTCCCCGCGATGCGTGCGAACGCCTGCAGGGCGCCGATCTGGTACAGGATGTCGTTGACGAGCGTCGGCGTCGGAACGTCGATGAAACGGCGCCCGAACCCGACCAGGTCTCGATACGACACTTGCGCACCCACCGAAACCCCTCGGGCCGAGGCCATTTCACACGTGCTGCGCAAGGTGTCGGGGTCGCCGGCGTGGAAGCCGCATGCGATGTTCGCGGCGGTGACCTGGTCCATCAACGGGGCCTCGTCACCGACGCCCCATACCCCGAACCCTTCGCCGATGTCGGTATTGATCGAGACCGTTCGGGCATTCATCAGCTGCGCTCCGCCCAGTAGGTGCGCATGTCCTCGGCAGAGTTCTCCCACGCGCGGTGCAGACCGGTCTGCCCGCCGTCGATGTGCAGGACGATCTGGCGCGCCAGTTCGTCGGAATTGCCGTCGGCGAGCGCCTGGACCATGGCCTTGTGTTCGTCCTGCACCCGGCCGTAGGCACACGTCCCGTGCACGTAGTACCGGGAGTACGGTTCGAGCCGGTGATACATCTGCGCGATGATCTCGTAACGCATCGGCAAGCGCGACAACCGGTACATGTCGAGGTGGAACGCCAGATTGGTGCGCGACCACACATCCGCACCGGTTTCGGCCACACGGTCCATCTCTTCTGCCATCGTCTCGAAACGGCCGATGTCTCGTCGCGAGACCCGCTCGGTGACATGCTCGGCGAAGCTCGGCTCGACAAGGCGGCGAAGATCGTAGATCTCGTCGATCTCGTCGAGGTCGAGCGCGGTGACGAACGTGCCGCGGCCGGGGACCGACCGCAGGAGGCCCTCCCCCGCGAGGGTGCGGATGGCCTCACGAAGGGGAATCCGGGACACTCCGAATCGATCGGCCAGTTCCTCCTGCACCAAACGATGGCCAGGGGGATAAATGCCCTCGACGATCGAGGTCCGGAGCCGGGATGTCAGATCCCCTTCTGGAGACCCGAACTCTTGTGACGTAGGCGACATATTCACTGTATACACTGAATGCAGTGCGGGAGTCCAGCCCCGACGGGTCATCTAACGCGTTGTTTACACGAACGAATTGCCGTCTACACGAACGACTCTTGTGTACACGCGTCGGACGAGGGGATTCGGCAGTACCGCCACGATATGAGGAAGCTGCGGACACTGATCGGCAGCCGTCTGCTCGATCGGAACAACCCCAGGGGTGCAATCTTCGACCCCTGGATGCCTGCTCGACCACCCCTGTGGGGCCCTTACTCGAAGCCTGTTCCGGCGAAGACTGGTGTTCGTTCACAGGACACGGAAGTCCACACAACAGTCGGGAGTAACACAATGTCGTTCATCAACAATCGCACCGCAACTGCAGTCGCAGCAGGCGCCGCCCTCGGGTTCGGCATACTGGTGGCCCAGAGCGCCACCGCCGCCGCGGCGCCCGCACAGGAGACTTTCCCGCAGGTCGTATCCCCGCAATCCGAACTCTCCCCGTACAAGGTCGAGGTCAGGGATCGCATCGGCTGCGCGAACGCATGGCCCATGGTTGCCTGCGATGCGCCGGACGAGGACGTCCCCCCGCAGGTCACTCTCGTCGAGCCGGGTACCACCCTCGTCGAACCCGGCACGTCGTTGTACGGTCCCGCGTCCGCATCCGTCGATTCTCTGCCGGCCGGCACCATGCACCAGGTCAACTACCCGCTCGAACCCGACGACGGCGTGATCTCCCACCCGCTCGATCCCGACATGCCCTGGATGTGACCTGACTTCGATGCCCGCCCCACCTACGCTGGGGCGATGGCGGTCAACCGAAGTCGCAAGGCCCGGGGTGCGCGCAAACGTAAGCGCCGGATGGAGAGTGTCGAGCACGACCTGAGCAGCGAGCAGTGGGCAGCGCTCGTGGCGGCGTGGGGTGGCTGCGCGTATTGCGGCGCGACCGACAAGCCGTTGCAACGCGACTGCGTGCTGGCACTCTCCCGCGGCGGGCGGTACACGCTCGACAACATCGCGCCGGCCTGCGGCTCCTGCAACGCCAGTAAGTGCAACGACGAAGTCACCGGCTGGCTACGGCGCAAGCGGCTCGACGAGCGCGCGTTCCTGTTGCGCCACATCGAAATCGGTGCAGCGCTCGCGCTCCGTTTCCGCGCAGCACCGGACGCCGAAGTCGAGGCGCCGGAGGCGACGGCCTCGTAGCCGACCGGCCGCGAAAGGTGGTCCGGTCGGCTACGTCGCCTGCGGCTATTTGGTGCCGAAGATCCGGTCGCCGGCGTCGCCCATGCCGGGCAGGATGTAGCCGTGTTCGTCGAGTTCGCGGTCGACGGCGGCGGTGTAGATGGGTACGTCGGGATGGGCCTTGTGCAGGGCGGCAACGCCTTCGGGGCAGGTCAGCAGGCAGACGAACTTGATGGATTTGGGGCCGCATTCCTTCAACCGCTCCACCGCGGCCACCGCGGAGTTGCCGGTGGCCAGCATCGGGTCGATCACCACGACGTCGCGCTCCTGCAGGTCGCTGGGCATCTTGAAGTAGTACTCCACCGCCCCCAGGGTCTTGGGGTCGCGGTACAGGCCGATATGCCCGACGCGCGCACCGGGCACAACGGTCAGCATGCCGTCGAGGATGCCGGTGCCCGCGCGCAGGATGGAGACGAAGACCAGCTTCTTGCCGTCGATGACCTTGCCGGTCGTGGTTTCCATCGGCGTCTCGATCTCGACCTCCTGCATCGGGATGTCACGCAGCACCTCGTAGGTCATCAGCGCGGAGATCTCGTTCGCCAGACGCCGAAAACTGTTGGTGGAAGCATCCTTACGGCGCATCATCGTAAGCTTGTGCTGAACCAGGGGGTGGTCGATCAGGTGTACCGAACCCATGAATTACTCCTCTTGTCGCTCTAGAAGACCGTGCCGTCGCTGACGATCGACAGCGGCGGCAGCCCACCCCGCGCACGCTGTGCCAGCGCACGGCCCGCGGCCCAGGTGCCGCCCTCGAGTACGCACGCCAGCGGCATCCGGTCGGCGTCCACGCCCAGCCGTGCGCGCACCAGCGGGGCCAGTTCGTCCAGCAGGGCCACCGTCAGGGCACGCCACTCGACCACCACTTCGTCGTCCACCGTCCAGCTGCGCGCAGCCCAGGCAGGGTCGAGCAGGCGCAGCACGCCGGTGTCAAGCAATAGGCCGCCGTTGCGGTACTCGGGCAGGCCGGTCAGGGCGTCCAGCCCCACCACCTGCACACCGACCCACTGGAAGGGCTCCAGCAACGAGTAGCTCAGCCACTGCGACAGCTTGTGGAACGGCATCCAACCGTCCGTCAGGCCTGGGCCGCGCACCGCCTCGTGGCGCCAGCAGTCGCCCAGCAGGTGGGTGCCGATGGCGTTGCCCGCCGGCCAGATGCCCGACAGCGTCAGCAGGAGCTGCGACAGAATGTCGTGCGCCGCCACCGTCGCCCCGGGCAGGTCCGCGCCGGGCTGGACCAACACGTCGAACAGGCCGCCCGGCCGGCCCTGTGGGCCGAACACCTCGGGCTGCGCGTCGAGCGCCTCGCCCAGCCTGCGCAGCACCAGCATCCGACCTTCCAGACCGACCAGTGGATTGGCCGGACCTACCTGGAACGCCTCGGCCAGCCGGTCCGCGCTCAGCGCGTGCAGGCCGGCGGCATCGACGCGCAGCGGGTGCGCCGCATCGCTCGAGAACAGTCCGCCCAGGAACGCGTGCCAGCTCGCCACGCCCAGCCCCTCGGAACGAGTGAAGCTCTGCCCGCTCGGCTCCTCGTGGTACTGCCAGTCGGGGCCTGCCCCCGCATCGAGCAGCACGCTGACCACGGCCAGGTCGATCATCGCGCGAGCGCGGGCCGGGGCGTCAAGCCCCGCCAGCCGAGCGTCCAGTTCGGCCCAGCGGTCCACACCGCCTGCCTCGAAATGGCGCCAGCGGCTGTGAAAGGGGATGCTCAGGTCCGGGTAGCGAGCAGTTGTCACGTCCGCAACCTCCGCTGCGGCCGTCTGCAACGCGTCGTCGTCCACGCTGAACCAGCGTGACTCCCCGTCCCGCGCGCGCCGCAGCAACTGCTGCGCACGCTCCCGCACCGCGCTGGTCGAGCGCAATGCGGCGGCCGCACCCTCGGCGCGCTCGGTATCCAGATCGGGACCGACGCCGAGCACACTCATACGTCCAGCCCCCGGCCCTTGGCCTTCGCCAATTCTTCGGCGTCCGGCACCGCTCCCGGTGTGAAGTAGCCCGCCGCCATCTTGGCGTCGATCTCCACCCGCGCGTCGGGCGGGATCAGGTCTTCGGGGAGATCGACGCGCACGTCGACCTCGATACCCGAGCCGGTGATGGCGTCGTACTTCATGTTGCTCATCGACACCAGGCGGTGGATCTTCTTGACGCCCAACCAGTGCAACACGTCGGGCATCAGTTCCTGGAAACGCATGTCCTGCACGCCGGCGACACATTCGGTGCGGGCGAAGTACTGGTCGGCCGTGTCGCCGCCCGCCTGGCGCTTACGCGCGTTGTAGACCAGGAACTTGGTCACCTCACCGAGCGCGCGGCCCTCCTTACGTGAATAGGACACCAGGCCCACACCACCGCGCTGTGCACCCTGGATGCATTCTTCGATCGCATGCGTGAGGTACGGGCGGCAGGTGCAGATGTCCGAGCCGAACACGTCCGAGCCGTTGCACTCGTCGTGCACACGCGCGGTCAACTCCACGGCAGGGTTGGCCAGGTCGCGTGCGTCGCCGAAGATGTACACGGTCTGCCCACCGATCGGCGGCAGGAACACTTCCAGGTCGGAGCGCGTCACGAGTTCGGGATACATGCCTCCGGTCTCCTCGAACAGCACGCGGCGCAGATCCGTCTCGCTACATCGAAAGCGCTCCGCCACGCCCGGCAGGTACCAGACAGGCTCGATCGCCGCCTTGGTGACCAGCGCCGCCCCGCTGGGGAGCAGGAAACGGCCGTCCGGGCGCAAGCGGCCGCTCTGCACGGCCTCGATGACCTCCGGTAGCATCACGTGCGCTTTCGTCACCGCAATGCTGGGGCGGATGTCATGACCGGCCGCCGATTCGGCGGCGAAGACCTCGGAAACGATCGCACCCCAGGGATCCAGGCTCACGATCTTCCCCGGCTCGCTCCACTGCGGGTACGGACCGATCGTGTCCGTGGGCGCCGTATTCGTGAGGTCGGCCTTGTGCTGGCGCGACAGCGCGCCGGACGCGATCGCCAGCGCTCGATAGATGCTGTACGAGCCGCTGTGGGTACCCACCACGTTTCGGTGGGCGCGGTTGGTGGTAGTGCCGACCACCGGTCCGCGCTCGGACGCGGTGGGTGCTCCCCAGTGGATCGGCAGGGAGCCGACGCCACTGCTGTGCGAGGTCAATCGGATGTGGCCGGCGGCGCTCTCGGACGGGGCAGGGACTGCGTCAGCGGACATGGCGTTCCTCCGTAAGGAAGGCCCGGCGGCACGGCATGCCGCCGAGCGTGTCTCCCGCGCCGGATACTGCCGGTCACTGGATCCGCCAGCATAGCCACTCGGCGGCGCCGATGCCGGTTGTCGAAGACGCGGCCCCAACGGTGAATCGCCCGGGCGGTTTCGACGGCGAACCGCCCGTATCGGGTTCACCCGATCGACGCCGAAATTTCTCGCTGACGAGGGCCGTGAGGATGTCGAATTCGCGGTTGCCGGTTCGACGTATCAGTAGCAGCACAGCAAGGAGGTGAGCGCGATGTTGTCGGCACATCTGTTGTCCGGTCTGACCAGTGACGAGGTCGACCTGATCGTGGCGGAGGAACTGCATCTGCTCGACGCCGCCGCATGACCCCGACGACGTGAGATTCTGTCCGTGAGCAGCCGCACGCACAACGGACAAGGTGTCTGGATGGACCACGTTGACGACGACGATCACGACTTCGGGGCGCGGCCGCCCTCGGTGACGTTGCGCCTCGAGGACCGTCACAGTTGCCCTACCAGCGCATACGTTGCCGAACGTGCCGGTGTTCATCCCCGGATGCTGGCGCGTCTGGGCGCCCGGCCTCGTCAGCAGGCGCGTGTGAGCCACTCGGGAAGGACCGCACTGTTCACACTGATCCCGGACGCCGATGCGACGGCAATCGACTCCATCCGGGTTTCGGAATCCGGGCGTCGCCGGCTCGGCGTGGAGCCGGGACAGCCGGTGATTCTCGACCTTCGATGCATCGACCCCGGCATGACCGAACCGCAAGCCCGGATCGACGGTGAATTCCTCGAGCGGCTCGATGACGACGGGAATCATCGACGTCTCGTCGTTCTCGCACCGCACGGCGGCGCCATCGAGGTCGATACCGATCGGCAAGCCGAGCACGTCTTCGAGTCGCTCGGACCACAGAATTCGACGCTGTGGACCTGCAAGGGGTGGCGACAGGGAGGCCACGCCTACTCGGCATGGCACATTTCCTCGAGTGACCTCAGCGTGCACAGCTTTCCGTTTCTCCGGTCCCTGGCAACGAGACGTTTCCGGTGGGCGGTGTCGTTCCACGGGTACAGCGGAAGCGAGGTACTCATCGGTGGCCTCGCTCCGTCGCGGCTCAGGTCCGAAGTCCGGAACGCTATCGCGCAGGCGCTCGGCGGGAGCGGAATCGGCGTCCGCGTCGCCGATCCCGGTGAACAATTCAGCGGGCGATCCGCATCGAACGTGGTCAATCGCCTGACCGTCGACACTGCCGGCGGAATTCAGATCGAACAGTGCCTGGCGGCGCGGATGCACTACGGGCGAGCGATCGCCGACGCCGTCAGCGACGTCTACGACTCCTGGATCTCCCACCACCCGGAGCGTTGACACCGCCACCTCGGAATCACGGAGCCCAGCACGGCCCGTCCGGCGGCGGGGTGTGTACGTAGCCGGGGTAACAGGGCAGCACCTCCGGAGCGGGCGCGGGCGCCGGTGCAGGAGCGGGTGCGGGTGCCTGAGCCGGTGGCGACCCGGGTGGAAGACACGGCCCGTCCGGCGGCGGAGTGTGTTCGTAGCCGGGGTAACAGGGCAACACCCCCGGAGCAGACGCTGCAGGCGGCGGTGCCGGTGCCGGTGCCGGTGCCGGTGCCGGTGCTGGCGGTACCTGCGGTGCGGGTTGCGGAGTCGGTGTCGGTTGAGCCGCTTCTTGACGGACGGGAGGGTCCTCGGGCTGTATTTCCGCCTGCGGTGGCGGTTGTGGTTGTTCCGATGACGACGGCGCCCCCGCCGTCGGACTCGTGCCGGACCGAGCGGTGGCCGCGGCCGACGACGGGGCGGGACCGGAAACGTCCGGCGAGGACGGTCCCGATCCGAGGATCACACCCCCGACGACCGTGACAGCGATGATCGCCGCCACCGCAAGACCGGCGATCAGGCCACGACGGTTCCGGTCGACGCGCGAGGTCGCGGGGGCGACGTCGGCCACGTGCTGTGGAGCCGGCGCCGGCGCGGCAGCACGGGCAGCGGCTGCCAGCTCACCCGCGGACCGGTAGCGTCGCGCAAGTTCGGCTGCCGTTCCGCGTGCGATCACAACGTCCATGCCGACCGGCACCGCCGGATTCACGGCCGACGGGCGGCGCTGCAACTCGTTTCGGCTCGACGACGGAAAGTAGGTGCCGGTGAGGCATTCGTACAACACGGTGGTCAGGCCGTAGACGCCGGACGCGGCACCGAGATTCGTGGGCAACCCGACCTCGGTGAGGTAGACAGACCCGTCATCCTGCACCAGCACGTTCGCCGACGTGACGTATTGGTCGCGCAGTCCGGCAACGTGCACGGCCTCCAGCGCCGACGCCAGTTGCTCGACGACGCCGACCGCAAAAGACACATCCATCGCGCCCGAGGACCGGAGCATCGTCTGCAGAATCGTTCCGTGGGTGAGCGGCGTCGCGACGAACAGCCGGTCCGCGATCTGCCCAAAGTCCTGAACCGGAATCACATTCGGGTGCCGCACGCGCGCCGCGATGTCGGCATCTCGTTCGAAACGCTCACGGTACGCGTCGTCCTCGGTGGCTTCCGCCGGCAGCGCCCGCACCGCGACGTGCCGGTGCGTGACCGTGTCGAACGCCGCCCACACCTCGCCGCTCGCATCCACCGACAGCTGCCGGTCCAACCGGTACCTGCCGAACAGGGCTCCAACTTGCATCGTCACTCTCCGCCGCTCGAAATGGCCGCGTCTGCGGAATTGTGCACCGGGGCGGTCGGACCGCCTCCACTCGTGAAGTCTAGGCGGTGGTGGCCGACGGCTCTCGCCGGGAACCTTCCGGCACCGCCGATCACGAACGCGGACAGTTCGCACGCGATCCCGTCCGCACCGACACTAGGCTGACCCGGTGGCGCGGGAACGTCTGGTGGTCATCGGTGGCGACGCTGCGGGGATGAGCGCCGCCAGTCAGGCACGCAAACGGCGAGATCCTGCGGATCTACAGATCGTCGCGTTCGAGAAGGGCCGGGCAACGTCGTACTCGGCGTGCGGAATTCCCTACTGGATCAGTGGAGCGGTCGCCCGCGAGGACAACCTGATCGCGCGCAGTCCTGCGCGGCATCGCGACAACGGTATCGACGTGCGGACCCGCACGGAGGTCACTGCGATCGATCTCGCCGCTCGCACCGTCCGAGCGCGCGACCTCGACGACCACGGCCGCGAGTACGACGAACCGTTCGACACCCTCGTCTACGCCACCGGCAGCGTCCCCCTGCGCCCGCCGATCGCGGGGATCGACGCCACCGGCGTGTACGGGGTGCAGACCCTGGACGACGGCGCCGCCCTGCGCGCCGAACTGGACAGCGAACGGGTTCGCCGAGTGGTGGTCGTGGGCGGCGGCTACATCGGGCTCGAGATCGCCGAGGCCTGCCGAGTGCGCGATCTCGACGTCACCGTCGTCGACCGCTCCCCTACCCTCGTCGGCACCATCGATCCCGACATCGGCGTGTTCCTCGGCGACGCCGTCCGTGCCATGGGCATCGCACTCGTGCACTCCGAGGCGGTCGTCGGGATCGAGACCGGACACGATGGGCGGGCCACAGCCGTGCACACCGACGCCGAGCGGCGGTTGCCTGCCGACCTCGTCGTGCTCGGCCTCGGCGTTCGCCCCGACATCGACCTCGCCCAGCGGGCCGGAATCCCGCTGGGCACCTCCGGTGGGATCGCCGTCGATGCCCGGATGCGCACCCAGGTCGACGGCGTGTGGGCGGCCGGCGACTGCGTCGAATCGGTGCACCGACTGTCCGGGCAGCGGGTCGTCGTCGCGCTGGGTACCCACGCCAACAAACAGGGCCGCGTGATCGGCGTCAACATCGGTGGTGGTTATGCGACGTTCCCCGGGGTCATCGGCACCGCGGTGACCAAGGTGTGCGAACTGGAAGTCGCCCGCACCGGGCTCTCCGCTGCGGAAGCCGATATCGCCGGCTACCGGTATGTGACCGCCTCGGTGGACTCGACGACCCGCGCCGGCTACTTCCCCGGCGCACGACCGATCCGGATCAAGATGCTCGCCGAGAAACGCACTGGACGGCTGCTCGGCGCGCAGATCGTCGGCCGCGAAGGCGCTGCCAAACGCATCGACGTCCTCGCCACAGCAATCTGGAACGAAATGGGAGTCGACGAGATCCTCGGACTCGACCTGTCCTACGCCCCGCCGTTCGCGCCCGTGTGGGACCCGGTGCTCATCGCTGCTCGTAAGGCCTTCGATGCGGTCGAGGCCGACACCCACACCTGAAACAGCGGAATCTGTCAGGTCGCCCCCAGACAGGGGTTCGGCCGGGAATGCGTTCACATTCTCGGCCGGATCTCTGCTTCTCGAATGTTTCACCGTTTCCGATTACTTGTTCGATCCGCACCTTCAATGTACGCGCGCAGAGCGGTCCACCGCAATGCCGCGTGCGCCGCGATTTTCGGCGCGGGACGAGCGCGCCGTGCCGGTGACGATTCGGCCGATTACCGAACAGTCCGGATCGCCGGCGCAACGTGCAAGACTGGATTGATGGTGTCCTCGGCGGAGCGGATGCGTCCGCACCGCACCCTGCGAATCCTGGTCGTCGCCCTGGCAATCGAAGACGGGCAAACCCCGGCGCCGGTGGTCGGCAGCGTGGGCTCGTTCCCGCTGCTGTTCGAGGAAACGGCGGCTGACGACTCCGATCCCACGATTGTCACCGTTCACGCCGACGCCGAACCCCTCGGCGACGGGTTCCCGACGCTGCAACCGTCTCCTGATGCCGACGACGATCGACGGTGGGAGTGGTCGATCTTCCTGCGCGCCGATGGCTGGTCGGCAACCTGGAACAGCACCCGCCCCGCCGTGGGGTCCGTTCGGGTGACCGGTCGGGTCATCGGAGACCTCGGCTACGCCACCGCCGGATCCGTGCGTGGTCGCATTCGACGGGTCCAGGTCGTCTCGGACATGTACCGCGAAGATCGGACCCGCCCGCGCCACTGGGCGGCGGTACCCGGCACCCGGCAGTTGCGCGACGTCGAGACCTCGCCGAGCAATTTCCGCGACGACGTCCTCTCCACTTCGCGACGGGTTCCCGGCCAGGGGCACGTCCGCGAAGGTGGTGTGCTCGTCGACCTGGACCTCGACGACGTGCCTCCGGTGCCGGCCCGGCCTCTCCTCGTTCCGGCGGCGATCTCGGCGCACGCCGACCGGTTGTGGGTCACGGACGCGCAGCTACCGCTGGTCGTCCGTGTGGACGAGCGTTCCCGAGTCACCGACTACACGTTGCCCGGCAAGGTGTTTGCGGCACCGAACGAGATGCCCCGCCGGGTCCACGCGGATGCGACAGGGTGTTGGGTGGCCGGCTGGGACGGCGTCTACCGCTGCGACGAGGACGCGGGGATGACCCGATTGTCCGGTCGGACCGTGGCCGGCTCGACGGCATCGGCAGGCACTCTGCTGACGTGTCATCGCACGGCGGAAGGACGGACGCTCCTGGGGCTGTTTCGTGCAGACGGGCGGCACGATGATCTCGAGGTTCCGGATGGGCAACTCGTCGCGATGGGCGCCGGGCCCGACGGCTTCCTGGTTCTGCTGCGGGCCTGGCGTGGGCTCAGTGTGCGGGAAGGACGTCTGCTCCGGATCGGTCTCGACGGGTCGATCATGATCGGCCCCGATCTGGAAGATCTCGCTGCACAGGCTGTTCTCGTGATGGACCCGCCGAGGCTGTTCGACTGCGCCGGACATGTCCGGCGGATCAGTTCGGGGCTGACCCTCGCCGATCCGATGCGGTGCCCGATCGACGGGTTCGGCGGCGGGACGGCCGACGATCTGCTGTGGATCGTCCACCACGATCGGGAGCGGCTCCTTGGCGACGACCGTCGTTACTGGCTGCTCAGCCTCTTCGACGCCCGTACCCTGGGTCCGGTGGCGAGCACACCTGTCCACACCTCCGATCCCGACGTCACCGTGGACGGGACCGGCACGGTGTGGATCACCGGTCACGGAGTCCGGACCGTGCCCACACGAGCCACGGAGCACGTGATCCG
The DNA here is from genome assembly GCF_001894825.1 of Rhodococcus jostii NBRC 16295. Taxonomy (GTDB): domain Bacteria; phylum Actinomycetota; class Actinomycetes; order Mycobacteriales; family Mycobacteriaceae; genus Rhodococcus_F; species Rhodococcus_F jostii. The sequence continues at coordinate 85,009 of NZ_BCWY01000028.1, read as the reverse complement.
ACTCGACCTCGCCCGACTGCTCAGCGGGGCACGGTCGCTCTGACCGGCGAAACAGTCCGTCGACCACCCTGATGCGAGATCCATGGGACGAAAAAATAGGTATGCCCCCCGGTGATTCGGCCGATGCCGCGCCGCCCCACCCCAGGGGATGATGTGACCTGTCTCATAGTCGCGAAGAGGGGCTCCACGATGGCCCGCATTTCGCCATCACGGAAGGTGCCCGCACCGATGAATGCAGTACCGATTACCTGCGGTGACTACGTCACGGCGACATTCTCTCGCGACTTCGTCGCCGAGGGATTCGACTACGACGCCGTCGAACGGATTCACCACGGCCTGTTCGACGAGTGGGGTCATGCGCTGGGTCAGTCGGGTCTGTTCACCAATCGCACGGTCGCGACCGCCCTGCACTCCTGGCAGAACGATCCGCACTCCCTTCTGGACGCCCTGCTCGCTGGCGCGGACGAGATGACCCTCAAACGCTATGACATCGCGTGGGAAGCGCTCGACCGTGCCGCCCGCTCGGGTTCCGACGCGCCCGCCGCCGAATACGCATGACCTTTACCTTTTCGACCGCCCATACCGAAGAACGAGAGCAATGAGAGCCAACACCTATCCCACAGTCGAGACCATCCGATTCGGGCCCCGCGGTGACGAGTGCCGCTACTGCGCCCAGACCGTCGTCAAGGATGGGCCCGGCTACCGCCACACCACCACGGGGCAGTACCGCTGTGATCCGTCCAGCCGCGCGGCGAAAGAAGCCCGCTTGTCCGACAATTTGATTCGGAGATAGCACCGACCGCCTCTGCCCTCACCAGAAATCCAGAGCCTGCGCGATCGCCGTGGATTCTGCGTGCGTGGGCCGCAGCGCACCGCCGATGGCATAGACGGTGTGGCCTACTGTCGCGACCGCCATCCCGTGGACCCCGATGGGCAGGGACGGCAATTGCGACCAGGTCCCCGCGACCACGTCGTAGGCCTCGACGGTCGACAGCACCCGGGTGGATTCCTCACCACCGACCGCGACGATCCGGCCGTCGATGAACGCCGCACCGAGCCCGCCGCGCGCCGTCGGCATACCCGGCAACGACGCCCACGTCCCGGTGGCGGGGTCGAACCGTTCGACCGCGGCAGTGTTCTGATCCGCCGCGAGATCGCGCCCGCCGAGGGCATAGAAATACTTCCCGTCCGACACCCCGGCCAGATGCTCCCGCGGTGTGGGGATGTCCGAGACGGTCGTCCACTGCGTGCCATCGAACACCTCGGTCGTCGGCACCAAAGCACCGTCCGCCTGTCCCCCCGCGACCACGATCTTGTCGCCCACCACGGCTGCGGCACCGGCTGCCCGCGGCTCGTTCAGCGGAGGCAGGTCCACCCAACTGCCGTCACGCAGCGCGAGCACCCGATCCGACGTCGTCCCGGTGAGGTTCGGGCCGTCCGGCACCCATCCGCCGAGTACCACCACCTCACCCCCGTATTCGACGGCCATCGCATGATTGAGCGGGACCGGAAGGTCGGGGCCGGCCTTCCACGTGTCGATGGCCGGGTCGTTCCCCTCGACCTTCGGGGTCGACCCTGCATTGTCGAGGCCGCCGAGCACCCAGATCGTCCCGTCCGCGACGGCCGTCGCCGTCTGCTGGCGGGCGATCGGCGCATCCCGCAACGGACGCCACGCCGGCACCCATTGAGTCTTGCGTGGCGCGATCTGCAGGGCCTCGGAAACAGCCGTCGATTCGGCATGCGTCGGCTTGGTGCCGCCGCCGACTGCGTACACCGTGTTGCCGACCGCGCCGACCGCCACCCCATGCCGGGGTGTGCGCAGCGGCGGCAGCTGCGACCAGGTCCCCGCGACCACGTCGTACGCCTCGACGGTCGGCAACACCCGGGTCGGTTCCTCACCACCGACCGCGACGATCCGGCCGTCGATGAACGTCGCACCCAGCCCGCCGCGGGGGGTGGGCATCGGCGGCAACGACACCCACGTCCCGGTGGCGGCGTCGAACCGTTCGACCGCGGCAGTGTTCTGATCCGAGGCGAGGTCCCGCCCGCCGACGGCGTAGAAATACTTCCCGTCCGACACCCCGGCCAGATGCTCCCGCGGCGTGGGCAGATTCGAGACGGTCGTCCACTTCGTACCGTCGAACACCTCGGTCGTCGGCACCAGCACACCGTTCGCCTGTCCCCCGGCGACAACGATCCTGTCGCCCACCACGGCGGCGGCACCGGCCGCCCGCGGCTGGTTCAGAGGCGGAAGGTCCACCCACCGGCCGTCGCGCATGGCCATCACCCGCTCGGAGGCGATCGCGGTCAGGTTCTGACCTTCCGCTTTCCACCCGCCGATCAGAACGGGCTCGTCGTTGTAGGTCACGGCCATCGCATGATTGAGCGGCACCGGAAGGTCGGGGCCGGCCTTCCACGTGTCGATGGCCGGGTCGTAGCCCTCCTGCCGCGCGGAGACACCGTTGTCGTCCAACCCTCCGAAGACCCAGATCGTCCCATCCGCGACGGTCGTCGCCGTCTGCTGGCGGGCGACACGGGCATCGGCGACCGGTCGCCACGCCGTCGTCGGGTCGACGACAGGAGACGAGCCGGCATCGCCGGTGGTCGGTGCTGCGGTGCCGGGGGCGGTTGCTTCTCTGACCACGAGATAGCCGCCGCCGGCCAGCGCGAGCGCGATGACCAGCACGAGCACGGTCAAAACCCAGCGCCGACGCGTACGTGCCGGTGTGGGCGGCCAGGGCGGCGGGTCTGTCGGCGGCCAGAACGACGGGCTCGACGGGTGAGGCTCCGGCTGAATCTGGTGCGTCGGCTCGATGAACTGGTGCCGACCGACGTCCGGACCGTCGTGCCGGAATTGACGAAGGTCACCGGCACCCGACGCCGACCGGTGCGCGTCCGTCGTGTGCGGGGCCTCCACAGGGGCCAGTGCCATCGAGTCCGAGCGCAATCCGATGTGTCGCTGGGCGGTTTGGAGTTCGTGTCCGAACTCCTCGGCGGAGGCCGGCCGGGCGGCGGGGTTCGTCGCCATCGCCCTCTCGATCACGGCGCACACGCCTTCCGGGATGCCTTGGGCGCGCAGGTCCGGGACCGGCTGGCTACTGATCCGCACGAATTGCGCGACGAGTTCTTCGCCGGTCTTCCGTTCGAACGCCGCCCTTCCAGCGATGAGCGAAAAGATCGTCGCGCCCAACCCGTAGACGTCGGATCGGGCGGTCGGCGATTCCCCGTTGAGCACTTCGGGCGCGGTGAACGCCAGTGAACCTGTGAACCCGCCGGTGGCCGTTTCGTAGCCGCCGGCAATGTGCGCGATGCCGAAATCGGTCAGCTGCGGTTCGCCGTAGTCGGTGAGGAGGATGTTCGCGGGTTTGATGTCGCGATGCAGTGTGCCGGTCCGGTGCGCCGTCTCCAAGGCTCCCGCCAACTTCACCCCGATGCTGATCGCTTCCGGCCAGGGCAGCGGACCTTCTCGGCGGATCTGCACGGCCAGCGAATCGCGCGGGTGATAGTGCATGACGATGTACGGGCGACCGGCCTCCGTCACGCCGACCTGCAGAATGTTCACGATGTTCGGGTGACCGGAGAGCCCACCCATCGCGTAGCCCTCCCGCAGGAAGCGCTCGCGATTCTCGGGATCCAGGTCTGACGTCAGAACCTTGATTGCCACGATTCGGCCGAGTGACCGCTGCAGCGCGCGGTACACGACACCGAAGCCTCCTCGGCCGACCTCCTCGGCACCCGCGAACCCGGCGGCGTCCAACTCGGCCACGATTCCGTGGCCCACTGCGCGGACAGCCGCAGCCTGGGTCGCGTCCGGGTCGAGATCGGCCATCGCGGCACCTCAGTTCTCTGATGCAGGTCGACCGGATCCGCCGATGCGTTCACGAGGAGTCGACGGCTCGAATATTTTTCTCTCACAACGGCGAAGCGTGGAACCTTCGCGTAGAACGTCGATGGGATCCACCCTGTACGGAAAGTATTCGACGGGTGGAGATCTGCGTCAAGATGACAAAATCCCCTCCCTAGGGTGCCTATCGGTCGCACCGACTTCGTGTTTGTCAGCTGGGAAGACAGGAAACACCCGCCATTCGGGTTCTGCTGCCGCCTCAGAAGGTGCCGTCGTAGAACGCGTGGCCGCCTGCCCCTGCCGCCTTCGCGCGATACATCGCCGAGTCTGCCCGGCGAACAAGTTCCTCGCGGGTGCACTCCGCATCGGACAGTGCGACACCGACACTACCGCTGATCGGCCACTGCAGCGGGCCTGTCCGATTCAGGTCGGCGAGGCCTCCGGTGATGCGGGCAGCAATCGCCACCGCCTCCGCTGGGCCCGCGACGTTCTCACACACCACCACGAATTCGTCGCCGCCGAGGCGGGCCACGGTATCGCCCGGGCGCACCGCCGACCTCAGATGTCCGGCGAGGACGATCAGTGCGTCGTCGCCGCCGGCATGTCCGAGGCTGTCGTTGACGACCTTGAAGTCGTCGAGATCGACCAACAACAGCGCCACGCGGGTGCCACCTCGGCGTGACGCGTCCAATGCCTCGTCGATCTGGCGGCGGGCCAGTTCGCGGTTCGGCAACCCCGTCAGAGGGTCGTGCAAACTCAGGTGCACCAATGCAGCTTCGGCCTCGATGCGGCGGATCGCCGCAGAAAGAACCGCCGTCACCGAGCGCAGAAAGGTCAGGTCACGGTCGGTGTATTCGCGAGGTCGACGACTGTGCGCGGTCAGCACACCCCACACCGTTTCGGAGCCGATCGGAACGCACACCCCGCTGTGCAGCCCCCGGCCGCTCATCCCCACCGTGGAGAACCGAGTCTCGCTGATTCGATCGGCGCACACGGTCACCGACCCGCTGGCGGCGGCGTACCCGGGTTGCGAACCCGTTCCCGGTGCGAAGGTCGTCGGCGAGGGCGCGGGCCCCCGATAGGCGAGCACCGCCAGTTCCCCGTCGTCGGCCACCCTCGCGATCGACGAGCAGTGCACCCCCATCAGCGCCGCGGCCGCCCCGGCCGCCGCCGCCAGGAGCTCCTCGAGGTCTCCGCCGACGGCGAGTTGGCTGAGGTCGGCGATCGCCTGCTGTTCGCGGGCCCGGTACGCGGACTCCCCCAGCGCGTTGCGCAGGCGTTGCTCTTCCTCCCCTGCGCTGCGGCGGTCTTGTGCAATCGATGCGATCAGCGACGGGCCGGTAGGCGTGTCTTGCAGCACGAACGTCGAGATCAGCATCGGGATCGGCTCGCCCGTCACGAAATGGCGAAATTCCGTCAGCCCGTTCCACTCCCCCCGCTCGGCCAGAGCCGATTCCACCTCACGTGCCTGCACGAGACCGACATCGGTGAACAGCTCCGCCGTCGTCCTCGCATAGGCGTGCACGGCATCACCCAGGCCGAGCACACCGACACCCGCGGGATTGACATACACAATCCGCCCGGACACGAATTCGGACACGAACACCAACGCCGGAGTGTGTTCGAGAACCGCGAGCAACATCCCCGAATCCGGCAACGCCTCCATGGAAACTCCCTCCCCTGCGAACCTTCCGTCCCGCACGCCTCATGACCACCATCCACGATAAGCGCCGCCACCAATCGCTGAGGCCACGCCGTTGGCGCAGCCCACCCGGCGGGTGCCACCGCGATCGCTCGCCCTTGAAATTTCCGAGTACGCACACGGGCGTGGGACGTTGATTCTGCCCTGGTGTAGGTGCACGATCGTGGGCATGCGCAGAGCGCGTTGGCCGGCATTCGCGCCGCCGGCAGCCGGTGGGACCGCAGTACACGGCCCCACCATCCTCGCGTCCGCAACGCACCTCACCCTCGACTTGCTCGGAATCGTCGCTTTCTCGTCCGGAATCCATGTTCGCCTCGCATTGACTGCGACCGGGCGTGCTGCCGAGCGTGCGCATCACGAGACACGGTGTCTGTCCGATCCAGCGGATCCCGACACCCAATGGTCGTATCTGTCGGTGCTGCTGCAACTGGGCTCTGTCGCGGGTGACGCCGACCCCTACCTCCCGCGATCCGGCTCACCGCTGAAGTGGGGCGGGGTGCCCGCCTACCGCACGGAGCCGAACTACTGGCTCGGAACGTGCACGCGCCCGCACGACATCATGATCTCGGCGGGGTGGCCGGAGATAGGGCTCGGGCCAACCTGCGTCACAGCCCTCCTGGAACCGAGCCCCTCTGCCGTCACATCCGACTGACCACACCCTGGACGGAGGTTCGAGTAATTGCCGTCCGGCCATCGTCTACTTGATCGCCGTCAGATACGTCGACCGCTTCGACAGGTCGGCAAGCTCTTCGGGCAGCTCCGGAACCGGCCGCCCATAGCTTGCCGCCAACTCGAGGGGGTTCACACTGTGCGCCGACCAGCCCCGCTCGGTCAGCCATTGCACCGGATCGGCTCGCTCGTCGCCGTAGAACAATTGGGACACGTCGAGGTCACCGAACGGGTCCTTGGGAAAGTACTTCGACCTGATCGCATCGAAGCGTCGTACGTCGGCTCCCGCCGCAAAGTTGTCCACGGCAAGGTGGCTACCCGGGGCGGAGAGCTCGTCGATCCGCTCGAACAGCGCGTCGTGCGCCGCGCCGGGGAGGTACGCCAGCAGGCCTTCCGCCGACCACGCCGTGGGCTTCCCGGGGTCGAACCCCGCAGCCTCGAGGGCTGCGGGCCAGTCCTCGCGCAGATCGACGGCCACGGGGCGACGATCGGCTTTCGCCCTGGCACCGTGCTCGACGAGCACATTCTCCTTGAACTCCAGCACCTTCGGCTGGTCGACCTCGAACACCGTCGTGCCGGCCGGCCAGTCGAGGCGGTACGCCCGCGCGTCCAATCCGGCGGCCAGGATCACCGCCTGCGTCGTCCCTGCCGCTGACAGGAAGAACTCGTCGAAGAACTTCGTTCGCATACCCATGAAACCCGAGAAGGGTGTGTCCCCCAGTGAGGACGGGTCGGCCAACAGGCCGGTGAAATGCGGTTCCCCCGCCGCCTCGACGAACCACGGCGCGAAGTCGTCCCGGATCAACGCATCGGGGCGGACCGTCTCCAGTGCCCGGAACGTCGCCACCCCCAGTGCGGTGAGGCCGACGCTACTGACAATGTCCCAGGTGTCTCCATCGGTTCGCATCGCTGACGTACCCTCCCGATCGTGTCGAAGACTCGGACGCGGCGCCTGAGCAGTGCAGATCGACGACGGAACCAGGGAGTTGGCCCTGGCCTACCGAGCCGCCGGGCCCGCCGGCGCAATCGACCGAACGCCCGCAAGTCTACGCTCGGGGGCCGCGTCGTCGGTCCCACGATCCGCTAGTGCGCCGCGCTTGTGAGTGAATCGGGTGCCGTCTCGATCTCGAACGGCATTTCGATGTGCGCAACCGTCCCGGACAGGGGTCCGGGGTGAACCGCGAAGCTGCCTCCGGCCGCGACGACACGGAGTTCGTGCGAAGTCAGTCCGATGTGGCCTCGGCTGAGGCTCCGGTCGATTGCCTCACGGGAGATGCCGCGCCCGTCGTCCGCGATGTCGAGGACGGCGTGTTCATCCAACCGCGTCAGCTCGACCCGCACGGTGCGGGCCTGTGCGTGTTTGACGACGTTGCTGAGCAATTCGCGTGCCGCGCTGAACAGCACGTCATCGGCCGAGGTGCGCAAGTCGTCGACCCATTCCGACGTGAGAAGCTCGACGTCGAAACCGCCACGCGCCTGGGCAGATCGGGCGAGGTCGCCGAGGGCTCGGGCGAGTCCGAGGTGATCGAGTACGGTGGGATGCAGTTCCGAGACAGTCGCCCTGAGCAGGATTGCGGATTCACCGAGTGCGTGGGTGATGCGGGCGACTGCCTCCGGATCGGCGCTGCCGCTGAGGTCGTCGAGGTCCATCTTGGCGGCCAGGACGTATTGAAGCGCCCCGTCGTGGAGTTGCTCGGACAATGCACGTCGTTCGCGCTGTTCGAGACCCATCAACTCGGCGAGCAGGGCGGTGCGGTCGCGGACGAGATGACCGATGGTCAGCACCCTCGATCGTTGGATTCTGCTGAGCATGACGGCGCCCACGCAGAGGATGGCGAGCGCCATCGTGCTGAGCAGGATCGACGACCAGGGTTCTTCGTTCGACGCCATCGTGGCCCAGCTGGCGGCGAGGAACACCAGGACCGTCGGTGCGACCACGGAGGCGCAGACACCCGGCCGCAGCTGCGTGCAGGCGAGAAGCGGGATCACGAACAATCCGTTGCTCAAAATGTCTGCGGTCCAACTCTGTTGTGCTGCAATACCGGTCAACAGTGTGAGGCAGCCGATCACCGCGAGGTCGACGAACAAGGCGAGCCAGATCGCGTTCACCGGCCCCGGCCCGCCTCGACGGGTCCACAGGGCGAGGCCGCAGGCCCAGACTGCGTACGCGATCAGGATCGCCAGGCACACGCCCGCATCGTGCATGGGCGGGACGAACACAAGCGTCAGTGCGATGAAGAGCGCCAGCACACCACGAAGCACGACTTGTAAATGCGCTCCGCGATACGCGTGTTCGAGGATGATGCGCTCGAGATCTGGGCTCCCGCCGAGATCCGCGGGTAGTACCGATGACTCAGCCATGGGACGGTCTCCTCGGCGGGGCGACTCCGACAGGAAGACGCGGGGGCGTCAACCGCTGGACCTGCGACGATGCCCAGATTCTAGCACCGCCGAGTTGCGGAACCGGCGGTCTTGACCGGTGGGGGCCGGTCCGCTAGGCGCTGTCGTACCGCCGTCGCAGCTGGGCCTGCCCACCCGAGACGATCTGCTCACGTGCCCTGCGGACCTCCTCGAACTGTGCCTCCAATGCGCCGTGCAGTCGCTGATTGTCCAGTGCCAGCGTGGTCGCAGCGCGCACTGCCGCTAGAAGCCTCGGCTGATCCGCGACCGCCCGGTCGTACACCAATGCCCCGACGAGGACACCGTCGCGGATCAGGGCGGTCGCCTCGAGGATCGTTCCGGGACGGCAGAACCTGCGGCCGTCCCTGCGCGTCCACGTACCCGTCGTGCGCGCGGCAGAATGTCCACAACGCCAGGTCGGGGTCACGCAACGCCGCCCGCAGCGCGTCGAGGAAGGCGTCACCGAGCGGGGCTGCGCCGATCTCGATCACCAGGTTGCGCACCGCGGCCCGGGTGACGCGGTAGCGCCACATCCCGACCAGCACCGCAAGCGGGATGAGCGCGGTCGCGGGATATCGCAGAAGCAACGTCCACGCGTGCTGTGGACTGTGCACCCAGACCGAGACCAACGGCGTCCACGCGGTGGCGGCCGTCCCGAGCAGCACTGCGATCCACAGCGGCGCGACTGCGGCCCGGTAGGCCGGTGAACCCGATCTCCACCGGGCGACCACGACACCGATCAGGACCACACCGAGGGCGATCCCCACCGCGCCGAACATCACCTGCAACGCGGCGAAGATCCTCGGTTCGTCACGCACCAGGAGCAGATTCAACGCCGGTGGATGGGCCGGACTGATGCGGTGGGTGTCGAGGAACGCGAGCTCGGACACGACGGAGACCGCGTAGTACACGTAACTTCCGCCGATGAACCACCGCTCCCACCGGTGCCGCAACCGTCCCCGGGGAAAACTGAAGACGAGCTGTATCAGCACCGGAATGTACATGTTGGTCAGCGCCGCGCCGGCTGTGAACAGGGCCGGGACGGTCGAGAGACGAAAACCCTTCATCAGCCACAGCAGCCCGGCGGCAATCAGCAGCCAACCCAGGTTGTCCTCCGGCCGGTGCCACTTGGCGACCAGCCCCGACGCGACGAACACCACGCCGACCATCACGAACAGTGCCAATTCCGTTGGGCTGAAAGTACCCCGGCACATCTGCCAATCGACGGATGCCGCCACCGCGACAGCCAGTACGGCGGCCACCAGGGAGGCCGCACTCTGCGCGCGAAGGCTCACCGGGTGCCGCCCGTGGATCCGGCCATTTCTGGGAACACAGGGTTGATCTTCGTGTTGAACCGTGCTCGGCACCATCACCGCAGGGTGGAAGAACGCGACACCTGGGTGGCCCTTCTCGACACCTCAGGTCAGCTATCGCAAGCGGTAGACGCGGACGGCGTCTACCGCTTGCCGGATCCAGTTTCGGCGTCCATCGATCGATGCGACACGGCACACGTGTATTCGTGGGAACATCTCATCCGATCGGTCCGGCGGACCGAACAGAAAGGGGTGTGGCGCATGACCAGGATTCGACTTCGGCCCGCGGCGGCACTGGCATCGATCGCCGGTGCCTCGACCCTGTTGCTCGCGGCCTGCGCCCAGGACGCGTCGTCGACCGGTGGCACCGAGTCGACTTCACCGAGCGTCTCGAGCGAGGCACCGGCAGCGGAGGAGGCGGTCGACAGTGTCGACGCGAAGCAGTACGCCTCCGGCGACCCGGAGAGCGTTGCCTACGGTTTCGTCACGCCGTCAGGGAAATGGCTGTGCGCGATCATCCCCACGAAGAAGGTCGCCGGATGCGCCTCCCACCCCACAGCGGGGCCACTAGGAGTCCCAGGCGTTCCACAGGTCCCCTCACCCGAGGGCGGCCCGCCGGCCGAGGCGAACATCATCGCGGTCGAGGAAGGGAAGGAACCGGACTTCCAGAATTGGAACCAGGCACTCTTTCCCGACAACGCGAACGTCCTCCCCTACGACACCACCCTCGCGATCGACGGATTCAGTTGCAACGTGCAGTTCTCCGGTGTCTCGTGCAAAGAGGATGCAACGGATAAGGGCTTCACCATCTCGACCAGCGGCTACAGGTTCGAGTTCACGCCGATACCGATGAGCATCCCCAGCGGGGGCCCCGTGCAGGTCGCGCCCCGCATCGCTCCACTCCCCCAGCAGGCGAGCGGATCGAATCAGTGTGGCCCCGTTGTCTATCCGACGACGGGAAAACCTGCGACCGTGGTCATCGTGAAGGGAACACTCCGCTGCGACGAGGCGCACGCGATGCTCACCACGTATTTCGCCGCACCCGACAAGAGCGACCCGGTGTACAGCTTCGACGGCTGGGAATGCCGCCTCGCGGGCGACCCGGAATCCGCGGAGATCGGCTACACGATCAACTGCACCGACGACAAGGGGAACACCGTGGTCGCGCAGCCCTAGCAAACCCGGGCTCGACAGGATCGACGGGCCCACGTCAACGGAACACCACCTCGGGAGGGCACGACATGACGGCTCACAGCAGGCGCGGCAATCATGCCATCTCGCTCCTCGACGCAGAGGTCGTCGAGGAGTCCGACCTGGGGTCGATCCGACGGCTGACCGCCGACAACTTCCCGATACTGAAGGGACTGTCGATCAAGCGGGTGCTGATCAACCCCGGTGCGATGCGCACCCCGCACTGGCACGCGAACGCCAATGAACTCACCTACTGTGTGTCCGGAACAAGTCTGGTGTCGGTGCTCGACGACGGCAGTGCCTTCTCCAGCTTCGTCGTCAACGCAGGAGACATGTTCCACATCGACTCCGGCTCCCTGCACCACATCGAGAACATCGGCGAGGATGTCGCAGAATTCATCATCGCATTCCGAAGCGAACGCCCCGAAGACTTCGGGCTGGCTGCGGAGTTCGGCGCGATGACCGACGCCGTCCTCGGAAACACCTACGACCTTCCCGCCTCCGATCTCGCCACCATCCGGCGCGACACCACCGACCGCCCGCTGGCCGCCCGGGTCGGGAACCCCACCGTTCCACCTACTGCCCGATTCGGCGATCCGCACAAGTTCGGTCTCGAAGAACAGCATCCACCGCTCGGTGGTGCGGTCGGATCCGCACGGCTTGCGCGGGTGCAATTCTGGCCCGCACTCAAAGATCTGTCCATGTACTCGCTACGGATCCGCGAAGATGGTATGCGCGAACCACATTGGAATCCCAAGACTGCCGAGATGGGGTATGTCCATCGCGGATCGGCGCGGATGACGGTGATGGATCCGCACGGCACCGTGGACACCTGGTACCTCCAGGAGGGCGACGCATACTTCATCCCGCGTGCCTACCCGCACCACATCGAGGTCGTCGGCTCGGACGACATCCACTTCCTGATCTTCTTCGACCAGCCCACACCCGGCGACATCGGCTACCGCGCCTCCGCCAGCGCCTACTCCCGCGAAGTACTGGCTGCAACATTCGACACGCACATCGACGACCTGCCGAACTTTCCGTTCACGCCCGTCGATCCGTTGATCGTCACCCGCCGCAACCCGGTCGGCGAACACGGCGTCGGCGAACACTGACCGCAACCAACCGCACCAGAGCCGGTAATCCCACCACGGCGGGGACGCCATCGAGACGGCGGTGAGCCTATGGGAATCGCGTTGCCAGCCATTCGCCGATGTCGGCGGCTGCGAGGCTGGCACCGGTGGGTGCGCCGTCACGGATCGGACCTCCGAAGTGGGTGCCGGCGACACGGACGTGGGTTCTGTCCGTGGATCCCAGTGCATCGCACATCGTCTTGGCATCGTCGGGGAAGCAGGCTTGGTCTCCGGTGAGCTCGACGAACAGTGTCGGTGCGGTCACAGCGGGGGCGCAGCGCAGGAAGTCGGCGTTGCTGCTGAGTCCGGACCAGGTCGACAGCCAGGCGTCCGGGGTGGCGAAGCGTCCGAATCCGACGAGTCCGTAGTTGGTCAGGTCCGGCCTTCGGCCGAACAGTGAGCCGTAGGGGCGCTCGTTCGGGTTCAGGGACAGGTCGGTGAACCGCAGGTCCGCGTCGGTGCGGTAGACGGTGAGGACGCGGGGCGCGAGGGCAGCGCGGCGATCGACCGGATCGGAGGTGCTCTTGTACCGGCGGCGCGCGTCGGCGGCGTCGTCGACACGTTGCCGGGCGATGGCGTCGAGGCGGGCGATGCGGTGGTGCTGCGCCTGTCGATAGCGGGTGATGAATTCCGGGGAGTAGGACGAACTGTGGGGTGGTTCGGCGAATCCGTTGGCGGGATCGAACGGGTTCAAGTCCGGATCTGTCGAGAGAGGATCGGACTCGTCGGTGACCGACGGGTCGATCAGCCGCAGCAGCAGCGAACCTTGACCGGGGTGCGGTGCCATGAATATCGCCGCGTCGGGCGGGGGCATCGCAGTCCCTGCCAGATCGATGGGTCGGCCGGCGGGCGTGTGACGTAACCGCTCCCCCGACGGCAGAGCGGCCTGCTGGTGGTAGAACGCGAAGAGGGTCCCGCCTCCGGAATGGCCGAGGGTGATGACATGGTCGAAATCCCTCTCCCGCAGGAACACTTGCCCTGCAGCGGCATCGAGCAGGGCCTGCTCGTGCACCAGGGAGATGTCGTTGTTGACCGATCGGGTGCCCTGCGTCCACACCGCGTACCCGCGGGCGAGTAGTTCGGGCACCAGCACGTGATGGGTCAGATCCTGGCGCGGGTGCATCAGCGCGACGACGGTGCGTGCACCGGGGACGACCCGCAGGACACCGGAGACCTTCGCTCCGTCCGCGGTGGCGAGTTCGTGCACCGACGTGACGGTGGTGTCGGGGGCCTGGGCGACGTCGATGTACCGTCCGGCGCCGAGCCGCTGGGTATTCTCGGTCACTGCGACTCGATTCGCAGGGCTTCCTTGTCCCACTGCGCAATTCGGGACCCCGCCAATCCGGCGACGCTGCTGTACCAGACGGCGTGGCGGCAGCCCGTGGCGCGGCGGTCGATGACGATGGCGGAGTCGGAGTCGATCCGGAAGTAGGGTCCGACGTGGTCGATGGTGACCGCCGGGTCCTGGTCCGCGACCGCGGCGATCGTGGTGTTCTCCGGGACGTCGAGGACGAACAGGGTGGTCATCTGGTCACCATCTCCTTCTGTTCCTGTTCCTGCTGCCAGGCGGCCGCCCGTTCGGTGATCAGCTCGGCCTTGCGGGTGAGCAGCGCGGCCATGCTGGGGTCCGAGCCGGACACGACGTCGACGAGGGCGTCGATGGTGAGGTTGGCGTCGAGGTCTTCCTGCGGAGTGACCGGGCGCAGCGCCCGGGTAATTTCGATCATGTAGCCGTTGGGGTCGTGGGTGTAGATCGACTCGATCGTCTCGTGCTGGATCTGCATCTCCACCGGCCATGCGCTGCTGTCCAGCCGCCGCCGGTATTCCATCAGGTCGTCCTCGCTGTCGACGTGGATGGCCAGATGGCGGGAGCGGATGAAGAAGACGGGTACGTCCTCGGCGAAGCGGGAGTACGAGTCGCCCTGCGGCCCTCCCTCGAACGGTTCCAGGCCGAAGTAGTAGAAGAAGGCCAGTCGGTCGTCGTTGCCGATGTCGAAAAAGAAGTGGATGAAGTCGGGGTGCCTTTCCGGGCCCCAACCGGCCGCGCAGATCGAGTGCACGACCGGGAACCCGAGAACGTCACGGTAGAACTTCACGGTGGCAGCGGGGTCGAATGTCGGGTAGGCGACGTGATCGACGCCTTTGACCGTGTGTTTCAGTTCGGACATGGTGAACTCCAATGGATTCGGGTCTACTGAAGGGCGGCGGCCGGAGCGTCGGCACGCAGCAGACCGCCGGCTCCGGGGATGTCGACCGGAAGGTCGAGTGCGCGTAGCAGGCTGTAGGCGCCGGCCGTGGCTGCCGAGAGGACGGGCAGCCCGAATTCGTCTTCGGCGGCTTGGACGAGGTCGAGCGAAGGCATCTGCACGCACGCGGAGATCACCAGCGCGTCGGTTCCGGTGCGATCGAGCGATCGAGCAGCGTCCATGACCCGGTGGCCGGGGATGCAGCCGACCTCCGCGTTGTCGGCGACCTCGAGTGCACGCCAATCCGATACCTGGATTCCCTCGGCCTCGATGTACGCGACGACCTGCTCGGCAAGGGGGCGCATGTAGGGGGTGACCAGGACGATCCGTTCGGCGTCGATGGCGTGGAGTGCTTCGACGAGGGCGCCCGCGCTCGTGCGGATGGCCGCTTCCGAACCGCCGGTGGCCAGTTGTTCGGCAACCAGCCCCTCCACCCTCCGGTGCTCCCCCGGCCCCACCGACATGAGGGCGACCAGGCACGCGTAGAGGATGGCGTCGACGCCCGCATCACCGAGTTCGAGGATGCACCGCTCGCGCTGGGCGTTCATCGCCCGCAGCTGTTCCGGCGATACAGACTGCATCCGCATCCGGCTCGAATGGAACGAGAACTGCGCGTCCGGATGCCGGTTGAGCAGTGCCGGCATTTCCGTCTCGACTGTCACATTCGAACTCGGTACGACGAGCCCGATGCGATGAATGCCCATGATGTGGCCCTTCTGGTGTGGATTGTCGAGGTGTCGGGGGAACGTCCCCGACCCGAACAGCATTTACGCCCATGACGAGTATTCGACGCCAACGACGATTCGTCAAGGCTCCAGCGGTGGAAGCACGGGTTGCGGCACTCCCGCCATCCCCGAACCGGGCCCACCTCCGTGACAGCCATCACAATTGCCCCTTGACATGTTGTCATTCACGTCGAATACTCGACACAGACGTAAGGAGTGTTCGAGGATGACCTCACACCACCCGCAGAATTCCCCCCAGGCACAAAGGAGCGCAGCACCAATGGCATATGTGATCGGAGTGGACGTCGGTGGCACGTTCACCGACGCGGTATTGGACGACGATGCCGGCACTGTTCTCGCTGCGAAGGCCCCCTCGACGCCGCCGGACTACTCACGCGGCGTGATCGATGTCCTCGAGGCACTCGCCGAGCAATTGGGATGCCCAATCGAGGAGATGCTGGCGAACACCCACCATATCGCGCACGGCACCACCTCATCGCTCAACGCGCTCGTCATGGGAAACGTGCCCCCGGTCGGCTTCCTCACCACCAAGGGCCACCGCGATTCCATCTACATCATGAACGTCGAGGGCCGCTACCTCGGTGGCTCGCCAGAGCAGTTGCAAAATGTACTGGGGCAGAGCAAGTCTCATGGTCTGATACCGAAGAAGCATGCACTGGAGGTGACCGAGCGACTCGACCGCGACGGCAACGTCGTCGTCGCACTCGACGAGGACTCCGCCCGCCGGGCCATTCGCGCACTGCTCGACGACGGAATCTCCGCGATCGCGGTCTCACTGCTGTGGTCGTTCCGCAACCCCGTCCACGAACAGCGCATCCGCGAACTCGTCCACGACATCGACCCGACGGTGTTCGTGTCCCTGTCCAGTGAGGTGAGCCCACGTATCCGCGAGTTCGCGCGCAACGCCACGACCATCATGAGCACCCAGATCGGCCCGGGGCTCGCGGACTACCTCGGAAACCTGGAGTCGAAGCTGCGCGAACGCGAACTCGCAGGCCCACTGCTGGTGATGCAGAGCAACGGCGGCGCCGTCGCGGCCGCGGAGGCACCGAAGAACGCCATCAGTACCGTCGGTTCGGTGCTGACCGGTGGCGTGGTCGGTGCGGTGTCCCTCGGCAAGCAACTCGGTCACCGCAACATCATCGCCACCGACGTGGGCGGCACCACCTTCCTCGTCGGACTCGTCGTCGACGGGGAACCGGTCCGCGCCTCCAGCACGATCATCAATCACCACCCGATCAATGTCCCCACCCTCGAGGTGCACGCCATCGGATCCGGCGGCGGCGCAATCGCCTGGGTCGACCCGGGCGGCAATCTGCAGATCGGCCCCCACAGTGCACAGGCCGTACCCGGCCCTGCCTGCTACGGGCAGGGCGGCACCGAACCGACGAACGCGGACGCGAACCTGGTTCTCGGGATTCTGCCCGAACACGGGCTCCTCGGCGGGCGTAAGCCGCTGGACAAGGACCTCGCGCGGGAGGCGATCCGCACCAAGATCGCCGAACCCCTCGGGCTGTCGATCGAAGACGCAGCCGCGGCCATCTACGCCGTACAGAACGCCCAAACGGGTGACCTGCTGCGCAAGACCGTCGTCGAGGCGGGGCACGACCCCCGCGACTTCGTGCTCTACGCGTTCGGCGGTGCCGGCCCAGCGCACTGCGCCGCCTACGCCCGCGAGGTCGGGGTCACGGAAGTCATCGTTCCGCTCGGCCAGGTGGCCTCCGCCTTCTCCGCGTACGGATTGGCCTCGTCCAACATCGTCCTCGCGGCCGAACTCTCCGACCCCGCTGCCATGCCGCTCGACCCTGCCCGGGCGGAGCGCAACTTCGCCCAACTCGAGACCCAGGTACTCGGGCAACTGAACCGGCAGGGGTTGAAGTTCACCGGCGTGGAGATCGAACGCGAGATCGACATGCGCTACACCATGCAACTCGCGGAGGTAGCGACAGCGGTGCCTGCCGGAAACCTCGACGCCGCCGGTATCCATGCCGCGTCGGATCTGTTCGAGCAGCGGTACGCCGAACTCTACGGAAAGGACAGCGGTTTCCGTGAGGCCGGAATCCAGGCCATCACCTACCGCGTGCGGGCCACCGGACTCCTGCCGTTCTCACCCACGCTGCCCGAGGTCAAGTCCGCGGACTCCGCCGATCCCACACCAGCACACATCGGAACCCGAGAAGTGTGTCTGGACGGCAGGATCGGCTACGTCGACACCGACATCTACGACTACAGCACACTGCTCGCCGGACACGTCCTGCACGGCCCGGCGATCATCGAAGTACCCACGACCACCGTCGTCGTTCCCCACGGCACCACCGGCACCGTCGACCGCCTCGGCAACCTCACCATCGTCGCCCAGTAGGAGCACCGAAGATGACCATGCAAATCCCCGGCTCCGAAATCTTCTCGAGCCGACCGATCGACCCTGACGCACTCTCGCGCTCGCTGCCGCCGTCCCTTCCCGTCCACACCGTGACGCAGGAGCAGATCGACGACCTCGACCCGCTGACCTACGAGGTCATCCGGCACCGGCTGTGGTCGGTCACCGACGAAATGGGCGAAGCGCTCAAGCGCATGTCCGGCTCCCCCATCGTCACCGACGCCAACGACTTCGACTTCGCGATCAGCGACGAAATCGGGCAGGAAGTGCAGGTCGGCCTCTACAACACCATGCTCGTCGGTGCCGTCGACCTCGCCATCTACTGGACCCTCCAGCACCGCGCGACGAACCCCGGAATCACCGCGGGCGACATGTTCCTGTGCAACGACCCCTGGGTCGGCGGCGGACTGCACCAGAGCGACGTGATCGTCTATCAACCAATCTTCCACGAGGGCAAGCTCTTCGCCTGGACCAGTGCCATCTGTCACGAACCCGATCTCGGCGGATCCGGGCTCGGCTCGTTCGACCCCTCCGCCCAGGACGTGTTCTCCGAATCGCTCCCGACGCCACCGATCAAGGTTGTGCGCGACTACGAACTACAACGCGACGTCTCCGATGCCTGGGTGCGGCGCTCGCGGGTGCCGATGCTCGTCGGACTCG
The DNA here is from genome assembly GCF_001894825.1 of Rhodococcus jostii NBRC 16295. Lineage (GTDB taxonomy): Bacteria > Actinomycetota > Actinomycetes > Mycobacteriales > Mycobacteriaceae > Rhodococcus_F > Rhodococcus_F jostii. Next base: position 66,725 of record NZ_BCWY01000028.1, on the reverse strand, counting down.
ATCTGCGCGCGAAGATCGGCGCCAACACCGTGGGCCGCAACCGACTTCTCGCCGTGATCGAGCAGTATGGTGCCGACACCGTCAAGGCCGTGATGAAGCGGATGATGGCCGACGCGGAGGGACGTCTGCGCGGCAAACTCACGTCGCTGCCCGACGGCACCTGGAAGGCCACCGGCTACCAGGATCAGTCACACACCGGCGACCGCGGAATCCACAAGATCGCCGTGGCCATGACCAAGACCGCCGATCACCTCACCTTCGACTTCACCGGCACCGATCCGCAGACCGGCGTGATCAACTGCACCTACGCGGGTATGCGCGGCGGAGTCATGCTCGCCCTCCTTCCGATCCTCGCCGGAGACATCCCCTGGTCTGCGGGCGGACTGATGCGCTGCTTCGACCTGGTTTCCGAAGAGGGCACGATCAACAACGCCACCTTCCCCGCAGCGGTCAGCCGCGGACCGATCGGGCCGGCCTGGCTCACCGGCACCCTGATTGCGGAATGCCTGTCGCAGATGCTCGACCGGTCGGTCGATCTCGGCAAGAGTGTGCAGGCCGCGTGCTGCGGCACGTGGGACACCGCCGTGATCGCCGGTCTCGACGAACGCCCCGAACAGTCGGTGCCGTTCCTCAACATCATGATGGAGCCGATGGCCGGCGGCTACGGGGCCCGCCCCACCGCCGACGGCATGGACACCGGTGGCCTCTTCTGCATCCCGATGGGCCGCATTCCGGACACCGAGATGACCGAATTCCTCTACCCGCTGCTCACCCTGTGGCGCCGCGAGGAACCCGACTCCGGCGGACCCGGTCGCCAGCGAGGTGGTGTCAGCGCCTCCATCGCCATCACCCCCTACGGCACCAGCCTGCCGATGGGTCTGGTATTGGCGTCGGCGGGCAAGGCCGTCGCCCAGAACAACGGCCTCGCAGGCGGATACCCCGGTAACACCGGCGTCGAAGTTCTCGCCCGCGGCACCGACATCGTCGAACAGTTCGCCGCCGGCCGCATACCCGATGCCCTGAACGATCTCGGCGGCGGCCGTGAACTCGGAGCGTGCTACGCGGAGAGCTACGTCGCGCCCGGTGAAGTGCTGTACATGCACTGGCAGGGCGGCGGCGGATACGGTGATCCGCTGCTGCGCGACCCGGCCGCCGTGGCAGCCGACTTCCGTGAAGGCAAGGTCACCGAATACGGTGCCGAGACCGTGTACGGAGTCGTCCTCGACGACGGAGACGCCGACGAGATCCGGACCTCGGAGCGGCGCGACGAGATGCGTACGACGCGCCGAGACCGCTCCGGGGGAAGTCCGTCCGATGCCCCCGTGCTCGACCTGACCGGCTCTCGCAGACTCGACGACAACCTGGCAGAGGTCACGATCGGCGACACCCGCGCGATCGCCTGCGCCCAATGCGGGCGCCTTCTCGGCGACGACAAGGGCACCGCCACGCTCGACCTGGCGCGGTTCGAGGGCCCGTCCTCGACAGCCGGGCCGCAGGTGACCTCCGATCCCCGCGAATACGTCGACACCCCCGTCGTATTCCGGCAACTCTGCTGCCCCGGCTGCTGGACCGCCGTCTACTCCGGAATCGTCCCCGCTGATCACCCCGATCACGCCCTCGACATCGCACGACTCCTCCCTGCGGTTGCGGAGCGATAATGTCGGTGAAACCCGTGATGACACAGGCATCAGGAGGGCAGCGGTGACCTACTCGGATTGGGGCGGACGCCTCGTCACTTTTCCCGAGGACCGGGCCCGGCACTACCGCGAAAGCGGAATGTGGAGCGACGATCCCACCGGGCGGCGACTGCACCAGATCGCGCACCGGTTCGCGGAGCGGACCGCAGTGATCAGCGCCGAAGGCTCGATGAGCTTCGCCGAACTGGATCGCCGGACCGACCAGATCGCGGCCGGCCTGATCCGACTCGGGCTCAACCGACTGGATCCGGTCATCTTCCAGCTGACCAATCGCCAGGAAACCGTCCTCGCCTGGTACGGCTGCATCAAGGCCGGCCTCGTCCCCGTCGCGACCCTCGCCGCGCATCGCATGCACGAGATCGGGCACGTCAGCCGGAAGGTCGGCGCCGTCGGGCACATCGTCGAGGTCCGCACCGCGGGGTTCGACCTCGTCGAGTTCGCGCGCGAACATGCGACCGGGCATCCCAGCATCCGGCACATCATCACCGTCGGCGACGAGTCGGGCAGAGACCAACCGGGCGTGACCCGACTGGAAGACCTGGGACTCGAGACCGATCCCGTCGCGGCGCGTTCCTTGGTCGAGCAGATCGAAGGGCAGACCGATCCACTCGACGTCGCCGCGTTCCAGCTTTCCGGCGGCACCACCGGTGTGCCCAAGGTCATTCCGCGCATCCACGCCGAATACTGGAACAACGCCCTGCTCTACGCACAGCGGCTCGGCTGGGACGAACACAGCCGCGTGGCGCACCTGATACCGATCATCCACAACGCCGGAATCTCGTGTGGGTTGCACGCGGCGCACTCCGTCGGCGCCTGTCTGGTCCTCGCCACTGCCGACGCTCCCGCCGCGTTCGAGTTGATGGCACGGACGGAAGCGACCGAAGTCCTCATCGGACACGGTCACTACCAGGCGGTTCTGACCCACGACTTCGACAAGGCCCGCACGTCTCTCCGACGCGTCGTGCTGTCGGGCGCCAAGGTTCCACCCGAACTTTTCGACCGCGTCGACGACGGTGCCGGGCACTGGGCAGGTCAGCTGTTCGGCATGTCCGAAGGGCTGCTCACGGTGACCCCTCTCGACTCCCCCGCACACGCCCGACTGACAACCGTGGGCACCCCGATCGCCTCCGACGACGAAATTTCTATCCTCGAACCAGGTGCCGAGAACGAACTCCGCGACGGCGGCGTCGGAGAACTGTGCTGCCGCGGGCCTTACACGATCCCCGGCTACTTCGACGCCCCGGAACACAACCAGAATGCCTTCACCTCCGACGGGTTCTACCGCACCGGTGACCTCGCCGCGATCACCGTCATCGACGGCAAGAGGTACCTGTCGATCGAGGGACGAATCAAGGACCTCATCAACCGAGGCGGGGAGAAGGTCAACGCCGAGGAACTCGAATTGCTCCTGCTCGAGCACCCCGGCATCGCCAACGCGGCGGTCGTCGCCATGCCCGATCCCCGACTCGGCGAGAAGGCCTGCGCGTACCTGGTGTCCGTCGACGGAGAACCACTGTTGCTGAAGGCCGTTCAGGAGCATCTGGCGCAGCTCGGTGTCGCGAAGTTCAAGTGGCCCGAACGGCTCGAATGGGTGCCGTCCTTGCCCCACACCAATGTGAACAAGATCGACAAGAAGCGGTTGCGTGCCGAGATCGCAGCGAAACTGCTCGCCGAAGCCGACGCACACGGCGTGGTCGCGTAGGACCGGGCGTCGTCCGGTTCCGTTGACGATCAACACCTTCGGGGCATGTCCGTATGGGCATGCCCCGAAGGCCACACCGGGATTCGACGACGCATCACATTGACTCTTCGACATGCACGTAGAATAATCGACTGATACGTCACACAGACTGGAGTTTTACCATGAACCTCGAGCGAGTCGCAGTTCTCGGAGGTGGACCTGGCGGCCTCTACGCCGCAAGACTGCTCAAACTCAGCCATCCGGATGCCGAAGTGGCGGTATACGAACAGAGCGCCCCGGACAAGACATTCGGATTCGGCGTCGGACTCGCCTCCCGCACCCAGCGCAATCTTCGCGAGGCCGACCCGGCATCGCTCGAGGCCATCGTCGCCGCCGCCCATCCGCACGACATGTCGATGCAGGTCGGCGAGCACATCGCCCGGCTGGCGAACGGTGATCTCCTCGCGATCGCGCGCACTTCCCTGCTCGACGTACTGCAGCAACAAGCCCGACATGCCGGCGTCCGGCTGCATTTCGGCGAACGCCGGGACCCCGCAGACCTCGACGCGGACCTGATCATTGCGGCCGACGGGATCAACAGCGGCACACGCGCACAGCTCGCAGACCGGTTCGACCCACATATCAGCACCGGCGCCGGCCTGTACCTCTGGTGCGGAACGGATTTCGCTCTGCCGAGTGCAATTTTCATCCCGGTCACCACCGAGCACGGCACGTTCGTCGCACACGCTTACCCTTACGCGGCAGACCGCAGCACCTTCCTCATCGAAACCGACGAGCACACGTGGCGGCGGGCAGGGTTCGACGTATCCACCGAGCACACAGCGCCGCTCGACAGCGACGAAACCGCCCTGCAGTACCTGCAGGAGGCCTTCGCCGAGACCTTGCAACAGCATCGGCTGATCGGGAACCGCACCCGCTGGATGCGCTTCCGAACCATCTCGTGTGGGCGCTGGCACAGTGGCAACGTCGTCCTGCTCGGCGACGCCGCCCACACCGCGCACTACTCCATCGGCTCGGGCACCAAACTCGCCATGGAGGACGCCATCGCACTCGACCACGCACTCATCACGGCCCCGAATATCGAGGAAGCGCTCGCGCAATACGAACGGGCTCGCCGCCCCGCCGTCGAACACCTCCAGCAGATCGCGCACCGCAGCGAACTCTGGTGGGAATCCTTCCCACAGCGGATGGACCTCCCGATCGAACAGCTGATGATCGCCTACATGACCCGCGCCGGAAAGGTCAGCCTCAGCCGATTCCACGACACCGCGCCCACACTCGTCCGGGAAGGCCTGGCGAGCTACGCGGACCTACCCTCGGATGCGATCCCTGACGCAGACATCACGGACTGGACCATCGCGCAACCACTCGACCACGGTGATTTCCGATTCGAGCACCGGATCGCGCCCACGTACCTCCGTGACGCCGAAACCACCACGGTGCTCGACATCGACTTCGATTCCGCCTGGGGTCCGGAGGCCACCGCACTCATCGAGACCGCACCAACCTCGCGGACCCTCTGGCTCACCGGCCCATCCACCCGCTCATCGCTGCTCAGCCGACTCGATTTCGCCGAACGGCTACGGCACCACACAGATGCGGTCCTCGTCGTCGAGGCCCCCGCGTCCTGTCGCGCCGACGTCGCCGCAGGGTTGGCCAGCGTACGCATGCACCTGACGTTCTTCAATGATCCGGCATCGTCGGAGCCTGATCGAGCGCTGTCCGGATCACGGGTCTCGGCATGAGTACGCGACCAGCGGCGCGCGCCCGTTATCCTTCGGACATGACAAGCGAGGAGGCCGCGAACGGGCGCCGACCCAGAGGCCGGGGCAAAACCCGTTCCACCGAGCAGGCTGCACCCGAGAGCGCGGCCGGCCGTAGCAACCCTCGCCGTGAGCTGGTGGAAAAGCAGATCATGGAGCAAGCCACCCGGCTGTTTGCCGAACGAGGATTCGCGAGCACCACGCTGCAGGACATCGCCGACGCAACCGGCCTGACGCGGCCCGCCCTCTATCACTACGTGGCCAACAAGGACGAGCTCCTCTCCCGCCTGGTCAGCGAAAGCACCGAGACGCCCGCCGCCCTGCTACACACCATCAACGAGCGCACCGACCTGGGTCCGACCGAGAAACTCCGCGAGATGGCGACCGCCATCGCGCTGCACCAGGCGCAAGCTCCAGATCGATTCCGGCTGATCATCCGCTCCGAAGCGGAGCTACCCGACGACATCTCGCGCAATTATCAGCAGAGCCGCCGACACGTGCTCAAGGAATTCATTCACGTCATCGAAGACGGAATCCGCACCGGCGAGATGCGCCCGGTCGATCCGCGAACCGCAGCACTGGGCGTCATCGGCATGCTCAATTGGATCGCCTGGTGGCATCAGCCCGGAAACGCGGACGACGATCGCGCCATCGCCACTCAACTCGCAGACATGGCAGTACGCTCGGTGGCCCAGCAGGACCCACAGTCCGCAACCCCGGAGGGTCCCGCACGAGCGATCGCGATGATCCGTCAGGACCTGAACTACCTCGAACGGCTGCTCGACGAATCCTCACCACCCGACTGATCTGAGCGTCGCCTTGAGTCATTCCTATTGATCTGCACGATCCGAACCGTTCCTATTCCCTCGTCGTTCGACGACAGTGTCCGCATGACCGAAATCCCCTTCGAAGTCACCTACGCCGCTGCCGACGACCGCTACGAGAAGGTCCCGTACCACCGCACCGGAAACTCCGGTCTTGACCTGCCTGCCTTCTCGTTCGGCCTGTGGCAGAAGTTCGGTGCCGACTACGCCTTCGCGACGCAGCGGGACATCATTCTCCACGCGTTCGACCTGGGGATCACCCACTTCGACAACGCCGACCGGTACGGCCCACCGCACCGCGCAGCCCAGAAGAACTTCGGCACGGTACTCGCCAAGGACCTCGCGCCCTACCGGGACGAGCTCATCCTGTCGACCAAGGCAGGCAACCCGATCGGTCCGAGCCCGTACCTCAGGGGCGGCTCGCGCAAGTCGATCCTCACCTCGCTCGACCACAGTCTGCGCGACCTCGGCACCGACTACGTCGACATCTTCTATCACCACAGTCCGGACCTCAGCACGCCGCTGGAGGAGTCCGTCGGTGCACTGGTCAGCGCGGTCGAGCAAGGCAAGGCGCTGTACGTCGGCATCTCCAACTACTTACCCGACCGCACCCATGAAGCCGCCGAACTGCTGCGCCAGGCCGGCGTCCCGTTGCTCATCCACCAGTCGCGCTACTCGATCTACGACCGCCGCCCCGAACAGAACGGCCTGCTGGACACCGCCCGCCAGGACGGATTCGGGCTGATCGTGTATTCGCCGTTGGCGCAGGGTCTGCTGACCGACAAGTACCTGCAGACGATTCCCGAGCACGCGCGAGCGCAGAACAGCACCTTCCTGACGCCGGACGTGATCGACGAGACGTACCGGCAGCGCACTGCCGAGCTCAACAAGATCGCCGAGGCCCGGGGCCAGTCACTCGCACAGCTCGCGCTGCAGTGGGTACTGCGACGGCCGGAGGTCACGTCGGCGCTGATCGGTGCGAGTTCTACCGATCAACTCGACCACAACATTGCGGCCCTGACCTTCCCGGCGCTCACCGACGAAGAACTCGCGCTCATCGAGGAACACGGTGTGCACGGGACCGGACTCAGGCTCTGACCGAGGACGAGATTACGGCGGGCTTCGTCCGCCGGGGCTCGTTATGCGACAGAGCGACCAGCCGATGACAGCCAGATACCCGCCCGCGCCTGCAACGCGGGCGGGTAACTGTCACTGAGCAGCACAAAGCTGTTGCGGGGAAGCGTAAGTAGCGCTCCCCCGGCTCATTCGCGCAGTAACGGCAGGAGCTGGTTGCCCTGACGCTCGATTTCCGGCAGATACGGGGTGTCGGAGAGTACGAAGTGGGTGATGCCGAGATCTTCGTACTTGCGCAGTGACTTCGCGACGTCCTCGGGGGAGCCGACGAGCCAGGTGGTGCCGGCGCCGCCGCCACCGACCTTCCCGGGTGCGGTGTACAGGTTGTCGTCGAGCACGTCGCCACGGGTGGCGAGGTCGAGGAGTCGCTGCTGTCCTACGGCGGTCTGGCGATACGGGTTCCGCGGAAGCGCCCCCTTGTTTTTCGCCATATCGTTCTTCGCCATCTCCGCGACCTTCGCCTCTGCCTCGGCCCAGGCCTGCTCGGTCGTGTCCCGCACGAAGGTGGTGATCCGCAGGCCGAACTCCAGCGGCGCGTGCTCTCGGCCGAGCTTCTCGCTCAGTGACCGCAACCGCTCGATCCGTTCCTCCACACCCGCGAGCGGCTCACCCCAGAAGAGCTGCACGTCTGCCTCGGTCGCCGCCACCCGCTCGGCCGCTTCGGATGCGCCGCCGAAGTAGAGCTTCGGGTGCAGCCGGTCTCCGCGCGGCACGATCCGGGGCAGCACCGTGGAATCGGTGACCTGGAAGTGCTCACCTCGGTAGGTGACGTTCTCCTCCACAGCTTGCGGACGAGGTGGAGAAATTCCTTGGTGCGGGCGTACCGGTGAGCCTGGTCGCTCTCGTGATCGCCGTACGCGCCGAGATTGTCCTTCCCGGAGACGATGTTGACCCGGACCCGGCCGCCGGTCAGATGATCGAGGGTGGCGACAGCGGACGCGACATTCGCCGGCCGCCAGTAGCCGGGCCGGATCGCGATGAGCGGCTCGAAGGTCGCCGTCCTCGCAGCAAGGGCGGCGGCGACGGTGAGTGTGTCCGGGCGTCCCCAGCCGGTGCCGATCAACGCACCCTTCCAACCGTGCTCCTCGAGGGCCTTCGCCTGGGCGGTCAGGGTCTCCAGGCTGTTGTGGTCGGCCGCGACGGGCTCGCCGCGGTGCCCCGGTGCGACCTGATTGGGGATGTACCAGAGGAATTCGAGACTCATCGGGGGACTATTCCTGTTCGGTGGTCGTGATCAGCGGCGAGCTGGGCGAGCTGCGCTCGGCGAACGTCGGTGATGACTCGCTGACGTGACCAGCATCCGGACGTCGAGAAGGTTAACGTCATTTTCCACCATCGGTCGTTCACTACCTGCGTCATCCACGACGAGAAACAGGTTCTGACCTGGCATGAATCGACGCGATCGGACATTAATTCGTCCAGATCGGAAGAGCCCTGTGCAACTTCACGTTCACGCCTGGTGGAGCTGAGATCGGTGGGTGGTATTGGCGTCACGCTGATTTCAACTCTCGAAGTCAGGATGACGATGGTGAAGCATCGGCCACACTGGCGGCTTCATCCACGGAGAAGGTACATGCCCTCTGAACTTGCGCTCTCGACTCTTCAGGTAAGCGAAGTGTCGTGGTTCGATCCCGACGCGGAGGAATTGCGAGCAGCCATGGCCGCTGAAGTCGGGCCGCGATACTCCGACCGAGTGTCGACTGCAGACCGCGCCGCCACCAATGCGGTTGACCCGCAGTCCGTTTTCCTCACGGTGGTGGTGTACGCGGCTGACGAAGGCACCGACAAGCGGGAAGCGGTCGGTCACGCTGCACTGCGGTGGAACGGCGAGGACCTGGAGTTGAAACGGATGTTCGTCACAGCTGAGCACCGTGGCACCGGCGTGTCGACAGCTCTGCTGCGCGCCGTCGAGGATGCCGCCAGGAGGGCGGCACGACCTCGCCTGATTCTCCAGACCGGCGACCGGCAACCAGATGCGGTCAGGTTGTACGAGAAGAGTGGCTACTCACGGATTCCGATCTTCTCGCCGTACGAGATCCTGCCCTTCTCGAATTGCTTCGAGAAGGTATTCGATCAGGGGTGACGACTGCCGGCTGCAGCACGGACGAGGACCTCACGACGGGCTGCCGTGTCCGGATGCGCGGACGGTGGCGGCGTCGACGAGTGCAACCACCCGCCCGGATTCGGCTACGACGACCGGGCCACGGTAGCCCCCGATTCGCCGCACCGCTTCCGACAGTGGTTCGGTCACACCGACCACGGGTAACGGCTCGTCTAGGTGCGAGTCGACGGGGTCGCCGTCGCGCACGCCCGCCAGGGCGGAAGCACTGACGGACCCCAGGATTTCCGCGACGATCGTCGGCCCGGCCGTCTGACGGGCGAGGACGACGGGCAGCGCCGGGCCGTCCGCGAGCACCTCGCGCGCCTCGGCCACGGTGGCGGTGGACGGCACTGCCCTGGGCGCGATTTCCCTGCCCTGCCGCGCGTCACCCACCACAGGTCCGGTCGCTGTGCGGTAGAGAGGGAAACCCAGTCGCCCCAGCCACTCGTCGTCGAAGTACTTCGACAGGTACGCCCGGCCCGAGTCCGGAACGACCACGACCACGACGTCGTCCGGTCCGAGGGTCCGCGCGACCCGCAGGGCGGCGGCGACCGCTGTACCGGCGGAGCCTCCGACGAGTAGGCCTTCCTCCCGGGCGAGCCGGTGTAGCACCTCGATCGCCTCGACGTCCGGGATCCTCTCGAGCCGATCGACGACGTCCGGACGATAGGAGTCCGGCCATTCGTCCTGTTCGGTCTGCGGGTGCAGGAAATGGCCGACGGATTCGATGTACCAGGCCCGGCCGTCTCCGCCGCCGTACACGGAGGTATCGGGATCCGCTCCGATAATCTGCACTTCCCCGCCTGAGACTTGCGTCAGGAACTCCCCCGTCCCCGTGATGGTCCCACCGGTCCCTACACCCGCGACGAAATGAGTGATTCGGCCCTGGGTCTGACGCCAGATCTCCGGTCCGGTCGTGGTGCGGTGCGCACCCGGATTGGCCGGGTTGTCGTATTGGCCGGCGAGCCAGCCGCCGGGGATTTCTGCCGCAAGACGAGTGGCGACGTTGCGCACGAACTCGGGATGGTGGCTGGGCCGACCGCCCGGGGTCACGTGCACCTGCGCCCCGTGCGCCCGGAGCAACGCGATCTTCTCGGCGCTTGTCTTGTCAGGTACCACGACCACCGAACGGTATCCCCGAGCGGCGGCCACCAATGTCAGCCCGACCCCGGTATTGCCCGAGGTGCCTTCCACGACGGTGCCGCCGGGCAGGAGCTCCCCGGACTCCTCCGCGGCGTCGATCATGGCCAGGGCGGCGCGATCCTTCACGCTTCCGCCGGGGTTGAGGAACTCGAGCTTGGCATACACCGCCGCGGAGATGCCCCCGGTCACCCGGTTCAGCCGAACGAGGGGTGTGTTGCCGATGGCTTCGGTGATCGAGTCGTACACGCCGAGGCTCGCGGCGTCGACTGTCGGAGAATCGAGGATGGTCATACGTCTGCCTCTCGAGGCCGCCCGAGTGTCACTCGGTCAGCATCGCAAGAGCAGCGGACGGACAACAGGGTTCTCGTCACGCCGATCCGATCTTCGCCGGCTCATCCGAAATCCCGAAGATCGGAATTCTTCTCGGCCATGTGCGAATGCGCTGTACTACAGGACGACCCGAGAGAGAAGGGGGTAGTCGATCCGATGTCGACACCGGTGACAACACTGCAACGCCACGACACCGAGTTGTGGCAGTGGCGATTGTCTGCGCGCTGCCATGGAGAGGACGCGGAGATCTTCTTCCCCGCGGACGCCGAACGCAGGAATGCTCGCTCCGAGCGGGAAGATCTCGCCAAGGAGTTCTGCCGCGCCTGCCCCGTGTTGAGGGAATGCCTCGCGTATGCACTCGACACCGGCCAACAGCACGGCGTCTGGGGTGCCACGACACCGGGCGAACGGCTCGCACGCCGCGGCCGGTGAGCCTCGACGGGTCTGTGCAGGTCACGCACTCTGCGCGTGTCCATGGTTGGAACAGTCATCGAATTATATTCTCAGCGAGTTGATTTGGTGCGCATAGCCGAGCGTCCAGGTACGTTCATATCGCCGTAGTCCTGGGAGAGGCTACGGCGACAACGGTGTTCGAGACGAGGGGCGAGAACACCGAGGTGGTGGATGACCCCGTCGACGTCGCCTCCTCGAGGCGGATCGGCGGGGTCTCCCCGTTCGCCCGCCGATCGCACCTTTTCTGCCTACGCCGCCAATGCGTGCCTGGGAACGATCATCACGGGCACGGGAGCGTGACGTAGTATCTTCGAGGCGGCCGAGCCGAGGAATACGTGGGCCGCGGGTCCGGCCGCGCCCGACCCCAGCGCCAGCATGTCGCCGGCTTCCCAGGAGACGGCCTCCACCGCCTCACGCCAGTCGTGGCCGCTGCCCACCACGACATCCACGTCGGGAACCGGAATTCGGGCGCGAACTGCATTGAGCTGCTTGATGATATCTTCGCGCGTCCGGCGTGCCCACTGCTGGACGACGAGATCCTCCGTCGATCGCTCGATCGCGCCGCCGAACATCGTCATCGGCCGCACCGTGAACGACACGATCCGCAACTGCACCGGCCACTGTCTGGCCAGTTCGGCGGTGGCAGCAACGAGACCGTTCACGTCGGCCTCGCCTCCGTACGCGACGGTGATCCGGCAGATCGACTCGGGCACCGGCGGGTAGCCGCGCGGAGCGATCGCGACGGGCACCGCCGCGGTATGGACCAGCCGTTCGGTGACGCTGCCCAGCGTCACCCTGCCCAGCAACCCGGACGACGACGACCCGACAACGACGAGGCGCGCGCCGTGGGTGGTCACGAGTTCAATCAAACCTGTTGGAATGGAATCGGATTGGTGGACGACGCTGGGAATATCCAGACCCCCGGGCAGCTGGCCGACCACCCCGTCCAGTGCGCGCGAAGCCTGCTCGGTGACGTAGCCCAGGTATTCGCGCTCGAGGGGGTCGTTTTTCGCAGGCCACGGCCGTTCCACGATCGCCGCGGCCACTACCTTGTCACCGGTCCAGCGTGATATCTGCACCGCCAGGTTGAGGGGCGCGGTCCCCTGACGGCTCGAGCTGAATCCGGCGATGATCGTCATCGGGGGGATCCCTCTGCGGCGACCGGGGTGACGACGACGTGCGTCACCGGCACACTGTGCTCGGCGCGTGCACGGTCCACGACGTCGAAGCGGTGCCACACCGACTCTTCCGGTGGCAGTGTCGAGATGACGATCTGATCCGGACGGAACGAGTCGACGGCGGCGGCTAGGGCCCGCAGCGGGCGGTAGTCACCCAACTCACCGTCGGCTTCGAGGTTCTCCGCGCGAAGTGTCGCCAGCGTGTCGTCCAACCGCTGTTGTGCGACCTCTCGGGTCGCTTCCGCGACGTCGAGTGGACCGTGGGTGGCGGCAGTTCCGGTCTCGATCGGACTGGCCGGCACGACCACGAAGTAGGTGGCATCCCGATCCGCGTCGATGCGACGAAGCTCGTCGAGCATTTCCTTGGACTGGACGGTCTGGTTCGCCAGCACCAGCACTCGGTGCGGACGTGTCGTCGCCGCGACCCCTTCCACGACAGGCCGCCTGCCCACGAACCACTTGTTGGCGAGGAACAGCACGATGACGACGGCCCACGACAACAGGCTCAGCACCAGTTGCGACCGCACATCATCCTGCAGATACATCTGCACCAGGATCGCCACGATCGCGGCCGCGGTGATGATCGACAACACCGGGAACAGCCACATCTTGACCCGTAGCTCCGAGTCCGGGGTGCGGTACCGCAGCACGATCTGGGAGACGGCGATGAGCAGGTAGACGAACAGGATGACCGCACCGCTGGAGTTCAGCAGGAAGACGAAAACGGTGTCCGGTGAGACTGCCGCGGCGATGACGCACAGAAAGCCGACGACCGAGGACGCGAGTATCGCGGTAGCAGGCACCCCTCGACGGGTCACCCTGACCAGCTGCGCAGGCGCCTCCCGGCGCGCAGCGAGGACGAACAGCATGCGGGAGGCGGTGTACATGCCCGAGTTGAGACAGCTCAACACGGCGGTCAACACCACGGCGTTCATGATGTGGTCGGCGTACGGGATCCCCATTTCGGTGAACGCGGCGACGAAGGGGGACGCTGCCGCATCCTCGTCGTTCCACGGCAGGATCGTCGCCAGCAGGAACGTGGAGCCGACGAAGAACACGGCGATCCGCACGATCACCGAGTTCGCGGCCTTGGTCACCGCCCGCTCCGGATCCGCCGATTCCGCGGCGGCGATCGTCGCGATTTCGGCGCCGACCATGGAGAAGATCACCGTGACCACACCGACCGTGATGGCCATGGCGCCGAACGGCAGGAACCCGTCATGGCTCCACAGGTTCGAGAAATCGAGCGATTTGTTCGGCCACACCCCGAGAACGAACAGTGTGCCCAGCCCGATGAACACCACGATCGCTGCCACCTTGATCCCGGCGAACCAGAATTCGAACTCGCCGAACGACGACACCGAGAACAGATTCGTTGCCGTCATCAGAATCATCAGAACCAACGCCGACAACCACAGTGGGATGTCGATCCAGTACTGGATGATCGTCGCGCCGGCGATCGCCTCGAAGCCGACGACGATCACCCAGAAGTACCAGTACAACCAGCCGACGGAGAAGCCGGCCCAGTTGCCCAACGCGGCGCGGGCATAGTCGGCGAACGATCCGGTCGACGGATTGGCCACCGCCATCTCGGCCAGCATCCGCATAACCATGATGATCAGGACCCCGGCAAGCGCATAGGTGATGAAGGCCCCCGGCCCGGTGTCGCCGATGACGACGCCCGACCCGACGAACAACCCTGCGCCGATCACCCCGCCGATGGCAATCATCGTCAGCTGCCGCTGGCTCAGCGCCTTCTTCAATGTGGGTGTTGCACTCATGGCATCCCTCCGATACTCGACGCACCGGCTGCTCGCTCTCTTGGCGAGACCGGCTGTCGAATTCCGTGGATGTACTCGGCTGGGCGCGCGACCAGAGGGGATGAGCCGCAGGGCTGGATCTCAATCGTAGGCCGCAACGCCCCTCCCGCGGGCGAGATTTTCAGCAGGATCCGGGCTCTATATCGGCCGCCTCCGCGGGCGAGTGTCGTCCCATCGCGCAAGGGGGCGAAGACCGCGGGTACCACCGGCTGGCAGGCCGGGACCGCCACGTGCGTGCTGGGCATCTATCGCCAGACGCTTTCCAGCAGCGCCGGAAGATCGAAGAGGTGACCGGCGTGAACGGGGTTTGCACTTCGGGCGAATGTGCTAGGGGCCGATCCGGTCCACCGCGTGAAGACTCGGCGGAAGGTCGGGGGTCGGAGAAGCCTAGCCGGATGGCCAACACCGCGATCGGTTCGCCTCGGTGCAGCGCCTCGACCGCTCGCGCAGCAGGTGTTCATCGCGCAACTGACGGAGAGATATTCCGTCCCGACGAACGAGCGCCGCAGGTGCGGCCCGCGACCTCTGGGTGGCACCGACGGCGACATCAGAGGGTGACCTCGGTCCTCGACGACGTTTGACGAAACGATGGCGGAAGCTGACCCATTCCGGCTGACGCGGGGTGTTTTCATCCGATCTTGACGACGACCTTTCCCTTTGCGCGCCCCTGCTCGACGTAAGCCAATGCTGCCTTGGTCGATTCGAACGGGAAGACCTTATCGACGACCGGGCGTATCGCACCGGCGTCGATGATGGACGCGAGCTGGCGTAGTTGTTCTCCACTCGATTTCATGAACAGGAAGGAATAGGTCACCTTGCGCCGTTTCGCTGCCCTCCGGATTCGGAAGCTCAGCAGCCGCATCACCTGTTGCACGAGCCAGTTCAATCCGGCTTCCTTCGCGAAGCCAGGATCGGGCGGACCGGCGATGGAAATGACCTTCCCACCAGGTTTGAGAACGCGGAGTGACCTTTCGAGCGTCTCACCGCCGAGGGTGTCGAGAACGAGATCGTAGTCCTGCAGAATCTCCGCGAAATCGTCCTTCTTGTAGTCGATCACGATATCGGCACCCAGGCGCCCTACCCACTCGGCGTTCGCCGTGCTCGTCGTCGTGGCCACCGTCGCACCGAGATGCTTGGCCAGTTGAATCGCGAACGTGCCGACACCGCCGGAGCCGGAATGGATCAGAACCTTCTGTCCCGCTTGCAGGTTCGACTTCTCCGTCAGCGCCTGCCATCCGGTCAATCCGACCAACGGGACCGAGGCCGCCTCCTCCATGGTGAGTTCGCGTGGCATGAGCGCCACGTCCTCCTCGTTCACGGCAATGAATTCCGCGAACGCGCCGATTCGGTCTTGGTGAGGTCGCGCATAGATCTCGTCGCCGGGCTGGAATCGTCGCACCGCGGGTCCGACACGGACGACGACACCGGCCAGGTCATTGCCCAGGACGATCGGTAGCCGGTACGGCAGAATGGGTTTGAGCTTCCCCTCTCGAATCTTCAGATCCAAGGGATTCACGCTCGCGGCGCGGATTTGAACCAGGACGTCATCATCTCGCACCGGCGGGGTGGGTACTTCGCCAGCCCGCACACCGTCATTGCTCCCGTAACGATCGAGTACGACAGCCTTCATCATGTTTCCTATCTCTATACTTCGTGCGGACCACAGTGGCTTGCTCTAGATGCGCGCCGGGCTGTGCTGATCATTGTCGGTGGGATGCGGCAACTCCGGAACGAGCTGGTTGTTGCGACCCAAGGCGGCGACTTCGGTCTCGAGGGACGGAACTGTCGCGGCGGAGAACCGCCGTGTCCACGGCCAGATCAGTGGTGAATTCAGTAGTGCTTTGGCCCAGTTGGCGACGACGACGGCCCGCGGCACGTAGACCCGGCTTCGCCGAAACGCGAGTCCGTCCACGATGGCCGAGGCCGCCCGGTCGACACTGGTCGTGACGTTGCCCGGATACGGCAGGCGTGTGCGCATCGCCTGAAAGGAGGGAATATCGATCTCGGCGCCTCGGACCAGGTCGGTGTCGATCCAGGACGGATGGACAAGACCGACCGTGATCCCGAGATGGGCCACCTCCGCCCGATAGGCCAGTGCGAGCGACTCGACACCCGCCTTGCTCGCGCCATAGGAGGCCAGACCGCCTATCGAGGTGAAAGATAGCGCGGATGCCACGATCAGCACGTGGCCCCGGCTGCGGTGCAGGTGGGGTGTCGCATGTTTGAGGGTGCGGAAGACCCCGTTCAGGTTGATGTCCACGACACGCTCGAAGGACGCCTCGTCCGCGTGTCGCACTGTTCCGTACGCGGCCACCCCCGCATTGGCGACGACCATGTCGACGCCGTTCATCGTGCCGGCGCACTCGTCTATCGCGGATTGCAGCGTCGCGCTGTCGCGCACGTCTGCCTCGCGCCAGTGCGCCGACGAACCGAGCTCCTCGGCGAGGGCGCGCAGTCTGTCGGGTTCGAGTCCGATCAGGGCGACACGAGCCCCCTGGGCCGCGGCGAGGCGAGCCACCTTCTCGCCGATGCCGCGCGCGGCCCCGGTAACGATTACTTTGCGGCCCACCAGATCACGTTTCATCCTGCGACTATAACTTCGTTATAGGACAGATGCAATGCCCTGTCACCAACAATCCGATCGCGCGCACACTGACGCCGCGGGGGTAAAACATCACCCATCGGCGGAATGAGCTCGCCACTAGGTCCCGGACTCGACCGAGGACCTCGCGTATCGGTGCGCGACCAGAGCGCAGCCCGCACATCTGCGCTCGTGCCGAGGACTGCCCGTCCGGGGCCTCGCAGTCTCGACTCAGGCGTCTGCGGAAGTGCCGCTCGCCGGCTGCGCCGACTCGTACAGTCGCGCAGCCTTCTCGTGTGAGGCCTGCGCGAGTTCGCGCGTGTCCCCCAGTCCGACAGAGAAATTCACACCCATCGGCAGCAGCACCTGCATCACGGCGTCGTCGAACTCGACGAAGTGCTCGCCCAGCTCCAGGGTGATGTAGCCGTGCACGAAACTCCACAACTGCGCGGCCACGACCTCGGGGTCCTGCGCCCCGACCCGGCCGGAACTCACCAGACGGGCGCACGCATCGGTGACGCGAGCGTGGGCGGCCCGGAAGGCCGGCGAATGTCCGCTCAACCGCTCATCCGACTCGAGTGGGCGATACGTCGCGCGCGTGGACAATCCGAACATCAGGTCGTACAGATGGGGGTTCTCTCGGGCGATCCGCCGGCACGTCAACGCCATCGTGAACAGGTCCGCGATCGGATCGTCCGTCGCCCCCACCTGTGAGAACGCGATGCCGAGCTCGGTGAAACCATGGTCGACGACCGCGCGGACAAGCTCGGGGATGCCGCCGAAGTGGTGGTAGACCACCATCGTCGACAATCCCGCCGCGGACGCCACCGTCCGCGCCTTGATCGCGGACGGTCCCTGCTCGGCCAGCAGGCCCACCGTGGCTCGAATCAGCCGCTCCGGCACACCCTCGGGCGCCGGCGACGTGTCTCCCATATCTCCACCTGACTGCACGTGCGCCCGTCGGAGGCGCAAGTTGCCCAAGTGACGGTTGCCACCTGCGCATAACATGGTTATAGTACTTCATAACGAAGTTACAGTGCCGTTCGAACGCCCACGCGGCACTCGCCGCACGTACTTCCCATCCCCCACCTCACGGAAGTGAAAATCTCATGACACACGGAGACAAGGGCCACCTCGAGGTCGAGGACCGCGGAGACGTGCTGATCGTGCGGGTCGACGGCGGCCAGCACAGCCTGTTCGGCCTCGACATCGCCAACCAGCTCGAGGAGTTGGTGGATCGGGTCGACCGCGACCCCGGCGTCCGCGCAGTCGTGTTCACCGGCACGCGTGCCGGCCGGTTCGTCAGCCACGCCGATGTGCGGTGGCTGCAGGAAGAGGGTGCTGCGGTGCCGCCGCTGGGCCGGCGCGGCGCCTCCGCGATCGCGCGGGTAGCCAGAGGCGCGGATCGAGCCCGTCTTCTCGAGCCCGTGGTACGCCGGACCCCGCTCTGGGGGGCCGTCCAGCTCGACCGCCTGCACGCGACGTTCCTGAAGATGAACGCGAGCGGCATCATCTTCGTTGCCGCCCTGAATGGTTCGGCACTCGGCCTCGGTGCGGAATTCGCCTGGGCATGCGATCTGCGGGTCATGGCGGACGGGGACTTCTTCATCGGTCAGCCGGAAGTACTCCTCGGAATCAATCCCGGCGGCGGCGGTACCCAGCGACTGACCCGGCTGATCGGCACCCACCGATCCCTGGTCGCGATCCTCGAAGGCAAGCCGTTCACCCCCGCGCAGGCTCTCGCCAACGGTGCCGTCGACGAGGTCGTCGCGCCGGGCGAACTGATCACGCGGGCCGCCGAACTCGGCGGATACCTGGGCTCCCGGCCGAGAGAGGCGATCGCGGCCGTCAAGAGGTCGGTGTACTTCGGCGGCTCGATGTCGCTGGCAGAGGGGTTGCACGTTGAGCGCACCGAGTTCCTCGGCACCGACCAGTCCGAGGATGGGCAGCAACTGATGCTCGACTATCTCGAGACCACCGACGCCACCGGTGAACTGCCCCTCTACAACCCGGACATCTACAAGCAAGCTCTCGAATCCGGGCGCGTGCCCGGACTCCGCTCGACGAACGGACGGTGAGACCAGCCATGGCCACCAAGAAGCCCTACACCCGTCACGACGTCCTCTTCTCCTCGGGCGACAGCTCCTGCGCCGCGTGGCTCTACCTCCCCACCGGTGTCACCTCCCCGCCGGTCGTCATCCTCGGACACGGCCTCGGCGCCACCCGCGACATGCGCCTGGACGCCTTCGCCGAACACTTCGCCAAGGCCGGCATCGCCGCCTTCGCGTTCACCTACCGGCACTTCGGCGACAGCGGCGGCCACCCCCGCCAGCTGCTGTCGATCAAGAAGCAGCTCGCCGACTGGGATGCCGCCATCGCCTGGGTGAAGGCTCGCCGCGGTCTCGACGGCACCCGCATCGCCGTCTGGGGCAGCTCCTTCGGCGGCGGCCACGCCATCACCGTCGCCTCCCGGCACCCGGAACTGCGGGCCGCGGTAGCCCAGTGCCCGTTCACCGACGGGCTGGCCTCCGCCCTCGCGCTCGGCCCGGCGGCCACGCTGAAGGCGGCTCCCGTGATTGCCCGGGATCTGGCGGCCAAAGCCCGCCGCAACGCACCGGTTACGATTCCCCTCGCCGGCGCACCCGGGTCGCTCGCGCTGATGAACGCCCCGGACGCGCTGCCCGGCTACCGGGCGATCGCGCCCGCCGGGACAACGTTCCGGAACGAGGTGGCGGCACGGGTCATTCCCAGTCTCGTCACCTACCGACCCGGCCGAGCGGCGAAAAACATCGCCTTCCCGATCCTCTTCTGCATCAGCAACACCGACACCGTCACCCCACCCGCCCAGACCCTCCGATACGCCCGCACCGCACCGCAGGGCGAGATCAAGACCTACGACGCCGGCCACTTCGACTTCTACCTCGGCGCACCCTTCGAGGAACTGGTCCACGACCAGATCGACTTCCTCACCCGCCACCTCGACCCCGCACCCACAACACCCACTCCCGGCCGAATCGCATCGAACCGAAGGTGAGTACACCCACCATGAATTTCGCTTCGCTCCCCGACCGCCGCGCCGATCTCGACCCGCACGGACCCGCGGTCTCCGACGCCACCGGGTCGCTCACCAATGCTCAGCTACTGGGCCGGGTCCGCGCGGCAGCCCGTCACCTCCAGGACCTCGGAATCGGCCCCGCAGATGTCGTGGCCCTGAAACTGCCAAACCGGGCCGATTTCGTGGTGCTGTTGTTCGCGACTTGGCGGCTCGGCGCCACCATTACTCCAGTAAATCCGACCCTGACCGACGTCGAGGTCGCTCGTCAGCTCGCCGACTCCGCCGCACGCCTGCTCGTCGTCGAGGACGGCACGACCCCGGTGGGTGGCGTCGCCACACTCGCCGTCGGCGAGCTGTACGACACGCCGGTGGCGGCGGATCCCACACCACGTGCGGACTCGTCCGCGCTCGCCCTGCTGATCTACACCAGCGGCACCACCGGAGTGCCGAAGGGCGTGATGCTCGACCACGCCAACATCGACGCCATGGCACAGATGGGTGTCCAGGCGTTGCAGCTGGGGCCGGCCGACCGGTGCCTGCTGATCCTGCCGCTCTTCCACGTCAACGGCATCGTCGTCAGCGTCCTCACCCCGCTCCTCGCCGGCGCGAGCGTCACCATCGCAGGCCGGTTCGATCCCCGAACCTTCTTCGACCTCGTCGAATCCGCGCGTCCGACCTACTTCAGCGCGGTGCCGACGATCTACAACCTTCTGGCGGCGCTCCCCGACGACGTCCGACCCGACACGTCGTCCCTGCGGTTCGGTATCTGCGGCGCCGCACCCGCCCCGGCTGAGTTGCTGAACCGGTTCGAGGCCCGGTACGGGTTCCCCCTCCTCGAGGGCTACGGGCTGTCCGAAGGAACTTGCGCCTCCACCCTCAACCCGGTGTCGGGACATCGGCCCCCCGGAACGGTGGGAATTGCCATGCCGGGTCAGGAGATTCGTATCGTAGACGAGCACGGCACCGAGATGGGCACCGGGGTGGACGGTGAGGTCATCGTCCGTGGCCCCAATGTCATGCGCGGCTACCTCGGCCGCCCGGAGGAAGCCGCTCGCACCGTGGTCGACGGCTGGCTGCACACCGGCGACGTCGGCCACCTCGATGCGGAGGGCTACCTGACACTGGTCGGACGATCGAAAGACATGATCATCCGTGGCGGTGAGAACATCTACCCCAAGGAGATCGAGGACGTGCTGGCAGGCGACCCGTCCGTCCTCGAGGCCGCCGTGATCGGCATCCCCGACGACAAATGGGGCGAGGTCGTCGTCGCCTACGTCCAACCACGACCCGGCACGAGGGTCGATACCGCCGCGCTCACAGCGCACTGCGCGCACCAACTCAGTCACTACAAGCGGCCCACCACCATCGTCGTTGTTGACGCCATCGCCAAAAACGCCGTCGGCAAGATCGACAAGACCATGCTGCGGGCCGCCCACACCACCGCCGCTACGGCGTCGTGACCATCGAACCCTGCGAAAGGAAAGCTCTCTATGAATTCCCTGCACGACCCGCTGACACTGCCCTGCGGCCAGGTACTCCCCAATCGGATCATGAAGGCCGCGCTGAGCGAAGCCCTCGGCGACGCGCGGAACTCTCCCGACGGCCGCCTCGAGCGGCTCTACACCACCTGGGGCCGCGGTGGCTACGGTCTGCTCATCACCGGAAACGTCATGGTCGACCGCACCCAGCTCGGCGAGCCGGGCAACATCGTCATCGAGGACGAACGCGACCTCGACGCACTGGCCCGCTGGGCCAAGACGACCGAGGACGCCGGCGTCCCGATCTGGGTGCAACTCAACCACCCCGGACGCCAGTCGAACCCGCTCGCGCTCGGGCACACCCCCGTCGCCCCCAGTCAGGTCCCCCTCAACATCCCCGGCGCCGCCACACCCCGTGAGCTGACCCCCGGCGAGATCGAGGACATCATCGAACGCTTCGCGACCGCCGCGACAGTCTGTGAGACAGCCGGATTCGACGGCGTGCAGATCCACGGCGCGCACGGCTACCTCGTCGCACAGTTCCTCTCACCGTTGGCGAACCGGCGCGACGACGACTGGGGCGGTGACCCCCAACGCCGGATGCGCTTCGTCCTCGAGGTCGTGCGCCGCATCCGCGCGCGGGTATCGCCGGGCTTCGCAGTCGGCATCAAACTCAACTCCGCCGACTTCCAAAGAGGAGGATTCACCGAGGGCGAGTCGCGCGGTGTGATCGCGGCACTGGCCCAGGAAGGCCTCGACCTGATCGAGGTCAGCGGTGGAAGCTATGAGTCACCTGCCATGATGGGCAGTGCCGCCGCAAGCACGCGCGCCCGCGAGGCCTACTTCCTCGAGTACGCCCGCACGGTCCGCGGCCTGGCAGGAACCGTCCCGCTGGCCGTGACCGGGGGATTCCGATCCCGCACGGCGATGGACGAGGCGATCCACGCCGGCGAATGCGACGTCGTCGGCATCGGCCGACCCACCGCGACCACCACCGACGCCGCCGACGTCATCCTCGCCCGGCGCGCCGACACCCTGACCACCCACCAATTGCGATCCGGGATGCGCAGCGTCCTGGGCAAGTTGGTCGACATCACAGCGCTCGACGGGGTCCTCGACCTCGGCTGGCACACCGACCAGCTGCACCGTGTGGGCGCCGGGCTGGAACCCGATCCGAATCGGGGTCGCCTCGCCACCACGGTCGCACTGCTGCGCCGCAATGGCCGGGGATCCTTCCGCCGCAAGCGCGGCGGCTAGTCGCTCCTTCTCCGAGGTCATGAATCTTCGCGCGGCCGATCGAGTGGGAGGACTCCTGCTCATCGCGGCGTGCGACGATCGGATCATGAGCGCCGAGACGAGCCGCGAACCCTGGAGATCAGAGAGAATGATTCCGGCACCGACACTGCCGGTGAGATGTCGGCCTGCTCCAGATAGCGCCACGTCCATGCGATCCGTACCCGTCTGAGACCCGACCGATAGGCGAACGCTGACCAGCGCGTCCCGATAGCAGCCCTGTGACGGAAAGCTCCTGACCTGCCGCTTTGTCCCGTACCCATCGACATGCCGGGTGCGGCAAAGCGGCGTTCCAACCCATTCGCGGACGTCTGCGAATGGGTTGACCAGTAGAACGCCGTGTCCTCGACATACTTTCCGGAACGCCCACCCTCGGGGGTACAGGGTGGGACATCTCGGGTGTCCGTCGCCAAGGCTTCCGTCGGCTCAACTGGTCAGGTACCCGGCTGACGCACCAGTCGTATCGTGACGTCGATGGGGAGACGACGTTGAGTGCACGGTCCGGGGCACGACGCGTGGACGCTATGCGTGAAGCGCTCGAAGGACTTGTCTGCACATGTCGGCGCAGCGGCGAGTCGCTTCCGCGCACATCCGGCAGTGCACATGGTGGTCGGCGTGTTGGCTGCACAACTCGTGGCTGCGTTCGCAGGCGAGTAGGCAGGCTTCGACCTGGGCCGTGATCAGGGTGTGGTCGGGGCCGCTGCCGCGGGTCAGGACGCGGCGGGTGACACCGAGGAGGTCGGCGCAGTCCAGGTCGCAGCTGATCGAGGGGGCCAGTTGCCGCGCGTCTTGCGCGCCGATCATGCCCATCGCGCAGGCGGCGACGATTTCCTCGCATTCCTGCAAAGTGTCCACGGCGCCGGCGAGCACTTCGCTGCTCAGCCCAGACTTGGCGGTCATGGTGTCGAACAGTTCTCGGGTGAGAGTCATAGCCCCTCCTCATCGAGGTGGTTGCGGTTCTTCTTCGACGCTAGTCCCGTTCGGGCGCCGCGCGCGTCCCCACCTCGGGATTCTTGCCACCGCCCCCGCGCGTCGTCGTGGCCGGCCTCCTCCACCCCGCCCGATCTCACATGCTGTCGAAGATGAGGTGTTCGGGGACACCCGCCGACTCTGCCGCGGTGACAGCGTCGAGGAGGTCGTCGGTGAGTTGTTGGAAGGTCGCGGATCGGACCCGCTCCCTGGGCCGGTCTCTCAGGTCGGTGTTCATGAAACTGTGCAGCATGGCGCAGGTGTCGCGCACCTGCTCCAGGGCCCGGCGCTGATCCTGGTTCATCGGCCGTTGGGTCGGTGCCCCACGCTCGACATCGGCCTCTCGCGCCGAGCCGGGGGCGGGCAAGCGTGACCGACGGCCCGCAGCAGATCGCGCCGGAGGCGCTCATAAGTGGCCAACCACCGGTCGTCGACAGGTTCGTCGCGAAGATAAGCGTTGAGGGCCGCACCGTTACCACCTGTATCCAACCATCGGCGCAGATCGGTCGTGCGGTCCTGCACATGCTGCAACAACACGTGTGACGAAACGGGCATCGGGTCTCCTATGTCTCGAGTTTCCCTACAGCGATAATGGTTCGACATACGTTGCACCTCAAGCTCTTTCGGTGGCCATTGTGAAGTACGTGGGAGCCGAGTGGGGCATTTCCGGGAATGTTTCCGCCGGCCCACATCCGCGGGCGCGTACCAAGGCAGTGATGGACAGGCGCCCAGCAGTCGGAGGCCGCGGAATGCAGGCCGACCGATCCCACACCCGCACACAGCTGGACACCCGACCGAGTGGCGTCGGAGTCGGGTGATCAGGTATACCTCTAAACAGGGTGTCCGGTTTGTTATCTGACACGAGGCGTAACCGGAAAGAAGTACACGAACGACATCAATATCAGTTTTCCCAGCGTGCGGATCTGTTCACAGTTCCACCGTTCGGGACGGAAGGAACCGCAGTGCCCCCGCACGACCCTTATCGACCGACACCGGCCGACGAGATCTTCACCAGCCCCGGAAGTTGGGAGGGTCGCGCCGCGTGCCGCGGCATCGAATCGTCGGTCTTCTTCTCCCCCGACGGAGAACGCGGCCACGCCCGGGCCCGGCGCGAATCGGGCGCCCGACAGATCTGTCAGGACTGCCCCGTCCTCGCCCAGTGCCGGGACCACGCTCTGAGCAACGACGAGCCCTATGGAATCTGGGGTGGTATGACCGAAGCCGACCGCCGACGGCACACCCGCAGACTCCGTCGCGGCGAGGCCCCACCACACACGCCTGTGCACTCGAGCCCCAGCGCCGATCCCCGGCACGCCACCTCCGCCTCCCGCTAGCTGCCGGAAAATTCGATGGACAACGAAAGGTCGCCACTCCCCCTGGATACGCAGTGCGGTTGCACCCCGCATCCACCCGAGCCGGAATCTCTCGGATATGAGGTGTGAGTGGCGACCTGTTTCGTCGCAGCGAGAATGTACCTCGCGCCTACGACATGAAGCCTCGTCTCAGGGTTTGGCCGACCAGTAACAAGGACCAACGAGGCGCAACGACCACTCGATGTCGGTCCCCTACTGGACGTAGAAGATACCCCTTGCCCCGACGTACTCGACCAGGTTCCCCATCGCGGAGGCGACCACGACCCCGGCACCGGTGAAGCCGATCCCCGGCGCGTCCCCGGTCACGCGAACGACACCCGATGCGCCAGTGGACAGGTTGGTCCACCCAACCCACAGCACGATAGATTCCATGAGAGTTGGGTCGTGAAAAGTCACTACGCCCGGCGCCTCTCCGGTAACCGCAAACGGGGCGTCGACGCAGGCCGGAAAGCATAAACCGAACGTCCCCGACGCCCACACGCGGGGTATCTGAAACGGCGTCACCCCCGGCGCTGCGACCGCTTCCCCGGAACTCCAGACAAGAGGAGTCGCAACCAGTCCTGCGACCAGCAGGGCCTTGCACACGGACCATCGGAGACTGCGCATCTGCTCGAGCCTTTCGTCGGTGACATGACAACTCAGCACCGTCCCCGACCCCAGCACCTCTCAAATAAAAGCCGATCGTCCCTGGTCAGCGCCGGAGATCAGTGGATGGCGCTTGTCGGAGCTTCCACACCAGGAGCGGAGTACACGTAGGTCACGACCCCGACTGTTCTGCGCTCGACGGCGCCGGATTGCTGTAAATGCGATCCGGTCGGACGAGCACCGCAGTCCGGCGGTCGGCGGCCATCACGCGGTCGAATTCGGACCAGTTGTCGTGAGTTCCGCCCGCCGCGACGAAGATGTCGCGCAGCAGCAGCCGCAACCGCTCGGAGTCCAGCCACGGCTGAGAATCGTCCGGACCGGCGAGCTCCGCACGACCTTCGACGGTGGCCCACTGCCAGCCACTGCGAAATGTCGTCGTCACCTGCGGTCGGACCCTCAGATTGGCCAGCTTGACCTTGCCGTGGGCAACGAACGCCAGCACACTCTCGCTTGTGACGGGATGCGCGAGGATGCCGGTGTTGACCACACTCGACTGAATGGTTGCGTCGGCACGGAGCGTCGCAACGACGGCCAATCCTTGATCGGCGCGGGCGAGCTCGAAAGCGTCCTGAAGCGTAGTCACCGGTTTACCTCCGATTTCGCTCTGCTCGCAGCCCAGTATGAGCCGTTGTGGCGGACACTGACGGCGAAGGACTCGATTAGCTCTGGACGTGAAACGGCGAGAACTGAACTGCGAGGAGGAAGAGGGCATGGCAGACGAGGAAACCGAGGTACCTGACAGCACGGCGGTGCGAGTCGCCTTGTGGCGGGCGATGCACGTTCAGGTCGACCCGCCGCCGCACGTACTCGAGGACGAGATCGGTCTGCAACTGGCGGGGCCGGACAACGGGTGGCGGGGCCGCCCGGACATGGACCCTGCCGGCACCCGCGGATTTCGGGCGGCGATCGTAGCCCGCGCTCGATTCATCGAAGATCTGGTTGCAGAGGAGGCCCGCCGCGGCGTCGGCCAGTACGTCGTTCTGGGGGCCGGTCTGGACACCTTCGCCCAGCGCAGGCCGGAGATCGCCTCCCGCCTGCGGGTGTTCGAGGTCGACCAGCCCGGCCCCCAAGCCTGGAAGCGGCGCCGCCTGGTCGAGCTCGGCTTCGGTGTCCCCGACTGGTTGCGGTTGGTGCCGGTCGATTTCGAGGCCAGCGAGTCCTGGTGGGAGCAGCTGGGTGCCGCGGGCTTCGATCCTGGCGAGCCGGCGGTCGTTGTCTCCACCGGCGTCACCATGTACCTCACGAGAGACGCCACGGCGGCAACCCTGCGCCAGCTCGCCGGGTTGGCCCTCGGATCGACGCTGGCGATGACCTTCTTGCTGCCGACCGAACTTCTCGACGACGCCGACAGACCCGGACTCCGGGCGTCCGAGAGCGGTGCACGAGCAGCCGGAACTCCGTTCATCAGCTTCTATACCCCGCAGGAAATGCTGGCCCTGGCCCACGAAGCCGGTCTCGAGGACGCGCACCACGTGGCGGGAAGGACCCTCGCCGAACGCTACTTCGCCGATCGGACCGACGGTCTACGTCCGTCTAGCGGAGAGGATCTCCTCGTTGCGACCACCTGACGCTCTTCGCGCCGCCTGTCAGCGCGCCCGGAATCCGCCGTCGACGACGAGTTCGGTGCCGGCGACGAAGCTGGCGTCGTCGCTGACGAGGTAGGCGACGGCGGCGGCGAGTTCGGCGAGGTCTGAGCGGTCGCTGGAGGCTGTTGCCGGCGCGGACGTCGGTATTCGCCTCCGCGGTGACCGCTGCAGCGGTCACGACCAGCACGAGGATCTTCGGGGCCGAGGCCGCGAGAAGGAACCCGGACCGAGTGCCCTCCTCGGCGACATGGTGTCCGCCGCGGCCATCCATGTGGGCACGGTGACGAAATCGGGAATCTTCGGTGATCCTCTAGCTTCGGCCGGGCGCAGCATGTGCCCCTCCCGGCACGATTCCGGCTCGTATTCCGATCGCTCCGGCCTCGCCTCGATTGGCGACGTCGAGTTTCTTGAGCACGCTGGCGACGTGGAACTTGATGGTGCTCTGGCTGATACCGAGTTCTTCGGCGATGGCGCGGTTCCGCTTGCCCACGGCGAGATGCGCGAGGACTTCGAGTTCGCGGGGATTCAGTGTGGACAGGAGGTGCTCGTCAGGCCGGGCCGCGGGCGGGTCGAGGGGGACGGTGAGTGTGACCCGGCTCCCCCACCCGGTGATCGATTCGACGGCGATTCGCCCGCGCAAGGTGTTCAGGCGTCCGGACAGTTGCCGTGTGAGGGCGTTGCGGTCGATGGTGCCGGGCCCCTGGTCGCGGACCTCGATCAGGACGTTGTCACCGTCGCAGTCCCACGCGATCCGCATTCGGGTGAGCACCGGTTGCGCACCGAACGCGAGCACGATGGCCCGGACCATGGCCCGCGCCGCGTGCGCCACCTCACCAGGCAGTGGTCGACCGTCGGCCGGCGGTTCGATGTAGTCGACCTCGACCTCCCGGTATCGCAACAGTGGCCGCAATTCACCCTGCAGGCGTGCGAATGCGGTGGTGACCGCTTCCTCGGACAGGGCCCGGTCCGCTGCACCCGCGGACCGCAGGGCGATCAACGCGGCAGAGGCTGTCTCGCTGGCGGTGATTCGTGCGCGGCGATCATCGAGGTCGTTCGAGCGGAGCGTGCCGAGCACCGACGCGAGGGTCGCCTCGTGCGCCTCGCTGAGTTCGGCGATCGTGCGGGCGCGTTCACTCGACGCGGCCCGCGACTCGGCGAGGTAGTCGGGGCTGGCCTGGGCCACCTGCTGCTGGATGGAGGTTGCGACGATCCCGAACACTGCCGCGACCTCGTCGGCATCGGGTGCGTCGGGCTGGGACGGCCGCGGAACGAGGACCAGCAGGATGTCACTGATATCGCGCACAGCCCAGATTCGTCGGTGGGAACCAGCCAACAGGGCGGGTCCGTCGAGAACGCCACCCGGGTTGATCGACTGTTTGATCTCGTCGAGTTCATCGATGGTCACCCGGTCGACGATCTGACGGTTACCAGCCACTTTGCGGGGGCGTCCGGTGCATTCACGGGTGAAGATCACCAGAGCGTCGTGCGACAACAACTGTCCCAGGAACCGCGAGAAGCCGGCCGCGATATCCGGGAGCGGGCCCGTGATCACCTTCCGCATCTCCACCCAGGCATCAACCTGCAACCGAACAGAGTCCTCCGCAATTACCACGCATTCACAGTATTGCCGCTACCGGTGAGAAGGCACTGGCCAACCGACCAGCCCGAACCGGCCGAGCGGCCGGGTGCCGAAGCGCAGCGGGGTCGGCAGCCTGGGAACCAGGACAGAACAGCCATCATCGAGGAGGATCATGACCGTCACCGTCGAGCAGACCCGAACACGGTTCAGCGACGGGCGCCGCATCGTGCTCGACGAGAACGAGCGGCTGCTCAATTCCATTGCTGCAGAACAGTGGGACCGCGCCGGTTCGCTCATCACAAGCGCGCGGGCGGTCTTCGTGATCGGCAACGGGCGCAGCGGCCTGGCCATCCAGATGGCCGCCATGCGCTTGATGCACCTCGGTCTGCGCGTCCACGTGGCCGGTGAGGTCACCGCCCCAGCCCTCGGCGCACACGACGTGCTGATCGCCGTGTCCGGGTCGGGCACCACCGCCTCGGTGGTCGGGGCTGCCGACACCGCGACGAAGGTCGGTGCCTCGGTGCTCGCCGTCACCACGGCCCCGGATTCGCCGCTCGCCCAGCGCGCCGACGACGTCCTGATCCTGCCGGCGGCCGACAAAGAGGATCACAGCGCATCCATCACCCGCCAGTACGCGGGCAGCCTTTTCGAGCAGTCCGTGCTCCTCGCGTTCGACGCGCTGTTCCAGGCGCTGTGGAGCAACGAAGACCAGACCGCCGAGCGGCTGTGGGAACGCCACGCCAACATCGGCTGAACCGACACCCCTGAACCCCCGAAGATAGACAACAGGAGAAACACATGACGAAGCTGCAGGTTGCAGTCGATCTGCTCACCACCGCCGACGCGCTGGCGCTCACCAACAAGGTGGCCCCGTACGTCGACATCATCGAACTCGGCACTCCGCTGATCAAGAGCGCCGGCCTCAGTGCCATCAGCGCGATCAAGGCCGCACACCCGGACAAGGAGGTCTTCGCCGACCTCAAGACCGCCGACGCCGGTTTCCTCGAGGCCGACCTGGCGTTCACCGCCGGCGCCGACCTGGTCACCGTCCTCGGTGCCGCCGGTGATGCCACCATCAAGGGCGCCGTCGAGGCCGGCCGCAAGCACGGCAAGAAGGTCGTCGCCGACCTGATCGGCGTCGAAAACCGTGTCGAGCGCGCCCGCGAGATCGCCAAGCTCGGAGTCGCGTTCGTCGAGATCCACGCCGGCCTCGACGAGCAGGCCCAGCCCGGGTACTCCATCCAGACCCTCCTCGACGACGGCAAGATCGCCGGTGTGCCGTTCTCCGTCGCCGGTGGCGTCAAGGTCGACACCATCGCCGCCGTCCGCGATGCGGGTGCCGACGTCGCCGTCGCCGGTGGCGCGATCTACAGCGCCGAGGACCCCGCCGCGGCCGCGAAGGCGCTCAGGGACGCGCTCGCGAAGTAGCCACAAACGCGAAAGGCCCCGAACACTTTCGTGTTCGGGGTCTTTCGTCGTCGGTTATACGCTGCGAGGTCAGAGCGTCCGCCACGCGCGTGCGGTCCGGCTGAGCATCCGCTCCGCCGACGCCGGACCGGACGACCCGGAACGATAGGTCTCCGGTCGGCCGCAACCCGTCCAGTAGTCGAGTAGCGGATCGACTACCTTCCAGGACCATTCGACCTCCTCCCTGCGAGGGAAGAGTGTGGCGTCGCCACGCAGCACGTCACAGATCAGCCGTTCGTAGGCCTCCGGTGCGGGGTCGAACACCGACCGGAAGTCCATCCCGAGGCTGACCGGCTGAATGTGCATGCCGCCGCCGGGGCGTTTGGCGCCGATGTGCAGTTCGATTCCGTCGTCGGGCTGGACCCGGAAGACGAGTACGTTCGAGACCGCCGCGGCCCGGCTAGCGGGCGACCCATGGACGGGCGGTGTGAACGTCACCGCGATCTCGGCGGTGCGCCGCGCCAGGCGTTTACCGGTGCGGATGAAGAACGGCACGCCGGCCCACCGGCGGGTCGCGATCCCCACGGTCAGGGCCGCGAAGGTCTCTGTCGCCGAGTCGGCGGGGAACCCTGCCTCGTCAGCCAATCCTGGTACGGGAACATCGTTCTCCACTCCCGCCCCGTACTGGCCGCGGGCCGATGTCTCCGCGAGCGGTCCGAGGAGTTCGGTGGCGGAGAGGACCTTGATCTTCTCGGCGGCGATGCCGTCGGCGTCGAACGCGACGGGTTCTTCCATCGCGATCAACGCCAGCAGTTGCAGCAGGTGGTTCTGGATGACGTCGCGCGCGGCGCCGACGCCGTCGTAATACCCGGCACGCCCGGTCACTCCGACACTCTCGGCCATGGTGATCTGCACGTGGTCGATGTGCCGGTTGTTCCACAACGGCTCGAACATCCCGTTCGCGAACCGCAACGCGAGGATGTTCTGCACCGTCTCCTTCCCCAGGTAGTGATCGATGCGGTAGATCGACGACGGCGGAAACACGCGTTCCAGCGCGACACCGAGCGATTGCGAGCTGGCGAGGTCGTGCCCGAACGGCTTCTCCACCACCACCCGGCGCCACCCGTGCGCACTTCGGTTCAGCCCGCAGATTGCCAGCTGGTCGCAGACCGTCGCAAAGAAGGACGGTGGAACCGATAGGTAGAACACGTAATTTCCGGACTTGCCGCGGCGGACATCGAGCTCGGCCAGCCTGGCGGAGAGCCGGGCGAACGCCGCGGTATCGTCGAACGAACCCTGAACGAGGTGGATACGCTCGGCCAGCGACTCCCACACCTCGGGGTCGAACGGTGTGCGCGCATACGCGGTCACCGACTCGCGAAGCTGGGTTTCGGCGTCTGCGGTCTCCCGGGCAAAACCGACGAGATCGAAGTCCGCTGGCAGCTGGCCGGAGTGGGCGAGGTCGTAGATGGCCGGGAGCAATTTCTTGCGGGCGAGATCACCGGTGATCCCGAAGATCACCATCGACACCGGCTCCGCGAGCTGACCGATGTTGCCGATCAACGCCGCGCCGACAACGCCGCCCGAGCCGCCTGCCAGCGGATACCTCTCCTGCACTTCAGAAACGGTCACTTTGTTGCACTCCGTCTTTCGATCCACCACAGGCGCATTCAGACAATGCGTCGGATACCAGTGTCGAAGGCGCGGCGAGGTAATGCACTTGGCCGAGCGGCCAGTGACAGCTGCCCGTCCGGTCAGGTGAGGCGGCCGCCGAACCCCCGTAGACATAGACCCCGGCACGATACTCGAGAATCGAAAGTGGAACGGTGACGATGAAACTGGGATTGGTCGGTCTGGGCAAAATGGGGCTGAACATGCGCGAGCGGCTGCGTGAACGTGGAGTCGAGGCGATCGGATACGACCCGAACGCCGCCGACAGCGATGCCGGCAGCCTCGAAGCGTTGGTCGAATCGCTTCCGGCGCCGCGTGCCGTGTGGGTGATGGTGCCCGCCGGTGCGCCGACCCGCCAGGTCATCGGGCAGCTCTCTCGCCTGCTCGCACCCGGGGACCTCGTCGTCGACGGCGGCAACTCCCGGTTCACCGAGGACAAGCTCAACGCGGACGTCCTTGCCGAACACGGCATCCGCTACGTCGACTGCGGCGTCTCCGGTGGGGTGTGGGGGCGACGGAACGGATACGCACTGATGGCCGGTGGTGACGCCGCCGACATCGACCGGTTGATGCCGGTCTTCGACGCGCTGCGGCCGGACGGTGATCGGGAAGACTCCTTCGTCCACGCCGGCCCGGTCGGCGCCGGCCACTACTCGAAGATGGTGCACAACGGCATCGAATACGGACTGATGCAGGCCTACGCCGAGGGGTACGAACTGCTGGCGGCGGAAGAATCCATCGTCGACGTACCTGCCGTGCTGCGCGCGTGGTCCCAGGGCACCGTGGTCCGCTCCTGGTTGCTCGACCTTCTGGTGCAGGCGCTGTCCGACGATCCCCAATTGGCGTCGATCTCCGGTTACACCGAGGATTCCGGTGAAGGCCGCTGGACCGTCGAAGAGGCCATCGCCCACGCGGTCCCCGCGCCGGTGATCTCCGCCGCGTTGTTCGCCCGGTTCGCGTCCCGCCAGGACGACTCCCCCGCAATGAAAGCCGTCTCGGCATTGCGCAACCAGTTCGGTGGGCACGCCGTCCGGTCCGCCGAGCCGGCCGGGGTCGCCTGAACCGTGACGGCTGGCAATAGACGATGTCCCAGCTGAACTGATACCGCACAAGCGACGTCGAACCACATTCCGCGAGCCGTAATGGTCCGATACCGCGGAAAGTTCGTCAGGCTGTCTGAGTGCGCGCAGACTCGGTTTCCCGTTGTGTCGTGTTGTGCTCGTGGATGAGTCGGAGGGCCTTCTCCCGGTCACGGCGGTCGAGAGCGTCGACGAGATCGGCGTGTAGTTGCTGACGTTCGGCGATGTATTCCGACAGAGGTCTCTCGCCGACGGGTTCGACTGACACGGTGTGGGATTCGATCAGATCGAGCAGGCTCAGGTAGATCGACTTCAGGATGGCGTTGGGGCTCACGCGGGCGATCGTGGCGTGCAGTTCCCAGTTGGCTCGGACGAATCCCGTCGCATCGCCGGCGTCGGCGGATTGCTGCATGACGTCGAGAGCGGTGCGCATGCGAGCGATGTCGACGGCGGAACTGTGATCGAGTGCGTCTTCGATGAGCAGCGGGTCCAGGGCGTCTCGGATGCGAACGGCGTCCGCGACGTCACCTTCGGCGGCGTCGAGGGAGAGGATGGAGTTCCCGAGACGCGCGATGGGGGTGGGTGAAGCCGCGAACAGTCCCCCACCTGGTCCCGATCGGACGGTGATCACGCCGCGTGACTGCAGGATACGAAGGGCTTCGTTGAAGGTGCCCTTCGCGACTCCGCATCGTTCTTGTAGTTCCTTCTTGGTGCCGAGCCGCGAGCCCTGCTGTGCCCGCTCCGCGAGCTGGCCGATGGCCAGCGCGGCCTGCTCGGTGCGACTCAGCGATGCATCCATCATCATCCGCTGCGCGAGATCGGTCATCGTCTCCTCGTTTCGTCGTACCCGGCCCCGCGTTGCTCATGAAATCTTCGTCGCCGGGGCGGGCGCAATAGCCCATTTTACTGGATTAAGCATGCTCGATAGGGATTGATGCGGCCGAGTCCCTTGACATGCGAGGTGGGTCACAGCATTCTGTATCTATTGAACATGCTCAATAGGGCTGAATTGGTGTTCACTACTGCACTCGAACCGAGGAAGAGCAAAGAACATGCAGGACAACCTCCACGACGTGGTGATCGTCGGCGCCGGACCCGTAGGACTGGCGCTGGGGCGGATGCTCGGACTCCGCGGTCACGACGTGATGATTCTCGAGCGCTGGCCAGAGCCGTACCCACTGCCGCGCGCCGTTCATTTCGACGACGAGATCGGCCGCGTGTTCCAGTCGATGGGCCTGACCGACGAGGTCAAGGCGATCTCGGAGGCCGTGCCCGACTGCTATGAGTGGCGCAATGCCGCCGATGAGGCGCTGGTGCGGATCGACTGGTCCGGAACCGGCCCCAGCGGCTGGCCGACGGCGTCCTTTTTCTCCCAGCCGCAACTCGAGCAGGTCCTCGCCGACGCGGTCGAGGCGATGCCGAACGTCACCCTGCTGCGCGGCGCCGAGGTGGTCGGTATCGATGAGGGCGCGGACGACGTCGTCGTGACGTTCACCAGCACCGTTGTCAAGCAACGGCACGCCCGCGCACGGTTCGTGATCGGATGCGACGGTGCCAACAGCTTCGTGCGCGAACGTATGGGCGCGACGATGCACGATCAGGGATTCTTCTTCGACTGGCTGATCGTCGATACGATCCCGCGGGACAACCGCCAGTGGTCGCCGCTGAACTGGCAATTGTGCGATCCCGCCCGGCCGACGACAGTCGTGTCGGGTGGTCCGGGACGCCGCAGGTGGGAGTTCATGCGGTTACCCGGTGAGACGCGGGAGGAGCTCAATACGCCCGGCAAGGCGTGGGAGTTGTTGCAGGCGTGGGGCCGGACTCCGGAGAACAGTGAGCTCGAACGGCACGCTGTCTACACCTTCGCCGCCCGCTGGGCGGACCGGTGGAACCACGGCCGACTGGCCATCGCCGGTGATGCCGCGCACCAGATGCCGCCTTTCGCGGGCCAAGGCATGTGCTCGGGCATGCGAGATGCGGCCAACCTGTCCTGGAAACTCGACCGGATACTGCGCGGCGAGTCCGAAGTCGCGCTGATGGACTCCTACACCACCGAACGCAGCACCCACCTCGCGCATGCGATCGCGATGTCGGTCGAATTGGGCCGGGTCATCTGCGTCCTCGACGAAGACAAAGCCGCCGAGCGCGACGCCCGAATGATCGCCGGCGGCGCCGACCCGGCGAAAGTCCTACCGGTCACCGCGCTGCCGGTTCTCGGCGAGGGGGTCATCTCCCCTGCCGAGGAACGAACCGCTCTCGCAGGGACCCTCGCGCCGCAGTTCCCGGTGCAAGCGAACGGGCGGCGGGACCTGCTCGACGAGGTCACCGGTTACGGCGCAGTCCTGCTGGTACGCGACGGGGGTTCGGCCGCTCGGGTGGCTGCGTCACTACAGTCGCTGCTCGACGACACCAGGGTCCGGATGATCACCATCGGTGACACCGGCGACCCGGATCTATGCGATGTCACCGGTCAATGGTCCCGCTGGTTCGACGACAACGGCATCGACTCGGCCCTGATTCGCCCGGACCACTACCTCTTCGGCGCCGGACTCGACAGCGACACCGTGCCGGACATGCTCGCCGAGTACCGTGACCGACTCCGCATCACCGCCCACACAGCCGCCCGTACTCCCTCGACAACCAGCTCTGCCTAACCAATAACACACTAGGAGAACCGTTTTCATGCGTATCGCCAATATCGACAACCGTGCCGCCCTCGTCGTCGGGGAGGAGGGTGCAGAAAGAGCGCTGGATCTGGCCACCGCCTCCCATGGCCGGTTCGGCCCCGAACTGCCCGCCGTGTACGACGCCTGGAACGACGTCACGGCATGGGCGGCCGAACAGGACTTCTCGACCCTCGCCGACGACAGCTTCCCGATCGACCGGGCCCTCCTCGGAGCGCCGTCACCCACCCCACGACAGGTGTTCGCCGTCGGCCTGAACTACCACGCCCACGCCGCCGAATCCGGCTTCGAATCACCCACCCACCTGCCGCCGGTATTCACCAAATACGTCTCCAGTTTCACCGGCCCCGACACCGACGTGACCATCCCGGCCGGCGGCAACGTCGACTGGGAGATCGAACTCGTCGCCGTCATCGGCCGCGAAACCAGCAACATCGACGACGCCGGCGCCTGGTCGCACGTCGCCGGACTCACCGCGGGCCAGGACATCTCCGAGCGGGTGTCCCAGCTCCGCGGCCCCGCACCGCAATTCGGACTCGGCAAGTCCTTCCCCGGCTTCTCCCCGCAAGGCCCCTGGCTGGTCACCCCGGACGAATTCGCCAACCCGGATGACCTCGAACTCGGCTGCACCGTCGACGGCGAAGAAGTGCAGAAGGGCCGCACCAAGGATTTGATCTTCCCCGTCGCCGCGCTGATCGCCGCCCTCTCCCACACCGTCACCCTCTACCCCGGCGACGTCATCTTCACCGGCACCCCCTCCGGGGTCGGCGTCGGCCGCGACCCGCAACGATTCCTGCAGCCCGGCGAGAAACTCGACAGCTGGATCGAGGGTATCGGACAACTGCACCAGAGTTTCGTCGCCGACCCTGGCACGAAGTAGAGGAGCACGCCATGGCATTGCACGGACTGGGCAAGGTCACCGTCGGCGTACCCAACGTCGACGACACCATCGCCTACTACACCGATTTCGGACTCGACCACCGAGGGGGCGGGGTGTTCGCCACCGTCAACGGCGGCGAACAACTCGAGATCGTCCACGCGCCGGCCCGGCGGCTGGTCGAGTTGACCGTCGCCGCCGACGACGCCGACGACATCGCCGCCACCACCGCCCGCCTGCACCGACTCGGTCTGGCACCCGAGCACGATGGCACCTCCGTCCGCGCCGTCGAACCGGTCACCGGCACGGTCGTGCGTGTGCAGGTCCGGCCTCGGATCGTCATCGACCCCGCGGTCCCCGCCACCGTCTACAACGGGCCGGGCCGCATCGACCGCTGGGGGCGGGCCCCGTTCCTCACCCGCACCGAGCCGGTCCGCCCCCGCAAACTCGGACACGCGGTGATCGGGTCCACCGACCTCGAGACCACGATGAAGTTCTTCACCGACGGACTCGGATTCAAGGTCAGCGACTACATGGGCGACAAGGCCGCGTTCCTGCGCTGCTCCGTCGAGCACCACAACGTGCTCGTCATGGCCGCACCGGTGAACTTCATGCACCACACCAGCTGGCAGGTCGACGACATCGACGAGGTCGGCCGCGGCGCGCACGCGATGCTCGACGGCAACCCGGAACGGCACATCTGGGGCCTCGGCCGGCACTACGCCGGGGCGAACTTCTTCTGGTACCTCAAGGACCCGGCCGGGAACTTCTCCGAGTACTACTCCGACATGGACACCGTCCCCGAAGACGAACTCTGGAGCCCGAAAGTTCTCCACGGACTCCAAGGCCTCTACGCCTGGGGACCACCGCCGCCCCCGTCCTTCCTCGAACCCGACGACCTCGCCGCCCTCATGACCGGAGCACACTCCACCCAAGGGTGACTCCCGCCCGTGCCGGGGGTTGCACCCACAAGCGCATTCCCCCGGCACGGCCCCGGCACACCACCGCCCTGCGCACCGGATAAGGAACGCCGCATGCCACTCGCTCACGTCGTCACTTTCACCTTCTCCCCCGACCTTCCTGCCGGCACCCTCAGCACCCTCGCCGACAGGCTCGACGAGTTGTCGGAGGCCTGTCCCGGCATCGATTCCTACCGGCACGGACCCGACCAGGGGGACCGTCCCGGGAACGCCGACTACGCGGTCACCGCGGTATTCGAGAACGAGGACGCTTTCACCGCCTACCTGACATCTCCCGATCACCGGCGCATCGTCGCCGAACTGATCGGACCACACTTGGTGGGCAAGAGCTCCGTCCAATTCCCCATTCCACTCGGATGATTCGAGATCGGTTCTTCGCCGGCACACCGCGCGCCGTCGATCTCTGACAGGATTCGCAGATGGAGGCACCACCCCCGCGGCCCGCTCTGGTGGGCCGCACGGAAGACGTGGCGGCAATCTGTGCTCTGTTCGGCGACCCAGCTGTCGGGATGCTTACCGTCGTCGGGCAAGCGGGGGTAGGAAAGACTGCAGTCGTTGCAGCTGTCGCCGAGCGGCTGACGGTGTCGGGGATCGACGTGTCCCGGGTCGACCTGTCCGAGTGTGCCGCCGGCAGGGACGGACTGGCGATGATCGCGGCGGCCTGTGCGCGGCCCAGCGCATCGGAGAGCGCCCGTGTCGTCGTGGTCGACAGTCTGGAGAGGATCGGGACCGAGGTTCGCGCGCTCGGTGCGATCGCCGCCGCGCACCCGGACGTCGCACTGCTCGCGACGAGCCGGGCAGTGACCGGCCTCTCCCGCGAGTACCGCTACCGGCTGGACCCGCTACCGTGCCCGCCCCTGGAGGACCAGGTGCCTGCTGACGGCGGTCGCGGCCCTGCCCTGCAACTGTTCCTCGATCATGCCCGCCGAGTGGCCTTCGAGACCGACCTCGAATCGAATACCCCGACCGTTGCCGCTGCCTGCCGGCGGCTCGACGGCAGCCCGCTCGCCCTGCTGATCGCCGCGAACCAACTGGGCACGGTGACGCTGGAAGGTTTACGAGGGCGGCTGGAATCCGGAGGGTCGCCGAGCATGCGCGGTCCGAGTGATCTGCCCGACCGGCACCACACATTGGCGCGCACCCTGGCGGACAGCGTGACCCTCCTCGCCCCGGACGATGCGGCGCTCATCCCGGTACTGGCGCTCTTCGACGGCGTCGTCGAACCAGCTGCGGTCGTCGAGGTTCTCACCGAGGCGGCGGAAATCGAGGGAGCGTGCGGTGACACATTCACCCCCGACACGGTCGTCGAGCACCTCGGGGAACTGGTGCACCACACTCTGTTGCACCCCGTTCACGACCGATCGAGCGGGAGTTCGATCGCCTTTGCGATGACACACATCGTCCGCGACTACGGACGTCACCTGTTGCACGCCGATCCCCGTCAGTCGGGCCTTCGGGCCGCGCACGCCGAATATTTCCGGCGGCGAGTCGTCGAGGGCGCCGATCTGGTCGGCTCGGACGCCGACACCTGGCTGTCCCGCACCGACGGGGATTTCGCCGACATCCGCTCCGCCCTACGGTTCTACCTCGGCATCCGCGACGCACGCGCCCTCGCCGTGGCGGCGGGCATGCGCAACTACTGGCTCGCCCGCGGCCTGCTGCAGGAGGGCGTCGAGTGGCTCACCGACAGCATCGCAACCGCGTCCGATCACCGGACCGTGGCCATGGTGAGGGCCCTCGAGGCCCGCGCGGTACTCACCGGTGCCGCATCGTCCTACGCCAGTGTCCTCGAGGACCTCTCGGAATGCGTCGACCGTTGGGAGGAACTCGGCGAACCGGTGGCCCGCGCCCGTACCATGGTCGACCTCGCCGCCGCCCAGTTCGAGGTGAACGGGTTCGAACTCGCTCGTCCGCTGTTCGAGGAGGCAATCACCACGCTCGACGACGCCCGGGATCTCTGGTGGGCAGCGCACGCCCGCAGCCTCTTCGGGGCATCCGCCGCGACCACCGGAAACCACCGCGACCTCGCCCGAACCAATCTCGACCGCGCGGTGGAAGGATTTCGCAACATCGGCGACAGCTCCTACACGAACGTCCCGCTGCAACAACTCGGCCGGTTCCTCCACGAAGACGGCCACGACATCCAGGCGGTCGCCCTGTTGACCGAAGGCCTACGGCTTGCCCGTGGTGCAGGCGACGCCTGGAACACGTCGGTGTTCCTCAACCTGCTGGCCGATATCGCCCTCGCGCGCGGCAACTCTCCGGCGGCGGCCTCGAACTATCTCGACAGTCTCGCCCTCGCCGCCGAGATCGGTGCGAAGCCGCGGTTCATCTGGTGCCTGGAGGGGTTGGCGGTCAGCCTCAACGACCTCGGCGAAAGCTCCTACGCCGCCCGGCTCGTGGGTCTCGCCCTTTCGATCCGCTCCACCCTGAACCTGCACGGCTGGGTCGAATTCCCGGCCCGCGCCATCGATGTCACCGCGATACCGACCGGCTCATCATCGAATCTTGCAGTGCTGCATGCGCAGGGCTTCGGGATGACCGTCGGGGATGTGCTTGCCTATGCCCCGCAATTCGTGGGAGCCAACTCTCGGTCAGGTGCCCGCAGGGGTAGGCGAGGCCGGTTTCCGGATGGGCTGACCGTCCGCGAAGTGCAGGTTCTGAGGTTGATCGCCGGCGGTTCCACCAGTCGAGCGATCGCCACCGAACTCGTGATCAGCATCGAAACCGTCGGACGGCACATCAGCAATCTCTATCGCAAGATCGGAGCCTCCGGACGAGCCGAGGCCACCGCCTACGCCATAAGGTCCGGATTGATGGAGGACTGAGGAAGACGCGCCTCGCTGCCTTTGCCGAGGCGGTGTGTGCCGCAAATGTGACGAGTTCTGGTGATGTGCGCGCCGGTGGAATCGGGAGAAGCTACTACCACACGACAACTGCATCACAGGAGCTGCTGATGAACAAGATTCTGGGCCATGTCGACACTCCCACTCGCTCGGAAATTCATGACCTGATAGTCGAATTCACGTGGAAGCTCGATCACGCCGAACCGGCCGGCTTCGCGGACCTGTTCGAGGCCGACGGCCGTTTCATCACCGGCCAGGGCGTGATCGCCGGCCTCGCTCGGTTACAAGAATTTGCCGACACGCGCACCGCGATGATCCGCACCTCCCGCAGTGTGCTCAGCAACCATCGCCTCGTCCGCCTGTCCGACACCCTGATCGAAGGCACCGTGCTGGTCACCCTCTACATGCACGACGGCACCACCCTGGGCGAACCCGTCGCCCACGCGGTGTCCGAATATCGGGACCTCTACGTGCGCGGCGGCGACGAGGTGTGGCGGTTCCAGGAACGGCGCTCGGTGCTGATCTTCACGAGGCCGGCGTGAGATCCGCGGACGACCCGGTCGCCGAGGACCGGACGCATCTGCTGCACACCTTCGATCTCGCGCGAGCGGCGCGGGCGCAGGGGGACCGACCCTTCGGCGCCCTTCTCGCCGACGCCGACGGCGCAATCCTGCTGACCGCCAACAACACCGAGATCACCAAGCGCGACGTGACCGCACACGCCGAGACGAATCTGGTACGGGCCGCGTCGGACTCCCGGTGGGCGTCCACGCTGGAGGGCACCACGATGTATACCAGCACCGAGCCGTGCCTGATGTGCGCCGGCGCGATCTACCTGAGCGGCATCGGGCGGGTGGTCTACGCGCTGCCATCCCGCGATCTGGCCGCGCTCCCGGGAGCGTCGGACACCGTGCGGATGGTTCCGGTCCCGATCGCGCAGGCACTCGCGACCGGCGACGGACGCCCCCAGATCCGTCACCACCCCATGGGCCACGCGGCGTTCGACCCCCACCTCGAGTACTGGAAGGCACAGTGATGACAAGCGGCTCCATGGTCGCCCTTTCCGCCGCCGACGGCCACACCTTCCGGGCCTACTCGGTATCACCAGAAGTCACCGAACCGGTGGGCGGGCTCGTGCTGCTGCACGAGATCTTCGGCATCAACTCCTACATGCGCACCATGGCCGAGATCTTTGCCGGGCACGGTTTCCACACCCTCGTTCCCGATCTCTTCGCCCGCCAGGAGCGAGACGTCGAACTCGGCTACAGCGGGGACGATTTCACCCACGCGCTCGAACTTCGGGACAATCTCGACAGGTCGACCGTCACTCTCGACATCGGGGTCGCGAGCGACTTCCTCCGCGGTGGCGACACGAGCAACGGCCGGGTCGGCACGCTCGGGTACTGCCTCGGCGGCGGGCTGGCCATCCTGGCGGCTGCGCACACCGACGTCGATACCGCAGTCAGCTACTACGGTGTGGGGGTTCAGGACCACCTCGACCTCGCAGAGAGAATCAACGTGCCGGTGTTGTTCCATTTCGCCGAGCACGACCACTACTGTCCCCCGGATGCGCGGGCCGCTATTGCAGAGGCGTTCACCGGGCATCAAGATGTCGAGCTCTACCGGTACCAGGGCGTCGGACACGCATTTGCGACATTCGGACGGGACACCTTCGACGCCGACGCCACCGACCTCGCTTTCGACCGCACCCTTCTGCACCTGAAACGATGGCTCGACTGACGGAGTCGCTGCCGACTCCGCCCAGCGGCCGCGGCCGAGAATACCGAGTTCTCGTCATTGTGGGCGCCACCCGAACCCGCCAGGCTCGTGACTACGAGATGTTCGCCACACCCAGGCTCCCGAAATCCCCGGACTCGAACGAGTTCCCGACTTCGGCGTCGTTCCTCACACGAAGGAATCACCCATGCTCATACCTTCTCGACACGCCGTCCTCGCCGGCATGATTGCACTCACGCTGGTGTCGACCGCGAGTTGCAGCTCTTCCAACGCAGACTCCCGGACCGACGGGCTGCTCGACGTCACGGTCGGCCAGCTGCCCATCGTCGATTCCGTTCCGTTCACCTTTGCCGTCGACAAGGGCTTCTTCCGGGAGGAGGGACTCAACGCCACACCCGACGTCACCAACGCGGGCGCGATGATCACCAATCTGGTGAACGGCTCAGACCAGTTCGCGCTCGGCGAGACTGCAATCGTCGTCCAAGCCTTCGACAAAGGTCTGCCCGTTCGAATCATCGGCGGAGTCACCAAGAGCACAGACATCCCCGCCGAGGACACCGGGGTAGTACTCGTCGCGAAGAACAGCCCGGTCAAGACCCCCGCGGACCTCAACGGCAAGACCGTCGCCGTCGGGGCCCTCGAGGGCAGCGGCGAATTGTCCCTGCGCGCCGCCCTGGACAAGGCCGGCGCCGACAGCGCCGGAGTGAAGTTCCTCGAGATGCCGCTCTCGGACATGACGGACGCACTGTCCAAGGGACGGGTGGACGCGATCAGCACGATCTCTCCGTTCGACACCGCCGCCCTCGCCGAGGGCGCCACCCGATTGATGTCACCGGGCGCCGAGGCAGTGCCCGGCGGGATGCAGCTGACGGTGGCCACATCGGCCACGTTCGAGAAGGAGCACCCGGAGGCAGTCGAGGGCTTCGTCCGGGCGTTGAACAAGGGCATCGAATACGCGGCCACGCACCCGGACGAAGTACGTGCGGCGCTCCCGAAGATCAGTCCGATTCCGGCCGAACTGCTTCCGGCGATGCGTTTGCCGGAGTTCGATGCCACCGACCCACACGCGGCACTGACGCTGTGGACCGGCCTGATGGAGCAGTACACCTTCGTCTCCGGCCCGGTCGATATCGACGAGTTGATGAGCTGAGCAATCATGACCACACTCGTACGACCCACACCGGCTGCCACGAAATCACCTCCGCGACAGCTCTCACAACTCCACCGCCGAGTAGCTGCTCGGGCGGGCTTCATCCTCGCCGCCCTGGTGTGCTGGCAGCTGACGGTACAGTCCGGGCTACTCCCCGCCACGTCGATTCCGACCGCAACGCGGACCGTGCTCACGCTCGCGAAGATGCTGACCACCCCGGAATTCTGGCGCACCGTCGAGCAGACGGCCACCGGATGGGGCATCGGTCTGCTGCTCTGCGCTGCAATCGCCATCCCCGCCGGTCTGCTCATCGGCACGTCGCAGTTCCTCACCCGCAGCACCCGCCTCGTCATCGACTTCCTGCGGACCATCCCCGCCGTCGCGCTCACCCCGGTGCTGCTCCTCATCCTGGGCTCGACCATGCAGATGAAGGTCCTCCTGGTCGTGTTCGGAGCGTGCTGGCCATTACTGACCTCCACCATCGACGGAGTCCGGCACGTCGACCCGGTCGCCGCGGATACCGTGCGATCACTTCGCCTGCCCCGCATCGATCGTATGCTCCGGCTGGTTCT
The DNA here is from genome assembly GCF_001894825.1 of Rhodococcus jostii NBRC 16295. Lineage (GTDB taxonomy): Bacteria > Actinomycetota > Actinomycetes > Mycobacteriales > Mycobacteriaceae > Rhodococcus_F > Rhodococcus_F jostii. Next base: position 23,018 of record NZ_BCWY01000028.1, on the reverse strand, counting down.
GCCGACCGCGCTGCCGTTCGTCGCTACCGGGCTGCGCATCTCGGCGGCCATCGCGCTGATGCTGACCACGGCCGCCGAATACCTCGGCTCCGCACCCGGTCTCGGGAAATCTCTGGGCATGGCGCAGCAGGCCGGCGCCGTCGATGTGATGTTTGCCTACCTGGTGGTCGCGGGGCTACTCGGGGTCGGCCTGAACGTCATCCTGCTCTATCTCGAACGGCGATTGCTCCCGTGGGCGCCGGCCAACAGAGAGACGGTGCGGTGATGAGACAAGGCGTACGTGCGGTCCGCGCGGCGGCCATGGAGCTGTGGCTGCCGATCCTGATGATCGTCCTGGTCTGGGTGGCCACCGCCCGCGGTAGCAGTTTCTACTTCCCACCCCTGCAGCAGGTGGCGCAGACCTTTCAGCAGATGTGGTTGTTCGACCGGGTCGGGTCCGATGCCGTTCCGAGCGTGCGGAACTTCCTGGTCGGGCTCGTCATCGCGACCGTGATCGGAATCGGCGCGGGGTTGGTGCTCGCCTTGCGCGAAAGCCTGTACGACGCTGCACTCCCGGTCTTCGAGTTCATGCGGTCGGTTCCCGGCATCGTTCTCGTCCCCGTCTTTCTCGTGCTGATCGGAGTCGGCGACGGCATGAAGGTTGCGGTAATCGCCTATGGCGCGATCTGGCCGATCCTGCTCGGCACCATCGACGGGGTCCGTTCCCTCGACCCACTCGTGCGAGACATGATGCGCAGCTACCACATCCCGATGCACCACCGGCTGCTGCGGGTGATCCTGCCCGGTGCGAGTCCACAGATCCTGGCCGGGGCGAGGATCAGCGTCGCGCTCGGCGTCGTGCTCATCATCGCCAGCGAATACGTCGCCTCCACACACGGAATAGGCTACGTGCAACTGCACGCAGAGCGCACCTTCGCCATCCCCGAAATGTGGTCGGCGCTCATACTTCTCGGAGGTCTCGGCTACACGAGCAACATCGCATTTCGCGGCATCGAACGATATCTACTCCGCTGGTACCACGGGCTCAGGACAGCTGGGCAAGGAGGTTCTGCATCATGACCACATCCACGACCTCGGGCATCGCATCGGCCGGCACGGCCCACGGCGCTACATCCGGCACGCCGCTCAGTCTGGACGTGCGAGCGGTGGCGAAATCCTACGGCCGCGGCCCAGCCACCCGGCAGATCCTTGCCGATGTCACATTCGCCGTCCATCAGGGCGAGTTCGTCACCGTCGTCGGACCGTCCGGCGCCGGGAAGACCACCCTCTTGCGCTGCCTTGCCGGGTTGCTGGCCCCCGACGCCGGTGAGGTCGCACTGCACGGGCAGAAGATCACGGCACCCCCGAAAGGGCTTTCCCTGGTCTTCCAGGACTACTCTCGATCACTGCTGCCCTGGATGAGTGTGCTGCGCAATGTCATGCTGCCGCTGCGCCGACTCGGCTCGAACCGCGCCGAGCGGCTCCGCCTCGCCGAGCAGGCGCTCGAGGCCGTCGGTCTGGCCGATGCCGGGTCACTGTATCCCTGGCAGATGTCCGGTGGCATGCAGCAACGCGCCGCCATCGCCCGCGCGGTCGCTTGTCAACCCCAGGTGCTGCTGATGGACGAACCGTTCGCGTCGGTCGACGCGCAGACCCGAGCGGACCTCGAGGACCTGATGCTTCGTCTGCGGGACGAATTGAGGATGACCATCGTCCTCGTCACCCACGACATCGACGAAGCCGTCTATCTGGCGGACCGGATCATCGTGTTGTCCGGTGCCCCGACATCGGTCACCGAGATCATCGCCGTTCCCTTGCCCGCACCCCGCGATCAACTACGCACCAAACTCGAGCCGGCATTCGCCGAGCTGCGCGCCCACGTTCTCGGCCTGATCCGCCGCTGACCGCCGCCGCCTGCGGTGACGCAGGCGGCGGTGACCAGTTCCCGGTGCCGGCGCAAATGCCGACTTCTGGGGATGCCCCACCGAACGGACGCCGAGCAGGATTGAGCCAGAACAACTCCCGACAGCAGACCACGAAAGTGAGGGAATCATGACGATTACCACGGACTCCACGGGCACGTCCTGCTCGGCGTCGATCGCCGATGCATTCAAGGATGCGATGGCCTCGTTGTGCTCACCGGTCACGGTGATCACCGCGATGAACGAGGACACCCCGGTCGGGGCCACGGTCAGCGCCTTCAGTTCGCTGTCGCTGACCCCGCCCATGGTCACCGTTGCCCTCGACCGACGCTCGCGGGTGCTTTCCGCCATCACCGCCACCGGCCGGATGGGAGTCAATATCCTGGGCGAACGCGACCAGGAACTCGCGCTCAACTTCGCCACCGGCGGCATCGACAAGTTCGCTCAGACGCCCTGGCATCCCGAAACCGGACTGCCGCGCCTGCTCGACGTCCCCGGCTGGCTCGGCTGCGACGTCGCCCGGATCGTCGGTGGCGGCGACCACGTCATAGTCCTCGGATACGTGGTCACGCTCGAGCAGCAACACACCCAAACCCTCGCCTACCGCAATCGCCGGTTCGGGATCCACACTCCCCTGCCAACCCCGGTCCGAATGTGAATTCTCGGATCTTCCGACCCGAACCCACCAGCTGAAAAGGAACCCGCCACCATGACCATCACCGCCCCGAGTGCTTGGCCGCTCGCCCGTGTCGACCGCCGCGCCACCGCACTGGCCGCTGTCGACGCCATCCGCGACGAACTCGCCGCCGGCGCTGCCGAATCCGAGGCGGGACGCCGCCTGAGCGACCGCTCCATCAATGCCCTTCGCGATTCCGGGGTCCTCGGCATCATGACTCCCGACGATCTCGGTGGCAACGTCGTCGATGCGGTGACCGCGTTCGAGGTGATCGAGAAGATCGGGCACATCGACCCCGCCACCGCCTGGACCGCGACCATCCTCCTCGAAGGTGCCGGCGAACTCGCCACCGTCGTCAGCGACGACACCGCCCGGAAGATCTTCGCCTCCGGCATCGCCCTCAAGGCCGGCTCCCTCAAACCCGGCACGGCAACGAGGGTCGACGGCGGGTACGTGATGAGCGGCCGCTGGGACTTCGTCAGCGGCCTGCACCACGCCGACTACGTCACCGCCACCTTCCTCATCGACCACGAGGACGGTCAGACCGTTCGCCGGGCAGCGCTTCTGCCCCGCGCCGAGATCGATGTCCTCGACGACTGGCGAGTCCTGGGCATGCGCGGCACCGGCAGCAGCAGCTTCAAAGCCGAGCAGGTCTTCGTCCCCGACGACATGATCTACGACCCGCTCGGCGAGGGCCGACGCACCGATACCGCCCTGTCCCGCCTCGGCATGGTGCCGTTCGTGCTGCAGATGCATCCCGGCATGGTCCTCGGCGCCGCCCGCCGCGCGCTCGACGAAATCATCACCGCCGCACCGAAGATCCGGCGCGGTGGACGCATCAACCTGCAACAACCCCCCGCCCTCACCGAACTCACCTGGTTCCGACGCGAACTCGGCGAACTCGACGCCCGCATCCGCGCCGCCCGCAGCCTGTGCATCGACACCCTGCACCAGGTCAACGACGTTGTCGACGCCTGCGGCCGGGTCCAACTCCCCTTGCTCGACCAGATGCAGACCGCCGCCTCACTTGCCGCGAAAACCTCGGTGGAGGTGGTCACCCGCGCCTTCCGGCACGCCGGCGCCGGCGCAATCCTCGAGGACAGCATCCTGTCGAAACTCCTCCGCGACCTGAACACCATCTCCGCTCACGGAGTGATGAGCGAGGCGGGCTTCGAAAGCCACGCCGAGTTCATCCTCGGCCTCCAAACCGACGACAACCGCCGGATGGTGTAACCGCGCCGTCACAACCACCAACTGTAGTCAGCAACAACGAGTTCGTCCTGGCGCCCGAAATCCTTGGTGCGCCGGGACGAACGCGTGCTACGTAATCTTGCATCTGTCGAGTCAACGGGGCTTTACTCGAGGCGGCGCGTCCGTGATTCACGCCTCGCCCGCCACATGGGGCGTCTCGTCGCTTGCAAGGAAGTTTCCGTCCGTATCGGACGATGAAGGAAGCGAAGTACAACCTCTTCCACTTTCAATTTATAGCGCACAGGGGGTCTTGCGGCAAGGCCCGGGTCGTGCCGCAGAATCGTCGAATCGAAGCGGGAACCGACGAAGTGGGAGTAGACGAATTGCGTGTGTTGTTGTCGACGTACGGGTCGCGCGGAGACGTCGAACCGCTGGTGGGTCTGGCGGTGGCGTTGCGGGAACTCGGCGCCGAGGTGCGGGTGTGCGCACCACCGGACGAGGATTTCGCGCAGCGGCTCGCCGGGGTCGGCGTGCCGATGGTGCCCTTCGGCCAGTCGGCGCGCGCGCTGACCACCGCGGCGGCGCCGTCGTCGACTGACCTGCCCCGGCGAGCATCCGAATTGATTGCCAGCCAGTTCGCCGCGATCACCGCCGCGGCCGAGGGATGTGACGCACTGGTCGCGACCGGCGTGATGCCTGCCGCGGCCGGCGCACGGTCGGTGGCCGAGAAGCTCGGCATCCGGTACGTATACGCGGCCTTCCAGCAGCTCACCCTGCCGTCGCCGTACCACCCGCCACTGGCGTATCCAGGCCGGCCGTTCCCGCCGGAGGTGACCGATAACCGGATGCTGTGGGACCTGGACTCCCAGAGCATCGACGCGCTGTTCGGCGAGGCGCTCGACACTCACCGGGCGTCGATCGGCCTGCCGCCGGTCGACAACGTCCGCGACTATGTCATCGGCGAGCAGCCGTGGCTGGCGACGGACCCGGCCCTGGACCCGTGGCAGACGCCGGCGGACCTCGACGTCGTGCAGACCGGCGCGTGGATCCTGCCGGACGAACGCCCGCTCCCGGACGAACTGGTGGCGTTCCTGGACGCCGGAACACCACCGGTGTACGTGGGCTTCGGCAGCATGCCCATGCGCGCATCGACGGACGTCGCCCAGGTGGCCATCGAGGTGATCCGCGCGCAGGGCCACCGCGCACTCGTCGCCCGCGGCTGGGCCGACCTGGCCCTGATCGACGACCAGGACGACTGCTTCGCTGTCGGCGAGGTCAACCAGCAGGCACTGTTCGCCCAGGTGGCGGCCGTCGTGCACCACGGCGGCGCGGGCACCACCACGACGGCCACCCGGGCCGGCGCGCCGCAGGTGGTGATACCCCAGGCGGTGGATCAGCCGTATTGGGCCGGCCGGGTGGCCGCGCTGGGCATCGGCACCGCGCACGACGGTCCGACTCCGACCTTCGAGTCCCTGTCGGCCGCACTCAGGGCGACGCTGACCGCTGAGACCCGCGCCCGAGCGACCGCCGTCGCCGGCGCGATCCGCACCGACGGGGCGACGGTGGCCGCGAAGCTGCTGCTCGACTCGACCAGCCGAGAATCTGGATCCACCACCACGAACCTCAGATCGGAGCTGTTGCCGTGAGCCCCCTGACCACCAGCGTGTTCGACCTTCCCGACCACCTCGCGCCCAAGGCTGACCCGACACTGATCGCCGGCGACGAGCGGCATTTGTTCGCGATCGCGGACAGCCTCGAACAGTCGATAGCCGACCTGTCGAACCGCATCGATGCCGAACGCAAGGCGCCCCGCCGCCTGGGCCAGGAGGCGTTGGAGCGGGACATGATGGTCCACCAGCTGACTGCGGAACTGCGCGCCCTGCGTCGCTTCGGCTTGGACCTGTGCCTCGGCCACATCGTCACCGCAGAGAACCCCGAGCCCGTGTACGTCGGACGTCTCGGCCTCATGGACAGCGCGGGCAATCAGCTGCTGGTCGACTGGCGCTCCCCCGCGGCCGAGCCGTTCTTCGGGGCGACCCACGCCAACCCGATGGGACTGACGCGCCGTCGCCGGTACCGCTGGACCGGCGGGCGGGTCGGCGACTACTGGGACGAGGTGTTCACGTCGGACGGGTTCGGAGGGAACGCCGCCCTCGACGACCAGTCCGCCTTCATCGCCAGCCTGGGTAGCAACCGGTCGGCGCGGATGCGGGACGTGCTCGGCACCATCCAGGCCGATCAGGACGCCATCATCCGGGCGGGATCCGGCGGCGCCCTCGTCGTCGACGGCGGCCCGGGCACAGGCAAGACCGTCGTCGCGCTGCACCGCGCCGCGTACCTGCTCTATTCCGACCCTCGACTCCGTCACGGCGTGCTGTTCGTCGGCCCGCACGAGCCCTACCTGGCCTACGTCGCCGATGTCCTGCCCAGCCTCGGCGAGGAGGGCGTGCAACTCTGCACCCTGCGGGACCTCGTGGCCGAGGGTTCCACCGCGAAGATCGAATCCGACCCGGACGTGGCTCGCCTGAAGTCGTCCGCGGATCTGGTGAAGGCGATCGAAGCGGCCGTCAGATTCTACGAGGAGCCACCCACGAAGGGGATGACGGTCGCGACCGACTGGTCCGACATCTGGCTGAGCCCCGACGACTGGGCCGAGGCGTTCGAAGCACCGGAACCCGGTACTCCGCACAACGAAGCGCGTGAGCAGATCTGGGAACTGCTGCTCACGATCCTGGTGGACAAGTGCGAGGGTGATGTTCCGCCGGCCCAGCTCCGGAAGTCTTTGCTGCAGAACGACGAATTGCGCACGATCCTCGACAACGCGTGGACGATGATCGAAGCTGCCGACCTCGTCGCCGACCTGTGGTCGGTGCCCGCCTACCTCCGCAAGTGCGCGCCCTGGCTCAGCCCGGACGAGGTCCGGAAACTGCAGCGCGCGGACGCCCAGAACTGGACTGTGTCCGACCTGCCGCTCTTGGACGCGGCACGGCAGCGGCTCGGAGACCCGGAGGCGTCCCGTCGTCAACGGCGGTACAACGCGTCCGTCGCGGCCGAACGCGCGCGTATGAGCAGTGTCGTCGACGACCTGATCGCGGCCGACGACTCCGAGTTGCTGGTGATGTCGATGCTGCGTGGCCAGGATTTGCAGGAGACCCTCGTCGATGAGTCCGCCCTGCCGAGCGCCGACCCCGACCTGCTCGCCGGGCCGTTCGCGCACATCGTGGTGGACGAGGCTCAGGAACTCACGGACGCGGAGTGGCAGATGCTGTTGCTCCGTTGCCCGTCCCGGAGCTTCACCATCGTCGGGGACCGCGCCCAGGCACGGCACGGTTTCACGGAGTCATGGAAGGAACGGCTCGGGCGGATAGGGTTCGACCGGATCGACCTGGCCGCCCTGAGCGTCAACTACCGGACTCCGGAAGAGATCATGACGGAAGCGGAGCCGGTCATCCGGGCCGCGCTTCCGGACGCCAACGTGCCGACCTCCATCCGCCACAGCGGCATCCCCGTCGTGCACGGATCTGCGTCGGATCTGCACTCGATCCTCGACACCTGGTTCGAATCGAACTCCGACGGAATCGCCTGTGTCATCGGGGATCCGACGTTCCGGGCGACAACCCGCATGCGGTCGTCGACCCCGGAACTGTCGAAGGGCCTCGAGTTCGATCTCGTCGTCCTCGTCGATCCGGAGTCGTTCGGCGACGGCATCGAAGGAGCCGTCGACCGTTATGTCGCGATGACCCGCGCGACCCGGCAACTCGTCATCCTCGCGTAAGGGAGCGCGCACGTCGGGTGGGCGATCGCGACATCCCGCACATCACACACCGAATCGACCGGACGCGCGGCGCCCCCAGGCGTACCGTTCTCACGGTGCGCTATGAGGTAACCGAGGCCGATACCGCGACCGCGCTGGGCAGCGGTGACGTTCCGGTGCTGGCGACCCCACGGCTGATCGCGTGGATGGAGGCGGCCACCGTAGTCTGCGCTGCACCGTTCATCGGGGCGGGCCAGACGACGGTCGGAACGGCCATACGAATCGAGCACCGCGTCCCGACGCCGGTCGGTGCCGAAGTCGAGATCACCGCCGAGCCGCCGGCCGCCGCTGTCGGCCACCGGCTCACCTTCGCAGTGCGGGCCGTCGACAGCTCGGGGACCATTGTCGCGGCAGGCGAGATCGACCGGGCGATCGTCGACCGTGACCGGTTCCTCCGTTCGATCGCACCCAGCGAACACGAGCGCTGACCGAACCCTCGCCGTGGCGACCATGTCCGCCACGGCGGTCATGATCTCAGCCTCGGGTGTAGACCTCCACACCCCCGACAAATGTCGATCGGACACCGATTTTCGAGATCTGGTCGTGCGGCACTTCCAGTGGATCGTCGTCCAGGACCACGAAGTCGGCGAGCCGGCCTGCGGCCAGGGTGCCCTTGCGGTCTTCTTCCCCGGTGGCAATTGCGGAACCTGCTGTGTATATCGAGAGGGCTTCGGTCGGCGAGATTCGCTGCGATGGTCCGACGAGGACACCATCCCACCCTGTTCGAGTGACCATGCTCTGCATCGCCAGGAGCGGTTCGACTGCACCACAGGGGAAGTCGGAGGACCCCGCCACGGCTACCCGCGCATCGAGAAACGCTCGGTGCGCAAACATCCGCTCCACGCGCTCCTCGCCGTACCAGTCGATCAGGTGGCCACCATGTTGATGGACATAGTTGCCGAAAGGTACCGCGATCGCGGATAGGTCGTGCATTCGTCGCAGGATGTCCGCGTCCACCACGCTGCAATGTTCGATGCGGTGCCGCACTCCGGGTCGCGGCATATTCTGCTGCGCGATTTCGAGTTCATCGAGGACGAGGCGAATTGCGCGGTCACCGTTGGCGTGGATGCAGACCCGGTTACCGTCGCCGTGCACTTTCTGGACGACGTCTGCAAGTTCCGCACGAGTGAGCACCTGGATGCCGTGATGCCCTGCATCGTGGTCCGGGTCTTCCAGCAGCAGTGTTCGGCCGCCGACAGCGCCATCGACGAGCGCCTTCACTCCGACGAAGCGGAGGTGGTCGTCGCCGAAACCCGAGCGAAGACCGAGTCTGTGCACCGCGTCGTAGTGCTCGGCGGCGAGAAGGAATCCGACACGCATCGTCAGCAGGCCCTGCTCGCGAGCAGCCGAGAACAGAGCAATGTCCTCGGGCCCGGCGAAGGCATCGCACACTGACGTCAGTCCTGCTGCGTGCCATCGCTGAATCACTCGCCCCAGGGCTGCCACCCGTTCGTCGAGTCCCAGCTGTGGTACGACGGTTCGGCCGTCGACATTGCCTTGGGCGTAGGCGAAGTCGGTGAGTGCGCGTTCATAGAGGATGCCGTTGAGTCGGCCGGTTCCGTCTCGGCCGAAGTCACCCCCGCTGGGCGGCTCCGAGTTGTCCGTGATCCCACCCGCCGCCAGCGCGGCGGAGTTCACGACTCCCCAATGGCAGGCGACGTGAAGGACGATCGTGGGTACGTCTCCGGTGACGGCGTCCAGGTCCCAGCGCGTGAGAACACGACCTTCCGGCATCCTTGCGTCGTCGTAGCCCACAGCGCGGACCCAACCTTGTGCGGGCTCGCCCTTGGCTGCCGTACCGATCTGGTCGAGGAGTTGTGTGAGCGAGGATGCCTGCGCGGGTGACACGTCGAGCTTCAGTTCGTTGTCTGCAGCCATTGCGAGGTGCAGATGTGCGTCGTGAAATCCGGGTGAGATCACGGCGTCTCCCCTGTCGTCCATCCGCGCCGTGGGGAACTGTCCGCGCAGATCGTCGGCCTGGCCGACCGCGACCACACGGTCACCGATCAACGCTATCGCGTTGGCGGATTCCGCTGCGGAAGTGAGGATTCGCCGTCCGCGAACGATGTGGGGTTGTGTCGGTGTGTCCATGGGATAATCCTTATCTCGTGGTGGTGATGATGATGGTGTTCAGTCGACTTCGGCAACGATGTGACGGTCGGCCGCGACGTCGAGGCTGACATCTGTGCGCTCCGAGTGAGGGGCGTGCTGGGTCCGAGTTCGCCGGGCGAGCAGGACCACACACACCAAGGTGAGCAACGTGAGGGCCACGTGGTACCCCGCCACCATTGCGATGCCGCTGCCGGCGAGTAGCCACTGAGCGATGAACGGCACCATTCCGCCGATCAACGTTGCAGACAACTGGTAGGCCAAAGAGATGCCGGTATAGCGGATCCGGGCGTCGAACGCTTGCGCGAGGAAGCCGGCCAGCACCGCAAAGTATGCCGGACTCGTCAGAGCGCCGAGGGCGAGGCCGACGTAGATCAGACCAATCTCCCCGGTGCCGACCAACGCATAAACAAGCGGAGTCAAAATCGCCGTGGCGACCAGCGCCGTCACCATGATGCGAGAACCCCCGAAGCGGTCCGCCAGGAGTGCGCCGACGGGTTGGACGAAGAACTGTACGACCGTTGCCAGCAGCAAGGCCGACAAGATCGTCGATCGGCTGACACCCAGGTCCGTGGTCGTCCACGCAACCATGAACGTGCCCATGAAATAGGCCCCGCCTACACCGATCGCGGCGGCCCCGATTCCGAGAAGGAGTGGGACGGGAGCGGTTCGGACAGTCTCGAGTGCCGGCGCCTCGGAAATTTCCCCATGTTCCTTCGCCGCAAGGAATTCCGGTGATTCCTCCACACCGATTCGAATGATCAACCCGACCAGAAGCAGTACCGCTGAGAAGAGGAATGGGATCCGCCACCCCCAGGCGGCGAAATCGTCAGCCGGGAGTGTGCTGACGCCCAGAAAGGCCAGGGTCGCCAAGATGTTTCCTACGGGCGATCCCTGCTGCGCAAAAGCGCCGAACAGCATGCGTCGACCAGGGGGCGCGTGCTCGGCGGCAATCAACACCGCACCACCCCACTCGCCACCCAAGGCGAGTCCTTGAACCATTCGGAGCAGGATGAGCAGTACGGGGGCTGCAAAGCCGATCGATGCGTAGCCCGGCAACAGTCCGATGGCGGTACTGGACAGACCCATCAGAACGAGGGTGGTGATCAGCGTCTTCTTCCGGCCGATCCGATCTCCGAGATGACCGAATATCACTCCCCCGAGCGGGCGGGCCAGAAAACCCGACCAGAACGTCGCAAACGAGGCGAGCAATCCCACGGTCGGCGATGCCGACGGGAAGAACACGTGCCCGAAAGCGAGTGCGGCCGCGGTGCCGAAGATAAAGAAGTCGTACCACTCGACCGTGGTGCCGATCAACGCACCGAAGCCTGCCCTTCGAGCCCCGCGCAGGTTCGGGACCACGTCCGGATCCGGTCCAGGTATAGCGTTCATGCCTTCTCCTCGAAAGAAACGGAGCCACGAGCAGCTCACAGTCACGTGCGTGGAGATAAGTGTGCGGAGTGCTGATATAACCGTCCAATATCCATTTCGCAGCGGACCGATGCCTGGGAGGCATGGTGGAAATTCGCGTACTTCGATACTTCCTGGCCGTCGTCGACCACGGGTCGGTCACAGCGGCCGCCCGAGCAGTGCGAGTTGCGCAACCTTCGCTCTCTCGGCAACTCCACAATTTGCAGCAGAAGCTGGGCGTCGATCTGTTTCGCCGCGGACCGGGCGCAATGCGTCTCAGCGTCGCGGGCGAACGTTTCCTGCCCCTCGCGCGTGACCTCGTGGCGCGGGCCGACCAAGCGAGCGCAGTACTCAGGCACCTCGCCCGAGGCGACGACATACCGCTGACGATCGCGGCGCCGGCGACCACCATCGCCGATGTCCTCGCACCGTATCTCGCTGGTCGATACCTGAGGTCCGGACTGAACGACATCATCGAGCGGGACACACGCATCGTGTACGACGCCGTCCACCGCGGAGATGCCGACATCGGGATCTCGACGTTCCCACCGCCCGGGTCGATGGAGACCCGAGTGATCGGCCGCGCCCCGGTGTGCGCGCTGACTGCACGGGATCACCCCCTGGCCGAACAGCCCAACGTCGCCGTAGCGGACCTTGTTCAACAGTCACTCATCCTCATGCACCGCAACAACGCAGCCCGACTCGCACTCGACACCGCAACTGCCAGTCAAGGCCTCGCCTACGTCGACCCCCGAGTTGTGTCGGTGACATCCGTGGCCAGAGCGCTCGCCGCATCAGGACTGGGGGTTGCGGTACTGACAGACCAACCCCTCTTCGATCTCATCCGAGTGCCGATCCGAATCCCCGAGGGCGTCCTCGCGGTCACCCTCTATGCCGGCTGGGATCCTGAGCACTTCGCCGCTCCCGCTGTATCTGCGCTCGTCGATTCGATCTCCGACTACCACCAGAACATCCTGACGCCGACGGCGGAGATCACCATGTCCGACCGGCCATGACGCCGACGCTCACGGCGCGAGTACCGCGCGGGATCGAGGCCGCCGCACCGAAACTAATTCTGGTTCAGTAGGATTCGGGCGATTTACACGCCGGCACTACCGCGTCGAGTCCTGGCCTGAGGCGTCGCGGCGGTCCGACCGATATTCCGGGACCGCAAGGTGCGATGTGGATCGTGCCAGCATCCACAGTATCGCCGGGATCGAATCCGGAGGCCACCACCACTCTTGACGACGATCGTGTTTCACGACACAATACCCCGATATACCAACCGAACGTACGGTTATAGGAGCGAGATGTATCGATGTGATCGCCACCGGTCTGCGACGGACCGGACCCGAGGTTGTCGATGAAGACGACGAGGGCAGTGCTGGCCCTCGGGGTCGGACTCAGCGTGCTGCTGACGGCCTGCACGGCAACCGAAGGTCAGCAGTCCCCCACATCCGGTATCACCGTGAAGAGGGACGGCTACGGAATCCCCAACGTGTACGCCGACACCACGCGCGCGCTGTACTCGGGCTACGGCTACTCGGTTGCCGAGGATCGGTTGTTCCAGATGGAGATGGCCAAGCGGTCGTCGGTCGGCACGGCCGCCGAGGTGCTCGGACCGGACTACGTCGAGATCGACAAGACGGCGCGTAACAGCATCGATCCACAGTCGATCAAGGATCAACTCAACGGGCTGCCGCAGGATGAGCGCGACATCTTCGACGGTTACGCCGAGGGGTTCAACAAGCGGATCGACGAGGTCGAGGCGGATCCGTCACACCTGATGCCAAAGCAGTTCCTGGACGGCAATTTCCGGCCGGAGCACTGGACCGGGTACGACGTCGCGATGGTCTGGGTGCAGACCATGGCCAACCGATTCTCCCAGTCGAGCAGTGAACTCGCCAACCTCCAGGTCCTCAGGAGCCTGCAGGCGAAGAACGGCGACGAGAAGGGCCGGCAACTCTTCGACCAGCTGATCTGGCCCGAGGAAGATCCCGGCGCTCCGACCACGGTTCCGCGTGACGAGTCCGATTCATCCGACGAGCCGCATGCAATGTCCCAGGAAGCCGGGCTCTCCGACGTGACCCAGGCCCTGCCCGACGCGAATCTGACCCGGATGAAGAACGCGGGCGGAGGCGAATGGCCGCACATGAAACCCGAGGCCAGCAACCTGTGGATGGTCGGCGCCGACAAGACCACCGACGGCACGTCCGTCCTGATGAACGGACCGCAATTCGGCTGGTTCAACCCGTCCTACGTCTACGGGGTGGGCCTGCACGGCGCCGGTTTCGACGTCGCGGGTAACACCCCCTACGCCGTCCCGACCGTCCTGTTCGGCACCAACAAGACGATCTCGTGGGGCGCCACCGCCGGGCCGCTCGACGTCAACGACGTCTATCAGGAGGTGCTCGATCCCGCGAACGAGCACGCATACCGGCACGACGGCGAGTACCGGCCGATGGAGGTCCGGAACGAGACGATCAAGGTGCGAGGCGGCGCAGACGTGGCGTACCCCGTCTACTCGACGGTCCACGGCCGGGTCACCAGTTTCGACACCCCGAACGGGAGCGCCTACTCCCTGAAGGAGAGCTGGGCTGGGTACGAGATCCAGTCACTGGTCGCCTGGATCGACATCATGAAGGCCACGAGCTGGGACGAATTCCTCGAGCAGGCGAAGAAGGTGGCCATCACCATCAACTGGTACTACGCCGACAATCAGGGAAACATCGGTTATGTATCCCCCGGTCGACTGCCGGTCCGCCCGGCCGGGCAGGACCTTCGACTTCCGGCGATCGGTGACGGCAGCATGGAGTGGGAGGGCATCCGCCCGTTCGAGGACAACCCGCAGTCGTACAACCCAGAACAGGGCTACCTCGCCAACTGGAACAACCAGTCCGCAGCCGGTGCGCTCGCCGACGGCTACAACTGGTCCCCCGTCGACCGCGTGCAGGCGATCACCACTCGCCTCGAGGCCAAGGACCACTTCACCCCCGGCGAGATCTGGGACATCAACCGGCAGACGTCGTTTGCCGACCTCAACGTCGACTATCTGCTGCCGTACCTCACCCAGGCCACCGAGCAACTTCCCGACAGCGACCCCGTTGCCGCGGGCGTGAAGTTGCTCCGCGACTGGGACGGACAGGCCACTGACGACAATTCGGACGGCGTGTACGACGGCCCGGCACCGGCGATCATGCGGACGTGGCTGCCGATCCTGTTCGACGCGGTGATCCGCGACGACCTTCCGCAGGACGTATACGACTCGTACGCGGCCAAGGTGTACCCCGCCGCCGGCACCGCGCGCCCCGCCGAGGCGACGAAACTCGTCTACAACGCGCTGCGCGGCAACGAGTCCGGAGTTCCGCAGACCACCGACTTCTTCAACGGCGCCGACCCGAAGTCCGTCCTCCGATCGACGTTCGGCCAGGCCGTGGACACACTACGCACCCAGCAGGGCCCCGACGCCGCCGCCTGGAAGATGCCGGTCAGCGCGAACCGGTTCGACTACAAGAACTACCTGGGCGTCCCTCAGGCCGGTAGCGACGAGGTGCTGTCCCTGTCGCCGTACATGAACCGGGGAACCCAGAACGACCGCATCGTGCTCGGCGACGGCATCGCCGACCTCTGCACCGTCGGACCGCCCGGCCAGAGCGGATTCATCGCACCGGACGGTACGCGGTCACGGCACTACAGCGACCAGATGGACATGTACCGGAACTTCCAGTGCAAAACCGACAGCCTGACCGAACAGTCGGTCGACGCGCGCAAGTCGAGCGAGGTGACGTTGAACTAGTGGGTTCGGCAGTTCGGTAGGCATCCCGTCACCATCCCGCCGGGGCAGCACGTCTGCTGCCCCGGCGTCCTCGAAGGAATCGACATGACCTCCACCCATCTCTCCGTGACATCACCGACGACCGTCCGCCCGCTGAAGGTGGCCGGCGCCAGCCTCATCGGAACCGCCATCGAGTGGTACGACTACTTCATCTACGGCATGGCAGCGGCAATCGTGTTCGGCCCGTTGTTCTTCCCGTCCTTCTCCTCCATCGCGGGAACGCTGGCCGCGTTCGCGACGTTCTCCGTCGGATTCATCGCACGACCGATCGGCGGCGTCGTGATGGGCCATTTCGGCGACCGCATCGGACGCAAGTCCATGCTTGTCCTCTCCCTGATGCTGATGGGTGGCGCGACCGTCGGTATCGGGCTGCTCCCCACCTACGCCACCATCGGCGTCTGGGCGCCGATACTGCTGGTCACGCTGCGCTTCGTGCAGGGAATCGGCGTCGGCGGGGAGTGGGGTGGAGCGGTACTGATGGCGGTGGAGCACGCGCCCGCCAACAGAAAGGGCTTCTACGGCAGCTTTCCGCAGATGGGTGTGCCCGGCGGCCTGATCCTGGCGAACCTCGTGTTCCTGGGCGTGTCGACGAGCCTCAGCGAGGAAGCGTTCCTGGCCTGGGGCTGGCGGGTTCCCTTCCTGGCCAGCGCAGTGATGGTGCTGATGGGGCTCGTCATCCGGTTCACCATCACCGAGAGCCCCGACTTCGAAGAGGTCAAGAGCGCACACCGCGATCAGCGACTGCCGATCGTCACCGTCCTGCGGGAGAACCTCCGCGAAGTGCTCCTGGCCGCCGGCGCGTTCATCGGAATCAACACCGTCGGTTACATCTTCATGGCGTACCTGCTGTCGTATTCGACGAAAGTCCTGGGTATGAGTAAGACACTCGTACTCGTCTTCACGCTGGTCGCCTCGTTCGTGTGGCTGATCGTCATCCCCGTCGCGTCGACGCTGTCGGACCGGTACGGCCGACGGCGACTCCTCGTCACGGGGTCGGTGGGGCTGACTCTCTGGGCGGCCGCGCTCTTCCCGCTGATCGACCTCGGGAACCCCGCGGTGATGATGCTCGCCCTGCTCGGCACCGCGGTGTTCATGGGCATCGTCTACGGCCCGATCGCGGCGCTGTTCACCGAACTGTTCAGCGCCGAGGTCCGGTACAGCGGTGCCTCGCTCGGTTATCAGATCGGGTCGGTTCTCGGCGGCGGGCTCGCTCCGACGGTGGCCGCCGCGCTGTACGCAAACTGGGGTTCGTCGACACCGATCACCCTGTACCTCACCGCGGTCACCCTGCTCAGCCTGCTCTGCGTCGCAGCGATCACACGGAAGGTACGTATCCCGGCATAGCGAACGCGTCCCGTGTGCCCTTGCGGGAACTCGTTTCGGCTAGAACAGCAACGGATTCCCGTGCGACACCCTGCCCGATCGATCGGCGGACGAATCCGGACCGCCCATTGTGCCGCGAACTACCAGGTCAGCGGTGGCGGACCATACGAAACGCGCGTGAACTTCTGAACAACACCGAGACGGCGCAGACTCCGAATGGTTACGCTCTGCATGCTTTTTCATATCGGTTGCAGTACAAACTGAATGGGGATCGGCATGACGAAGACCAGCACGGCTCGACCCGGAAAGAAACGCCTCACCCGCCTGGCGGCGGTCGCGGGCATCTCGGTGCTCGCGATGGTGATGGGTAATGGCACCGCCTCGGCCGGTATCGACAATTCCAGCTCTGTCATCGACGCGGACGGCAACCGTATCGAGGTCCTGCAGGGCGACACGCAGTATCAAGTCGTTCCGCCGCTCGACGGTGTTCCGACCAGCGTCGAGTTCTTCCACAACGGGTACGCCGCGGTGAACATCAGCGGCCCCGACGCGGCGGAGTTCGAGGGGACACAGCTCACGGTGGGCTACCAGATCGGCTACCCGGTCGCGTTGGCCGGTGCCACCATCGTCCTCAATTCGCCCGGCCTCGGGTTCGCGATCGGGTCGGAGAACGGAATCAACCTGGGACTTGTCCCCGACTTCACGCTGGACCTGAATGCAGGAACCAACGCGGAGCTGGCAGGTGACATCATCCCGTCGCAGGAGCTGGACATCGACCTCGAGCCGGGCGGTATCACCACGGTCCCGTTGCTCGAGGGCCAGGAGTTCGACGGACCCGAGGCGTTGGTGCGCATGCAGGGCGTCCACGGTTCCATCTCCGGAGCGATCGGACCGGTCACCATCCGGCCGTACGCGATGGCCGTGACGGAGAACGGTGACACCGTCATGACCTACGGTGTGCCGCAGAAGCTCAACTGAGCGGGAACACCGAACGGGTTTCGTTGGAGGTCGCCGGGCCGATGTCCGGCGACCTCCAGTCAGAGACGCCGGTTCCTCATCCGAACGTGAGATCGTTATCGGCTCGGGAGCGATCGCGGTAGCCCGAATGAGGCAAGCATGCTGCTCTCGAATCTGCTGAAGGCGCAGATGCGGTCGCCGGTGAGTGTGAGCACGAACAGGCCCGATCCGTGGCGGATGCCGGTGGAGGTACGCAGATAGGCACCGAACGCCGGCTGCCCGTTGGCCCTGGTCGGGACGAGATCGACCCTCCTGCCCGAGCTGAAGATGCTCGCGAAGAGGCGGGCCACGACAGCTCGGCCTTGATATTCGAGCGGAATCGGCGGCATCGAGACGAAGATGTCGTCGGTGAGCAAGGCGACCAGTCCGCCCAGATCCCCGGACTCGTAGGCGCGGACGAACTTCTCCACAAGCGCGCGCTCGGAGGATGAGTCGGGAACGGGAGCCAGGTCGCGCTCGGTGGTCGGTGACTCCCTGCGGCTCCGCAGGCCGGCACGGGCCCGTTTGAGAGCGCTGTTGACCGATTCCACGGTCGAGTCGAGCATCACAGCCACCCCGTCCGCATGAAATCCGAGGACGTCGCGCAGAACGAGAACGGCCAGTTGGCGAGGCGGCAGGGTCTGCAAAGCGGTGACGAAAGCCAGGGAGATGGATTCGGTTCGCTCGTAGCGGGCCTCGGGGCCGATCGCCCCCTCGAGAAGGGCGTCGGGAAATGGCTCGAGCCAGACGACTTCACCGAGCCGGGTCGGCACGGGCGGCTCAACCTTGGACATGTCCCACTCCTTCGCGGCGCGTCGGCTCGCGGCGCGACGCGCATTGAGGCACCGGTTGGTCGCGATCCGGTAGAGCCAGGTGCGCAGTGAGGCGCGTCGCCCATAGCCTGCGAAGCCCTGCCAGGCGGCCAGCAGCGTGTCCTGCAGGACGTCCTCGGCGTCCTGGAAGGATCCGAGCATCCGATAGCAGTGCACCAGCAGCTCGCGGCGGTACGGCTCGGTCAGCTCTCGGAATGCCTCCCCGTCCCCGGATCGCGCCCGTGCGATCAGCTCCGTCGTCACCGGCTCCACCGACACCACCTTCTTCCCGCACCTTTGTCGCATACCCATAGCTGATATCGACACCGGCCGAGCGGTGAACTGGGCGGTCGGCCGGCGCCCACTTTCCCGATGTCGCCGTGTCTACATGAGTGATCTGACACCACAGGCGAGGGAGAACCGAAATGGGAAAGATCATCATGAGCGAGTTCGCCCCGCTCGACGGCGTCATTCAGGACCCCGACGGTAAAGAAGGATTCGGAGCCGGCGGGTGGGTCGGCCATCTCGAGGATCGCGAAGAGCTGTACGCGGTCAAGCTCGGCGAGGCGCTGCATTCCGAGGCCCTGCTGTTGGGACGGCGCAGCTACGAGTTCTTCGCCGCGCGGTGGCAACCCCGGCGTGGTGGCTTGGCCGACAGAGTGAACACCTTGCCCAAGTACGTCGCCTCCTCGACCCTTCACGATCCCGGCTGGAGCAACTCGACGGTCCTCGAAGGCGATGTGGTGAAAGAGGTTTCGACGCTGAAGCACGAGGTTGCAGGCGACATCCGCGTCTACGCCAGCTTCCAGCTCATGCGCACGCTGATCGAGCACGACCTCGTCGACGAGTTGCGGTTGATGGTCTTCCCGGTGGTGCTCGGTCGCGGCAAGCGACTCTTCGGCGAAACCAGCGACAAGACACTCGTGCGGCTGGTCGACACCCGGACCGTCGATGGCGACATCGTCTACCTCACATACCGACCGGTGCGGAAACCGCATGCACAGGGATGAGGGATCCACGACCCATGCGTCAGCACGACCAATCCCCTGATACAGGAATCATGTTGGAGCGGCATGGAATTGACCTCGACGCAAGGACGGGCCGCGCAGGCTACTGCTCGTGTCCCTCGTCGAGGACGACGACCCTGGCGGTAGCAGTGGCGGTGGCCACGACGGTTCCGGTGTGGTCGATCAACGAGCCGTCGAGCGTCGCGATATCGGCGTCCCGTGCGACGACCCGCCCCCGCCCGACAAGGCGTCCCGGACGGGCAGGCGCGGTGAACGAGCATTGCAGATCGAGGGTCTCGATGAACTGCCCGTCCGGCAGGGTCGCCAGCAGAGCCGGACCGAGTGTGTCGTAGAGCATGGCGGCGAGGAAGCCCCCGAGTACCTCTCCGAAGGGATTGGTGAACGCCTGCGCGCCCTCGAACTGCACCGTGATCGTCCCCGCGTCGGGATCGGCGTCGATCAGCTCGAACCCCAGAGTGCGCGCCGCCTGCGGCATCGGGGTGCGGCCCTCGACGCCGTCCCAGAACGCACCGGTTCTCGCCATGACGGTGACCTCCCGTATGCGACGCTACACTTCGGTGAAGGCCCGCCGCCTCGCACCGCCGACCCCGGGACGCCTCTAGCGAAGTGGGAACCCGAGGCGGATCAGCGATTCCTTCAGCCGGTCCCGGCCGTTCAGCCGCGCGCCGGACGCGAGTCGGTCCAGGACCCGGCTGATCCACGAATGTTCGAGATGCTGCGCCGCGTAGAAGGCGGCGATGCGGCCCTCGTAGGCGTCGACGTGGTCGCGCTGGACAGGCAGGTCGTACGTCTCGTGGTGCAACACCGCCGCCCGGGGCAGGCGGGGTTTGATCTGGGCGTCGGCGTCCGGATGCGGATGCCCGACGACGAGACCGAACACCGCGAACACGTGGGGAGGAAGTCCGAGTTCCGCGGCGACCTCCTCGGGCTTGTTGCGGAGTGCGCCGATGAATACCGTTCCCAGCCCGAGTGACTCCGCGGCGGTCACGGCGTTCTGCGCTGCGAGCGCGGCATCGATGAATCCGATGTAGCTGCTCTCGAGATAGTCGGCGCCCTCGATCGGCGCACCTCGATCGTCGGCGAGCTGGCGGACGCGGGCGAAGTCGGCGAGCCACACCAGCAGCACCGGGGCCTCGACGATGTGGGCCTGGTCGCCCGCGAGGGCGGCCAGCCGGGCCTTGCGGGCGGGGTCGCGGACCGCGACGACACTCCACGCCTGGAGGTTCGACGACGTGGCGGCGGACTGCGCCGACGAGACGAGTACGTCGAGGGTTTCGTCGGCCACCGGATCGGGCAGGTAGCGGCGGACCGACCGGTGCGTGTGCAGGGCTTCCAGAATCGGATTCCACTGTGCGGGTTCGGTGAGGGCGGCGTCCCAGTAGCGCTGCTGCAGTGCCGTGCGGGGTGCGATGTCTGCGATGTCTGCGATGGTCACCGAGACAGGAAAGCCGACCACCGTCTCCCTCTCCAGGGTTAGGCGCACCGTGATTCCTGAGTGCACCGCCGGCCGACCCAATAGCGGCGTGTGAATACCGACGATCGGGGACAATCTCGGTGAGGTTCACGGAGAACCATTGGATAGGGAGTGGACGTGACGGAACGAGTCGTCGTGGTGACGGGTGCAGGTTCGGGAATCGGGCGGTCCATCGCGACCGGACTGCTCGATGCCGGGCATCACGTGGTGCTGACAGGACGGACGCGGGCGAGGCTGGGCGAGACAGCGCAAGGTCACGAACGCGCGGTCGTGGTGCCGTGCGATGTCTCGTCACCCCAGTCGGTGCACGATCTCTTTGCCGTCGTCGCCGACAGGTTCGGCCGCCTCGACGTACTCGTCAACAACGCGGGGACATTCGGCCCGTCCGGTGCGGTGGACGAGATCGAACCGGAGGACTGGGACCGGACGGTCGCCGCAAATCTGACGGGGGTCTTCCTCTGCTCACGGGAGGCGGTCCGGATGATGAAGTCGCAGACCCCACGCGGCGGACGCATCATCAACAACGGTTCATTGTCGGCGCACACGCCACGACCGGCAAGCGTGGCCTACACGGCAACCAAACACGGAGTGTCGGGATTGACCAAGTCGATCGCACTCGACGGCCGCGACCACGACATCTGCTGCACCCAGATCGACATCGGGAACGCCGAGACCGCCATGACCGCGGGGATCGGCCAATCCGCCCGCCAACCGGACGGATCGTTGCGAGCGGAACCCACCTTCGATCCACGGTACGTCGCAGACACAGTCACCCGACTGGTCGAACTCCCCCTCGACGTCACCGTGCCGACGATAACGATCATGGCCTCCCGCATGCCCTACGTCGGCCGCGGCTGACCACCGGCCGATCCGTGGTTCGGCGAGCCGTCAGACGCCCGTCAACGCCAATTGGGTTCCGAGCCGCGTGAACACCGCCGGGAACGGTGGGGTCTCGACGCACGGCGAGATGATCTGTGACCCGAAATGTGCGACGACGAGGTCGAGTTGGCGGGAGACGAACAACCGCTGGCCGTGGATTCCGCTGGCCATGAAGGAGTCGAACGGGTCGTTGAGAATCCACCAGTAGTCCCGGTAGCTCATCGTAGCAGGCGAATTCGCCGACGCACGCGGCAACCGCACCTGAGCGGTGGCTCCCTCGGGGACGGTGCTGATCGCGCGCACCACCGATTCCGGGACGATCTGGCGGTCGCCGAGAGCGCCTTCGCAGCGGAGCACCTCCCCTACCTTGGCGATGTCCCGGAGTGTCGCCGCGAACCCTCCGCAGGCGGTTTCGACGCCGGCGGCGTCGAGGATGTACCGGGCGTCCTCGTCGGCGCCGATCTTCGACCAGATCAACTCGCTCAGCAGGTCCGAGACGGTCGTGCCGGTGACGCGGCTGATCAGCGCACCCATCGCCTCGCAGCTTCCGTTCTCGTAGTGGAAGACCTCGCCGTACGGACCGGTCGCGCGGGCCGTCGTCAATCGGTCGAGCAGGGTCGTCGGCCCGTCGTATCCGTCGGGCCGCATCGCGGGGGCCACCACCGCCCACCACCGGTGCGCCTCGACCTCTCGATGGAATTCTCGTCCCCCGTATGCCACCTGTGTCGTCATGTCGAGCAGGTGACGAATGGTGGCGTCGCCGAATGCCGTTCCCGCCAACTCGGGAACGAACGTGGACACGAGGTCCTCTCGCGTGAACAACCCTTGGTCCTCGAGAATCCCGGCGAGCAGGCCGATGAAGGCCTTGGCCATCGACGCGGTCAGGTGCAGGTCCTGACGGCGGAGGCCGTGCAGGTACTGCTCGTAGACGACCGCGCCGCGGTGCAGCACGATCATCCCGTCCGAATGCGCGTCGACGAGGAACTGGTACAGGGTGCTCGCTCCCCCGCCTCCGGTCTCGACGGCGAGCCGTGAGAGGTCCTGCAATTGCTCCGGCGGTTCCCAGCGCGGACCGTCGCCGCGCCAGACTCGACGCGTGGGGCCGGTCTCGCCGACGGCCGTCGCCTGCCGCCGGACCTGCGCCGGGTCGGTGAATCCGAGCGTCCATTTAAGTTCTGAGAGTGGCAATTGCGACACAGCTGATCTCCTCTGTCGGATCGGGATACGAGTGTGAGATGTCCCGCAGGACACCGGTTTGTCAGGCCAAGGCGGCCAGGGCGGCACCGGACGTCGCGAAAATTGCGACGCTGACGGCGGCGGGTA
Organism: Rhodococcus jostii NBRC 16295; assembly: GCF_001894825.1. Classification (GTDB taxonomy): domain Bacteria; phylum Actinomycetota; class Actinomycetes; order Mycobacteriales; family Mycobacteriaceae; genus Rhodococcus_F; species Rhodococcus_F jostii. The sequence goes on along the minus strand of NZ_BCWY01000028.1, from coordinate 247 downwards.
TCAGAAGGCCGAGTGGGCGGGGGTCGTCGGCGCGCCGACGGTATCGGCGGTGCCGCGTCACGGCGCCTGCGACCACCGACGCGGCAGCGACGCAGACTCCGGCGACCGCACCGGCATGGGCGATGTGCGGGTGCACGAGCGCGGCGCGCACGACTGCGGCGAGGCACAGGCAGACCGCCGGTAGCGTGCGACGCCACGCCAGCACCGTGCGTTCGGCCTGCAGCCCCGGCGGCGGCGCGGTCACGTC
>NZ_BCWY01000027.1 GCF_001894825.1 Rhodococcus jostii NBRC 16295 | reverse complement strand
GCCTGCGGCACCGGGGGTCGGTACATCGGCTGCGGCGCCGGCTGTGGTGCGGGCCGCGGGCCGGCCGCGAGTTGCGCCTGCAGGACGGCGAGGTTCTCACCCACGTGCCGCATCTGCTGCCCGAGCGCCGAGAACTCGCCGGAGAGCTGCGCGACCAGCCGTGGATCGACGGAAGGAGTACCAGGTGTGGACATGGATCCATCGTCCGGCGGCGACGGCGCCCACACATGAGTAGCCCTACTCGAGCGGTCTGGGTCGTGCTACCCGAACATTCGGCGGATCGAGGTGCCGAACGGGTGCTTCGCGGTCACGTTCCCGAACCGGACCTTGCCCCGGACCACGACGTGCAGCGGACCGATCGGTGGTCCGGTGCGCACCTTGTTGTTCGCGGAACCGCCGACCGTTTCCACACCGTTGAGGTCGACGGTCGCCTCTTCCGGCACGACCAGCGAGATCGTGCTCGCGTAGTCGTCGATCGTCACATGCACCACCTGTGTGGACATGACGGCCCGCGTGAAGTCGAGCGTCACCGTCGACAGCCGGGTGTTCACCTCGAGGGCCGGGGGCACGTTCCAGGAGCCGGTCCGGCTCACCGACGACATGCGACCGCGGATGACGTCCCCCGGCGGCGGCGGCGGCGACCGGTGTGCGACCGGCGGAACCGGGGGCGCCGGGCGTGACACGTACGGCTGATCGGGGTACGGCGGCGGCGTGAACTCGGAGATCAGCTGGATTCCCGGCAGATCCACCAGGACGACGTTCAGCTCCGCCCGTGTCTTCGCGGCGAGAGCCGTGTCCATCCGTTCGGTGAACTCGCCGAGCGAGAGCATCCCCTGGCCCACCGCCCGCTGCAACAATTCGCCGACGTGTTCCCGCTCCGCATCCGATACGCGTAGGTCCCGTGCCTCCATACCGACAAGGCTAATGTTCGTGCGCCTCCGGCGCCCGTGAGTACTTAGTAACCGCCCGCGGTTAACAAGTACTCACGGCTACTCGAGGCCCTGCTCGATGGCGTACCGGGTCAGCTCGACGCGGTTGGCCAGCTGCAGCTTGCGGAGGGTGGCCTGGACGTGGTTCTCGACGGTGCGGTGACTCAGCGACAGCTTGGTCGCGATCTGCTTGGCGCTCAGCCCTTTCGCGACGAACCGCAGGACCTCGGTCTCCCGTTCCGTGAGCTTCGGGACCGCGGGCCCCTGCTCGGCGGCGGGCGCGCTCGACATTCGGCGGTACTCCCCCAGCACGAGTCCGGCAAGCCCCGGAGTGAACACGGCCTGCCCCGCTGCGGTGGCCCGGACCGCGTCGAGCAGTTCCTCCACGGACGCGCTCTTCACCAGGTAGCCGGACGCCCCGGCCTTGACGGCGTCGAGTACGTCGTCGCGCTCGGACGACGCCGACAGCACCAGTACCCGGCTGTCGGGCGACACCTCGAGGACGGCGGCGGTGGCCGCGGCGCCGTTGCCGTCGGGCAGTTGCATGTCCATGAGCACGACCGCGGGACGCGTCGCCGCCGCCCGACGTGCCGCGGTGGCGACGCCGTCCGCCGTGGCGACCACGCCGAACCCGGCGTCCTCGAGGTCGCGGGCGACGGCGTCCCGCCACATCGGATGATCGTCGACGACCATCACCGTGATCTGTTCGCCGGTGTCCTCGTCACCCATCTGTTTCGTCTCCCTTCGGCACGCGGATCTCCCATTCGGTGCCCTGACCGGGTTCGGTGTCGAGTTCGGCGGTGCCGCCGAGCGCACCGACGCGGCCCAGAATGGATTTCGATACTCCCATGCGTCCCTCGGCCTCCGCTTCGGCGAGCCGGCCCGGCGCGATTCCGCTGCCGTCGTCGCGGACGCTGACGATGATCTCGTCGCCGAGATCCTCCAGCAGCACGTACGCCTTGGCACCCGCACCGGCGTGCAGTGCGACGTTGGACAGCGCCGTGTCGACGACCGCGGCGAGTTCCGTCGCCCGTCGTCGCTCGATCGTCACGGGTGCCGCGGGGGTCGACACCGACACGGTGGTGCTGGCCCGGGTGCCCAGCAGCAGTCGCAGGTCTATCGCGCTCCCACCCAGATCCGACGCCACGCCCGCGCCCTGTTCGGAGATGAGCATGCGCAGCGCCACCTCCTGCTCCCCGGCGAGGTCGGCGAGTTCGGCTGCCGGCCCGCCGATCTCGTTGCCGCGGCGACGGACGAGCGCGAGCACCTGCAGGACGCCGTCGTGCACCTCGCGGGCGAGGCGTTCCCGTTCCTCGGTCGCGGCAGCCAACCGCACGGCCTGCTCCAACTGGGCCTGCGCGCGCCTCGCGGTGGTGGTGGCGAGACCGAGCGCGAGCCCCACCGACACCAGGACGGGCGCCGTCGCGTCCCGCCACAGGTCGAGGTTGACCTGGTCGCGCACCACCGCGCTCACCGTCGCCATCAGCACCCCCGACGCCATGCCGAGCCACGGTCCACCGTAGACGGCGGCGGAGATGACGGCGTTGGTGACCCACAGGGTGGTCGGCAGGGTCTGATGGTTGTTGTACCAATCATGATCGGAGACAAGGCGAGTCGACGCCATCAGCGCGATGACCACCAGCTGGTCGGCGATCACGATCTGGTAGCGCGGGACCTTCCCGTGGGAGAGCAGGACCGCGGAGAGGCCGGACCACACCGCCATCAGGGCGACGAGGAACCAGCTCAGCCGCTGGTGGGTGTAGTACTGCACCGACACGAACTGGTAGCTGATCGCATAGACCAGCGTGACGAGGCGGAACGCCTGCGCGGCCCGCCACAGTGGGGCGTCGGGCTGGGTGTCGAGCTCGGTCGTGGTTCGCGGCCGGTAGTGCAGTCGGGTGCGTCGCTCACTCTCGTCGGTCATGGGTCTGCGCAGTGTCGTCGAGGTGGGACGGTGCGTCGGCCTCGGCCGGGTAGAGCGGGACTGCCGGGTCGTCGACCTCGAGCGCATCGTAGGTGGCGTCGGGGTCCGTGGACAGCAGCGATCGCACCGCCGTGTTCAGCAGCGCGACGATCGGCACGGCGAGGAGGCCGCCGACGATCCCGGCGAGGACGATGCCGGTGGTGATGGCCAGCACCACCGCGAGCGGGTGCAGCCGGACCGCGCGGCCCAGGAGCAGTGGTTGCAGGACGTGGGCCTCGAGCTGCATCACCCCGATGATGATGCCGAGCACGATCAGCGCGGTCAGGAATCCCTTGGTGACCAGCGCCACGAGCACCGCGAGGAACCCGGTGAGGAACGCACCGACGATCGGGATGAACGCACCGATGAACACGAGCGACGCCAGCGGCAGAGCGAGCGGGACCCCGAGAATCGCGAGTCCCGCGCCGATCCCGATGGCGTCCGCCGCAGCCACCGCCACTGTCGCCCGGACGTACCCGACCAGCGAGCCGAACCCCTGGCTCCCCGCCAACCGGACCCGCCGCCGTGACGCGGTGGGAACGAGGCGGGTGACGAAATCCCAGATCTGAGTTCCGCCGTACAGGAAGAAGATGAGGGTGAACAGTGTCAGCAGGGCGCCGGTGAAGATCTCGCCGACGACCGTGGCCGTGGTCAAGGCGCCACTGGTCAGCTGCTGGCGGTTGTCCTGGATGGACTTCACCACCGAGTCGCCGGCCTGCCGGATCTGGTCCTCGCTGAAGTGGAACGGTCCGTCGGTGAGCCACCCCTGGATCTGTGTGACGGACGCCTCGAATTGTTCGGTGAGACCGGGAAGTCCTTCGATGAACTGCTCGACGACGAACGTCATGATCCCGGCGACGATGCCGATCGAACCGATGAGGACCACCAGGACGGCCGCCGACCGCGGCACCCCCTTGCCCTGCAACCAGTCGACGAGAGGCACCAGCAGCGCCGACGCGAGGAGCGCCAGACCCACCGGGATGAGGACGGTGTCGAGCCTGGTCACGATGTAGCCGAGCGTCAGCAGACCCGCGAAGATGACGAGAAGACGCCACGTCCATTCGGCCGCCACCCGCACCACCGGGTGCACCGCCGCCGACGGATGGCCCCCGCCCTGTGTTACCGCGGCTGTTTCCGAGCGCTGCTCGTTCGCGTTCACCTGCGGAGCGTATCGAGGTTCGGGGAGCGCCGGGCGATTCGCGCGGGAAACACGCGCGCAGGGACCTGTGCGCGCCGTTAAGGGGACGTGTCCTACGCCACCCGGTACACCCACCGCTAAATTGAACGTCGTGCGGAAATCCTATAGAGCGATCGCGGCAACGGTCCGCAGCAGATGGCCGCTCTATATGGTTTCGATGCTCCTCGCCAATTTCATCGGCGCCATCCTCGTGTTCGCCTTCGTGCGTTACGGCGTGCCGATCCCCGAATCGCAGGAAATCATCGCCGACCGGGTGCGTAACGTCGCGATCTTCGGCGGCTACCTGGCATTCGCCGCCGTGGTGAGTCTCACCGCCGCCGCGATGATGCTGAGGTCCGTCGTCCGCTGGCAGTTGCGTGGGGGTCCGCCGACGCGCAGCGAGCAGATGTCGGCGCTGCACGCGCCGCTGCGCCAGGCGATCGTGCACCTGGTGCTGTGGATCCTCGGCGGCATCATCTTCGTGCTGCTCACGATCACCGAGATGCCGGAACTCGCGGTCGCGGTGATCGTCACCGTGTGCATGGCCGCGACCACGACGTTCGGCTTCACGTACATGCTCGGCGAGCGGATTCTGCGTCCGGTAGCCGCCCGCGCGCTCAGCGAGGGCGAGTTCGACCGGACCATGGCGCCCGGTGTCGGCACCCGGATGGCCATGACGTGGGGACTCGGAACGCTGATGCCTGTCATCGGCATCATCCTGCTGTGCGTGACGCAGATCACCACCGACCTCGTGTTCTCCCCCGACGCGCTCGCGTGGGCGATCATGCTGCTATCGATCATCGCGATCGCGCAGGCGTTCGCGCTGTCGATGCTGACGGCCAGCCAGATCTCCGACCCGATCAAGCAACTGCGACGCGCGATCGAACGCGTCCAGCGCGGCGCCACCGACGTCCGGGTAGAGGTGTTCGACGGCAGCGAGATCGGGCGACTGCAGGTCGGGTTCAACCGGATGATGCGCGAGTCCGACGAGCGGCGACTCCTGCGCGAGTTGTTCGGCCAGCACGTCGGCGAGGACGTCGCGCGGCGGGCACTGCAGTTCGGTACCGAACTCGGCGGCGAGACCAGGTTCGTCGCGGTGCTCTTCGTCGACATGGTCGGCTCCACCGGCGCCGCCGCGGAGCGTCCCCCCGGGGAGGTCGTGAACCTGCTGAACGAGTTCTTCCGCGTCGTCGTCGACGTGATCGACCGGCACCACGGCTTCGTCAACAAGTTCATGGGTGACGCAGCGCTCGCGATCTTCGGGGCCCCGCTCGACCGCCCCGACGCACCGACGGCTGCGCTGGCCGCGGCCCGGGAGCTGCGGTTCGCGCTCAACGAGATCACCGGCCTCGACGTCGGCATCGGCGTCTCCGCAGGCCTCGCCGTCGCCGGCAACATCGGCGCCGCCGAACGCTTCGAGTACACGGTGATCGGCGACCCGGTCAACGAGGCCTCGCGGCTCACCGAACTCGCCAAGCTCCACCCCAGCCGAGTGCTGGCATCGACCAGTGCGCTGTATTTCGCCGACGACGAAGAACAGGCGCACTGGGAACTCGGTGAACAGGTGCAGTTGCGGGGCCGTCGCCGCAACACCCATCTGGCTTGGCCGGAGGACTATCCGGAGTAATCCGCTACCCGTTGGTTACGCTGGCCAGGTGGCCCAGCCTCGATCCGACCCGCCCACTGCCGAGCCTCCTCGGCAGCGAAGCCGATACTGGTGGATCAAATGGCTCCTCGGCGCCGGGCTCCTGGCCCTGCTGACCGTCGAGGGCATCTACCTGTGGCCCACGCTCAGCGACTCGTGGAAAGCACTCACCGAAATCCACTGGGGGTGGGTCGCCGCGTGCATCGCCGCCCAGGCCGTCTCCCTCAGCGGATACGGCGCTGTCCAGCAGCGACTGCTGCAGGCGGGCGGTGTCGTCGTCAGCCAGCTGAAGTCGGTGTCGGTGATCTACGCGAGCACCGCGATGGCCGTGAGCCTGCCCGCCGGGCAGGTGTTCTCGACCGCCTTCACCTACAAGCAGACCCGCAAGTGGGGAGCCACCCCCATCGTGGCGTCGTGGCAGCTGGCGATCTCGGGGGTCATCGCCGCGGGCAGCCTCACGCTCCTCGGCGCCGCCGGCGCGTTCGCGGTGGGCACCAAGGTGAGCCCGGTCACGCTGGTGCTGTCGCTGGTCGCCGCGTTCGCGCTGTTCTACGGACTGCGATACATCTCACGTAATCCCGACTCGATCGAGTCGATCGGCCACTGGGTACTGACCCGGTACAACAAGTTCCGCAAGAACCCTCCCGACACCGGCATCGAACGGTGGAAGGAGATCCTGGGCCAGCTCGACTCGGTCGAGCTCAGCCGCAAGGACACCGTCATCACGTTCGGGTGGTCGGCCGTGCACCGGCTCGCCGACGTCGCGTGCCTCGGTTTCGCGTGCTGGGCGGTGGGTGCCGAACCGTCGCTGGCGGGCCTGCTGATCGCGTTCGCCGCCGCCAAGGCCGTGGGCAGCATTCCGCTCGCCCCCGGCGGACTGGGATTCGTCGACGGCACGCTGATCGCCACCCTGACGGCCGCAGGAACCACCGCCTCGCAGGCCCTCGCCGCCGTGTTCGTCTACCGCGCCGTCAGCTACATCCTCGTCGCACTCGTCGGCTGGGTCGTCTTCCTCATCCTGTTCCGGCACAACCAGCACGAGGACCTGGAGATGGACCTCGAATTCGAGCGCCGCGAGCAGTCCGCACCCACCACCAACCACCCGCAGCGCCGCGCGGAGCCCGAGCCCGATGCCTAGGCCTGTGAGTACTTGTTAACCGCGGGCGGTTAATAAGTACTCACAGGCGGCGAAGCCGCACCAGCATTCCGCCGAGGTGCCCGGCGCTGACCCGGACCGCCGCCTCGGCGTCGCCGTCGGCGATCGCCTCCACCAGCAGTCGGTGGTCGTCCGCGTCGGGCGCGCTGTGTGCGGTCAGGTCCAGCACCGCCATCAGGTCGCGCATCGCGTCGCGCAGCCGAGGAACGAACGTCTCGAACAGCTCGGTCAGCACCGGATTGTGCGCCGCGACCACGACCGCGCGATGCAGTGCGATGTCGGCGTCGACGAACTCGGCGGCGCCGGCCCCGGACGCCGCGGACCGCGCGTCCAGCGTCCGGCGGAGCTCCGCGAGATCGTGGTCGTCGCGCCGGGAGGCGGCGAGCCGGGCGGCGTCGATCTCGACGGTGTTGCGTACCTCGACGACGTGCAGGATCTCCTCGGTGCGCAGTACCCGATCCCAGTCCTGACGAGGCAACGACCTGCGGAGGAACACCCCGGCACCCTGCCTCGACTCGAGCATGCCGAACCCGGCGAGCATCCGGACCGCCTCGCGGACCGTCGACCGTCCGACACCCAGCTCGGCCGCGAGCGTGGTCTCGCCCGGGAGCTTCGCGCCGACCTCCCATTCGCCGCTCTCGATGCGCGAGCGCAGCAGGTCGGCGGCCTGGTCCGTCAACAGGTGGCGTCGTATCGGCGCGGTCAAGAAGAGCTCCTCAGGTTGTCTGATGAGTGAATTTCTCCTAGTCTAGCCCCGTGGCATTCCGTGGACTTCTCCTCCACTGCCGCGGCGGGGCCTGAAGGCCGGCACCCTGCCGCGGGGTTTCGCCGCGTCGGTCGTCTCGTTCACCCTTCCGAGGAGAAGACCGTCATGACCATCACGTGGAACAACCAGCTGCCTTCACCGATGCCCTCCGATCGCTATCGCGCGATCTGGGACCGCGTTCCCGTCCCCGATGTCGACCGCACGTGGCCGACGCGACGCACCACCACCGCACCGCTGTGGGTGCCCGTCGATCTGCGCGACGGCAACCAGTCCCTCGCCGAACCGATGGACCCCGAGCGCAAACGCAGGTTCTTCGAACTGCTGATCTCGCTCGGCTACAAGGAGATCGAGGTCGGCTACCCGTCCGCGAGCCAGACCGACTTCGACTTCGTCCGCGACCTCGTCCGCCTGGACCTCGTGCCCGACGACGTGACGATCGTCGTCTTCACCGCGGCCCGCGACGATCTGATCGCCCGGACGTACGAATCGGTCGAGGGGCTGCCGAACGTCGTGGTGCACATGTACATCGCGACGGCGCCCACGTGGCGCTCCGTCGTCCTCGGTAAGGACCGGAAAGCGCTGCACCGGTTGATCTTCGATGCAGCACAGGTGGTGGCACGCGGCGCTGGCGACCACCCGGGCCGGCGATTCGAGTTCTCACCCGAGGTGTTCAACCTGACCGAGCCGGACTTCGTGCTCGACGTCTGCAACAGCCTGACCCGACTGTGGGATGCGAGCCCCGAACGTCCGGTGATCCACAATCTGCCTGCCACGGTGGAGGTCTCGACGCCCAACGTGTATGCCGACCAGATCGAGTACATGCACCGCCATCTGGAGCGGAGGGATTCGGTCATCCTGTCGGTGCACCCGCACAACGACCGCGGCACCGGCGTCGCGTGCGCCGAGCTGGCGGTGCTGGCGGGAGCCCAGCGTGTCGAGGGCTGCCTTTTCGGCAACGGCGAGCGGACCGGCAACGTCGATCTCGTGACGCTGGCCCTGAATCTGCACGCGCAGGGCGTCGACCCGATGATCGACCTCTCGGACATCGACGCGGTTCGTCGAACCGTGGAGTACTGCAACAGGATTCCCGTCCATGAGCGGCATCCGTACGGCGGGGACCTCGTGTACACGGCGTTCTCCGGCACCCACCAGGATGCGATCAAGAAGGGGTTCGCGGAGCATCGGACATCCGCGGAGGCCGCGGGACTGGACCCGGGAATCGCGCCGTGGTCGGTGCCCTACCTGCCGATCGACCCCGCCGACGTCGGTCGCGACTACCAGGCCGTCATCCGCATCAACAGCCAATCCGGCAAGGGCGGAATCGCGCATCTGCTGCAGAGCGAATACGGCATCACGCTGCCGCGCCGGCTCCAGATCGACTTCGCCGCGAAGGTTCAGGCAGCAGCGGACTCGTCGGGACTCGAGATCACCGCCGAAGAACTGTGGACGCTGTTCTGCGCCGAGTACGGGTACCGGGGCGGCGTCGGCCGCTGGTCCGTCGAGCACGGAACCGACGGCGACCGGCTGTTCGTCGTCTTCGACGTCGACGGCACCGAAGTGTCCGGTGAGGCGGTAGCCACCGGCCCTGTCGAGGCGATGACCCACGTCCTCACCTCGAAAGGAGTGGCTGTCGACGTCCTGTCCCTCACCCAGCACTCGCAGCGGTCGGGTAGCGACAGCACGGCGATCACGTTGGCGGAATGCCGTGTCGGCGATCGGACGGTGTGGGGAATGGGCTCCCACCAGTCGGTGACGGCGTCCGCCATCCGCGCGGTGTACACGGCGGCTACTGCGCCTGTGAGTACTTGTTAACCACGGGCGGTTAATAAGTACTCACGGGGGGCGGAGCCGCACGATCGCGTCCGCCACCACGTCCGGTCGGTCCTCGGGCATCAACGTGTAACTGTCGTCGACCTCTTGCAGTTCGGCGTTCGGGTAGAGCTCGGCCAGTCGCCGACCGTGGTCGCGGGGCATCACCTTGTCCTCGACCGCCCAGAGCACGAGGACCGGCCGGTCGAAGGCGCGGTTCGATTCCGCCCAGTGCAGCAGGGTCGCCTTCGGTGGCAGTGACCTCGCGTACTTGCGCAGGTCCCGCCGCACCCGACGGTCGGTGGTCGCGGGCCGGAACCACTCGTCCATCACCGGTTTCGGCACGGGGCGCTTGCTCATCCACCCCCACGACGCCGGCGCCCGCCGCATCGCCGTGAATCGCAGGGCCCGCATGGCGAGGGCCAATCCGCCGGGTATCGCGGCAGCGACACCTATCGCGCGACCGGGTATTCCGGGCGGGTAGTTGTCGAACGCCTCGCACGGCGTGAGTACGAGAGCGGCGACGCGGCCGGTGTCGCCGAGGGCGATGAGGACCTGGGCGCCGCCCCAGTCGTTCTGCACGAGCGTGACGTCGGTGAGGTCGAGTCGGTCGAGGAATTCGCCGATGAGCAGTCCGAGTCCGCGCAACGAGAGGTCGGCGTCCTCGCGCATCGGAATGCGGTGCGCGCCGAGTGGAAGCGTCGGGAGGATGCAGCGGTAGTCGGGGGTGAGTCGTTCGACGACGTGCCGCCAGACGGTGCCGTCGATCGTCAGCCCGGAGATGAACACGAGCACCGGACCTTCGCCCCCGGTGTCGCGGTACTCGACGGTGCCTGCGGAGAGTTCGATCTGCTTCATGGCACTCACTCCATTTGATAGATCGTTCTACTGAATCTCAGGTTACGATGGGGTACGCACCGAGCGCAACGGTCGGAGGCAGGAATGAACGACACGAAGGCCCGGATTCTCGGCACGAGCGGCGAACTCTTCCGTCGCAACGGCTACACCGGGACAGGTCTCAAGCAGGTCGCCGCCGAGGCGCGGGCCCCGTTCGGTTCCATCTACCACTTCTTCCCGGGCGGAAAGCAGCAGCTCGGGGAAGAAGTCATCCGGTCGTCGGGCGAGGAGTACGCCCGGCTGGTGTTCGCGATCCTCGACGCCCACCCCGACATCCTCGAGGGGATCGAGGTCGGGTTCCGGCTGGCGGGCGAGACGCTGGTGGCCACCGATTACGCGGACGCGTGCCCCATCGCGACGGTCGCCCTCGAAGTCGCGAGCACCAACGAGGTGCTCCGCGTGGCCACCGCGGACGTGTTCACGAGCTGGATCGACGCGGGCAGCGCGCTGCTGCGCGACCGCGGCTTCGAGGAGGCCGACGCGCGGCGTCTGATCCTGGGCTTCATCACCAGCCTGGAGGGCGCCTTCGTCCTCGCCCGGGCGCTCCGCAGCACCGAACCGCTCGATGCGGCCGGCGCCACAGTCCTTGCCGCCGCGCGTGCCTGCCTCACCCACGTGAGTGAGAATGCGTCCCCGGGCACACCGCGGCACTCACATAGGGCATGTGACCGACATCACACTACGGTTGCGGAAGAAATCCCCGGCGTTCATAGTTGAAGCTACAAGAACTTGAATATTCAACTAATTTAGTTGTCGACGACCCGAGGAGTTTTCATGACCACCGCCACCGCCACCCTGCCCAACCTCACCGCCGGAACCTGGACCATCGACTCGGTCCACTCCACCGTCGGCTTCTCCGTCCGCCACCTGATGGTCAGCAAGGTCCGCGGCACGTTCAACGACTTCACCGGCGCGATCACCGTCGCCGAGGACGGCACCGCCACCGTCACCGCCGACATCCAGGTCGCGTCCATCGACACCAAGAACACCGACCGCGACGCCCACATCAAGTCGGCCGATTTCTTCGACGCCGAGCAGTACCCCACCGCCACCTTCACCTCCACCGCCGTCCGCGCCAAGGGCGACGACTACGTGGTCGAGGGCGAATTCACCCTCCACGGTGTCACCCGCCCCGTCGAGCTCGCCCTCGAATTCGGCGGCGTCAACCCCGGCATGGGCAACGGCCCGGTCGCCGGCTTCGAAGCCACCACCGTCCTCAACCGCAAGGACTTCGGCATCACCATCGACATGCCCCTCGAAGGCGGCGGCGCCGTCGTCGGCGACAAGATCACCATCACCCTCGAGATCGAGGCCGGCCTCCAGGCCTGACCCTTTCCTCGCAGCGCGCGCCCCGTCATCCACCCGGATGGCGGGGCGCGCGTTCTTCGTGGCGCCGGCATACCTGGCAGCGAACAGGACTCCCCACCCGATGGCCCCGATCAACGCGAAACTGATCAATCGGTACAGCATCACGGCCGCGGTGGCCTCGTCCGTGCCCAGTCCGCCGGCGACGAACGCCACGATCAGGGCGCCGTCGACGACGCCGATGCCGCCGGGAATCAGCGGAATGCTCGACGCGGCCATGCCTGCGACGTAGGCCGTCATCGCGAGCCCGATCCCGACTTCGGTGACGCCCACCGCCCGGCACGCCGCGACCAGGCACAGCAGGTCGCCGATCCAGTTCAGTCCCGCGAACATGCCCCCGAGAATCCAGTCTCTGGGGCGGGGCCGGACGAGAGCCAGTTGCTCGACGAGGGTGCGGACGCGCTCGGCACCCGACGCCGCGGGACGCCGCAGGAACGCGTTGGCCCAGCCGAGAACCCGTTCGCCGGCGCGCACGAGCAGTTCGGGTCGGCGAATCAGCTCCCGGAGCCCGAGGGCGAGTCCGAGGACACCGGCGATCTCACCGACGACGGTGATCGGATCGGCATGCGCCCGAACGCCGACCGTCGCCCCGAGAATCCCGAGGGCGCCGAGCGCCACGGAGCTGATGATCCCCGACGCGAGCATCGTCCAGGCGACCAGCGGCGTGCTGGCGCCCCACGTGCGCAACCTGCGAAACGTGAATCCCGCGGACACGAGGTGCCCGGCGGGGAGGGTGACGGACAGCGCGTTGGACGCGAAAGTCAATGCGATCGACCGATGGAGCGCCACTCGGAGACCGCCGGCCGCGAGCAGTTGCCGCTGCAGTCGGGCGAACGTCGTCATCGACGCGATCTCGGCGAACACCGCCAGCACCAGCCACCGCCACCGTGGGTGCAGCAACGCGCCCGACGCTCGCGCGATGTACGGACTCAGCACCAGAACCTCGACCATCAGTGCGGCCACGGCGGCGATCGCCAATGCGGTTCTGGGTACCGACCACCCGCGCCTCACGTCAGCGACGGTCATCGCACGCGGTTCCGGTTCGTGATCGGGGAAGGTCGAGGACGCCGGCCTCGATCTCGGCGAATGCCGAATCCAGCAACTCGAGGAACCGCTCCGCGTCGTCGCCGGGCTGCCACTGCAGATAGGCGGTCCGCAACACGGCGAACGCCGTGTTGACGAGAAGGGCACTGCAGAGCGGGTCGATCCGGTCGGACTGAGCCCGAGCGTCGACCCAGTCCTGGACGAACTGCTGGAACCGCTCGCCGGCCGCCCTCGTCGACTGCGCGAGTTGGGGTGCCGCGCCCAGGATCCGACGTTGCACCACGAGGGTGGCGGCGTTGTGGGCGATGCGTGCGCGGATGATCTCGCGGACCGAGACCCACAACGGTTCGCCGTCCGGACGCTCGTCCGCCAGCTTCTGCCACCGTTCACGATCTCCCGGCCCGGGGTCGAAGATCAGCGCTTCCTTGGAGTCGAAGTAATTGAACAGGGTGCTCTTGGACACCCGGGCCGCCGCCGCGATCTCTTCGACGCTGACGTCGTCGTAGCCGCGCGTGTCCACCAGTTCGAGCGCGCAGGCGTGCAGGGTGCGCCAGGTTTCGTGCTTCTTCGACTCACGCAGCGCCATGAATCGACCCTAGCCCGAACTTGGACTCAGTACAATTTTCTTCTCGGTCCACTGTTCGCACGAGTCCAAAACCTGACGAGACAGCGCCACCTCTAGGCTGACGGTGTGAAGAAGTTCCTCCCCGCGCTCGCCATCGACGTCGTCCTCGTGATCGTGTTCTGCGCGATCGGCCGCCGCAGCCACGACGAAGCCAACGCCCTGACGGGTCTGGCCACCACGGCGTGGCCGTTTCTGACCGGTCTGGCCGGCGGGTGGCTCGCCACCGTCGCCCTCTACCGCGACAAGTTCGACGCGTTCCTCATCGTCCCGACAGGCATCGTCGTGTGGCTGTCGACGCTGGTGGTGGGGATGCTGTTGCGCGTCGTCAGCGGCCAGGGAACGGCGCTGAGCTTCGTCATCGTGGCGGGCACCGTCCTCGCCGTGTTCCTCCTCGGCTGGCGTGCCGTCGCGAAGATCGTCACGAAGGCCCGCGCGACCACCTGATCACGGCGAATCCGCCCCGACGGCACACGAACTGCCGCTCGAGGTGAGACAGTTTCCCCATGAGTGACACCATCGATCCGGCCCGGGACGAGAAGAGGTCCGACCGCGGCTTCTTCGGCCAGCCGTTCGCCCTCGCGAACCTGTTCGGCGTCGAGATGTGGGAGAGATTCTCCTTCTACGGGATGCAGGGCATCCTGATCTACTACCTCTACTATTCGGCGGCCGAGGGTGGCCTCGGAATCGCCGAATCGTCCGCCACCAGCATCGTCGGAGCCTACGGCGGCACGGTGTACCTCTCCACCATCCTGGGCGCCTGGATCGCCGACCGGCTCCTCGGCTCCGAACGCACCCTGTTCTACAGCGCCATCCTCGTCATGCTCGGCCACATCGCGCTGGCCGTGTTCCCCGGCCTCTGGGGAGTCGGGATCGGCCTCGTGTGTGTCGCGTTCGGCAGTGGCGGGCTCAAGGCCAACGCCACCTCCCTCGTCGGCGACCTCTACGACGCGGACGACGAGCGCCGCGACGCCGGATTCTCCATCTTCTACATGGGCATCAACCTCGGCGCGCTCGTCGGACCGCTCCTCACCGGATGGGCCCAGGATTCCATCGGCTTCCACGCGGGGTTCGCGCTCGCCGCGATCGGCATGGCGCTCGGACTCATCCAGTACACGATCGGACGCAAGCGCCTGCGCGGTATCGGCGCCGAACCGCCCAACCCGCTCCCCCGCAGCCAGCGTCCCAAGTGGATAGCGATCGCGGCCGCGGCGGTCGTGGTGATCGCGGCCCTGTCCCTCACCGGGGTGATCACCGCAGCCAACATGTCGGACATCGTGGTCGGCCTCACCATCGTCGCCGCGATCGGCTACTTCGCGATCATGTTGTCGAGCCGGCGCATCACGGCCATCGAACGCAGTCGCGTCTACGCGTTCATCCCGATGTTCATCGCGAGCGCGGTGTTCTGGTCGCTGTTCCAGCAGCAGTTCACCACCGTCGCCGTGTATTCGGACAAGCGCCTCGACCGCAACCTGTTCGGCTGGGACTTCCCGCCGTCCTGGGTGCAGTCGATCAATCCGGTGTTCATCATCATCTTCGCGGGTGTCTTCGCGGCCGCGTGGACCAAGCTCGGCCCCCGTCAGCCGTCGTCGCCGATCAAGTTCGCGGCGGGCACCGTCATCATGGGCATCGCGTTCCTGGCGTTCATCCCGATGTCGGGCGGCGGCGCCAACAGCGCACCGCTGCTGGGTCTGGCCGGCATCCTGCTGCTGTTCACGTTCGCGGAACTGCTGCTGTCGCCGGTCGGTCTGTCGTTGTCGACCAAGCTGGCGCCGGAGGCGTTCCACACCCAGATGGTGGCGTTGTTCTTCCTGTCCGTCGCCCTGGGCACCGCCATGGCGGGCACACTCGCCGGCTACTACGACGAGAACAACGAGATCCCGTACTTCACCGCGGTCGGGCTGGGGTCGATCGTCGTCGGCGTGCTCCTCGCTATCGGGTCGCCGTGGATCCGGCGCCTGATGAAGGGCGTGCACTGACGCCGAGCGTCACATCTGCACTGACGCCGAGCGTCACATCTGCACTGACGCCGGTCCGAGGGCGGACTCAGCGGGTCCACAACCACACGGCCAGCCCGAAACCGGCGATCGAGATCACCACACGCAGGACGGACGGCGGGATCCGCTTGACGACGGGCGGGCCGCACCAGCCACCGGCCAGGGCGCCGACCGCCATCGCGGCGGCGGCGCCCCAATGGACGGGGCCGAAGAGGGCGAACCCGATCGCCGCCACCAGGTTGGCGACGCCCAGGAGGAAGCTCTTCAGGATGGTCGCGCGCCAGATCTTCTCGGAGGTGAGGATCAACGCGATCGCGAGGAAGATCACGCCCGCTCCCGCGCCGAAGTATCCGCCGTAGATGGCGACGACGAACAGCGACACGGAGTAGGTGCGGGGCATGTCCCGCCCGCCCGCCAGCGCGCGGAGTCGCGGTTGCAGCAGCAGCGCGAGCGCGGCGAACGCCACCATCAACGGGACGATCGCCTCGAACGATCCGGCCGGGGCCACCAGCAGGATTCCCGCCCCGACCAGGCCGCCCGCGGCCGAGTACAGCGCCCAGCGCCACAGCCGGGGACCGGTGTCGGCGACCTCCCGCGTCGAGTTGGACAGGGCGCCGACGCCGACCGCGACCATCGCGACCGTGTTGGTGACGTTGGCGGTGACGGGCGGCAGACCGACCGCGAGCAGTGCCGGATACGACACGATGGACGCCAGGCCGGTAACGAAGCCGACCAGTCCGGCGAAGAACCCCGCTACGACGAGAAGACCGATATCAAGCAGGGACACAAGGTAGAAACTTACCCTTGCGTACTTACTCCCTCAGCGCGGAGGCAGTCCCGTCAGTTCGCCGGCTTCGCCATCGTCGTGTCCTCAGTTCGCCGGCTTCGCCATCTCACGGAACAGCATGTCGGTCATCTTCACGGCCCGGTCACCACCGTCGGCGTCGGCGACGAAGACCGCGAAGGCGAGGTCGCCGCGTGAACCGTAAAACCAGCGGTCGTCGCCGCTCGCACCGTTCATGCCCATGAGGTCCGGGTAGCCGTTCAGGAACGACGCTCCGCCGCGCACCACGTTGTCGCGCATCATTCCCCGGAGTTGGTCGTTGACGTTCGCAGGGAGCGGCTGAGCGGCCACGTCGGTGGTGCCCGGTTGCCCCTGGACGATCATCGGCGCCGGCGCACTGCCCCGCGCGATCGACGCGGCCAGCATGGCCATCCCGAACGGTGTCACGGCGGGCAGGTCGCTGTCCTTGCGGTTCATGACCTGGTTCATGCCCGACTGGTCGGCCGTGAAGACGGCGGTCTGCTGGTCGAGTCCGGGGATCTTGTAGTTCATGCCGAGCCCGAGTTGGTTGCCCGCCTTCTCGATGTCTTCGATCGACAGCGAGGACGGGTCGACACCCTTCTGCAGTCCGGCGGCCTTCTTCACCAGGTCGAGGTTCGATCCGGCGGGATAGAGGCCCTGGAACGCGATGGGCCCCTGCTCCATTGCCTGGTTGTTCTGCGCTGCGGCGAGCACGGCGCCGGTGGACGGCTGGATCGCGACGATCGTCGCGGGGGTGCCGACGCTGACCACGGCTTCCTCGGCCGCCAGCTGCAGGTGGGAGTCGAGGGTTGCGGCGATGTCCGGTCCGGGCGGGCCCTGGAACCCGGCCTGGGGAATGAGCGTGCCGTCAGGGTCCACGAGGTGGACGGCCCATCCGGCCGTGGCGTCCCGGTTGGCCTGCCACACCTTCCGGAGCGGATCCAGCAGCGGCGTCGTGATGCGGCGATCCGACGTGATGAGCTTCGGCGTCTTGATGGTGACGACACCGGGGATCGCGAGATCCTGCTCGAGGAACTGGTAGTCCTGGTCGCGCAGCAGGACGGCGGTGACCTGCTCGCCGGGCTTCGCTGCCATGTCCGCCATCATCGTGTCGGCCGTCACGAGGGGAGCAACCGGCTCGAGGACCTCTGCGAGACGCCGGGTGGTGGCGACGGGATCGGGCATGGTGGCGGGGTCGAGGGTGATCGAGTTGATGGTCTGCTCGTTCATGAGCAGCCCGCCGAAGGCGTCGAAGATCCGCGGCGGAGCGGCGTCGGTCCGGTCGTAGCGGACGGTACGCCCGTTGCCCAGGTCGGGCGCGAGGATCGACGGATCCCAGGAGATGCGCCAGCCGACGGACAGGTTCCGCACGCCGCCCTGAACCTGGTAGCTCCAGTCCTTGCCTTCACCGAAATGCCAAGCGGCACCGACGGTGAAGAAGCCGGAGTCCGAGCCGAGATCCATGAACTGGGTCACGTCGAACTTGGCGTCCTGGGGCTTCAATCCGTCGAACATCTGTTGAATCGCCGTCTCCGCGGCGTTGGGATAGGAGGTCTGCGCTGCGGCGGCAGCGGCGTCGCCCTCGTTCAGTGCGTTGACGAAGTTGTCTACGACCGACTGAGCGGTTTCCTCCTCTTTCGAGAGCACGCACGACGCCAGAATCACTGCCAAGACGACAGCCGACGTCAGGGCGATCACATATTTGTTCCGGCGGCCAAGCGATCGTCCATTCCCCATGTCCACCATCTTGCTTTCAGTCACATGCGTAACAAGCACCATTTGCCTACGAAGGAGTTACGGTTGAGCCACAACTTATCCCCGAACAGCAACGCGCGAACGGGTTTATCGAAGAAAACGCCCCGCAGCCTGCACAGCAGGGGCCGAACTGTCACCTGTTGCTATAAAGACGGCAAATGCTAGGTCGTCCTTGATTCCGACGAACCAGCCGTGAGCGGGCCCACTTCCGGACTCGGCCGTGCCCGTTTTGCCGAGCAGTCCCGGAATGTCCTGCAGCGCAGTAGCGGTACCACCCGTCACAGTTTCACGCATCATCGTCCGGAGGTCCGAGGTGATGTTCGCGGGCACGGCGGGCGCCGTCTTGTCGGCGGTTCCCGGCTTGCCCTGCACGATCATAGGCGACGGCGTCGAACCGTTCGCGATCGAGGCGGCCACCATGGCCATCCCGAACGGCGTCGCGGTCACCTGCCCCTGCCCGATCCCGGACTCGACGCGGGCCGCCGGACTGTCGGCGATCGGCACGTTGCCGGTCACCGTCGTCAGGCCGGGCGTCACGTAGTCGACGCCGAGCCCGAACTGCTGCGCGGCCTTCTGCAGGGCGTCGGGCGGCAACCCGACCGCCAGCCGTCCCATCGTGGTGTTGCACGAGCGGGCGAACGCGGTGTGCAACGGGACGGCGCCGAGGTCGAACTCGTCGTCGTTGGGGATCTGCCTGCCCTCGATGTTCTCGGTGCCGGGGCAGGGCAGGACCGTGTCCGGGGTGACGGCGCCGGCCTGCAGCGCCGCCGATGTGGTCACCGTCTTGAACGTCGACCCAGGCGGGTAGAGGCCGGTGAGGGCGATGGGGCCGAGCGCGTCGGCCGGGGCGTTCTGCGCCACCGCGAGCACCTCCCCGGTGGAGGGTCGCAGGGCGACGATCGCGGCCTGCTGCGGCACGTCGGCGAGCGCGCGCTCGGCGGCCATCTGCATCGGGAGGTCGAGGGTCGTCGCGATGTCGGGCGCGTCGGGGCCCGCCTCCCCGGCGACGGTCTTCGCCGCGCCGTCCTGTCCGACGACCTGCACCGCCCAGCCGGCCGAGGCGTCCTGCCCCTCCTGCCACAGGTCACCGAGGCCGGCCAGGGTGGGCGAGGCCAGCGCCTTGTCGGTGCTCAGCAGCCTGGTCTGCGGGGCCAGCGTGACACCCGCCAGTTGCTGCAGTTGCGGTTCGATCGGCGCCAGGTCCTCGGCTCGCAACGCGATGGCGGTGACCGGCTTGCCCTGGGCGCCGGCCAGATCCTGCTGGAGCGAGGCCGCGGTGATCGTGGGGGCGATGGGCGACAGCAGCCCGGCCACCGCCGCGGTGTCGGCGCCCGGTTCCACATTGACGAGCGTGACCACCTGTTGCTCGAGGATCGGTGCGCCGCCCGCGGCGAGGACCTTCGGCGGCGTCCCGGTCGTGGTGGTGTATCGGACGGTGGTGTCGTCGGTGAGACCGGGCGCGAGGACGGCGGGGTCCCAGGCGATCTTCCAGTCGTCGCCTTCCTTGGTGGCGTTGCCGGTGGTGCTGTACTTCCATTCCTGCCCCGGGGCGAACGGCCACGCGACGTCCATCGTGAACGTGCCGCCGTTGTCGCCGGACTCCTGCGCCTCCGTGCGAGTGAACGTCCCGTCCTTGTTTCCGAGGCCGTCGTACATAGCCGTGATCGCGGCGGCGGCCGCGGCCGGATCGGTGGTGAGGTCGGCGGCGGCCTGCACGTCGTCGCTGTTCAGCGCGTCGGCGAATTGCTGCGACACGGTGTCGGGTTGATCGGGGCCGAACAGTCCGCAGGCGGAGAGCACTGTGGCGAGAACGGCGATTCCGGCCACTGCCTTGCGGGTGGGGGTGGGACGGATGGGGCTGTGACGAACGGTTGAGGTGCGCACGGACTCGATCATGCCTGACGTCGTGGCGCGCTTCGAATAATGGGTGTAATCATGTAATTAGTGCTTCATCACAGTGATCGGGGCACCCGGCACCCAGGAGGACGCCATGAAGAACGCACACGGTCCGGGTGGTCGCCGCTTCGGCCGGCCCGGTGGATGGCAACAGGCGGACGTCCCCGACACGAGCGATGCAACCGACTGGTTCGCAGGCCGCCTTCCCGACGACTGGTTCACCGGTCCCGCGTCTGTAGAGGTCGACCGCGAGGAGATCGTCGTGGTCGGCGAATTGCCGCCCGTCGAGTCCGCCGACTCCGGTTCCGACGCGGCGATCGACGGACGTATCTCGCGATTCCGGGAAACGACGCGCGGCGATCGGATGCGCATCGCCGACGAGGCCGAGATGAGATACGGGCGCAAGGTCGCGTGGGGCGTCAGCCTCGACGGCCACCAGACGCTGTTCACACACCTCGCCGTTCCGGTGATGACGCGGCTCCGCCAACCCGAACGCAAGGTTCTCGACACACTCGTCGACGCCGGGGTGGCGAGGTCGCGGTCGGACGCCCTGATGTGGACGGTCCGCCTCGCCGGTCAGCACAGCGAACAATGGCTCGCCGAGCTTCGCGAAGCCATGGCCAAGGTGGACGAACTCCGGTCCGACGGTCCCCAGATTTAATTCGATTGCACGGGCATCGGTGGCGTCCTATCGTGAACGTCATCGATGCGCACCGGGCGCGTCAGACAGAGGGGAACGGTCCATTGCTCCTGACGAGGTAGTCACGCGAGTCGTCATCCGCACACACCTCGGGAGTACCCCATGGCCCAGTCGTATCTGTCCCTGTCCGACCTCACGTTCACCTGGCCCGACGGCGAACCCGTCTTCGAGGGACTCGATGCCGTCTTCGGTCCCGGACGCACCGGCGTGGTCGGCCTCAACGGCGCCGGCAAATCCACCCTCCTCCGGCTGATCGCCGGGCGCCTGCACCCCGACCGCGGGTCGGTGACGGCGCACGGCGAGGTGGCGTACCTGCCGCAGGACATCACGCTCGACCCCAGCGTGCGGGTCGACCGGATCCTGGGCATCGCCGACCTTCGGGCGTCGTTGCACCGCATCGAGTCCGGTGAGGGCACGCCCGACGACTTCGATGCGGCGCAGGGCCGCTGGGACATCGAGGAACGCGCGGTGTCGACGCTGCACCGGCTCGGCCTCGACCGGGTGCTGGGAAGCACGTCGGACCTCGACCGCACCGTCGGCACCCTGTCGGGCGGTGAGACCGTGTTGCTCGGTCTCACCGCGGAACTTCTGAGGGAGCCTGAGGTTCTGCTGCTCGACGAACCGACCAACAACCTCGACAGCGACTCCCGCGGCAGGCTCTACGACGTGGTGCGACAGTTCTCGGGAACCCTGCTGGTGGTCAGCCACGACCGCGACCTGCTCGATCTGATGGATTCCACCGCGGAACTGCGGGCAGGCGAGATCCGCATGTTCGGCGGAAACTTCAGCACCTATCAGGAGATCGTCGAGGCGGAGCAGGAGGCCGCGCGGGCCGCGGTGCGTGACGCCCGCAGCGACGTGCAGAAGCAGAAGCGGGAACTCGTCGAGGCCCGCGTCAAGATCGACCGTCGTAAGCGATACGGGCAGAAGATGTTCGAGAACAAGCGCGAACCGAAGATCGTGATGGGGTTGCGGAAGCGGCAGGCGCAGGAATCCGCGGGAAAGTTGCGGAACAACCACATCGCGAAGGTTGACGAAGCCCGGGAATCGTTGACGCAGGCGGAGAGTGCCCTGCGGGACGACCGCGAGGTGCGGATCGACCTCCCGGCGACAGAGGTGCACTCGGGTCAGGAGGTGGTCGCCGTCCGCGACGTCGGCCTCGCCTCCGGGCAGCGGGTGTCGCTGGACGTCGTCGGTCCCGAGCGGATCGCCCTCGTCGGACGCAACGGGGTCGGGAAGACGACCCTGCTCGATGCCGTCGTGGCCGCGGGACCGCGGGTGCCGTTCAAGGCGCTGCCGCAGCGGCTCGACGTGTTCGACGAGTCGCTGACGGTGGCCGAGAACGTGGCCGCGGCGGCGCCGCACGCGTCGCCGGAACAGATCCGCGCCCAGCTGGCCCGGTTCCTGTTCCGGGGCAACGACTCCGACGTGCTCGCGTCCGCACTGTCGGGTGGGGAGCGGTTGCGGGCGGCGCTCGCGACGATCCTGCTCGCCGAACCCGCCCCCCGTCTGCTGCTGATGGACGAGCCGACCAACAACCTCGACCTGCCGAGCCTCGCGCACCTGACGCAGGCGCTCCGCAGCTATCGGGGCGCCCTCATCGTGGTCAGCCACGACCGGCAGTTCCTCCACGACATCGGCGTCACCCGGTGGCTGGAACTGACCGACGAGGCGCTTCGCGCCTGTGCGCCATTCGGGTAGTCCCGGCTACCAGAAAGGCGCACGAGCGCCGGAGGCGCCGATCATTCGGCTACTCCGATGTCCTCGTTCCAGAGTTCGGGTTGGTTCTCGATGAATTCGGCCATGAGGTCGATGCAGTGCTGGTCGCGCAGGACGGTCACGTCCACGCCGTTCGCGCGCAGCCATTCGTGGCCGCCGGTGAACGTGACGCTCTCCCCCACGATGATCGCGCCGATGTTGAATTGCCGCACGAGGCCGCTGCAGTACCAGCAGGGTGACAGGGTCGTCACCATGGTCGTCGAGCGGTAGTCGCGCTGGCGCCCGGCCGCCCGGAATGCGTCCGTTTCACCGTGCACGGACGGGTCGCCGTGCTGGACCCGTCGGTTGCGGCCGCTGCCGAGCAGGGTTCCGTTGCCGGCGAAGAGTGCGGCCCCGATCGGTATTCCGCCCTCGCGCTTGCCGAGTTCGGCTTCGGCGATCGCCACGGCCAGCAGTTCGTCGGGGTCGAGCGCCGTCCGCGTGGTGTTCAGGGGAATCGACATGCCACTACCTTCCATCCGGGACGCAGCCACCGCAACGGACGCGCTATGGCCCGTTGGTCAACCGCAAGTCCTGGCGGGGAAATCGCAAGTCCTGGCGGGGAAATCGCGTGCGAGCGGTGGGCGACTTGTTCGTCTATGTCGAGCTCGGCAGACTGCCGCGCCACACATCCAGGGGAACGTGGCCGACTGCGGCGCCGTGCGGGCCGAGCAACCGCCCCATCCGTTTGAGCGGTCGGAGTGTCACACGACGACTGTCGATTCGAACGCGATCCGACAGAGCGACGAGCCGTTCCTCGATGCGGCGACAGTCCTGCGCCGAGCGCAGCCACAGGTACACGATCAGGTTGTATCGTCCGCTGGTCGCGGCGCACAGCCTGATTTCGGGCCAGGTGGACACAGCACGTCCCACACGGTCGAGATCGGCACCCGCATCGACGTCGAATATCGCATTGAGCGGCCAGCCTGCTGCCTGCTGGGTCATGTCACATCGGAAGGCCAGTTGACCTGATCGCGTGAGCTTGCCGAGCCTGCGCCTGACGGTCGTCTCGCTGACCCTGCACCGGTCCGCCAATTCTGCATAGCTGCACCGGCCGTCGGCGCTCAATGCGTCCAGCAACGGACGGTCGGACGGCTTGAACGGTACCGGGGACGGATCACTGGATGGCGTCGTGAGCTGGGCGCGTTGGGAACTGTCCAGCGTCCGCGGCTGCCATCCGCTGCCTTCGTGGTAGACGTGCAGGCACAGCTCTGCCCGAATCGAGTCCACGCCAGGTATCCGGCTCAGATGGTCGTGAATCAGATCGTCCAGGGCCTGGGGGCCGGCGGTGGCGACGGCGGCGAAGTATTGCGCAGTGCCGTCGGTGCGTTCGACCTGATAAGCGCAGTTCAGCCCGCACAGTGTGGAACCGACGCGGTGAACGGCCTCGGGAGTGCACGCGAGCGTCACGTACGCGTTCGTGTGGCGTTGGCCGACCGGGTAGGCGGTGATCCACGCACGTCCGTCGTCGGATAGTTGGCGCCAGCGCCGTGAGGCGGTGGTGGCGTCCACACCGAGGGCGGTGCCGATCTGGGACCAGGACCCGCGCGGGCTGATCTGGAGCGCGTTGAGCAGTGCCAGGTCGAACTCACTGAACGATGCGCCGCCGGAATCCAGCAAGAAGGGGTGTTCTGCGCCGGAATGCTGCGCGAGAGGGGTTTCGAGTGCCACACCGTCCATTGTGAGTCATCCCACCCATCGAGCTCGTCTTGTGAGGAGATTTATCGTGCTGCGTTCCACTCGCATCACCGTGCTACTGCTCTTCGCGGCGTGGGCGGTCGACTACATCGACCGACTCGTCATCAATCTCGCGTTGCCCGGGATCGGTGCGGAATTCGCACTCGACTACGGGGAGCGCGGCCTGATCGTGTCGGCGTTCTTCGTCGCCTACGCACTGTCGCAGATCCCGGGGGGGCTGCTCGCCGATCGTTTCGGCGCTGTGCGTATCGCCCTCGCGGGTCTCATCGCGTGGTCCCTGTTCACCGGGCTCACGGCGATCGCCTGGTCGTTCGGCGCACTGCTGGCGATCCGGCTGCTGTTCGGCTTCGCGCAAGGCGTCTTTCCCGCAGCCGCGATCAAGCTGTTGTCGGAACGCAGCGTGCCCGAGCAGCGGATGACAGCCAACGGGTGGATGCTGAGTTCGAACGCCTTCGGCTCGTTCGCCGCCGCGATCATCGCGTCGATTCTGTTGCCGCTGTGGGGATGGCGGCCGATGTTCGCCGTCATCGCCGTCCTAGGGGTCGTGGTCGTAGTCGCGATCAAGCGTTGGATGCCCGAGGCACTGCCCGCGGACGTGTCCGCACTCGACGCTGCCACGGCACACCGAAGCAGCAGTTCGATTGGCGTGGGGATCGTGCTCCGAGCGCCCGCGATGTGGTGTTTCGCGCTGGTGTTCTTCGGATACGACGTGATCGTGTGGGGCATCGGCTCCTGGACCGTCTCGTATCTCAACGAGGAGCGGGGCGTTTCGATCGGCACCGCGGGCCTGCTCTCGATCGCCCCCACCCTCGTGGCCGCCGTCGCCGTGATCGTCGGCGGCCGTTTGTCGGACCGGTGGGAAGGAAGACCCCGCCGCATCATCGTCCCCGCGATGATCGTCAGTGCCGCACTCGTGATCGTCCTGCCCCACACGAACTCGGTAACCATGTTCGTCATCGTCGGGACCCTGCTCAGCGGCATCAGTGCACTGTGCTACATGCCCGCGTTCGCGGTGCCGCTGCGCAGCCTCCCAGCTTCGGTTTCCGGGGCCGCGTCGTCGATGATCTTGTTCGGCGGCATGGTCGCCGGCATCGCGGCACCCTTGGCCTTCGGCGCGATCGTCGACGCCGCGTCCTGGACCACCGCTTTCGGTGCGCTGGCCGTCGGCCCGCTCATCGCGATCCTCGCCGTTCTCGCCGCACCCCAAACCACCGAGCGCATGCTCGCCGCCGTCCGGCTCGACCGCACCGCCGACCGAGAGGAAACCCATGCACACTCCACTGTCGACTGATGTAGCACAGCGCGCCCATTGGCGGGATGTCTACACCGAACTCCATGCGCACCCCGAGCTTTCAGCGTGCGAGTACCGCACCGCGGATCTCGTGGCACATGAGATGCGCGGCCTCGGCGGCTGGGAGGTGACCGAGCGCGTCGGTGGCACCGGCGTCGTCGGTGTTCTGCGGGGAGGCCCCGGGCCGGTGGTTCTCCTGCGCGCAGATATGGACGCCCTACCCGTGCAGGAAGACACGGGCATGGACTACGCGTCGACGGTGCCCGGGGTCATGCATGCATGCGGACACGACGTGCACGTCGCTGCGCTCCTGGCGGTGTGCGCGCAACTCGCCGGCGCCCCGGCGATCGACGGCACGGTTCTGGCAGTGTTCCAGCCCGCAGAGGAGACGGGGCAGGGTGCGCGGGCCATGCTGGACGACGGCCTGTTCGAACGGTTTCCGACGCCGGCGATCTGCCTGGGCCAGCACGTAGCGCCGTTGCCCGCGGGCGTCGTCGTCTCCCGCGAGGGTGCTGTGATGGCCGCGTCTGACAGCATCCGAGTGAAACTGTTCGGGCGCGGTGGGCACGCGTCGACGCCACACACGGCGGTCGACCCGTTGCTGATGGCCGCCTCACTGGCACTGCGTTTCCAGACGCTCGCCGCCCGTGAGGCCTCCGCTCGGCCGGCGCCGGTGCTCACCACCGGTGCATTGCATGCGGGCACAGCCGCGAACATCATCGCCGACGATGCAGAGTTGCTCCTCAGCCTCAGGACGTTCACACCGGCGTCGCGCGAGCGGATGCTGACGGCGATCAGGCGACTGGCCGAAGCGGAGGCGGCCGCTGCCGATGCACCGAATTCTCCGGAAATCGAGGAGTTCAACAGCTTTCCGTTGACCGTCAACACGCCGGAGGCGACCGGGGCCGTGCTGCGGACAATCGCCGAGGCCGGGATGCCCGTGCATCGCCTGCCCAATCCGCTGACCGGCAGCGAGGACTTCGGCGCACTCGGGACCGCGGCGCGGTGTCCTTCGGTGTTCTGGCACATCGGCGGGATCGAACACGAGCGCTTCGGTGAAGCGGATCTCGCGGCCCTGGCAGCGGGGCAACTGCCGGCCGGAATCCCACCGAACCACTCACCACGGTTCGCGCCCGACCCGGAGTCCGTGCTGCCTGCCGCGGCCACAGCCATGCACGCGGCGGCGACGCACGTGCTCGCCACGGAGCGTTCACCGCACGCTGCGTCCCGCTGATGCTGCGCCACACAGCTTCGACAACCCCTCCTTTCAGGAAAGGCGAGAAACCATGACCACCGATCTCCCGTACCTCAGCGCCACCGCAGCGCGCACACTGTTCGAGACGCGCGAACTGTCCCCGGTCGAGCTGATGCACGCCCTCGTCGACCGTGCCGAGCAGGTCGAACCCCAGGTGAACGCGTTCTGTGAGCAACTCTTCGACGAGGCACTCGTACAAGCCAAGGAAGCCGAGCAGCGCTATCTCGGACGCGGCCCGGCGCCGCGTGCGCTGGAGGGCATTCCGGTGGCGGCCAAGGAGAAGCACGCCATCGCCGGACGATCCCTCACCGAGGGCTCGCTGGTGAACAAGGATGTTGTCGCGACCGAGAGCGCGCCGGTGATCGAACGAATCCACGCCGCCGGCGGCATCATCCACGCCCGCACCACCACCCCCGAATTCAGCGTCGCAGGGTTCACCCACACCCCGATGTGGGGCGTGACCCGCAACCCCTGGAACCTCGCCTACAGCCCAGGCGGATCCTCCGGCGGCTCCGCCGCTGCGCTGGCCGCCGGAACTACCCCTCTGGCGACCGCGTCGGACATCGGCGGCTCGACCCGGGCTCCGGCAGCGTTCACCGGGACCGTCGGATACAAAGCCCCGTACGGACGTATCCCCGGGGTGCCCCCGATGAGCATGGACTTCTATCGAGGCGACGGTCCCATGGCACGTACCGTCGACGACACGATCCTGTTGGCGAACACGCTCATCGGGCCGGACGTCCGTGACCACACGTCACTACGTCCTGCGATAACGTTGCCCACCGAGTACCCCTCGGTCGAGGGCATGCGCTTGGCATTGAGCATCCGGCTGGGCTGCTTCGTGGTGGAACCGGAGATCGAGGCCAACACCCGCGCGGTGGCACGTGCGCTCGAGAACGCCGGCGCGATCGTCGAGGAAATCGAGCTGCCCTGGACCGCCGAGGAAATCCGACTGGCAGTGACAACCCATTTCGGCACTATCATGGGTGCGATCGTTGCGCAGATCGCCGCCGGACACGAGGACCTTCTCGCCCCCTACACCCGCGCCTTCGCGACCCGAGCCGCGAGCGCCCGCACGGGGGTCACCTTCGTCGACGGGTTGCGGATCGAGACCCGGATGCACCGACAGCTCGCCGAGGCGATGTCCGGGTTCGATGCCCTGCTGTGCCCCACCTCCGGTGTATCGGCCTATCCTGCGGAGGACGACATGCTCGACGGGATCGTCGTCGCCGGTCAGCGGCTCGATCACGCCGCGGAGGCGTTACTCACCCTCCCGTTCAACATCAACAACCGGTGTCCGGTCCTGGCCGTCCCCAGCGGTCACGCGTCGTCCGGTGTTCCCACCGGGGTGCAGATCGTCGGGCACACCTACGACGACGCCACCGTCTTCCGGGTCGGCAAGGCCGTCGAACAGCTGCGACCGTGGGACTACACGCGAGAGCATCGTCCCGGAGTGTGAGGGAAACAGGTGACTTGCCCGATCACTCGACATCATTCGCCGGACCGGTAGGCGTGTGCCGGGGTGTCAGCGTTCTGCAGTCCGTCGAGGATCTGGCCGGACACAGCTCCGGCGCGTTCGTCGAGTTCGTCGAGTTCGTCGAGTTCGTCGAGTTCGTCGACCGTGATGCCCGGGTCCCTGGCGTTGGTGTCGCGGAAGATTCCGTAGCCGAGACAGGTGGCGGCGATCAACGCGTGCATGTTCGAGCCGTCCGACCCGTTGCTCACGCCCACCACGCCCACCACGCCCACGACTCGCCTGGCCCGCCGAGGGACCGGACGTGAATTCGGTACTTCGTGACCGCACGATCCCCGTCACGTCACCTCGGTGTTCAAAGACACGGGCAACCCGCGCAGCACTCGAAAGGAAAGCCGGTCAGCTGCGACCTCTCTGCGACGCAGGAAGGGTGCGGAGTCGCCTGGCTCTTGCGTTGGAGTGCACTCCAGGTCGTACGGTTCAGTCATGGCCACCCAGTTGGAGCAGTCGCTCGGAGCGTTCGTGAGCATCTCGGAGGTCGCGGCGATCACGGGCCTCACGCAGGACACCCTGCGCTGGTACGAGCGTGAGGGGATGATCCCCCGGATCGCGCGGGGTTCGGACCGTCGCCGCCGCTACAGCGAGCGGGACGTGCGGCTGATCGAACTGCTGGTGAAACTGCGGACCACAGGCATGCCGACCAGTGACATGCAGCGTTTCGCGGTGCTGCTGGCCGGGGGCGCCGAGACCCACGAGCGGCGGTTGTCGTTGCTGCTCGCGCATCGCGAACGCATCCTCGCCCAGCAGGCGAGGCTCGACGACGCTCTGGCGGCCCTCGACACCAAGGTGGATCACTACCGGGCCC
This sequence comes from Rhodococcus jostii NBRC 16295, assembly GCF_001894825.1. GTDB lineage: Bacteria > Actinomycetota > Actinomycetes > Mycobacteriales > Mycobacteriaceae > Rhodococcus_F > Rhodococcus_F jostii. The sequence continues at coordinate 85,382 of NZ_BCWY01000027.1, read as the reverse complement.
TCATCGCAGGGACCGACGAAGACCGTGCCCGACAACGACGAGGAGAAGAATGACCGCCATCGGTACGACAACCCTGGGTGACTCGCTCACCGTCTCCGACATGGGTTTCGGAGGAATGGCTCTCACACCCGTCTACGGCGGGATCGAGCCGGAAAAGGCGCTCGCGACACTGCATCACGCGGTGGATCTCGGAGTGAGTTTCCTCGACACCGCCGACGTGTACGGGGCGGGCGACAACGAGCGGTTGATCGCGCAGTTGCTGAAGGACCGGCGGGGGGAAGTCACGCTGGCAACCAAGTTCGGGATTCTGGGGGATCCGAGGAAGCGGAGTGAGGGTGGCGCCTCGACGCGCGGCGACCGCGCCTACGTCCACGAGGCGGTGGACGCGAGCCTGCGCCGGCTCGGTATCGACACCATCGACCTGTACTACCTGCACCGCCCCGACCCGTCGGTTCCGATCGAGGACACCGTCGCGGCAATGGCCGAACTGGTGACGGCGGGCAAGGTGCGGCATCTCGGGCTGTCGGAGGTGACGGCCGGGGAACTGGCGGCCGCGCACACGGTGCATCCCATCACGGCGATCCAGTCGGAATGGAGCGTCTGGAGCCGCGACGTCGAGGCGCGAATCGTGCCGGCCGCGGCCGCGCTCGGTGTCGGGTTCGTCCCCTACTCGCCGCTCGGCCGGGGGTTCCTCACCGGGACCGTCACCGACGTCGACACTCTGGCGCCCAACGACTTCCGACGGACTCTTCCCCGGTTCGCGGAGGGCGCGCTGCAGCGGAACCTCAGGGTGGTCGACGCGGTGAATTCGGTCGCAGGCGAACTGGGTGCCACCCCCGCACAGGTTGCGCTGGCGTGGCTCTACGCGCAGGGCCGCGCGTTCGGACTGCCGGTCGTGCCCATCCCCGGAACCCGTAGTGCGGAACGGGTGACGGAGAACGCCGGTGCTCTCGGTATCGAACTCGATGCGGCGCAACTGGCTGTGCTGAATTCGGCCCGGGACCACGTGGAGGGTGCGCGTTCGGAGGATCTGCAGTGGGTATCGGAGGGCCGCGACGTCTGAGTGATGCACACTGTGCGGGTGCAGCACGCTACCAATCCCGTCGACGGCGTCCGGATCGCGTACAAGACCGTCGGCGACGGGGAGCCCCTGGTTCTCCTTCACGGCACGGCTCTGTCCCACGCGATCTGGCGCGGATTCGGTTACGTCGCCGCGCTGCGGGACCGGTACCGGCTGATCCTGGTCGATCTGCGGGGCCACGGGCGCAGCGACAAGCCGTACGACGAGGACGCGTACGCCATGGACTTGGTCAGCGGTGACATCCTGGCGGTCCTCGACCACCTGGAGCTTCCCAGCGCACACGTGCTGGGGTACTCGCTCGGCGGGCGGGTGGCGCTGGCGTTGGCGGTCGGGGCGCCCGAGCGACTGGAGAGCCTGATCATCGGCGGCGGCAGCAGCCGACCGCAGTCCGGGGCGTTCGACCGATTGTTCTTCCCGGGCTGCATCGACGTCCTCGATCGGGACGGGATGGATGCGTTCCTCGAAGGGTGGAATGCCCGGCGTTCGTGGCCGATCGACGCCGGCACGCGGGCCGCGTTCACGGCGAACGACGCGAAGGCCCTCGCCGCCTACATGCGGCGGTCCGGTGTGGAGCCGGGGGTGGACGACGACGTCCTGCGTGGAATCGCCGTCCCCACCCTGTTGTTCGTCGGCTCGAACGACGCCGAGCGGATCGGCGACACTGAGCGGGTGGCGGCGCTGATTCCCGGTGCGTCGCTCACGATCCTGCCCGGTTTCGACCATTCGACGGCCGTGGCCGCGAGCACCGAGGTGCTCGCGGCCGTCGAGCCGTTCCTCGCGTCGGTGTGACCGCTACGTCCACTCGACCAGCTGGATGATCACCCCGTTGGGGTCGCTCATCTGGAAGTAGCGTTCGCCCCACGGCTCGGTTTCGATGGGCGTCACGATCGGGACGCCCTCCGCCTGCAGCCGCTCGTATTCGCCGTCGATTCCCTCGACGACGAGCGCGACCAGCAACCCCTGGCCGGCGTCACCCGCGATCCGGGCGGGTTTGAACGTCTCCAGTCCGGTCTTCAGGAAGATCAGATTGAAACCGACGTCCGCACGCTTCAGTGACACGAAGCCTTCGGCCGCCATCTCCTCCTCGAAGCCGAGGTGGGACTTGGCGAACTCGGCCGACGCTACGGGGTCTGCGACGTTCAGCGACAGTGCGCTCGCGGTGACCTTCACGGTGTGTCCTTTCGTTGACGACACCCCACTAACGTACGACGTACGATAATGGTTCCGGGGCGCGGCGTACTACATCGCCAGCAGTCCCTTCGCGATGTGCGTCACCTGGATCTCGTTGCTGCCGGCGTAGATCATCAGCGACTTCGCGTCGCGCGCGAGCTGCTCCACCCGGTACTCGGCCATGTAGCCGTTGCCGCCGAACAACTGCACCGCCTCCATCGCCACCTCGGTGGCCGCGCGCGAGGAGTAGAGCTTCATCGCCGACGCCTCCGCGAGACTCACCTGATCCCCCGCCGCGGTGCGCTCGATCGCATTGAACACCATGTTCTGCACGTTGATGCGCGCGATCTCCATCTCGGCGAGCTTGAGCTGGATGAGCTGGAACTGGGCGATCTCCTTGCCCCACAGCGTGCGGGACTTGGCGTAGTCGATGCAGAGCCGGTGACACTCGTTGATGATGCCGAGCGACAGCGACGCGATGCCGATGCGCTCGGCCGCGAAGCTCTCCTTGGCGCTGGACTTTCCGTCGGACTTTCCGCCGTCCTCGGTCTCGCCGAGCAGCCGGTCGCGGGTGAGGCGCACGTTGTCGAAGAACAGCTCGCCGGTGGGCGAGGAGTTCATGCCCATCTTCTTGAACGGGGCGCCCTGGGTGAGGCCTTCCATGCCCGCATCGAGCACGAACGCGAGAACCTTGCGGTCGCGACGGTCGACGGACGAATCCCCCTCGTCGAGCTTCGCGTACCCGATGATGACGTCGGCGTACGGGCCGTTGGTGATGAACGTCTTCTGCCCGTTGAGGATGTAGTCGTCGCCGTCGCGGCGCACGTACGACTTCATGCCGCCGAACGCATCCGAGCCGGAGTCGGGCTCGGTAATGGCCCAGGCGCCGACCTTCTCGAACGTGACCAGACCGGGCAGCCAGCGCTCCTTCTGCGCCAGCGTCCCGCGACTGCGGATGGTGCCCGCCGCCAGCCCGAGGCTGACACCGAGCGACGCGACGAGCCCGAGGCTCACGCCCGCCAGTTCGGCATTCATGATGACGCCCATGCTGCCTGCACCGCCGAGGCCGCCGGACTTCTCCCCCTTCGCGTCGGACGCGGAGTCACCGCTGCGCTCCCGCTCGAGGGACTTCGTCAGCGCGTCACGGGCCATCTCGTCCAGGCCGAACGTGGCGAAGAGCTTGCGGATGATGTCGAACGGAGGCAGCTCGCCGGTCTCGAGCTTGTCGACGTGCGGTCGAATCTCCTTGTCGATGAAACCGCGGATCGCGTCGCGGAACATCAGGTCGGTATCTGACCACTCATACATGCCGGGCACTCCAGTCGCCGAGAGAAAGGGTTGCCGCAAATATAGAACACGTTCCTATTCTTGGACAGGTGTCCCGGAATCATGCCGAGCCACCTCTCGTTTCACCGATCTCGAGCCACTGCGACCGCAGCCGGTCGAGGGTTCCGTCCGCGGCGAGGGTGCGCTGCGCGCTCTCGATCCGTTCCCGCAGCGCGTCGTCGCCCGTGCGGACGGCGACGGCGATCTCCTCCCGGGAGATGCCCCGCTCGACCACCTCCACGTGCGGACGGTCCCGGACGAGCCAGGTGAGGACGGGCGCAAGCTTCATGACGGCGTCGCAACCGCCCGAGGACAGGTCGTCGAGGGCCTGTCCGATCCGGTCGTACGCGTACACCCGGATCGCGCCTGCCCGGCCCTCCGCGACCAGCTTCTCCACGATCGGCTGGCTGGTGTTGCCGTGTTGAACCCCGACCGTCAGACCCTCGAGGTCGCCCACTCCCCGCACCCCGGGATGCCGGGACGTGTCGACGGCGAGGGACTGACCCGACACGAGATACGGAGCGCAGAAATCCGCGCGGGCCCGGCGCTCCGCCGTCACGGTGGTACCCGACGCGATGCAGTCGAATTCGCCGTCGGCGAGTGCATCGAAGATCCCGTTGAAGTCGGTGCCCCGGTACGGGACCAGCGACCATTCGACACCGAGTACCCGCGCGACGGCCCGGGTGTAGTCGACGTCGAAACCCGCGGGGGCGCCGCCGTCCCGAAACTCGAACGGTGGGTCGGGCAGCGCCGAACCCACCCGCAGTACCCGCGCGGCCGCCGTCATGTCGCCTCTCTCCGCCCTGATGAGCGCCTACGAACCGATCAACCCCAGCCGCTGTGCCAGCCAGGGCATTTCCTTCTCCAGCCCCGCCGACCACACCGCGAAGCTGTGCCCGCCGGGGACCTCCACGTACTGCACGTCCATACCCGCGGCCTTCGCCGCCTGATACACCTTCTGCGCGCCCGGTTTGTAGGCGTCGTCGTCGGAGCCGATCACGAAGACCCCCGCCGAGTCCGGGTACTTGTTCGACGCCATCAGATCGAGTGGGTTGACCTTCTTGAACGCGGCCTCGTCACCGCCGAATCCCTCGTCGAGGGTGCGCTGGTGATCGCCGAGTGTGGGTTCTTCCTGACCCGAGATGTCGAGGAACGTCGGGTACACGTCGGGGTAGTTGGTGGCCATCTGCAGCGAACAGGTGCCGCCGTAGGAGAGACCGCCGATGGCCCACGCCTTCGGGTCCGGATTCACCTGCAGGTTCGACTTCACCCACGCCGGAACGTCCTTCGCGAGATACGTGGCCACGTTGCCCAGCTTCGAATCGACGCACAGGGGATTCGCGATCTGCGAGCCGGTGCCGTCGGCCACCACCACGATCGGGGCGAGTCCGTCGTGTTTCGCGGCGAACTCGTTCATGGTGGTGGCGAGCTTGCCTCCGGCGAACCAGTCTTCCGGCGCACCGGGCTGACCGGCCAGCATCACCAGCACGGGCAGCAGCGGACGCGGGTTGGCGAAGTAGGCGGGCGGGAGGTAGATCTCGGCGTCGCGGGCGGCGAACCCGGACGCGGTTCCGGGAACGGAGGCCGTCAGGACCCGCCCCTCGCTGGGCATTCCGGGCGGGGCCGTCCACGACGCGTCGAGAGGTGTTCCCGTCACGACGTTCTCGGTGGTGCTGCCGAGGTCGTTCATCTGCACCCGGTCGAACGGTTCCGCCCCGAAAGCCGTGCCCACCGTGGGATAGGCGTCGAACACCAGGTTGATCTGCGTCGCCGACGCGAGAATCACCGCGAGGACCGCGAGCACCGACACGACGGCGGATCCCACCGTCCGGCCGGCGCGGATTCTCGGCACGAGCAGGACGATCGCGAAGAGCCCCAGACCGATCCACACGTAGATGGACGTCTCGATCGGATCGGGAAACGGCCGGAGAACCTTCTCGACCATCACGTAGAGGACGACGGTGACGACGACCGCCACGGCCAGGCAGATCGGAATCGCTTTCCTGCGGTACCAGGGGGCGCGGGCGGCGAGCAGCCACACGCCGCCGAGCGCGCCGATCACCGTGAGGATCCAGGGCAGAGGCCCTGAGATCACGCTGAGGTCGCTGAGCCATTCCACGTCACGAAGCCTAGAGCGCGAACCGGCACTGCGTCGGCGACTCGCAGCGACCGGTAAAATTGCCGGGTGACATTCATCAAGGTCTGCGGCCTACGAGACGAAGCCTCCGTCGATCTGGCGGTGCGCCTCGGCGTCGACGCCGTGGGTTTCGTCTTCGCCGACAGCGTCCGCCGGATCTCCCCCGAGGACGCCGCACCGCTGGTCCGCCGCGTCACCGCTCCGACGGTCGCGGTGGGTGTGTTCAAGGGCAGTTCGGTGGCGGAGGTGATCGAGGTGGCCGCCGCGGCCGGTCTCGGAACGGTCCAGGTGCACGACCTGAAGTCCGTCGCCGACGTGTCCCGGTTGCAGGACGCGGGCCTGCGGGTGATCCGTGCCGTGGTCGCCGGTGACGGTTCGGGCGATTTCGGCGCCGACCGTGTCCTCGTCGACGGGGCGACCGCCGGCGCCGGCGTGCCCTGGGACTGGGCGAACCAGAGCCGGCCGGAGGGCGAGTGGATCCTCGCGGGCGGACTGCACCCGGGCAACGTGCGGAGCGCGGTCGACGCGACCGGCGCCTGGGGCGTCGACGTGTCCAGCGGGGTCGAGTCCTCGCGGGGTGTGAAGGATGCGGCGCTGATCGAGCAGTTCGTCGCCGCGGTCCGATCCGGGGCCTGATTCAGCCCGGCATCCCGGCGACGGAGTCTTCCACGTCCCACGAGGCGAGGACGGTCCGAATGCCCACGACCAGCGCGAGCGGCTGATCGATCATCACATGGTGCCCGGCGTCGGGGATCTCGACCACCAGGGCGGTGGGTCCGAACCGGCGGCGCATGTCGTCCATCATGTCGTCGGTGACGATGCCGTTCTCGGCGCGGAAATACGCGAGGCGGCACCGCGGGTCCGACGCGCCCAGATGGCCGCTGGTGCGGCGGGCGAAGAAGGTGGAGTCGAACTTCCACGACCAGCCGCCCTCCACCTCCTCCATCGAGTTCTCCGCCACGTGCCGCAGAACCGCGGGCACCGCCGAGTCCTGGGGCGGGACGAAACGGAACCGCTCGAGCGCCTCCGCCCTGGACGGGTAGATCTTCTTGGGCCCGAACGCACGCTGCTTCCGCGCCTCCTCCTCTTCCGGGGTGCGGGCGAGGACGGGCGAATCGATGAGCTGGACACCGGCCAGATCCTCACCGAACAGCTGCGCTGCCACGTAGGACACCATTCCGCCCATACTGTGGCCGACGAACACCGGCGGACCGGAGATTCCCGCAGGTTTCGCCACGGCCAGCGCTTCCTCCGCCCACCGCTCCAGGCCGTAGTCCTCACGCCGGTCGCTGTCACCGTGTCCGGTCAGGTCGAGTGCGACGACGCGACGGTCCGTGGCCAGCAACGGTGCCACATGGTCCCACCACCGGCTGTGGGCCGCGCCGCCGTGAACGAGCACGATTCCGGGCGAGCCCGCCGGACCCCACGCGCGGTAGTGAACCTGCGCACCGGCGACATCGACCCGGCCGACGTCGACCGCGGACGCCAACGCCGCGGTGAACCAGTGGGGCGCGTCGGTCTGCACGTTGCTCATTCACCGAACATACCGATCACTCGCCGACGTCTTCGCCCGCCCTACAGAAGGTCGAGCATGGCCGTGACCGCGCGTTCGACCACCGGGAACTTCTCCGGTGCCAGATCGTGGCGGGCGCCCTCGAGTTCGACGAGCGTCGTCGGTGCCGGGATCAGTTCGAGTGCCGATCGCATTTCGTCGGGGGTCGCGAACGGGTCCTTCGAACCGTGCACCACGACCGCCGGGGTGCGGAGACCGGGCAGGTGCTCGGTGCGGAGCTTCTCCGGCTTGGCCGGCGGATGCAGCGGATACGACAGCAACAGCAGGGCGTCGACGAGGCCGGCGTGCTCGGCGGCGAGCATGGACGCCTGACGCCCACCGTACGAGTGCCCGCCGGCCCAGACCGGAACCGACACCAGCTCCCGCATCACGGCCACCGCTGCCGAGACTCCCTCTCGATCCTCCGCCGCCTTCGACGGATGCGGCGGACCCGACGCGCGGCGCTGCCGGAACGGCAGATCGAACCGCAGAACGGCGACCCCCCGGTCCGCGAACCCTTCGGCCACCGCCCGCAACAGCTTTGTGTCGCAATCACTTCCCGCCCCGTGCGTCAGAACCAGCCCCGCCACCGCATCCCCCGTCGGGCGATGCAGATGTCCCCGCACACCGTCACGCTCCAGCAACTCGCTCATGCGGTTCACGGTAGTGGAGATGTGAGGTAAGGCGCGGCATACGTTCCGGGTCGCGGGCACACCGGAACTCCACAGCCGGCGACCGGTTGATTGCGATTGACTCTCGGTCTGTTTGCCGAGTTATTGCGCGGGGTACCTTAAATCTACAACCGCTGGGAGTAGCTCATGAATACCACCATCTGGATCATCATTGCGATCGTCGTGGTTCTCGTCGTGATCGCGCTGGCCGTTGCGGCATCACGCAAGCGAAACGAGCGCCGCCACCAGGAGGCCGACAACATCCGCGCGAAGGCGCAGGAGCAGACGTCGGTCGTCGAGAAGCGCGAGGCGCTGGCGGAGGAGACTGCCGCCAACGCACGGAAGACGCAGGCGGAAGCCGACGCCAAGGCTGCCGAAGCCAAGAGACTGCAGGTCGATGCGCAAACGCACCAGAACACGGCGACCACGTCCCGTGACGATCTGAAGAACGAGTGGAAGCGGGCCGACGAACTCGACCCCGCCGTGAAGACGACGGACACCCCGTCGACCGACGCCCGGACCACCGCCGCGGGACCCGCGAACGGCCGAGCCACCGACGCCCGGACCACCGGCGCGGGGCCTGCCAACGGTCGGCCCACCGGCACCGACTCCACGAACAGCCATGGAGCGCACGCGAAGCCGACCGACACCACGTCGACCTAGCGTTCGAGTACGACACGTGCGCCGGCCCGGAGCCGGCGCCCACACGGGAGGTCGGAAATGCGTATCGGACGGCTCGTGACGCTCATCGTGATCATCTGGCTGATCATCGGTGCGGTGGCCGTGTGGCAGCGCGGCTATTTCAAGGACGCGACGGCCGATTGCGCCAGTGCCGGAACGATCGCCGTCACCGTCCTCGCCGGCCCACTCAATTATGCGGGCGTCAATCCGAAGATCGATTGTGAAGTGCCGCAACCGAGTCAGTAGCTCCAGCCCGTCCAACTGGAAAGAGGGAACACCGTGATCGTTCTCGGAATCATCTTGCTGGTCATCGGCCTCGTCGCGGGGATCTCGATCCTCACGACGATCGGCATCATCCTCCTTGTCATCGGCCTCGTCCTACTGCTACTGGGCACGACCGGCCGCGCGGTGGGTGGACGGAAGTACTGGTATTGACGTATCGACGTCGGCGTCCTCATTCGCCGACTGAGCATCAGCCTGCATCCATCAATCATTGACATTCTCAATGATTGATGGATAGGTTTCTTTCGACTATGCATGCGTGCGTTGCACGCGTGCCGGCGAAAGGAACATTGCATGACCTCGGTTGCACTGCAGCGGAACATCTTCGACGCCGACCACGATGCGTTCCGGGAGACGGTGCGCCGGTTCGCCGAACGTGAAGTCGCGCCACGACTTCGCGAATGGGCGGATGCGGGGCAGGTCGACCGGGACATCTACCGCCAGGCCGGCAAACTCGGACTTCTCGGGATCAACGTCGAGGAACGCTTCGCCGGCGGCGGCACGGACGACTTCCGATTCAACGCGATCGTCATCGAGGAGTTGTGCCGCGTCGGCGCGCCGGCCGTGGTGATGGGCCTGGCGGGAATCAACGATCTCGTCACGCCCTACCTCGTATCGCGGGCGAACGACGAGCAGAAGCATCGATTTCTGACCCCGCTGTGCACCGGCGAGAAGATCGGCGCCATCGCCATGACCGAGCCGGGCGCGGGCAGCGACCTGGCCGCGATCTCCACCACCGCCCTCCGCGACGGCAACGATCTGGTCCTGAACGGCACCAAGATCTTCATCAGCAACGGGATGCTCGCCGATTTCGTGATCGTGGTGGCCAAGACGGATCCGGCGGCGGGCAAGAAGGGCGTGAGCCTGCTGGTGGTCGAAGACGGGATGGCCGGGTTCACCCGCAACGGACCGCTCCACAAGGTGGGCCTGAGCGCGCAGGACACCGCGGAACTCGTGTTCGACGACGTCCGCGTACCTCTCGGGAACATCCTGGGCGAACTGAACGACGGTTTCAACTACCTGCGTCACAATCTGCCCCAGGAACGCCTGAGCGTGGCGGTGACGTCGATGGCGTCGATGCGACGCACCTTCGACCAGGCCCTGACGTACAGCTGCGACCGCACGGCATTCGGTCAGCGGGTGGCCGACTTCCAGGCCAACCGCTTCTACCTCGCAGAACTCGCCACCGAGATCGAGATCGCGCAGTGCTTCACCGACCGATGCATCCTCGACGCGGCACACGGCACGCTCGACGAGGTGACGGCGGCGATGGCCAAGTGGTGGATCACCGAGTTGCAGCAGCGCGTCGTCCAGCGCTCGGTCCAGCTGCACGGCGGCTACGGGTACATGCGTGAGTACGACGTCGCGCAGGACTACCTCGACTGCCGCGGCGGGCCGATCTACGCGGGCACCACCGAGATCATGAAGGACATCATCGGGCGCAAGCTCACCCGGGCCTGACCGCGCTCGACGGGGATCACCACCCTGGCGGAAGCGTTGGCGATCTCTTCCATTGACATCTTCAATGATTAATGTTTAATTGTGATCCGCGCTACACACGCGATCCGCTCTGATGTCCCCGCTCGGCCAAGGAGTATCGATGACGGTCACCGCCACCGCAGGCACCATGTCGGCCACCCGACGCAAGAAGGAAGTTCGCAGGGTGATCCTGTCGAGCTACCTGGGCAGCACCATCGAGTTCTACGACTTCCTGCTCTACGCCACCGCAGCATCCCTCGTCTTCGGCCCGGTCTTCTTCGCCGACCTGGATCCCCTGGCCGCGAGCATCGCCTCGATGGGAACGTTCGCCGCCGGCTACGTCGCGCGCCCCCTGGGCGGCATCGTCTTCGGCCACTTCGGCGACACCGTCGGCCGCAAGGCCATGCTGCTGATCTCGATGACAGTCATGGGCCTCGCCTCGTTCGCGATCGGGCTCATTCCTCCGCCGGAGATGATCGGGTCCTGGGCGGCAGTGATCCTCGTTCTCCTGCGGGTCTGCCAGGGCCTCGCCGTCGGCGGCGAATGGGGTGGCGCGGCGCTGATGTCGCTCGAACACGCCGAGCCCGGCAAGCGCGGATTCGCCGCGGCCTTCACCAACGCGGGCGCCCCGACCGGCGCGTTGCTCGGCACCCTCGCCCTGGCGGCCGTGTCCCTTCTCCCCGACGAGCAGTTCCTCACGTGGGGCTGGCGCATCCCCTTTCTGATCTCGGCATTCATGCTGGCCCTCGGCCTGTTCATCCGGTCCAAGGTGTCGGAGAGCCCGCTGTTCACCGCGGCGCTGGAGGAGTCCGCGAAGAAGGAGACCGCCCCGCCGATCGTCACGATCCTGAAGCGTCCCCGCGCGGTGGTCGTAGCCTCGATGAGCTGCATCGCGAGCTTCGGAATGCAGACCGCGTTCACCACGTTCGCCATCACCTTCGCCGTGTCGAACGGCGCCCAGCGATCCGACGCGCTACTCGCGTTCTCCTTCTGCCAGTTCTGCGCGATCTTCCTGGTACTCGGGTCGGCGCGACTGTCCGACCGGATCGGCCGCCGACCGGTCATGCTCGCGGGACTCGCCGCGATGATCGTCAGCGTCTACCCGCTGTTCCTGCTGCTGAGCACGGGACAGTTCCTGTTCATCGCGCTCGCCTTCGTCGGCTACACCATCTGCCACTCGGCAACCTACGGGCCGATGGCCGCGTTCATCTCCGAACAGTTCGGCACCCGGGCGCGCTACACGGGAGCGTCACTCGGATATCAGCTGGCCACCCTCATCGGCGCCGGCTTCACACCCGTCATCCTGGCGTCGCTGTTCGCGTCGTCCGGCAAATCGATTCTCCCGGTCGGACTGTTCATCATCGCGCTGTGCGTGGTCAGCGCCGTCTTCCTCGTCGCGACGAAGGAGAGCAAGGACAACGACCTGAGCGCCGACACCCCGTCGGCCTGACGAATTCCCCGACCACACGCTCGAGAGTAGTTTCGAAGAGAACGAGGAGTCACCATGAACAACGAAGGCATCGGCTCGTGGCTCGAGCGCCGCATCACGATGACGCCGAAGAACGAGGCACTCGTCTTCGACGGAAAAGCCGTCACCTACGAGGAGCTGGCCCTGCGGACACGCCGGCTCGCCCACGGCCTGCGCGCCCTCGGGGTCGAAAAGGGCCACTGCGTCGGCTTCTTCGGATTCAACGACCCTGCGGCGCTCGAAGTGATGTTCGCGGCCGGTCTGCTCGGCGCCACGTATCTCCCGCTCAACGCACGCCTCACCGCCGAAGAGGCACGCTACCTCCTGGGCGATTCACGCTGCACCACAGTGATCTTCGGTGATCAGCAGTCCGACGTCGCGCAGCAACTGGCGCAGTCGGACACGCCCGTCACCACCTGGATCGGCCTGAACGACTCGTGGTCCACCCACACGTACGAGGCAGTGCGTGCGGGACAGCCGGACACCCGCATCGACGAGCAGGTGGGTCTCGACGACCTGTCGGTGCTGATGTACTCGTCGGGCACCACCGGCGCACCGAAGGGCGTCATGCTCAGCCACGGCAACATGCTGTGGAATGCACTGAACCAGCTTCTCGCCCAGGACATGACGTCGAAGGAACGCACACTGTCGGTGGCGCCGCTGTTCCACATCGGCGGCATCGGCGGCGCCGTCACACCGACCTTGCTCAACGGAGGCACCGTGGTGCTGTTGCGCAAATTTGATGCCGGCGTCGTCCTCGACACGATCGAGAAGGAACGCATCACCACATTCTTCGCGGTCCCCACCATGATTCAGGAACTCTGGCACCACCCCCGGTTCGAGGACGCCGACCTGTCCAGTCTGCGGGGCATCTGCGTCGCCGGGGCTCCACTGCCCGAAGCGTTGATCTCACCGTGGCAGGAACGTGACGTCGCGATCACCCAGGCCTACGGTCTGACGGAAACCGCGCCGTCGGTGACCATGCTGTCCAGCGCCGACGTGCGCACCAAGATCGGTTCCGCCGGCAAGCGGACGTTCTTCACCGACGTCGACGTCGTACGCCCCGACGGGTCGAGCACCGAACCCCACGAGATCGGTGAGATCGTCGCCCAGGGCCCGAACGTGATGCTCGGCTACCTGAATCAGCCCGAGGCAACCGCCCGCACCATCGTGGACGGCTGGCTGCACACCGGCGACGCCGGCTACTTCGACGACGAAGGCTTCCTCTTCATCTGCGACCGCTACAAAGACATGTACATCTCCGGCGGCGAGAACGTCTACCCCGCCGAGGTCGAGGCCGCGCTGCTGAAGCTGGACGGCATCCGGGAGGCTGCGGTCATCGGCGTCCCCCACGACAAATGGGGCGAGACCGGCATGGCGTTCGTCGTCGCCGCCGACGGCACATCGCTCGACGCGGAGACGGTACGTGCCCGGCTGCGAGAAAAGCTCGCGGGGTTCAAGATTCCCACGTTCGTCCAGATCGCCGAGGCCCTCCCCCGCACCGCGACCGGCAAGATCCGCAAACCCGATCTGCGAACCTCCGCCCGTGAGTACTTCTTAACCTCGGGCGGTTAACAAGTACTCACGACTGTGCTTGCATTGAGGAGTGAAGCACATCGGGATCGTGTTGTTCGACGACGTCGAAGAGCTGGACGCGGTCGGACCGTGGGAGGTGCTGTCCGCGTGGACGCGCATGTACCCCGACGACGGATACGCGGTGTCCTGCCTCTCCGCGTCGGGAGGGAGTGTGCAGTGCGCCAAGGGCCTCGTCCTGGGCGCTCATCATTCCCATGCCGACGCGCCGCCACTCGACGTGCTGATCCATCCCGGCGGTCAGGGCACGCGGCCACAGCTGCTCGACGACGCCCATCTCGACTGGGTGCGTCGGCAGCGCGCCGAAGTTCCGTTGATGGCCAGTGTGTGCACGGGTTCCCTGGTCTACGCGAAAGCCGGCCTGCTGAAGGGCAGGCCGGCTACGACGCATTGGGCGTCACTGGCATTGCTGGCGGAGATCGATCCCACCATCGACGTGCGGCCGGACGATCGGTTCGTCGACGACGGTGACGTGATCACTTCGGCGGGTGTCTCCGCGGGTATCGACATGGCACTGCACCTCGTCGCCCGCTTCGCCGGAGCGGAGCGGGCGCGCGAGGTGCGTCGCTATATCCAGTACGACCCGCAGCCCCCGTGAGTACTTGTTAACCGCGGGCGGTTAACAAGTACTCACGGGCGCGTCAGCGCACCACGGAGAGCGACACCCGGCTCGGGTAATGCATCCCGGTGTGCACGGTCTGGTGGGCGACGACGAATTCTGCGGATTCGTAGGCAGATTCGCCCGTGTTGAGGTTGCGATCCCAGCGGGGATGGTTGCTGGACGTCACCTGTACCCGGATGCGCTCACCCGGCAGGAAGGTGACGGCGGTGGACCACAGATCGAGCGTGTACTCGTACACCTCGCCCGGGAGGAGCAGGCTCGGTTCGGCCGGCGTGTAGGTTCCGGCGGTCCGGTAGGAGTCGCGGTAGCGGGCCCGCACCATGCCGTCGGTGAGGGTGATCGAGGTGCCGTCCGCGGTCACCCGGCACAGCCTCACGACGAAGTCGGTGTCGACCGCGCTCGAAGACGCAAAGAGGGTCGCGGACACCCGGCCGATCACCGTCAACGGCTCGGTGAGCGCCTCGCTGGTGAACACCAGGACGTCGTCCCGGGATTCGACGCGGCTCTGTTCCAGTGCGCCGGGTGCGAACGTCCCCGGCATCATCGTCGCCCCACCGACCGTCGGCACCGGATCCGCCGGGTCGTAGTCGTAGTCGACGCACCCGTCGCTCCGCTCGGCTTCCGCGACGAGAGTTCCGCCGGGAGCCAGGAAGAGTTCGGCCGTGCGCGCGGGTTCCGGAAAGCGGTCGTACGTCCGCCACCGGTTCTCCCCCATCACGAAGATCCGGACCCGGGGCATGTCCGCTTCCGTGTCGCTCAGTACCGATGCGTACCACTGCGCGTGCACCGACGACAGGTCCTGCCCCGAGTCGAGCACCGCCTGGTTCGCGGGACTGCCGAACACCACCGAGCCACCGAGTCCGGAGAAGTTGGTGTGACTCCACGGCCCCACGATCAGGTACGGCATCGGGGCCGCCCCGGAATCACTGTGCGCCAGTTGACCGAAGTACTGGTCGAGGGTGCTGTTCACGAAGATGTCGTACCACCCCCCGATGTGCAGCGAGGGGAGGTCGACGGCCCGGTCGCTCGCGCTGTCCCACAGATCGCGGGTGGGGTGGTCGATCGGGAATCCCAGCGATTCGACGATCGGCGACGCAAAGAACGCGGGGGCGCCGGTTGCCAGGTCCCGCAGGGGCAGCACGTCGAGGAAGGTGCCCTCCGCCAGGCCGCGATCAATCCTCGCCCACGACCCCCACTCGGCTTCTGCGCGGGCGGGGTCCGTCCGGGACAGTTTCGCGATCTCGGCGGGTCCGGCCGACAGATGTCCCCACCCGATCCGGGTACCGAATTCCACCGCCCCGCCCCGCACGAGGCCCCCGGACCGGGCGTTGCCGCCCGCCGAGATCCCCGGGGCGATGCCGCGCAGGGCCGCCGGCTTCTCCTGGGCGGCGCGCCACTGGGTTTCGGCGAAGTACGATCGCCCCCACATGCCCACGGCGCCGGTCGAATACGGGAGTTCGGCCGCCCACTGCACCGTGTCGTACCCGTCCGGACCTTCGTTCTCCGACGGCACGAACTCGCCGTCCGAGCCGAATCTGCCGCGGACGTCCTGCATGATCACCACGAATCCGGCGGCCGCGACCGTGGTCGGGTTGAGGTAGCCCGAGTTGACGGCCAGGTCGCGGCCGTACGGGGTGCGGGTGAGCAGTACCGGAAAGCGTCCGGATACCGACGGGCGGTACACGGTCGAGCGCAGCACCACCCCGTCCCGCATCGTCGCCTCGACGTCGTTCTCGATCAGCACATCGTGTGTCACAGGTTCATTCACTTTCGACGGGGGAGCGGCTATTTGCCGAGGTCGGTGGTGCTGGTCCGGTAGGTTTCGCGGACCGTGAGCGTGGTGAGGGCGCTGACCAGGCAGCAGCAAGCCGTGAACACCGCCACCGGGATCCAGCCGTTCGGTCCGGGCCGGGCGAGGGCCGCGGCGATGGTGGGCGCGAAACCGGTGGCCACCAGCGCCAGCTGCCCGGAGATCGCCATGCCCGAGTACCGGATGCGCGTCTCGAACATCTCGGCGTACAGGGCGGGACCGACGGCGTTGACGAGCGAGTAGCCGACCACCATCACGACGCACGCCGTGATCAGGACCAGGGCCGTCGAACGCTGGCTGACCGCCCAGAAGAATCCGGAGATGGAGACGGCGCAGACGAGATTGCCCGTGATGAAGATCGGCTTGCGCCCGATCCGATCGGCGAGAATCCCCGCGGCGGGCTGGGCCACGAGCGCGAGCGCGGCGGTGAGCACGGTGGCGCCCACCATGACGGTCCGTGACACCCCGGCCTCGTGGGTGCCCCACGACAGGGCGAAGGCACTGAAGATGGTGGACACCACCGCGAACAGCCCACAACCCACGACCCGCAGCACGCTCGGCCAGTGGTCGCGGAAGATCACCTTCGCCGGCATCTCCTTCGGCCCGTCGCTCGACACGGCCTCCTCGAACACCTCGCTCTCGGGCAGCATCCGACGGATCACGAGCCCGGCGAGAGCGACGATGATGCTGAGCAGGAACGGGATACGCCATCCCCAGCTGAGGAAGGCGTCCTCGGGCAGGCCGGAGAAGACGAGAACCACCAGCGACGCCAGCAGCATTCCGGCGGCGGCACCGGTGTTCACCCAGCTCGCCGCCAGTGCCCGTCGGTGGGCGGGTGCGTGTTCGAGCGCGAGGGACGCCGCTCCCGCCGACTCGCCCGCCGCGGACGCACCCTGGGCCGCACGAAGCAGCACCAGAAGGATCGGCGCCGCGACGCCGATCGCCCCGTACGTCGGCAGGCAGCCGATGAGCGACGTGGCCACCCCCATCATCACGAGCGTCACCACCAGCATCCGCTTGCGCCCGAGCGTGTCCCCGAAGTGCCCGAAGACGAGTGCGGCGAGCGGTCGGACGACGTAACCGATCCCGATGGTCGCCATCGACACGATGGTCCCCCAGAACGACCCGAGATCCGGGAAGAACAGGGTGTTGAACGCGAGCGCGGAGAAGGAGGCGTAGATGAAGAAGTCGTAGTACTCGAGTGTGCTGCCCACGAAGGAGGCCAGGGCTGCGCGGCGCGCGTGGGGCGACCGGACACCGGCATCGGCGCGTAAGGCGCGGCCGTCGAATGTGGAAGTCATGTGGTTCCTACCTGAAGGTGAAGGGCGTCCGGGAGTTCGGAGAGGCCTCGAGGTGGGTGCGACATCGGGGGCCGGGAGTTGTCCAGGTCACATCCGTTGCTGCCGAGGGAGACTCTGCCAAAGAAACCGATCACCGTCCAAGAGCAGTATCGGCGGTGATTGATAAGCGATCGTTATCGATTGTCCGCGACCACGGTCGGCGTGGGCAGCACCTCGGCGGCGAGGTCGAGGACCGTCTGCACGACGGGCGACACGGGCCGGTCCGACCAGGCCAGCGCCGCCCGGACTTCGAAGCGGCCGGCATCGAGGGGAACGAGCACCACCCGGTTGGGATACGTCTGCACGTCACCGGGTACGAGCGCCACCCCCACACCCGCCGCGACGAGTGCGGTCAGCACGATGCCGTCGGTGGTCTCCTGCACGATGTTCGGCGCGAACCCGGCGTCCCGGCAGGCGGCGAGCAGATCCCGCCGAAGCGTGGATCCGGTGGCGGCGGGATTCGCGACGAACGTTTCATCCCGGAGTTCCACGAGGTCGATCGACTTCCGTTCGGCGAGAGGGTGATCACTCGGGAGTAGAGCGCTGAGGTGCTCCACCGAGATCTGCCGGTTGAGCACGTGGGGGTGGGACACCGAATCCGAGACGATCCCCAGATCCAGGCGCCCCTCCCAGATTTCGTCGAGGATCTGCCCACTGACCGTGGCCCCCTCGAGAACGAGATCGATCAGGGGGTAACGACGGCGCACCGACCGTGCCAGAGAGGACAATTCGGTCTGCCCGTACGCACCGCTGAAACCGACCCGGACACGGCCTTCGACCGCCGGATCCGCGATCACCGCGGCATCGACGGCCCGATCGACCGCGGCGAGCGCGTCCTTGCACGGCTGGAGGAGTCGTTCGCCCGCCGCGGTGAGCCGGACCGATCGCGTGGTGCGGTCGAAGAGTTTGACGCCGAGCCGCTTCTCGAGTTGCTGCACCTGCTGGCTGACCGCCGGCTGCGCGATGTGCAGCACCTCGGCCGCCCGGCCGTAGTTGAGTTCTTCGGCGACCGCGACGAACGACTTCATCCAGCGGATTTCCACGGTCGGTCAGTCCACCACGAACACCGTGAGCCGCACCTCGCCGGGAAGGCGCTCCCCGGTGCCGACGAGGATCCGCGACCGCAACCAGGCCCATCGGCCCTCGGCGGCGGTGAGCCGCGGCGTGCAGCGGAAGTAGATGCGCTCGGGCGGGACCGGCTCGCCGCCGACGAGTTTGGCGATGTCTTCGGCGGTGCCCGAGCGCAGCCCGAAGTTGGTGACGTAGATCCGGTCGCCGTCGTCGGTCTCGATGGCGTACTTGGCCTCGAGTTCGGTGAGCGTGGCCGAGCTGAGCAACTGGAAATCCGCTCCGGCCGGGAGCACGGTGCCGCGTAACTCGGGGCCTTCGACGCGTCCACCGACGATAGGAATGATGCGACGCACGCCCTCGGGTGTGGACCCGATCTCCACCGGATCGGCCACCTCCACGACGAACGTCGCCAGGAACGACAGGCCGGGCGCGACCGGAGCGAGCACGTCCGCCATCGCGCTACTCGGCGGATGCAGGAAAGGCGATGCCCTGCAACGTATCCCGCATCTGATTCACGACCGCTTCGGGGATGCCCTCGAAGTAGCGTCCGTGCGCGGCGTCGACCCGCGCCTTCGCGTCGTCGCGGAGCCGATGCCCCTCCTCGGTGGCGGCGATCAGCTTGTTGCGGCGATCCGAGGGGTCGAGGGTGCGCACGACGAGTCCGCGTTCCTCGAGTTCGTCGACGAGGCCGACGATTTGGCTGGGGTCGAGCCCCATCGTGGCGGCCACCCCGCGCTGGTTGACGCCCTCGGCCTGTTCGCAGGCGAGAACCAGGACCGAGTAGGAGCGCACCCGCAGACCCGTGGGAACGAGGGCCTTGTTGACCGAGCCCAGCACCATTCCGCCGACGCGCGAGAGCAGGAACCCGATGTCGTCCGATAACGCCTGCGAGTCCGCCATGCGACGACCCCCTTCTGATGATTGTCGGTAGAGTAGCAGATCTTAATCATTGACATTCTCAATCATCAATGATTACGTGTGATTCAGCGAACACGAGCTTAGGAGAATCACGACATGGACCTCAGTAACAAAGTCGCCGTCGTCACCGGCAGCGGGCAGGGCCTCGGGCTCGCCTACGCCAAGGACCTGGTGCGCCACGGCGCCGCGGTCGTGATCAACGACGTCAACCAGGCCACTGCCGACGCCGCCGTCGCCGAGATCACGGCCGCAGGCGGACGCGCCGTCGCCGTCGTCGCCCCGGTCGGCAGCACCGAGACGGCCCAGAAGCTGGTCGCCGGTGCGGTCGAGGCGTTCGGTCGCCTCGACATCATGGTCACCAACGCCGGCATCCTCCGCGACAAGGTGCTGTGGAAGATGACCGACGACGACTTCGATGCCGTCGTGGGCGTGCACCTGCGCGGCACGTTCACCTGCGTCCGTGAAGCCGTCCTGAAGTTCCGTGAGCAGGGCGACGGAGGTCGGATCATCTGCATCGGCTCCCCCGCAGGCCAGCGCGGAAACTTCGGGCAGACCAACTACTCCGGCGCCAAGTCGGGCATCGTCGGCATGGTCCGCACCTGGGCGATGGAACTGCAGCGCGCCGGAATCACCGCCAACGCCGTCTGCCCCGTCGCCGCGACCGCGATGACCGAGACCGTCCCCTTCCTCGCCCCCTACATCGAGGGCATGAAGAACGGCGAGCCGCTGCCCGCGATCATCCGTCGCGAGGTCGGGATGGGCACCCCCGAGGACGCCGCCGGCATCATCTCGTTCCTCGCCTCCGACGCCGCCGCGGAGATCACCGGGCAGGCCTTCGCAGTCGGCGGGGACCGCCTCGCGCTGTGGTCGCACCCCGAACTCACCGCGGTCGAGTACCACGACAGCGGCTGGTCCGCCGACGACATCGCCGCCGAATGGACTGGCACATTCGGCGACGCCGTCCAGTCCGTCGGCGAGGAATTCCCCGAGGAGCTGATGGCGAAGTGAGCCGCTACGAGTACGGCATCGACTTCGACAAGATCGACGCCATCGACATCCACACCCACGTCGAGATCGACGGGTGCGGGCACCGGTCCCTCGACGACGAACTGATGGCCGCGTCGGAGAAGTACTTCAAATCCGGCGAGGAACGCACCCCGACCATCGACGCGATCGCCGACCACTACCGGGCCCGGAACATGGCCGCCGTCGTGTTCACCGTCGACGCCGGCGCCGCCACCGGCCACGCCGCCAACTCCGTCGAGGAGATCGCCGAGGGCGCCGCCCGCCACAACGACGTCCTCATCCCCTTCGGATCCGTCGACCCCTGGCAGGGCAAGGCCGCCGTCCGGCGCGTGCACCGCCTCGTCGACGAATACGGCGTGAAGGGGTTCAAGTTCCACCCCAGCATGCAGGGCTTCGAACCGAACGACCGCCGCTTCTACCCGCTCTACGAGGCCATCACCGAGGCCGGCGTCCCGGCTCTGTTCCACACCGGTCAGACCGGGATCGGCGCCGGACTACCCGGCGGGCACGGCATCAAACTGCGCTACTCCGACCCGATGCTGCTCGACGACGTCGCCGCCGACTTCCCCGACCTCACCATCGTCATGGCCCACCCGGCCGTGCCGTGGGTCGACGCGCAGATCTCCATCGCCACCCACAAGGCCAACGTGTACATCGACCTGTCCGGGTGGTCACCCAAGTACTTCCCGCCGCAGCTGGTCAAGGCCGCCAACAGCATGCTCCGCGGCAAGGTGCTGTTCGGCTCCGACTTCCCCGTCATCCAGGTCGACCGCTGGATGAAGGACTTCGCGGGCCTCGACATCAAACCCGAGGTCGCACCCCTGATCTTCAAGCAGAACGCCCTCCGCGTTCTCGACATCAAGCACTGACGTTCTCGCTATCAAGCACTGACAGGAGACCTCATGACCACCGCAACCACCACCCGGGTCGCCACTCTGGCCGACCTCGCCGCACTCGAGGGCAAGCCGCTGGGCACCAGCTCGTGGATCGACATCCCCCAGCAGCGGATCAACACGTTCGCCGACGCCACCGACGACCACCAGTGGATTCACGTCGACCCCGAACGCGCCAAGGCTGAGAGCCCGTTCGGCGGACCCATCGCCCACGGCTACCTGACATTGTCGCTGATCATCCCCATGTGGGACGAGGTCCTGACCGTCGACAGCGTGACCATGGCCGTCAACTACGGACTGAACAAGGTCCGGTTCACCAACCCCGTGCCCGCCGAGGGTCGGGTCCGGCTCAACGCCACGCTGGCGTCCGTCGAGGAACTGCCCAAGGGCGGTGTCCAGGTGACGGTCGCCGGGCAGATCGAACTCGAGGGCAGCGAGCGTCCCGCCGTGGTCCTCGAGGCCGTGTACCGCTTCTTCGAGTGACCGCCCCGTGAGTACTTATTAACCGCCCGCGGTTAATAAGTACTCACAGGCGCCGGAGGCGCACTACTCGGGAGCCTGGTCGTCAGGCTCGACCTGTTCCGCCTGCTTGCGCTCGGACGCGTTGCCCGCGACTCCCTTCGCCTCGCGTTCGGCGGCCAGACGGTCTTCCATGTCGTCGACGAGATCTGCGATCCGCTGATGCTCGGGGAGGTGCTGATCGTGTCGATCCGAATTCGCCTTCATCACGCTCCTTCCGCTGTGTGCGACGTGCCGGAATCCTGCGATTCCGGACGCACAATTCGAACTGTACGCCGCGGGTTCGGTCGAAGCGGGCATTCCCGACGCGGCGAACTGGACGCTCGTCTTCCATGCAATTTCCGGTGTTGCCGAAACCCTTTGCCGAACACCGCCTTACACGCGCGCCGTGCGCCAATGTCACACTGCGCAACCTCTTTTCGCCGTCGAAGCGGACCCTTCCACCGCATCGAGCGGGCGATGAATTCGATGCACAATCGACACCGTCTTGCGAGTACACGCAGCCGGCACCTCGTACTCTGGACCGGGTACCACCCGAAGGAGGACCGATATGCCAGCAGTCACCACACCTCACGTCTATGTTCATCGCGCCGGCGATCGGCTGAAAACCAAGATTTCCTGGTTGGATTCGAAGCACTCGTTCTCCTTCGGCCAGCACTACGACCCCGACAACACGCACCACGGGCTACTCCTCGTGAACAACGACGACACCGTGCTCCCGGGTCAGGGATTCGAGACGCACCCGCACAAGGACATGGAGATCGTCACGTGGGTGCTCCGCGGCTCGCTCGTCCATCAGGACTCGATCGGCCACTCCGGCATCATCTATCCCGGCCTTGCGCAACGCATGAGCGCAGGCAAGGGCATCATGCATTCCGAGAAGAACGACAGCTGGCGTCTGAGCGGTGAGCAGCACCACGAGCCGGTGCATTTCGTCCAGATGTGGGTGGTACCCGACGAAGCCGGCCTCACACCGAGTTACGAACAACTCGAGATCGAGGACGAGATCCTCAAGGGCGGTCTGGTGCCCGTAGCGTCCGGAATGCCCGAATACAAGGCCAATTCGGCGATTCGGATCAACAACAAGCACGCGGCCCTGCACGTCGCACGGGTCTTCCCCGGCACGCCGGTCACGCTTCCCGAGGCACCGTTCCTCCACGTCTTCGTCGCCCAGGGCACCGCAGAGATGGAGGGTGTCGGCACCGTGTACGAGGGCGACGCCGTCCGGCTGAGCGCCTCCGGCGGCCAGCAGATCTCCTCGCACTCCGGTGCGGAGGTCCTCGTCTGGGAGATGCACGCCCGCATCGGCGGGTGAGTTCCCAGCAAGTTCACAGCGTGACGGCACGCTGCGCGCAGGTTCGTGCGCCACGATCGGGTCACAGCCCGATCATGGAGAGGTACCGATTGTGAACAAAGACGTCGAGAAGAGCCGCCTACGCATCAGCCGCCGCCGAGCGCTGGCCGTCGGCGGCACGGTGAGTCTGGGTGGGCTCATCGCCGCCTGCACCGGCAACGGGAGCGGCAACACATCGTCGTCGGCCACCTCGACGGCCGCCGCAGGCACCACCACGGGCACGGCCGCCGCAGGCACCACCACAGGCACGGCCGCCGTCACCGCCCTGCTCGACCAGGCACCGCAGTGCGTCATGGCCGTCGAGGAGACGCAGGGACCGTACTGGTTCGACGTCGACTCCATCCGCGGCGACATCCGGGAAGATCGGCCCGGCACGAAGCTGCAGCTCGCACTGCGGGTGCAGGACCTGACGAACTGCTCCACCGACGGCACCGCCGCGGTGGTGAGCAACGCCGTCGTGGAGATCTGGCACTGCGACGCCGGCGGTGTGTACTCCGGCTTCGAGTCGGGGTCCAAGGCCGCGGACCTCGGCGGCAACGGAGCGCCCGCCGGTGCGCCGCCGGCGGGTGGACCGGGTGGCGGCGGCCCGGGCGGCGGTGGCCAGCCCCCGGCAGGCGGCCCCGGTGGCGGCCCCGGTGGCGACATGTCCGGCGGTTCGGGCGAGACGTCCGACGGGTCCTACAGCTCCGGCGACAGCGAGGCCACCACCACGGACGACGGCACCTACCTGCGCGGAGCCCAGACCACGGACGCGAACGGCATCGCCCAGTTCACCACCATCTTCCCCGGTTGGTACACCGGCCGGACCACGCATATCCATCTCAAGGTGCACATCGACAAGAAGACGGTGCTCACCACGCAGCTGTTCTTCGACGAGGCACTGCTCGACGAGGTGTACGCGACCGCGCCGTACTCCGACCACACCGGACGCGAGAACAACGTCACCAACGCCACCGATGGCATCTACGACGACGCCGGCATGCTGACCGTCGCCGAGCAGTCGGACGGCTATCTCGCGGCGATCAACCTCGGCATCGACGTCTGATCGGTCACCGGTCGTCTGTTTCGCCCTGAGCGCAGTGGTGGACCGCTCCCCGCGGAACGGTGTAAGGATGGAACGCATGACCACGGCTCAGCGCTCCGGCATCGACCTCACTCACCTCGACAACGACACCCGCGCCCAGGACGACCTGTTCGTCCACGTGAACGGCAAGTGGATCGACGACTACGAGATTCCCGCGGACAGGGCTATCGACGGCGCGTTCCGCACGCTGTATGACAAGGCCGAGGTCGACGTCCAGAACATCATCGAGGAAGCGGCGGGCTCCGGCGCCGCGCCGACGACCGATGCGCAGCGCATCGGCGACCTGTACGGCAGCTTCATGGATGCGGGCGTCGTCGAGGCCGCGGGTCTCGCACCGATCGCGGGGGAACTCGCCGACGTGGCTGCGGCCGCCGACCTGTCTGCGCTCGCCGCCGTCCTCGGCCGCCAGCAGCGCACCGGGGTCGGCGGGGCCGTCGGACACTACGTCGACACGGATGCCAAGAACTCCGAGCGTTACCTCGTCCACTTCAGCCAGTCGGGGATCGGCCTGCCCGACGAGTCGTACTACCGCCAGGACGACTATGCGGAGATCCGCGAGGCGTATGTGGCGCACATCGCGAAGATGTTCGCCCTCGCCGGCGTCGACTACGACGCGCAGCGGGTGTTCGACCTGGAAACGAAGATCGCGGCAGGTCATTGGGACGTCGTCAAGCGTCGCGATGCGGAGCTGAGCTACAACCTGCTCACCCTCGAGCAGCTCCCCGCCGGGTTCGACTGGTCGTCGTGGATCGACGCGCTCGGTGGCAGCGCCGAGCAGTTCGCCGAGATCGTGGTCCGCCAGCCCGACTTCCTCACCACCCTCACCGGGCTGTGGACATCCGAAGCCCTCGACGACTGGAAGGCGTGGGCCACGTGGAACGTCATCCGGTCCCGCGCACCGTACCTGACGCAGGCCCTGGTGGAGGAGAATTTCGCGTTCTACGGGAAGACGCTGACCGGCGCCGAGGAGATTCGCGAACGCTGGAAGCGTGGCGTGTCCCTGGTGCAGGACCTGCTGGGCGAGGCCGTCGGCAAGCTGTACGTCGAGCGGCACTTCCCGGCGGACGCGAAGGCCCGCATGCAGGAACTCGTCGCGAATCTGCAGGAGGCGTACCGGCGCAACATCTCCGATCTCGACTGGATGAGCCCGGAGACCCGGCAGGCCGCACTGCGCAAGCTCGAGAAGTTCACGCCGAAGATCGGCTACCCCGACAAGTGGCGTGACTACTCGGCCGTCACCATCTCCCACGACGACCTGGTCGGCAACTACCGCAGCGGTTACGCCGCGGAGTACGACCGCGATCTCGCGAAGCTCGGTGGCCCCGTGGACCGCGACGAGTGGTTCATGACACCGCAGACGGTCAACGCGTACTACAACCCGGGCATGAACGAAATCGTCTTTCCCGCAGCCATTCTGCAGCCGCCGTTCTTCGACGCCGCGGCCGACGACGCCGCCAACTACGGTGGCATCGGTGCCGTCATCGGGCACGAGATCGGGCACGGTTTCGACGATCAGGGTGCGAAGTACGACGGCGACGGCAACATGATCGACTGGTGGACCGACGACGACCGCACCGAGTTCGGCAAGCGGACGAAGGCGCTGATCGAGCAGTACAACGCGTTCGAGCCGAAAGCGCTGCCCGGCCACACCGTGAACGGCGAGTTCACCATCGGTGAGAACATCGGCGACCTCGGTGGCCTGTCCATCGCCATCGCGGCGTACCGGATCGCCACGGAGGGGTCCGACACCGAGGTCCTCGACGGCCTCAGCGGTCTCCAGCGGGTGTTCTTCGGCTGGGCTCAGGTGTGGCGCACCAAGGCACGGGACGCGGAGGCGCTCCGCCGCCTCGCCGTCGACCCGCACTCGCCGCCGGAGTTCCGCTGCAACGGTGTGGTCCGCAACCTCGACACGTTCCACGATGCGTTCGACGTCCAGCCCGGCGACGCACTGTACCTCGACCCGGACGAGCGCGTGAAGATCTGGTAGCTAGCGCAGGCGGTCACCCGTCGCCGCGGAGAAGAAGTACACCTCACCCGGTGTGGGCTGCAGGTGCACCCGCTCCCCCGCGGCGACGGTGCGGGTGCGGTCTACCCGCACCACCACCCTTCCGGTCGTGCCGGACGCGTACACGAACGACTCCGCACCGAGTTCCTCGAGGAGGTCCGCCTCCACCGTGTAGGAGTCCTTCCGCCACGACCCCACCAGCGTCCACGACTCCGGGCGCACGCCGACGATGACGGACTCGTCCCCGATCGCCGAGTGCGGCACCGGAATCCGCAGGTCGCCCAATTCGGCGGCGCCGTCCCGGACCGGGGTGTCCATGAGGTTCATTCCGGGCGAACCGATGAATCCGGCGACGAATGTGTTGACCGGGTTGTCGTACAGCTCACGCGGGCGAGCGACCTGCTGGAGTCGCCCACCCTGCATGACCGCCACCCGGTCGCCCATCGTCATGGCCTCCACCTGGTCGTGCGTGACGTAGACGGTGGTCGTGCCGAGCCTGCGCTGCAGCCCCGCGATCTGCGACCGGGTACTCACCCGCAGCTTCGCGTCGAGGTTGCTCAGCGGTTCGTCCATGCAGAACACCTTGGGGTGCCGCACGATGGCCCGGCCCATCGCCACCCGCTGACGCTGCCCGCCGGACAGTTTGGCGGGTTTACGATCCAGCAGGGGTTCCAGTTCGAGCATCCGCGCCGCCTCCAGCACTCGCGCGGTGCGTTCCACCTTCCCGACGCCGGCGTTGCGGAGCGCGAAACCCATGTTGTCGGCGACGGTCATGTTCGGATACAACGCGTAACTCTGGAACACCATGGCCACGTCGCGTGCCCGGGGCGGCAGCGCGGTGACGTCGCTGCCGCCGATCTCGATCCGGCCGGCCTCGACGGCTTCGAGGCCGGCCAGCATCCGCAGGCTGGTCGACTTGCCGCACCCCGACGGACCGACCAGGACGAGGAACTCACCGTCCGCGATGTCGAGGTCCAGGCGATCGACCGCGGGTCGATCGGCTCCGGGATAGCGGTGGGTGACGCCTGCGAACTGCACGTTGGCCATGAAAGTTCCTTCTCCTCCTACTGGGGCAGCTTGGGTGTGATCTGGCGGTCGATGATCTGCTGCAGTTGCGCCCCGACACCGGCGAACGTCGCTGCCACATCCGCGTTCTGGAGGGCGATCTGTTCGAGTCCGGTGCCGATGATCTGGTCGCCGCCGGGCACGAACACACGGGCGTAGTCCTGCGACCGGGTCTTCGCGAGCTGGTCGACGGCGGTGCGCGCGTTGGGATTGGCGTCGAGGTACGCCTTCATGCTCGGGTCCTCGACAGCGGATTTGCGGACGGGCATGTATCCGACGTTCTGGGAGAAGTATGCGGTGTTCTCGCCGTTCGTCACGAAGTCGATGAACTTCAGCGCGTTCTTCTTCCGCTCGTCGGAGATTCGCGCCGGAACGGCGAGGCCCGCGCCACCCGTCGGGCAGCCCGGCGCACCCGACGCCGGCAGGAAGGCGGTGCCGAAGTCGAAGGCGGCGGACTTGGTGATCCCCGACAGGTCCCCGGTCGAGGCGATGGTCGAGGCGACGATGCCGGCGCCGAACTCGTTGGCGATGTCACTGGACACGGCCGCGTACTTCTTCGTGTGGATCATGTCCTTCAGGAACGTCCCCGCGGCGATCGTCTTCTCGTCGCCGAACTTCAGATCCCACTGATCGGAGTAGGCGCCGCCGAACGTCCAGACCGGTCCCTCGAACGTCCAGCCGAGGTAGTTCTTGGCGTCGCCCCAGCCGTGGGCCAGCTTGCCGCCGCCCATCACCTTCTGCAGTTCGGGACCCCACTGGTCGAACTCCTGCCAGGTGGCGGGACCGCGGTCGGGCAGGCCGGCCTGCGCCCACACCTGCTTGTTGTAGTAGAACAGCGGCGTCGACCGGGCGTACGGGAGCGCGTAGTGCATGCCCTGGAACAGGTAGTCGGCGAGCAATGAGTCGACGTAGTCGGCGGAGTCGACGCCGACCTCCCCGAACAGCCCGTCGAGGGGCTCGATGGCACCGGTGAGGGCGTAGTTGAACCACCAGACGTCCGACAGGACGACGACGTCGGGGAGTTCGCCGCCCGACAGTGCGGCGTTGAACTTCTGCGACACCTCCTCGTAGTTCTTGCCGCCGTCGACGAGATTCACCGTGAGTTCGGGGTACCTGGCCTGGAACCGGTTGATCAGCTCGCGTTCGACGTCCTGGGACTTGCCGGGGTGGTTGGACCAGAACGTGATGGTGTTCGCGTCACCGGCCGCACCGGAGGTCGCAGACGAACCCGACCCGGATCCCGCGCACGCCGTCAGCGCGGCGCCGGCCGCCACCGCACCGGCCAGCCCGAGGAATCCCCGACGATTCATCCGATTCATGTCTCTCCTCGTGTCCGCTATCCCTTGACCGCACCCGATGTGAGGCCCTTGATCATGTGCCGTTGCAGCACAAGGAAAACCGCAAGGATCGGAAGCATGGTGAGCACCGTCCCCGCCATCACCGGACCCCAGTTGGTGAGCCCGTCGTTGTTCTGGAGCTGGGTCAGCCCGATCGGCAACGGCGCCACGGACGCGTCGTCGGCCATCAGGAACGGCCACAGGTATTCGTTCCACTCGGTGACGACGGTGATGATCGCGAACGCGACCATGGTGGGGCCGGACACCGGCAGGACCACCCGCCACAGCAGCCGGACGTGGCCGGCGCCGTCCATCCGCGCCGCCTCGATGATTTCGGTGGGTATCGACAGGAAGTGGTTGCGCATCAGGAACGTGCCGAACGCGACCCCGGCGAGCGGAACGATGATGCCGTGAAAGCTGTTCCGCCAGCCCCATTCGGCGACGAGTGCGTAGTTGGAGATGACCGTGATCTGGTTGGGCACCATCAACGCGGCGATGATGCCGAGGAACACGAGGTTCTTGCCCGGGAACCGCAGGAACACCAGCCCATAGGCGCTGAACACGCCGAGCGTGAACTTCACGACGGCCAGCACCCCGGTGATGATCACCGAGTTGCGCAGGAACGTCCAGAACGGCACCGCCGTGGTGGCCTCGGAGTAGTTCTCGGGATGAAAGGTGCCGGGCCACCACGTGACCGGGATGGTGTATACGTCCGGGCGATCCTTGAACGACGTCATCACGATCCAGTACAGCGGCAGTGCCACCATCACCAGCACGGCCACCATCGCGGCGTACCCGAGGGCCGTCACGACCGCTTCCCGCCGGCGATGGTCACGGATCGCGTCCTCCGCCGTCACCGGCACATCCGTGCTGCGCTGGTCACGCACGGTGTCCGCGGTCACCGGCCGTCACCGCGATCCATGATCCGCACCTGGTAGACGGTGATTCCGAGCAGGACCAGGAACATGATCGTCGCGACCGTGGCGCCGTAACCGGCGCGGAAGTTGCGGAACGACTCGTTGTAGACCTGGTAGACCATCGTGGTGGTTCCGGTGCCGAGCGGACCACCCCGGGTCATCACGTTGATGATGTCGAACACCTGAAGGGAGCCCAGCATCACCGTGATCGAGAGGAAGTAGGTGGTGGGACGCAGCTGCGGGAGCACGACCCGGCGGAACGTCGTCCACGTGCTCGCCCCGTCGATCTCCGCGGCCTCCGTCAGCTCGCGCCGCGTACCCTGCAGTGCCGCAAGGTAGATCACGAACGTGTAGCCGAGGTTCTTCCACATATAGGTGACCGTCACCATGAACAGCGCCCAGTGCGGATCCTGATAGAAGTCGGGAACGGAGTCGACACCCACGCGGTGCAGGAGGTCCTGGATCAGCCCGAACCGGGGATCGAACACGAATTGGAAGGCCACTCCGATCGCGGCGCCCGAGATGACGAACGGCGCGAAGATCGCCGACCGAACAAGGTTGCGGCCGTGCAGCTTACGGTCCAGCAGCAGGGCGAGTGCGAGACCCGCGACCATCGACCCCGCCACGGTGGCAACGGTGAACACGACGGTGTTCCCGACGATCTGCCAAGTGTCAGGACGGCTCCACCACTCGCGGTAGTTGCCCCAGCCGACGAAGGTGGCGACGGGGTCGGCGATGTTCCAGTCGAAGAACGACAGCCGGATGTTGTCGACCAGCGGGCGGTAGGTGAACAGAACGAGCAGAACCAGATTGGGGCCCACCAGCGCCACGAACAGCGCGTAGTCCCGCCACGGACGCCCGAGCATTCCCTGCTTTCCCGGCGACGGCAGGGTTCGTTCCGGACCAGATCTCACTGCGGCAGTCTGACGACCGATAACGAATAGCCGGTAAATTGCCGTAGCCCGCACATTGAACTGTGCGGGCTACGGAACGTGCGTGATCAGATCAGGTTCAGCGGTTCCAGTCGCCGAGACCGTCGGAGCCGTTCAGCACGCCGCCGGCGGTGTTCTGCACGACGACGGCATCGCCCTTCTTCGAGTTCTCGTAGAACCACTTGGCGTCCTCGGTGCTGACGTTGAGGCAGCCATGGCTGACGTCGGTGTTGCCCTGGGCGTCCACCGACCACGGTGCGGCATGGACGAAGATGCCGCTGTACGACATGCGGGTGGCGTACTCGACGTAGGTGCGGTACCCCTCCGCGGAGTCGACCGGCACACCGTACGTGGAGGAGTCCATGTACATGTCCCGGAACTTGTCGCCGATGATGTACGTGCCGTTCGGTGTCTCGTGGTCGGTCTTGCCCATCGACGTCGGCATGGTCTTGACCACCTCGCCGTTGCGGGTGACCGTGATCTGCTTGGTGTTGTCGTCCGCGGTCGCCACGAACGCGTCACCGATGGTGAACGTGGAGTGCGAATCGCCGGCGTCCACGGTGACCTCGGTGTTCGCGGGCCAGAACTCGGTGGGCTTCCACCGCACCTGGCTGTCGTTGATCCAGTAGAAGCCACCCTCGACCGGCTGGCTGGTGGTGACCTTGATAGCGCGCTCGGCGGCGGCGCGGTCGCCGATCGCCTCGTTGAACCGGATGATCACCGGCTGTGCGACACCCACGACCTCGCCCGCACCCGGGTTGAGGGAGGGAGCCGAGAAGTTCGCCGGCGCGGGTGCCGGTTCCGGAAGCGGGAGTTGCGGCGCGCCGGGCAGACCCGGCAGCGCGGGAAGGGCCGGGATCTCGGGTCCACCGGGAAACAGCGGTGCGGCCTGCGCGGCCCCCACCAGTGCCGTTCCCGACACCACAGCGCCGGTCAGTGCGACAGCGACGCGCGAAGACCAGTGCTTGTTCCTGGAAAAACCGATTCCTGACTTGCCCATATGACCACTCTCGTTCGACGACGTGTACAACGCGCGTCCCCGACGGACCTATCAATCGCGCACTGCCATTAACACACATCATCCGGCCACGAGCAATTTGCCCGCAATCGTTGCCGCTCCGCGGCCTGCGGGCACGCGGAGTCACCGAGCGGTCAAGAAGAGCTCACGATCAGGTATCGGCACGGGCAGCGGCCAGCATGCTCTCGATGGTGATCAGTTTGGCGCGGGTGCGGCCTGTGGCCTTGCCGCCGGCGCGCTCCGTCTTGTCGATGCGCTGCCAGCCCTGGTAGTCGACGGCGTCCGGCGCGCGCTCGGCGATCAGCCGGTCGAGGCCCTCACGGTCGGCGGGCGCGTCGAGCCGCCCGGCGGCGAAGTCGTCGATCACCATCGTGACGGTCTCCGCGGAGCAGTACTTGTTGGTGCCGATCACACCCGTCGGCCCCCGCTTGATCCAGCCCGCGACGTACACGCCGGGCACCGGCGTGCCGGTCTCCGGATCGATCACCCGGCCGTTCTCGTTGGGGATGACGCCGCGCCGGTCGTCGAAGGGGATGCCGGCCACCGGCTGACCGCGGTAGCCGATCGAGCGCAGCACCAGGCCGGTGTCGAGCGTTGTGGTGTCGTCGGAGGGTTTGGCGCTGAGCGTGCCGGACGCGTCCGCGACCATCTCGTTCCGGGCGATGCGCACCGATTCGACGGCGCCGGTGCCGAGAATCTCGACGGGCGATGCCAGGAAGCTCAGCACGATCCGCTTCTTCGCCGGGTCGGCGGTGCGGCGGGCGAAGTCCTCGACCTGCTTCACCTTGTGGCGCTGCCACGGCTCGGCCTCGTCGCCGTCGATGAACGCGCGGCTCGCGGGGTCGAGTACCGCTTCGTCCGGGTCGACGACGATGTCCACGTTCGGCATGCGCCCGAGTGCCAGGAGTTCGGGGTTGGTGTACGCGGCCTGGGCGGGCCCACGGCGGCCGAGAATCACGACTTCACGGATCTTGCTGGCCCGCAGCGCCTCGAGTGCGTGGTCCGCGAGATCCGTCTTGGCCAGGACCTCCGGGTCGGTGACGAGGATGCGGGCCACGTCGAGGGCCACGTTGCCGTTGCCGACGATGACGGCCCGCTCCCCCGACAGGTCGAACGTGCGGTCGGCGTAGTCGGGATGACCGTTGTACCAGGCGACGAATTCGGTGGCGGCGTGGCTGCCGACGAGATCCTCACCGGGTATGCCCAGCGCACGGTCGCCGGCCGCACCGACCGCGTAGATCACGGCGTGGTGGTGCGCGAGCAGTTCCTCGTGGCTCACGTCGCGGCCCACCTCCACGTTGAAGTGGCAGTGCACCGTGCGCTTGCCGACGACCGAGCGGAACTGGTCGGTGACGCCCTTGGTGCCCGGATGGTCCGGCGCGACACCGGCGCGCACCAGACCGTACGGGGTGGGCAGGCGGTCGAAGATGTCGACCTCGACGCGCGGCTTAGCGGTCAGTTCCATCGCGGCGTAACAGGCGGCCGGCCCGGACCCCACCACCGCGACGTGGAGGGTGCCGAGCGCGGCGTCGATCTGCGGCAGCGTGAGCGGCTCCGGCCAGTCGGGGCCGATGGGGTGCTTGGTGTAGTACTGCGCGTTGATGTCGAGGTACGGCTCGTCGACCTCGTCGAGGTCGTTCTCCGCGTAGATCGCCTCCACCGGGCACTCCTCGACGCAGGCCCCGCAGTCGATGCAGGTGTCCGGGTCGATGTACAGCATTTCCGTGGTCGCGAACGGTTTCTCGTCCGGTGTGGGATGGATGCAGTTGACCGGACAGACATCGACGCACGAGGCGTCGTTGCAGCACGGCTGCGTGATCACATAAGCCACGGTTCTCCCCTACCTGGGTACGCGCAGTCAGTCGTCGAAATGTGACACCAGACTATAACGTGTTCCACTTTTGTGCGAGAAGGTCAGACCGCATCGCCCGGCTCCACGCGGAATCCGACCTTCAGGGTGACCTGGTAGTGCGCGACGGCGCCGTTCTCGACGTGGCCCCTGGTCTCGACCACTTCGAACCATTCGACGTTGCGCACGGTCTCGTTGGTCCGCGCGATGGCGTTCTTGATGGCCGCGTCGGTGCTGTCGCTCGACGAACCGACGACCTCGACGACCCGGTACACGTGATCACTCATCAGGATTCCTTTCGTGGTTACTTGCCGTTCCGGACGATCGCCTGCGCCTCGACACCGAGCCGGGCCAGACGAAGATCACCGAGAGCCGTGAGAGAACTGCCGAGCCGGTTGGTGACGAAACCCAGCGACAGTCCGCTGTCGAGGTCGGCGTAGGCGCCGGACCCGCCGACGCCGTAGTGCCCGATCGCGTTCCGCGGTTGTTCCCGCGTCGTCGCGAGGAGCGGCCGGTGGTAGCCGAGCGACCAGTGTGGCCGGATGCCGAGGACGTAGTCGCGGTCGCGGGTCTGCACCTCCGACATCTGCGCGATGGTGGACTTGCGCAGGAACCGGCGGCCGTCGATCTTGCCGCCGTTGGCGATGGCCCCGTACATCCGGGCGAGGGCCCGCGCGCTGAACACGCCGTTCCAGCCGGGCATCACCGCGTCGTGCACCGCGGGATTCCGGACCAGCACGTCGAACCCCTGCGGCATCGCCGCCTCGGCGAGTCCGCGGGTGGGCCCGACGAGAGACAGCACGTTCGAAGTGAGTTCCCAGTTGAGTCCGGCCGGGTTGATGTGCGGAAACAGTTTCGCGATTCGCGGACGGTGGTGTCCGGGAACCTGATACCAGAAGTCGTCGACGCCGAGCGGACCGGCGATCTCGTCGTGCACGACCTGCACGAACGGTTTTCCGGTGACACGGGCGATCAGTTCGGCCACCAACCAGCCGTAGGTGACGGCGTGATATCCGGGACCGCGCAGGCGGCGCGGATCCGCCCGGGTGGCCGCGAGGGCCTGCACGACGGCGTCGTATTCGAGGAGATCGAGTGGGCTCCGCATCAGCCCCCGCACCTTGTGCAGCCCGGCGCGGTGCGTGAGCAGATCCCGGACGGTGATGTCGTCCTTGCCTGCCGCGCCGAATTCGGGCCAGTAGCGCGCCACCGGAGCGTCGTAGTCGATCAGCCGACGCTCGGCGAGCCTGTGGACGACGGTGCTGGCCACACCCTTTCCCGTCGAGAACGACAGGGCCATCGTGTCGCGGTCCCACCGGCGGTCGCGGTCTGCCCAGCCCGCCCAGATGTCGAGGACTTTCTCACCCCGGAAGTACGCGGTGAGCGCCCCGCCACCGTGCTGAGGTTGCCGGTACATCGCGAAGAACCGGTCGGCGAGCGGCAGGAACCGCGGATCGACGTGCAGCTCCGTCCGTGGCACGGACGCGGGCCGGGGAACTCGAACGCTGGTCGTCATCGACCACCTCCGATCTCGCTGCCGTATGTCCTACGGCAGTTGCGTCAGCCCATTGTGACTACCGTCACCATACGACGCGGACCGGGGTGCCGTTCAGGGAAGCCGCCACACTGTTATGCCGTCGCTGAGACACGCTTGACCTGCAAGGAAATTGACCGCGAGCGACGGTCCCGCGGCGCACACCACGCCCTTGGCCGGATCCGCGACGAGCGCCTGCCCTCCCGGACCGCTCAGTACCAGCGCGGGACCGGCACCGTCGACCGTTCCGATCGCGACACTCTCGGGCCCGACGGCGACCGCGGCGACGACACCCCGGTGCGCCTCTGCTGCACCGACGCCGCCGCCCAGTCCGGCCCCGAGCGCCGCACCCGCGTGCGCCGCGTCGGCGAAACCGACACCGTCGGTGCCGAAGGCCGCCGAATTGCTGCTCGGATCGGCGTTGGCCCCGCACGCGGTGCGATCGACGACCGTGGTGTCGCCCCGGCCCGGCGGGGACACGCAGGAGAGGGACACCGCCGACGCGGTGGCCGGCGCGATCATCAGGGTCCCCAGTGCCGTCGCGACGACACCGAGGGCGAGTCCGGCAGTACCGACTGTCGTACGTTCCATGGCGACCTCACATTGTTCCCGACCCGACCGTCCAGAGCCTACGTGAGTGCCGGCTATTTGCGGTCTCGGTCCCGACTCGGTTGTACCCGCTTGGGTTCTCCCGGCATCTTGGGGTAATTGGGCGGGTACGGGAGATCGCCGAGTCCGTTCGCGGCGTCGCGTTCGGCCATCTCCAGCAGCCCGTCCAGCGACTGCACCACGTCACCCATGGTGGCCATGGGGTCGCCACGCTTCTCGAGCAGGGCGGGCACGGTCGCGATGGTGAAGTCGTCGGGGTCGACGTCGACGAGTTCCTCCCACGTGACGGGCGTCGACACGGTCGCGATCGGGGTCTTGCGGGCCGAGTATGCGGACGCGATGGTCTTGTCGCGCGCGTTCTGGTTGAAGTCGAGGAAGATGCGTTCGCCGCGTTCCTCCTTCCACCAGGACGTGGTGGCCCGGTCGCCGCTGCGCCGCTCGATCTCCCGCGCGAGGGCGATGCCGGCGCGGCGCACCTCGATGAAATCCCAGCGCGGCTCGATGCGCAGATACACGTGCAGCCCGCGGCCACCCGACGTCTTGGGGTAGCCGACCAGTCCGAGTTCGTCCAATAGTGGCTGGAGCACGTCCAGCGCGACCGCGCGGGCGTCGTCGAATCCGGTGCCCGGCTGCGGGTCCAGGTCGATGCGCAGTTCGTCGGGGTGATCGACGTCGGGGCACCGCACCGCCCACGGGTGGAACGTGATGTTGCCGAGGTTCGCCGCCCACACGATGTTCGCGGCGCTGCGCACCCGGAGCACGTCGGCCGTGCGGCCGGACGGGAACGTGACCTCACACGACTCGACGTGGTCGGGGCGCTTCGCGGGAACCCGCTTCTGGTAGATCTCCTCACCCTCGACCCCGTCCGGGAACCGTTGCAGGTGTGTCGGCCGATCGAGCAGTGCACCGAGCAGCGCACCGTTCAGCGCCACGGTGCGGTAGTACTCCACCAGGTGCCGTTTCGTGCCGCCCTCGGCGCCGAGTTTCGGGTAGTAGATCTTGTCGGGACTCGACAGCCGCACGGCGACGCCGTCGACGTCGAGTTCTTCGGCGGGACTCGCCATCTAGGAACCTCCGGCCAGGACGTCGGCAAGGTCGTATCGCACCGGGACCTCCAATTGTTGGAACGTGCACTCGTCGGGCGTCCTGTCCGGACGCCAGCGCAGGAACCGCGCGGCATGCCGGAATCGTGCGCCCTCCATCTGGTCGTACGCCACCTCGACCACCCGTTCGGGGCGCAACGGCACCCAGGTGCGGTCGTTGCCCGACTGCCACCGCGTCGGTGCCCCGTCGGCGACGACGTCCTCGCCGACCCGCAGCTCGTCGAGTTCGGCGAGCAGTTCGATCCGCCGCGCCGCCGTGAACGCCGACGCGCCGCCGACCATCGCCATGTCGTCGCCGTCGTAGAGGCCGAGCAGCATCGACCCGATACCCGGTTGACTCTTGTGCGGCCGGTATCCGATGACGACGCAGTCGGCGGTGCGGGCGTGCTTCACCTTCACCATCTCCCGCTTGTTCGGCAGGTACGGGCCCACCAGTTTCTTCGCCACCACCCCGTCGAGGCCGGCCCCCTCGAACGCCTCGAACCATTCGGTGGCGACGTCGCTGGATTCGGTGGCCGCCGTGACGTGGCAGCTCGGGCCGCCGCCGATGGTGTCGACGAGTTGTGCGCGGCGGACGGAGAAGTCTTCCCGGCTGAGGTCGCGGTCGCCCAGGGCGAGCAGATCGAAGGCGACGAACTGGGCCGGAGTCTTCTCCGACAGCATCGTCACGCGGCTCTCCGCGGGATGAATGCGCTCCGACAACGACTCCCAGTCCAGCCGGGTGCGGCCGTCGATGTCGCGGGGGACGACGAGTTCGCCGTCGACCACGCACCGCTCCGGCAGCTCCTCCCGCACCGCGCGCACCAGCTCGGGAAAGTACCTGGCCAGATCTTTTCCGCCACGGGAGCCGAGTACCACCTCGTCGCCGTCGCGGAACACGAGGGTGCGGAAACCGTCCCATTTCGGTTCGTACGACCAGACGAGCCCGGACTCCGGTTGCACCGGAACCGACGACGCAGCCTTCGCGAGCATCGGCTGTAACGGAGGCATCACGGGGAGATCCACCCGTCCATACTGTCACCACGATTGGTAAATCGGACAGCGATGTAATCAAATAATGCGCGACACGGCAATTGCGGTGGACACGGTCGAGGTGGCAACGGTCATCTCAGAGGAACGGGTGGCGGGCCGTCACCTGACGGAGGGGTCAGACATGACAGGGTTAGTTCGGCGGGTGTGTACCGCAGTCGTCGCGGTGTCGGCGACGGCACTTCTGGTCGCAGGGTGCGGTTCGGACACGACGCCCACCGCGGTGCCGGAGTCGGGGGCCTCCGCGGCCACCTCGTCCAGCGAATCGACCACCGTGATCGACGGCCAGGAAGGCGAGGACGCCGGCGGGGACGTCGACTTCGAGGTCGCGATCGGTGAGTGCGTGAAGCTCGGCGGCACCGTCACCGACGCCGAGATCGACAAGGCGGTGTGCGGCAGCGCCGACTCGAACTACAAGGTGATCGCCAAGGCCGCGAAGAACAGCCAGTGCATCAGCGACGCCGACTCGTACTATTACGAAACCCTCGGCGGCGTCGAGCAGGGCGCGATCTGCCTCGACGTGGACTGGGTCGTCGGCGGGTGCATGGACGTCGGCGGCGAGGATCCCGCGCGCATCGACTGCGGCGACACCACGGCGGTCGACGGTGTGAAGGTGACGGAGATCGTGCAGGGCGCCACGTCCGTGGACTCGTGCGGCACGTCGTCCAACGGGTACGAGTACACGGAGCGCAAATTCGTCGTCTGTGTAGACGAACTCTGACGGCAGGCGCCGGCCGGCTGCGGGTTCACCCGCAGCCGGCCCCGCTCACAACCAGCCCCGGCGTTTGAAGATCGTGTACAGCCCGGCACAGGTGAGCATCATCAGCGACAGGGCGAACG
Source organism: Rhodococcus jostii NBRC 16295 (assembly GCF_001894825.1). GTDB lineage: Bacteria > Actinomycetota > Actinomycetes > Mycobacteriales > Mycobacteriaceae > Rhodococcus_F > Rhodococcus_F jostii. The sequence continues at coordinate 47,070 of NZ_BCWY01000027.1, read as the reverse complement.
GATACCCACCCGCCCAGTGCAGTTCGGGCATGTGGTCGAAGTTCATGCCGTAGACGGTCCCGATCAGGGTGGGCGCGAAGAGGATCGCCGCCCACGCCGACACCTTCTTGATCTCCTCGTTCTGCGCATAGCTGGCCTGCGTCAGGTTGCGCATCTCCTCGTTCTGTTCCTGCGACACCAGGGTGGCGTTGACGGTCAGGATGTTCCCGAGCAACTGCCGGAACCCGTCCGCGCGCTCGACGACGACGGTCGCGTGGTCGGTGACGTCACGCAGATAGCGCTGCAGTTCCTCGTCGGTGTTGTACTTCTCGAATCCGTCCGACAACCCCCGCAGCATCCCGAGCAGCGGCCTTGTGGCCCTCTGGAATTCGATGACCTCACGGGTCAGCTCGTAGATGCGCCGCGACACGCCCGGCGCTCCGCTGAACACCTCTGTCTCGATCTCGTCGATGTCGTTCTGCAGCCCGGCGACGACCGGCGCGTACCCGTCGACCACCGCGTCGAGGATGGCGTAGAGGACGGCCTCGGGTCCGAGCCGGAGCAGGTCCGGATTGCTCTCCATCCGCCTGCGGACCGCCGACAGGTCGGGAGACTCACTGTGCCGGACGGTGAGCACGAACGTCGGACCGCAGAAGACGTGCAGCTCACCGAATTCGACGCGTTCGGTCTCGTCGCAGTACCGCGCGGCGCGCAGGACCACGAACAGTGTCTTGCCGTACCGCTCGAGCTTGGGTCGCTGATGGGCGACGATCGCGTCCTCGACGGCCAGCTCGTGCAGATCGAATTGCTTTGCCGCCGCGTACAACTGGGCGTCGTTCGGCCGGTACATCCCGATCCACGCCATCGAGGACGAGTCCGGGAGACTCCCGAGGGCCTCCGACAGTGTGGCCGGCGTGGCCGTCTTCCGGCCGTCGCGGTAGACGGCGCTGTTGACGACGGTTTCCTCGGCCGGTGTCGGTTCGACGGGACGGCGAGGGGCCGCATGACCGGCGTCGGTGTCGGACAGACCGGCGGAGCGGCTGGGCAGGAGGGAACGGATCGGGCGCAGCTGAGGCATGGCACGGGGCTTTCGAGGAAAAGTGGGCAGCGCGGAACTGCGCTGAGGAACACGGACCGTGAAACCGTGCACCTACCGGTGGAACGGTTTCAGTTGGTACTCGGAGGTCGGCTTCTCATCGGATGCCACACCTCCTCTTCTCTCGAAAAATGCGATTCGCGACCTGGGCGAACTGCAGACCGCAGGACACGATACCCCCGGCGACCGGCGGCGACAACCTGGGATCCCGGCCGTGTCGGTCCCGGATCGGAGGCGTTCCGCGGCAGATACTGGGCGCGCACCGAATCACCACCGAGAGGCCCCCCGATGACCAGCTGGTCGGACAGACCGATCTGCGCGTTCGATCTCGAGACGACGGGGCCCGACCCCACCGATGCCCGCATCGTCTCCGCGTGTATCGCCCTCGTCGGCGCTCACCACTTCGAGTCGCGAACCTGGCTGCTCGACCCCCAGGTCGCGATCCCGGAGGCCGCGTCGGCCGTGCACGGCATCTCCACGGAGTACGCCCGGGCCCACGGCCAGGACTACGCCACCGGGTACGGGGAGATCCGCGACGCGCTGTACGACGCCTGGACCCGGGACTTCGCCGTCGTCGCGTTCAACGCCTCGTACGACCTGACCGTCATGCACGCCGAGGGCCTGCGCCTCGGGCTTCCGGAACTCGTCACCGGCGTCGTCGTCGACCCGTACGTCATCGACCGCGAGATGGACAGGTACCGGAAGGGCCGGCGAACGCTGGGCGCGGTGTGCGCGCACTACGGCATCGCGCTGGAGGACGCCCACGAGGCCGAGGCCGATGCGGTCGCCGCCGCGCACCTCGCCCGGACCCTCGCGCAGGAGTACCCGAATCTGCGGGCCCTCGACATCATGACCCACCAGGCCGACTGGCATGCCGAACGTCAGCGCGACTTCGCCGACTACCTCGTCCGGCAGGGGCGTGACGCATCGGATGTCAACGGCGAGTGGCCGATCCGCGGTCTCACACAGTTCCGCATCGCCTGACCGGGTTCACGGTCGTTCGGTGAGCACGCGCGACAGCACCGGCCCGATGACGGCGAGGGACTCCGGCTCGATCATGTCGTTGTGCCCGCAGTCCACGGCGTGCTCGTCGATGCGGCCGGTGACGAGGGGCCGCCACTCCTGCGCCGACCGCGCACGGGTGCCGTCCCCGTCGTGCGCGGCGGGGAAGATCAGCAGGTCGCCGTCGTAGACCTGAGGTACGAACTGGTGCCCGATCCGCCGGGAGTTCTCGTATCCCACCGCGATCCGTTCGAGGTCTCGCCCGCGCACTCCGGTCTCGGCCCCGAACGACTCGTCGATCAACCGTGCCGCCTGGTCGTAGCTCAACTGATCGGTCTCGTCGATCTCGAGTCCCAGCCCGCGCAGCAGGTCCCGCGGGTCGAGTTCGCCGGGCGGCACGTCGTCGCCGTCGTCGGGATAGCTGTCCATGACCGCGAGCGTCGCCACCTCGTCGCCGCCGTACTGCAGTTCGACGGCCATGGCGTGGGCGAGCACCCCACCGAGCGACCACCCGAGCAGATCGTACGGGCCGTCGGGCGCGATGGCCTTCATCTCCTCGACGTAGCGGTGGGCCAACTGCTCGATGGACCGGTATTCGCCGTCACCGCTGATCGTGGGCAGTTGCAGCCCGTACACGGGCCGGTCGGGAGGCAGATGCTGCACGAGCCCGGCGTAACCCCAGGACAGCCCGATCCCGGGATGGACGCAGAACAGAGGCCTGCCGCTGCCCTGTGCGCGCAGCGGGATCACCACGGCGAGTGCCTCTTCCACGTCGGCACTGCGGGCCGGAATGTCGAGACGGTGCGCGATGCCCGCCGGGGTGGGGTCGAGGAACATCCACTGCAGCGGGACCTTCCGGTCCAGTGCGGCCTGCAGGGCACTGACGATCCGGGTGGCGAGGAGGGAGTTTCCGCCGAGGTCGAAGAAGCTGTCCGCGGTGCCCACCCGGTCCACCCCGAGCACCTCCGCGAACGCGTCCACGACGATGCGCTCGGTCTCCGTGGCCGGCGCCCGGAACGCCGCTGCCGTCGAGCCGAACTCCGGGGCGGGCAACGCCTTCCGGTCGAGCTTGCCCACCGGGGTCATCGGAATCTCGTCGAGCACGACCACCGCGGACGGCACCGTGTGCGCGGGCAGGCGCTCGGACGCGTACGCGCGCAGTTCCGCAGGGTCCACGTCCTGTCCGTCCAGTACCCGCACGTACGACGCGAGCACGGTGTCGCCGGACGGGCCGGTGTGACCGACGGTGGCAGCGAAGGCGACCGCAGGATGGCGGGCGAGCACGGCGTCGATCTCCCCGAGTTCGATCCGGAAACCACGTACCTTGACCTGGAAGTCACTGCGGCCCAGATACTCCAGGGTGCTGCGTTCGGCATTCCCCGCCGCTCCGCGCGCCTGCCGCCACCGGACCACGTCGCCGGTCCGGTACATCCGGCGTCCCGGCTCCCCGACGGGGCAGGCCACGAATCGTTCCGAGGTGAGCGACGTCCGGTTGTGGTACCCGCGTGCCATACCCGGCCCGGCGATGTACAGCTCGCCGGGCACCCCGGCCGGAACGGGCTGCAGTCGCCCGTCGAGGACCAGGAACGAAAATCCCAACGCCGGCGACCCGATGTTCACGCCCTCCCCGGGACGCATGGCGGCACTGACACTCGCCTGGACGGTGGTCTCCGTGGGCCCGTACCCGCTGTGCAGGCTCCGCCCCGGAGCCCATTGCGCGACCACCTCCGGCGGGCACGCCTCCCCCACCAGATCGAGGACACGGAGCGAATCGTGGCCGTCGTTGTCGAGGGCCGCCAGGGCCGTCGGCGTGATGGTCGCATGGGTGACCTGCTCGCACCGGAACAGGTCCGCCAGCTCGCTGCCACCGACGATGCCGGGTGGAACGATCACGACCCGCGCCGACGCGCTGAACGCCATCATCAGTTCGAACACCGAGGCATCGAAACTCGGGGACGCGAGATGCGACACCCGGGACTCGTGCGTGACCTCGAACCGCTCGTGCGTTTCCGCGGTGAAGTTGGCCATGCCCCCGTGGGTGACGACCACCCCCTTCGGTTTTCCGGTCGAGCCCGACGTGTAGATGAGGTACGCCGGGTGCGCGAGCGACAACCGGCTCGTCCGGTCCTCGTCGGCGACCGGTGCCGAGGACACCCCTGCCACCTGCTCGGCGAAGTCGCCGTCACCCAGCACCAGCCACGGAACCGTGTCGGGCAGATGATTCCGGCGGTCTCGCACGGTGAGGCCGAGCGGGGCCCGGCAATCGGTGAGCATGTAGTCGATACGCTCGCGCGGGTAGGTGGGATCGATGGGCACGAAGGCCGCGCCTGCCTTGGTGACCGCCCAGATCGAGACCACGGCCTCGATCGAGCGGGGCATCCCGAGCGCCACGAACGTCTCCGGCCCCACCCCACGGCCCCGCAGGACCCGGGCCAGCCGGTTCGACCACTCGTCGAGTTCGCGGTAACTGATCCGCCGGTCCTCGTACGACAGGGCCACGGAGTCGGGATCGAGCGCGGCCGCAGCCGTCAGCAGGTCGGGCCACAGCTGCGGGCGCACGTCCGGTCCACCCCGGGCCGGCACCAGGTTCCGCATCTCCGACTCGTCGAGAAGGGGGAGGTCGCCGATCGGCAGGTCGGGATTCTCGGTGACGGCACCCAGGATCCGCACGAACCGGTCGGCGACACCGCGGACGGTGTCGGGGTCGAAGAGATCGGTGGCGAAGTCGACGGCGCCGGTCATCCCTGAGGGCTCCCCGTTCGCGTCGAACTCCTCGGCGAGGAGGAATTCGAGATCCATCTTGACGACGCCCAGTTCGGGGTCGACTCCGCGGACTTCCAGTCCCGGCAGGGTCAGGACCGGTCGCTCGTTGTTCTGAAACTCCAGCGAGACCTGGACGATCGGCGAATACGCCGTCGATCGTGTCGGCCCGACCGCCTCCACCACACGCTCGAAGGGCACATCCGCATGCCCGAACGCACCGAGGTCCACGTCCCGGCAGTGCGCCGCCAGATCGGTGAACGACGCAGCCGCGTCCACCTGCGTGCGCAGGGCGAGCGAGCCGACGAACATGCCGACAAGATCGTCGAGCGCGGGCTCGCCCCGGCCGGCGATCGGCGTCCCGATCACGACGTCGTCGGTGCTGCCGAGCCGCGCCAGCACGACGGCGAGCGCGGCGTGCACCGTCATGAACTCGGTGGCGCGAAGGCGTCGCGACAGTTCCCTGATGCGCCGGTGAAGGTCACCGTCGACGGAGAAGTGGATGCGCGCTCCGCGGAACGATTGCTGGGAGGGCCGGTCGCGGTCGGTGGGGAGTTCCAGGAGATCGGGCACCCCCGCGAGGGCCGTGCTCCAGTAGGCGAGTTGCGTCCCGAGCAGCGACCCGGGGTCGTCGTCCGAGCCCAGCACTTCCCGTTGCCACACGGTGTAATCGGCGTACTGCACCGGCAGCGGCGCCCACTCGGGCGGACCGCCACGGACGCGGGCCCCGTAGGCGGTCATCACGTCACGCACGAGGGGGACCATCGAGAATCCGTCGGCCGAGATGTGATGCACCACCACCGCGAGGACGTGCTCGGTGGCGGTGAGGGCGAACAGCCCGACTCGCAGCGGAAGCCGCTCCGCGACATCGAAACCCGCCGAGACCAGCCGGGCGAGTTCCTCGCGGAGGCGGTGCTCGTCCCCGACGGTGACGGCGGCGAGGGAAGGCGCCGCATCCTCGGCGGGCAGGATCTGCTGAACCGGCCCGGCACCGCGGACCGGGAACACCGTTCGCAGCGACTCGTGCCGGACGACGACGTCGGTGATCGCCGAGTTCAACGCGTTCACGTCGAGTTCTCCGCTGAGCCGCACTACGATCGGGATGTTATAGGCGGCCGAGGCGGTGTCGAACTGGTTGACGAACCACATCCGCTGCTGGGCGAACGACAGCGGTATGTCCTCGGGCCGGGTGCGGGCCGCGAGCACCGGACGTCCGGACGGCTCGGCCGCGGCATGCTCGATCCGGGCCGCCAGCCCGGTCACCGTCGGCGACTCGAACAGATCACGCACCCCGGTGCCGGTTCCGAGCAACACCCTCAGCCGCGCCATCACCCGGGTCGCGCTCAGGGAGTTGCCGCCGATCTCGAAGAAACCGGCGTCGGCACCGACCCGCTCCCGGCCCAGCACCTCCGCGAACACGTCGGCCACCGCTTCCTCGATCAGCCCGACCGGCGGCCGGTACTCCCCTGTCCCGGAATGCACGTCGGGCTCGGGCAGTGCCGCGCGGTCGAGTTTGCCGACCGCCGTCAGGGGGATGCGTTCCAGCAGCGTGATCGAGGAGGGCACCATGTGGGGCGGCAGGCGGTCGGCCAGATGCCGGGTGAGGTCGGCGGTGTCGAGGGCGCGACCCGACGCCGCCACGACATAGGACGCCAACTGGACGTCGCCCGTGGGACCACGGTGCGTGATCGTGGCCGCGAACCGGACGTTCGGCTCCGACATGAGCGCGGCGTCGATCTCGCCGAGTTCGATGCGGAAACCCCGTATCTTGACCTGGAAGTCGGTGCGGCCCACGTACTCGATGCTGTGGCCGGCCGTCCAGCGCACGATGTCGCCGGTGCGATACATCCGCTCGCCGGGACGGAAGGGGTCGGCCACGAAGCGCTCGGCGGTGAGGCCCGGCCGGCGGTGATAGCCGCGGGCCAGACCGGGCCCCGCGAGATACAACTCGCCCGGAACCCCCACCGGAACCGGCTGCAACCGGGAGTCCAGCACCAGTTCCGTGACGCCGCGGATGGGCCCGCCGATGGTGATCGGCGCCCCGGCGACCATCGGTTCGCTGATGTTGGACATGATCGTCGTCTCGGTCGGTCCGTACGCGTTGTACAACCGGCGGCCCGGCGCCCAGCGGGCGACCAGTTCGGGCGGGCACGCCTCACCGCCGAACACCAGGTCGGTGAGATGCACCAGCCCGGTGGGATCGAGTGACGCCAGCGCAGCGGTGGTGATGAACGCGTGGGTGACCTTTCGGTCGGCCAGTAGCCGCGCGAGTTCGTCACCACCGAACACGGTGGGCGGCGCGATCACCATCGTCGCGCCGGCCCCGAAGGCCTGCAGGTACTCGAACACCGAGCCGTCGAAACTCGGCGTGGAAAAATGCAGGGTGCGGGATTGTGTTGTCGCCCCGAAACGTTCGAGTTGGTCGAGCGCGAAGTTGTCCAGTCCGTGGTGGGTGACCACCACACCCTTGGGCAGGCCCGTGGAGCCCGACGTGTAGACGACGTACGCGGCGGTGTCGAGCGTGACCGGGCCGGTTCGATCGGCGTCGGTCACCGGTGCCACCGACTGCTGTGCACACTCGCTCGCGAAGTCCGGTTCGTCCAGGGCCAGCCAGTGCGCAGCGCCGGGGAGGCGGTCTCGGTGTTCGGTCGTGGTCACTCCGAGCGTGACGCCGGAATCGCCGAGCATATGGGTGATCCGCTCGGAAGGGTAGTTCGGGTCGATCGGCACGAACGCCGCACCGGTCTTCGCTACCGCCCACACCGCGAGCATCGAGTCGAGGGACCGCGGTATCCCGATGGCCACGAACGTCTCCGGACCCGCACCGCGCGTGACGAGAGCGCGGGCGAGACGATTCGACCGCTCGTCCAGGTCTCCGTAGCTCACGTTGTCACCCTCGTAGGAGAGTGCGATCGCGTGCGGGTCGAGCGCCGCCGCCTCGCCGAGGATCTGCGGCAGCGTGCGGGTCGACCCACCCGGGCGGCCGCGGACCGGCGCCAGTTCGGCGCGCTCCCGGTCGGTCAGCAGCGACAGTGCGGCCACCGGCTGGTCCGGAACTGTGCAGGCGTCGAGCACCGCCAGCACGCGTCCGGCAATGTCGGCGACCGTGTCCTCATCGAAGACGTCGGGGAGGTACTCGAACTTCAGGTGCAGGCGCGCGTCGACGGACGCCACCAGGCTCAGCGGGTAGTGGGCCGCGTCGCGCGCGTCCACCCCGTCGACGCGCAGTCCGGCGACATCGGTGGCCGTCGACAGTCCGGCGCGATCGACCGGATACGACTCGAACACGGTCAACGTATCGAATACTCCCGCGGCGCCGGGAATTTCGGCCAGGCCCAGGTAGTGATGATCCAGCAACGCCGCCTGCTCGGACTGGACCCGGTCCAGCAGAGCACCCACCGTTTCGGCGGGACGCAGCCTGATCCGGACGGGCAGAGTATTGATGAACAGGCCGATCATCGTCTCGATGCCCGCCAGCTCCGGAGGCCGCCCCGAGACGGTGGCACCGAACACCACGTCGTCGCGGCCGGTCAACGTACCGAGGACGATCCCCCACGACACCTGAACGAGCGTGTTGAGCGTCAACCCCCGCGCACGCGCGACCTCCCGCAGGCGGCTGGTGCCCTCCTCGTCCAGATCGAACACCCACTCCCGCGCGATGACATTCCCCGTCGCTCCGCTCGCCCCGGTTACATTCCCCGTCGCTCCGCTCGCCCCGGTTACATTCCCCGTCGCTCCGCTCGCCCCGGCGAGCAATGTGGGCCCCTCCACCCCGGCGAGAACCCGAGCCCACACCTCCCGGGAGGCGCGGTGATCCCGCTTCTGCATCCACGCCAGATAGTCGCGATACCCGCGCACCCGGGGCAGCGACGAGGGGTCTGCGTCGGAGGCGTAGAGGGTCAGCAACTCCTTGACCAGCAACGGCATAGACCAGCCGTCGAGCAGGATGTGATGGTTGGTCGACACAAGCCGGTACCGGTTCGGCGCGGTCGCGATCAGCATGAACCGGATCAGCGGCGCGCTCGCCATGTCGAACGGCCGGACCCGGTCCTCGGCCAGCAGTCGCTCGACCTCCGACGACTGCGCACCCGAATCGAGGGCGGTCAGATCGACCTCCCGCCACGGGATCTCCACCCGTTCCCGCACGACCTGGACGGCGTGACCGTCGGCGTCGTGCAGGAAGGCGGTGCGCAGGTTCGCGTGCCGGGCGGGCAGGGCGTCGACCGCACGGCGCAGCCGCCGCGCATCCACGGCGCCGACGAGATCGAGGCTCACCTGCACCAGGTAGGCGTCGACGGACTCGTCGGCGAGTTCGGCGTGGAAGAGCATGCCGGACTGCAACGGCGACAGCGGCCACACGTCGGTCAGATCCGGACAGACGTATTCGAGGGACTCGATCGCCTCCTGCCGGAGTGCGACCAGATCGAAATCCGAGGGCGTGAATCCGCCGCCGCCCGACTCCGCGTGCGTGCCGAGAGCGGCGAGTGCCTGTATCCACAGCCCCGCGAGTTCCTGGGCGTCCTCGTGGGTGAGGACGCCCGGAGGATAGGTCCACGTGGAGTGCAGTTCGGGGCCCGCGCCCGAGTCGACGGTCATCGCGTTGACGTCGACGACCGACGCGACGGGCATGCCCGCAGTCGAGATCTCGCGCAGTCCGGGCTCGTCGACCGGCACCCACCCGTCCGAAGACGCCGCTGCCGTCCGGCCCATTCTGCCGAGATAGTTGAAGCTGACCTGCGGCGACGGCAGCGGCTCGAGAACCGTGGCCGTCTCACTGTTCAGGTACCGGAGAAGCCCGAAGCCGATGCCGTGGTCGGGAACGGCGAGGAGTTGCTCCTTCACCGTCTTGATCGCGGCCCCCGCGGCCGGGCCGCCGGCGAATGCGTCGTCGAGGTCCACCCCGAACAGGTCGAGTCGCACCGGGAAGATCGTGGTGAACCAGCCGATCGTGCGGGCGAGATCCGCCCCCGGCACCACCTGCTCCTCGCGGCCGTGGCCCTCCAGACTCACCAGCGCCTCGGGAAGGTCGATCTCCCGCCGTTGCCGCCATCGGATCAGCGCCATCGTCAGTGCCGTCGACAATGCGTCTCCGACGCTGCCGTGGAATGCCTGCGGCAGGGTGGTGAGGAGCATGTCGGTCAACGGCGCGGGAACTCGTGCCTCGATGTCCGCGGTGGTGTCGGCGGTGTCCGACGCGGCAACCCGGCGTGACCCCAGCAACGGGTCGGGTGCGTTCAGCATCCCGCGCCACAATTCCAGTTCGGCGGTGCGGTGGGGTTCGCGCGCGGCGTCGACCAGTACATGTGCCCACCGGCGCATCGACGTGCCCGCCGGCGCCGGTGTCGGTGTGGCACCGGACTGCACCTGAGCGCACGCCATCGCCAGGTCCGGGATCAGGATCCGCCAGGACACCCCGTCGATCGCCAGATGATGGACGGTGATCAGCACACGACCCGGACGTTCGCCCGCGTCCAGCCATACCGCCTGCATCATCACGCCCGACTCCGGGTCGAGCCGATCGAGGGCCGCGTCGAGTTCGGCGCCGACCTCCTCCGCCCGGCCCCGGCGGAGAATCGCGGCCGCCCGCACCGACCCTTCGGCCGGCACCTCCATCGACCATCCCTCGTCGGTACCCGAGGTGCGATACAGCCGAGCCCGCAGCAGGTCGTGCCGGTCCAGCACCGCCTGCAGGGCAGCCGCCAGGGTCTCTTCGTCCAGCGTCGCGGGAACCGTGAACAGTGCCGACTGCGAGTAGCGGCGGAAATCGCCGCCGCGGCCGAGCATCCACCGCACGATCGGGGTCAACGGGATCTCCCCGACCCCACCGCCGGGCAGTTCCTCGAGAACCACCGTGCCGTCACCCGATCCGGCGATCTCGGCCAGCCCGGACACGGTTCTGCGCTCGAACACGTCCCGGGGCGAAATCAGGACACCGGCAGCCTTGGCGCGGGTGACCAACTGGATGGACATGATCGAATCCCCGCCGAGGGTGAAGAACGAGTCGTCGACGCCCACCGCGTCGAGCCCCAGAACCTCGGCGAACAGGTCGGCCAGAATGCGCTCCGCTGCGGTGACCGGACCGCGGCTCACCGTCACCCGCTGCCCGAAGTCCGGTGCGGGCAGCGCTTTCCGATCGAGTTTGCCGTTCCCCGTCAGCGGCAATTCACCCAGCACCACGACCGCCGCCGGCACCATGTGCGACGCCAATCGCGCCGCGGCCGTGTCGGTGATCGTTGCCGCATCGATCGCGGCACCGGTCTCCGGCACCACGTACGCCACCAACCGATCTCCGATTGCGGTCACCACCGACTGCGCCACCCCCTCGCACGCGAGCAGGGCCGACTCCACCTCACCGAGTTCGATCCGGTAGCCCTTCACCTGCACCTGGAAGTCGTTGCGGCCGAGGTATTCCAACTGCCCGTGCCCGTTCCACCTGCCCAGATCGCCGGACCGGTACATCCGCGACCCGGGCGCGGAGGGGTCGGCCACGAACCGTGCCGACGTGAGGGCGGGCCGGCCGAGGTAGCCGCGCGAGACCTGCGCGCCGGAGACGTAGACCTCCCCGACCACGCCCGGCGGCACCGGATGCAGTCGTCGGTCGAGCACGTGGACGCGAAGCCCCGGCAGGCCGCGGCCGATCACCGACGCGGACTCCTCCTGCACGAGGCCCCGGTCGATCGGCAGGTGGCTGACGTGCACCGTCGTTTCCGTGATGCCGTACATGTTGACCAGGACCGGCACGGTGTCGCCGCGGCGCGCGTACCAGCGCGCCAATTGCCCGAATTCGAGGGCCTCGCCGCCGAAGATCACGTACCGCAGAGACAGCCCGGGACCGCCGGCGAGCCGATCCGCTTCGGCCAATTGGGAGAAGGCCGTGGGCGTCTGGTTGACGACCGTGACACGTTCGTCGCGCAGCAGTTCGAGGAACTTCTCGGGTGAACGCGCCGTGAAATAGTCGACCAGAACCAGTCGGCCGCCGTGTGCGAGCGCACCCCACATCTCCCACACCGAGAAGTCGAATGCGGCGGAATGGAACATGGTCCACACATCGTCCGGCCCGAACCCGAACAGCGCCTGGGTGTTCGCCAGCAGGGTGACCACGTTGCGGTGCGAGACCTGCACACCCTTCGGTCGTCCGGTGGAGCCCGACGTGTAGATCACGTACGCCACCGAGTCCGGGTGAAGGGGAAGACGGCGGTCTTCGTCGGTCATCGGACGGGACGAGAACCGCTGCACCGCGTCGCGGGTCTCGGGGCCGTCCACGACGATCACCGGGACATCGGCGAAATCGACTGCCCGCGCGTCGGCGGTGGTGGTGAGCACGCAACTCGGCCGGGCATCGTCCAGCAGGAACGTCAACCGCTCGGTCGGCGACGCGACGTCCACGGGGAGGTACCCGGCGCCCGATTTCATCACCGCCAGCAGCGCCACCACGAGATCGATCGACCGTGCCATCCCCACGGCCACCAGCGCTTCCGGGCCCACACCCCGCGCCACCAGCAGTCTCGCGAGCCGGTTCGCCTGCTCGTCGAGTTCCCGGTACGTCACCGACGAGTCTTCGCAGCGCACCGCGACGGCATCGCCGCGGGCTTCCACGGCCCGATCGAACAAGTCCGCCAACGACATCGGTGCGATATCGACTCCCGGCCGATGCACGGAGGTGAGCACGAGTTCGCGTTCCGCCTCGTGCAGGATGTCGATGTCTCCCACCGGCACGGCCGGGTCCGCGGTGACGGCCTCGACCACGCGCACGAAGCGCTCTGCCAGACCCGCCACCGACTCCCGATCGAGCACGTCGGTCGCGTAGCGGAAACCGGCACTGATCCCGGCCGGCATCCCGTCCTCGTCGATCCGCTCGGCCACGCTCAGCTGGAGATCGAATTTCGCCACGTCCAGATCGACGTCGAGGGACCGGGCGGCGAGCCCGGGCAGTTCCAGGTGCGTTCGGGTGGCGGTCTGGAACTCGAGCAACACCTGGAAAAGGGAGGTGTGCGCAGTGGATCGCTCGGGTGCGAGTTCGTCCACCAGTCGCTCGAAGGGAATGTCCGCGTGCTCGAACGCACCGAGGTCCACCGACCGCACCGCCGTGAGCACGTCCGCGAACGACGATCCGGCCGCCACCGGTGTGCGGAGTACCAACGTGTTGACGAACATCCCCACGACGTCGTCGAGCGCCGCGTGGCCCCGGCCCGCGATCGGCGTCCCCACCACCACGTCGTCCGATCCCGATACCCTTTCCAGCAGCACTGCCCATGCCGCGTGCACCGCCATGAACAGCGTCGAATTGCTCTGGCGTGCAAGATCGATCAGGGCCTGATGCGCGTCCGGCGCGATGTCGACGGTGACGACGGCACCGTGGAACGACCGCTGCAGGGGGCGCGGCCGGTCCAGGGGCAGGGGCAGCACCTCCGGGATGCCCGCCAGCGCGCGGGTCCAGTAGTCGAGTTGACCGGAGATCACCGACCCGGGTTGCTCCTCGGCGCCCAGGACCTCCCGCTGCCACAGGCTGTAGTCGGCGTACTGCACGGGCAGCGGCGCCCAGCCGGGTGCCTGCTGGTGCGCGCGGGCCGTGTAGGCGAGCATCACGTCCCGCGCCAACGGCGTCATGGAGAAGCCGTCGGCCGCGATGTGGTGCACGACGAGGGCGAGGACGTGCCGCCCGGCATCGAGTCTCAGCAGCCGCACCCGCAGCGGAAGTTCCTCGACCACATCGAATCCCGCGCCGAAGAACTGGGCGAGTGTGTCTCGGAGATCCGCGTCGGCGACCGGAACCGGATCGAGGCAGGGAGTGGCGAGTGCCGAGTCGACGATCACCTGGCAGGGTCCGTCGGGGGAGCCGGGGAACACGGTCCGGAGCGACTCGTGCCGCTCGAGGACGTCACCGAGCGCCGCGCGCAGTGCTGCCAGGTCCAGCGCACCGTCCAACTGCAGGGCCACCGGGAGGTTGTAGGCCGGTGACGAGGTGTCGAACTGGTTGACGAACCACATACGCTGCTGCGCAAGCGAAAGCGGAACACGATCGGGCCGCAACCTCGCTTCCAGAACCGGGGAGTCGGAACTCGTCATCACGGTCGAGTCGATCCGGGCGGCCAGCTCCGACACGACGGGTGCGTCGAACAACGCTGCGACACCCAAGTTCGTGTCCAGTGCGCTATCGATGCGTCCCACCGCCCGGGTGGCGCTGAGCGAGTCGCCGCCGAGAGCGAAGAAGCTGTCGTCGGCCCCGACGCGATCGACACCGAGGACGGCGGCGAAGGCCGTCGCGACCGCTTCCTCCGCGGGAGTGGCCGGAGCACGGTATCCGACCGTGGTGGTGCCGAAGTCAGGTTTCGGGAGCCGTTTCCGGTCGAGTTTGCCGTTCGCGTTCACCGGCAGTTCCCGCAGCACCGTCACCGTGGCCGGCACCATGAAACCGGGAAGCGACGCCGCCGCAGTCGCGAGCACCGCCCGCTCATAGACGACCGCACCGCCCACCGGCACCACATACCCGGCAAGATAGTCACCCGTGGCCCCGTCACCGCGCAGCACCACCACCGCCTGCGCCACATCCTCACGGCGCGACAGCACCGCCTCGATCTCCCCCAACTCGATCCGCTGACCCCGCAGCTTCACCTGAAAATCGGTACGCCCCAGATACTCCAGCTGCCCACCCGGCAACCACCGCACCCGATCCCCGGTCCGATACAAACGCCCGGCACCGAACGGATTCGCCACGAACCGCTCCGCCGTCAGATCCGGCCGGCCCTGATAACCCCGGGCCAACTGCACACCGCCGAGGTACAACTCCCCCGCCACCCCCACCGGCACCGGCCGCAACCGCGCGTCCAGCACCAACGCCTGCGTGTTCCACACCGGCGCACCGATCGGCACACTGGTCCTGTCCGCGCCGCCGTCGTCCGGCCCGGTCTCGTAGAAGGTCACGTCCACCGACGCCTCGGTCGGCCCGTACAGGTTGTGCAACTCCGCACCACCGGCCCGGTGCAGCCGCGCGACCGTTGCCGGCGGCAGCGCCTCACCGCTGGCGAACACCCGGCGCAGCGAACCGCATCCCGCCATGGTCGCCCCGGTCAGAAACACTTCGAGCATCGACGGCACGAAATGCACGGTGGTGACCGACTCCTCGCGGATCACCTGCTCGAGATATCCGGGGTCGCGGTGCCCGTCCGGCCGCGCAATCACCAACCGCGCACCCACCTGCAACGGCCAGAACAACTCCCACACCGACACATCGAACGCCACCGGCGTCTTCTGCAACACCACATCAACGGAGCCGAGCCCATACTCCCCCTGCATCCACACCAACCGATTCACGATGCCCGCATGCGGCACCGCAACACCCTTCGGCCGCCCCGTCGAACCCGACGTGAACATCACATACGCCGAATTCTCCACACGCAGCCGCCCCAACCGCTCCCCATCCCGCACCGGCTCCCCCGAGAACCCCGACACATCGAGCCCGTCGAGTTCGACGACCGCCACGTCCGCGGGCAGTGCCACCCGATCCCCCGACGTGGTCAGAACCAACACCGGATCCGCCGTCGCCACCACATACCCCACCCGCTCGGCAGGCTGATCCGGGTCGATCGGCACATACGCCCCACCCGCCTTCACCACCGCATACATCCCCACCAACAAATCCAGAGAACGCCGCACCGCGACACCCACCAACGACTCCGGACCCACCCCCGCACCGATCAGAAACCGCGCCAACCGATTCACCCGAACATCGAACTCCCCATACGACAACACCACACCCTCGAACACCACCGCCGGCGCATCCGGAGTACGCACCACCTGCGCATCGAACAACTCCACCAACGTCGCCCGCGGCACCCCACGCCCCGTCGCATTCCACGCCTCGACCACCAACGACCGCTCACCCGGACCCAACACCTCCACATCCCCGACCGCGATGTCCACCTCCCCCGCCACCGCCTCCAGAATCCGGACGAGGCGGTCGGCGAATGCGGTGACAGCGCCCCGGTCGAAGACCCCCGGCTGGTAGCGCAGGCTCAGCCGCAGTCGTGGTTCGAGGATCGACAGCAGCGTGAGCGGATAGTGCGTGGCGTCGCGGGCGTCGAGTCCGGTCACCCGCATCCCAAGGATGTCGGTGTTCTCGTCCAACCCGGTCGAGTCGATGGGGTACGACTCGAACACGGACAGCGTGTCGAACAGGTTGCCCACACCGACCCCCGACTGGATCTCACCGAGCCCGAGGTGATGGTGGTCGAGCAGTGACGCCTGCTCGTGCTGCAGTCGGACGAGCAGCCCAGCGAACGACTCGTCCGGGTCGACCCGCACCCGCACCGGCAGGGTGTTGATGAACAGCCCCAGCATGTTCTCGACGCCGGCGAGTTCCGGCGGACGTCCCGAGACGGTGGCCCCGAAGACCACGTCGTCGCGGGAGAGCAACCGGGACAACAGCACCCCCCACGCCGCCTGGATCACCGTGTTGAGGGTGACGCCGGTGCGGTCCGCCATCACGGCGAGCGCGTCGAGCACGGGGGCGGGCAGCGCCACGTCGATGTTATGGGGTACCCCGTGGAGCGCCGCGGACGCCTGCGGCGCGACCAGCGTCGGCTCCTCGACGCCGTCCAGCGCCCGTTCCCAGGCCCGGACCGACGCGTCCGTGTCCTGCAGCGCCACCCATTCGAGGTAGGTGCGGTAGACGGGCGGCTCCGGCAGATCGGCCGGTTCGCCGTCGGCGGCATAACGCAGGAGCAACTCCCGCACCAGCAACGGCATCGACCACCCGTCGAGGATGATGTGATGATTCGTGATCGACAGGACGAAATGTTCTGCTGCGGTGCGGAACAACGTCAGCCGGAGCAGGGGCGGCCGGGCGAGGTCGAATCGGGCGCTGCGGTCTTCGTCGAGGAGCCGCCCGAGTTCCGTCTCGGTGGCCGGCCTGTCGATCGTGAGGTCCACCTCTCGCCACGGCACCTCCACTGTGTCGACCACCAACTGAGCGGGCACACCGTCGTCGTAGACGAACGCGGTCCGCAGGTTGGGGTGCCGGGCCAGTAGGCCGGCCGCGGCGGCGCGCAGCCGCGGGGCGTCGACCGCGCCCTCGAGGTCGATGCGCAGTTGCGCCGTGTAGACGTCCATCGACTCCGCGGCGAGCGAAGCGTGGAACAGCAACCCCGACTGCAGCGGCGACAGCGACCACACGTCCTGCAGGGCCGGGAACCGCTCCTCCCACCGCTCGATCTGCTGCTGGCTCGCCGGCATCAGCGGAATATCGGACGGCGTCAGCCCACCGGCTTCCGGCAGGGACGTATGCGTGGCGAGTGCACCGAGGGCGCGGCGCCACACGGCCGCGAACGACGCGACCTCGGCGTCGTGGAGAACCCCGCGAGGGAAGGTGAAGGAGGCCCTCAGACGGGGGCCTTCGGGACTGTCGTCGACGACGGCGTTGATGTCGATCGCCGACGCGACCGGCATGTCCGGATTCCGGGTTCCACCGAGCTGACCGCTGCCCTGCACCGGGTGCCAATCGTCCGTTCCCCCGGTGGTGGTGACCCGGCCCAGATAGTTGAAACTCACCTGCGGGCTGCGGAATCGGCGCAGCGACGCCGAGGTCTGGTCGTCCAGGTAGCGCAGCATTCCGAAGCCGATTCCGTGATCCGGGATCGCGAGCAACTGCTCCTTGACGGCTTTCACAGCCTGACCTGCCGCGCGGCCCCCGGCCAAGGCGTCGTCGACGTCGACTCCCGTAAGATCCATCCGCACCGGATACAGCGTGGTGAACCAGCCGACGGTGCGGGAGAGATCCGCACCGGCGACGACCTGCTCCTCGCGGCCATGTCCCTCGAGGGTGACCACGGCGTCCGACACGGAGACGCCCTGTTCTCGTCGCCAGGCGATCAGGGCCAGGGCCACCGCGGTGAGCAATCCGTCTCCCACGCGTCCGTGGAACGCTTCCGGCAGTGTGGTGAGCAGGGCCCCGGTGACCTCCGCCGACACATCGACGGTGACGGTCCCGACGGTCGCGTCGACGTCGACCGCGGGATCGAGTGGACGCGAGCCGATCAGCGGATCGGGACCGTCGAGGACTGTCTCCCACAGTGCGAGTTCGCTCGTCCGGTCCTGCACCGCGTCGGCCACGCCGTGCGCCCACCGCCGCATCGACGTTCCGACCGCCGGCAGAGCGGGAGCCGTTCCGGCCGCGAGCCGACTGCACGCCGACGCGAGATCCGCGACGAGAATGCGCCACGAGACGCCGTCGACCACGAGGTGATGCACCACCACGAGCAGTCGCCCGACGTCGCCCGGGACGTCGAACCAGACCACGTGCACCACGCGACCGGCTGCCGGATCCAGATGGTCGGCGGCGGCGTCGAGTTCGGTGGCCGCGAGCGCGGCGAAGCCGTCTCCGTCGACCGTGTCGACGGGCACCCGCCGGACCAGTACTTCCGCCGGCACCGAGGCCGTCGGCAGCACGTCCAGGCCCCAGTGCCCGTCGCGGTCCGCGGCCAGGCGCGCGCGGAGCATGTCGTGCCGATCCAGCACCGCCTCGACGGCTCCGAGGAGAACCTCGTGGGTGAGTCCGGCGGGGGCTGCCAGCAACAGTGCCTGAGAGAACCGGTCGAGCCGACCGCCGCTCCGCTCGACCAGCCAGCGCGCCACGGGCGTCAGCGGCAGCGGTCCGACGCCACCACCCGGCAACTCGTCGAGAGCGATCGTGCCGTCGTCGAACCGCGCCGCCTCGGCGAGTCCGGCGACCGTCCGGTGGTCGAATACGTCTCGGGGAGAGAGAATCACACCGGCAGCCTTCGCCCGGGCCACCAGCTGGATCGACATGATGCTGTCACCGCCGAGGGTGAAGAAGTCAGCGGTCGCACCCACCGCATCCAGTCCGAGCACGTCGGCGAACAGTCGGGCGAGCAGTGCCTCGGTCTCGGTTCGCGGCGGCCGGGTCTCCGGCAGGGCGGCCGCGAAGTCGGGCGCGGGAAGCGCTGCGCGGTGCAGCTTTCCGTGAACGGTCATGGGCAGCGCGTCGAGGACCACCAGCGCCGCAGGCACCATGTACGACGCCAGCCGGCCGCCGACGAAGTCGAGGACAGTCCTCGAATCGACCGCCGCGCCGGGTTCGGGCACCAGGTAGCCGATCAGCCGATCCCCGCCGCCGTCCTCGTTCCACACACTCGCCACGGCCTGCGCCACGTCGTCGTGCGTGAGCAGAGCCGACTCGACCTCACCGAGTTCGATCCGGAAGCCCCGGATCTTCACCTGGGAGTCGGTGCGCCCGAGGTACTCCAACTGCCCGTCGGGCATCCAGCGCGCCCGATCGCCGGTGCGATACATCCGGCTTCCGGCCGGCCCGAAGGGATCCGCGACGAACCGCTCGGCCGTCAGCGGGAATCGCCGGTGGTACCCGCGCGCGAGGGCGGGACCTGCCAGGTACAACTCGCCCGCGACCCCCGCCGGCACCGGCTGCAGTCGCGAGTCCAGCACGACCTCCGCGAAACCGAGCGTGGGCCTGCCGATGGTGACCGGAGCCGCCGGGACCAGTGCCGCGCTGACACTCGCCACGACCGTCGCCTCGGTCGGCCCGTACGCGTTGAACATTCGCCGGCCGGGCGCCCATCGCGCGATAAGATCGGGGGAACACGCCTCCCCGCCCGTGACGACGCACTCGAGGCCGGTGAGTCCGGTGGGGTCGACCGACGCCAGCGCCACCGGGGTGACGAAGCAATGCGTGATCCGCTCGGCCGCCAGCAGGTCCGCCAATTCGGCACCGCCGTAGACGGACGGCGGTGCGAGCACCATCGTGGCCGCCGCGCCGATCGCGAGCAGCAGTTCGAGGACGGAGGCATCGAAGCTCGGCGACGCGAAGTGCAGTGTCCTCGAGTCGGCCGTCGTCCCGAACGTCTCCCGTTCCTGCGTCACGAAGTTCGACAGCCCACGATGCGTGGTCACCACACCTTTGGGCCTGCCGGTCGACCCCGAGGTGTAGATCAGGTACGCCGGATTGTCGACCCGTACGGGCGAAATCCGCTCGTCGTCGGTCACCGGCGACGTCGGGTACGCCGACAGCCGGTCGTCGACTTCGGGTTGGTCGAGGACCAGCCACGGCACCACCTCGGGGAGTGCGGCACACGCGGCCGACGTCGTCACACCCGACACGGCATCGGAGTCGGTGAGCATGTACTCGATCCGGGCAGCGGGATGATGCGGATCCACCGGGAGGAAGGCGGCCCCCGACTTCGCCACGCCCCACACAGCCAGCACGGACTCCATCGACCGCGGCACACACAGTGCGACCACGCTCTCCGGTCCGATGCCGCGCTCGATCAACATGTGAGCCAGCTGATTCGAGCGCCTGTCGAGCTCGCCGTAGCGCACCTCGCGTCCCTCGGAGACCACTGCGACGGCATCCGGATTCCTCGCGGCTGCGTCCGCCAGCAGGTCCGGCAGTGTCCGCGGTCCGACCGCGGCCCCACCCGGCACCGGCACCAGTTCGGCGCGCTCCCGGGCGCCGAGCAGGTCGATGTCTCCCACGCTCGCGCCGGGGTCGGCGGTGACCGCCGCGAGGATGCGCTGGAGTCGTGTCGCGAACCCGGCGGCGGTCTCCTCGTCGAAGAGGTCGGTCGCGTAGCCGAGTGCCGCGGTGATTCCCGCCGGGTTGCCGTCGACGTCCGTGTTCTCGGACACCGTCAACTGCAGGTCGAAGTTGGTCGTGTCGATGTCCACGTCGACGCGCCGAACCCGCAGATCCGGCAGTTCCAGCGTGGGGCGCTCGATGTCCTGGAACTCCAGCATCACCTGGAAGAGCGGTGAATGCGCCGTCGACCGGGACGGACTCAGGACCTCCACCACCCGTTCGAACGGGACTTCCGCGTGGGTGAAGGCGCCCAGGTCGGCTTCCCGAACGCTGCCGAGGAATTCCGAGAACGTGGCGCCGCCGTCGACGCGGGTCCGCAGGACGAGGGTGTTCACGAACATGCCCACCACGTCGTCGAGTTCGCGCTCACCGCGACCGGCGATCGGCGTTCCGACGGCGATGTCGTCGGAGCCGCTCAGTCGTGCCAGCATGATCGCCAGCGCGGCGTGCACGGTCATGAACACCGTCGAATTGTGTTGCCGGGCCATCCTCACCACACCGGCATGAATCTCCGGGTCGATCACGAAGTCGACGCGGCCGCCGCGAAGAGTTCGGACCGCGGGGCGGGAACGGTCGGCGGGGAGTTCCAGCACGTCGGGCAGGTCCGACAGCGTGACGGTCCAGTAGGCCAGCTGCCTCGACACGGTCGACTCGTCGTCGGATTCCGAGCCCAGCCACTCCCGCTGCCACAGCGCGTAGTCGCCGTACTGCACCGGGAGGGGTGCCCAGTCCGGTGCGTTCCCGTTCGCCCTCGACCCATACGCGGTCATGACGTCCCTGGCCAGCGGCGCCATCGAGAAACCGTCGGCCGCGATGTGATGCACCACCACCGCGAGCACGTGCACGTCCTCGTCGAGAGTGAACAGCTTCGCGCGCAACGGGACCTGCTCCGTCACGTCGAAACCTTCGGACAGCACACGCAGAGAACGTTCTCGGAGTTCGGCTTCCCCCGACACGTCGATCGGATGGAGGTCCGGCACCGCGCGCGTCGCAGGCAGGATCACCTGGCGCGGTCCGTCCTCGGTGAGCGGGAAGACAGTGCGCACGGCCTCGTGTCGTTCGATGACGTCGGCCACTGCCGCCTGGAGCGCACGCACGTCGAGCCGTCCCTCGAGCCGCAACACGAACGCCACGTTGTAGGCGGACGACGAGGTGTCGAACTGGTTGACGAACCACATCCGCTGCTGGGCTGGCGACACCGGGACTTCCGCGGTGCCTTCCCGCGGCTTCAGCGGCGGACGCGATTCCCGCCCTTCCTGTGACTCGGCTCGCGCTGCCAGGCCCGCCACCGTGGGGGCGTCGAACACGTCGCGCAGACCGATCCGGTCGCCGACCGCAGCATTGATCCGTGCCACCAACCGGGTGGCGATCAGGGAGTTGCCGCCGAGGGCGAAGAAGTTGTCGGCGGCGCCCACCCGTGGGAGCCCGAGCAGGTCGGCGCACACGGCGGCGACGATCTGTTCGATCGGAGTGCGGGGTGCAACGAATCCGACTGCAGCCGCTCCGAAGTCTGGCTCGGGCAGTGCTTTTCGGTCGAGTTTGCCGTTCGCGTTCACCGGCAGTTCCCGCAGCACCGTCACCGTGGCCGGCACCATGAAACCGGGAAGCGACGCCGCCGCAGTGGCGAGCACCGCCCGCTCGTCGACCACCGCACCGCCCACCGGCACCGCATACGCGGCAAGATAGTCACCCGTGGCCCCGTCACCGCGCAGCACCACCACCGCCTGCGCGATGTCCTCACGGCGCGACAGCACCGCCTCGATCTCCCCCAACTCGATCCGCTGACCCCGCAGCTTCACCTGAAAATCGGTACGCCCCAGATACTCCAGCTGCCCACCCGGCAACCACCGCACCCGATCCCCGGTCCGATACAAACGCCCGGCACCGAACGGATTCGCCACGAACCGCTCCGCCGTCAGATCCGGCCGGCCCTGATAACCCCGGGCCAACTGCACACCGCCGAGGTACAACTCCCCCGCCACCCCCACCGGCACCGGCCGCAACCGCGCGTCCAGCACCAACGCCTGCGTATTCCACACCGGCGCACCGATCGGCACACTCGTCACGTCCGCATCGGTGACCTCGTGGAAGGTCACGTCCACCGACGCCTCGGTCGGGCCGTACAGGTTGTGCACCCGGGCACCGGGCACCAGCGCCCGCATCCTCGCCGCCGTCGGCGCGGGTAACGCCTCGCCCGAGGCGAACACCCACCGCAGGCTCGTGCACTCCGCCGCCGCCGGCTCGGCGGTGAACACCGCCAGCATCGACGGCACGAAATGCACTGCCGTCACCGCGTACTCGACGATGGTGTCTGCCAGATACCTCGGGTCGCGGTGCCCGTCCGGCCGCGCAATCACCAACCGCGCACCCACCTGCAACGGCCAGAACAACTCCCACACCGACACATCGAACGCCACCGGCGTCTTCTGCAACACCACATCAACGGAGCCGAGCCCATACTCCCCCTGCATCCACACCAACCGATTCACGATGCCCACATGCGGCACCGCAACCCCCTTCGGCCGCCCCGTCGAACCGGACGTGAACATCACATACGCCGAATTCTCCACACGCAGCCGCCCCAACCGCTCCCCATCCCGCACCGACTCCCCCGAGAACCCCGACACATCGAGCCCGTCGAGTTCGACGACCGCCACGTCCGCGGGCAGTGCCACCCGATCCCCCGACGTGGTCAGAACCAACACCGGATCCGCCGTCGCCACCACATACCCCACCCGCTCGGCAGGCTGATCCGGGTCGATCGGCACATACGCCCCACCCGCCTTCACCACCGCATACATCCCCACCAACAAATCCAGAGAACGCCGCACCGCGACACCCACCAACGACTCCGGACCCACCCCCGCACCGATCAGAAACCGCGCCAACCGATTCACCCGAACATCGAACTCCCCATACGACAACACCACACCCTCGAACACCACCGCCGGCGCATCCGGAGTACGCACCACCTGCGCATCGAACAACTCCACCAACGTCGCCCGCGGCACCCCACGCCCCGTCGCATTCCACGCCTCGACCACCAACGACCGCTCACCCGGACCCAACACCTCCACATCCCCGACCGCAGACCCCACCTCCCCCGCAACCGCCTCCAGAATCCGGACGAACCGCTGGCCGAACCCCACCACCGTCGCCCGGTCGAACACATCCGACGCGAAGGTGAACCCGCCCGAGATGCCGGCTGCGGTCCCCGACTCGTCGTAGTGTTCCGCCAGCGTCACTTGCAGATCGAATTTGCAGACAGCGGTGTCGACCTCGACGGTCTCGACGGTCAGACCCGGCAACTCCACCTGGGCCGGAACTGTGTTCTGGAACTCCAACATGACCTGGAACAACGGGGAGTACGCGCTCGAACGACTCGGTGCGACGGCGTCCACGACGCTCTCGAAGGGCACTTCCGTATGACCGAACGCGGCGAGGTCTGCCTCCCGCGCGCGGGACAGCACCTGGGCGAACGTCGCGGCGGGCTCCACGGTGGTCCGCAGTACCAGCGTGTTGACGAGCATCCCCACCAGATCGTCGAGGGCCTCCTCACCGCGCCCGGCGATCGGCGTTCCGATCGCGATGTCCGTGGACGCGCTCAACCTGGCCGCCAACACGGCCAGCGCGGCGTGCATCACCATGAACATCGTCGCGTCGTGGCGACGCGCGAGCAGGAGAAGGTCCCGATGGACGTCCGCAGGCACGGAGAACGGGACCGTCCCGCCCCGCAGTGATCGCTCGGCAGGTCTCGGCTGATCCAGGGGAAGGTCCATCACGTCGGGGAGCCCGGACAACGCCGTCTTCCAGAACACCAACTGCGCCGACATGATGCTGGCGGGATCCCGGTCACTGCCGAGGACTGCCCGCTGCCACAGGCTGTAGTCGGCGTACTGCACCGGCAGTGGCAGCCAGTCCGGTGCCTGTGCCCGTACCCGCGCCGCATACGCCACCGTCAGGTCGTGGGCGAGCGGTGCCAGCGACGCCCCGTCCGCCGAAATGTGGTGCACCACCAGCATGAGAACGTGCTCGTCGGGGCCGGTCCGCAGCACGGCACCACGCAGAGGCACCTCTGCGCTCACGTCGAAGCCCCGGGCGGTCAGCGCGGTGATCTGCGCGTGCAACGCCTCCTCGCCCCCGACTGTCCTCGGCGCCAGGTCCGGAATCACCTGTTCCGGCGGCACGATCACCTGATGCGGTCCGTCGGTCGATGCCGGGTACACGGTGCGCAGCGATTCGTGTCGTTCGAGGACGTCCCCCACCGCCGCCCGGAGCGCCTCGATGTCGAGCGTCCCGGACAGGCGGACGACCATCGGAATGTTGTAGGCCGGCGAGGAGGTGTCGAACTGGTTGATGAACCACAGCCGCTGCTGCGCGAGCGACAGCGGAATTCGTTCCGGGCGCTCCTGCGCCACGAGATTCGGGCGGTCGGCTCCCCTGGCGTCGGCGCGCGCGACCCACTCCGCCAGCGCCTCCACCGTCGGCACCTCGAACAGGGTGCGCACCGTGAGAGCGACGCCGAGCGCGGCATTGACACGCGCGACCACCCTGGTCGCAGCCAGCGAGTTCCCGCCGAGGTCGAAGAAGCTGTCGCCGAGACCGATTCGCTCCACCCCCAGAACATCGGCATACACCCGCGCCACCGCGCGCTGCACCGGATTCGACGGGGCACGGAACTCGTCTGCCGTCGAGAGGAATTCGGGCGCAGGTAACGCCCGCCGATCGATCTTCCCCGCCGGGGTCATCGGCATCTCGTCCAGGACCACGATCGCGGAGGGCACCATGTGCGGCGGCAGCTGCCCGCCCACGTGGCGCAACACTTCGGCGGTCGCGAGCCGCCGGCCGGCGGCGGGCAGGACGTACGACACGAGCAGCGTGTCTCCCGACGGCGCCGCCCGCGGGATCGTCACCGCGGTCCGCACGTGTGGATGGGACTGGAGGACGGTGTCGATCTCCCCGGGCTCGATGCGGAAACCGCGCACCTTCACCTGAAAATCGCTGCGGCCCACATACTCGAGTGTGCGGTCGGCGCGCCACCGCACCAGGTCCCCGGTGCGATACATCCGTTCGCCCGGACCGCCGAAGGGATCGGCCACGAACCGTTCCGCCGTCAACCCCGGCTTTCCGTGATACCCGCGCGCCAGGGCGTCACCCGAGATGTACAGCTCCCCGGCCACCCCGACCGGCACCGGTGTCAACCGCGCATCGAGGACGACCTCGTGGAATCCGCGGAGCGGACCCCCCACCGTGATCGCTCCCGCCGATGACATCGGTTCACTGATGTTCGACATGACCGTGGCCTCGGTCGGCCCGTACGCGTTGCGCAGCCTGCGGCCGGGCGCCCACCGGGTCACCAGTTCCGGCGGGCACGCCTCGCCGCCGCACACCACGTCCCGGAAGGCGGAAAGCCCTGTCGGCTCCACCGACCCGAGCGCGGCAGTGGTGACGAACCCGTGAGTGACCCGCTCCGCCTCCAGAAGCGCGAACAACTCGGCACCACCGTAGACCGTGGACGGAACGATCACCATGGTTGCCGCGGCGGCGAACACGTGCAGATACTCGGACACGGACGCATCGAAACTCGGGGTGGAGAAGTGCAGGATCCGGGACGCCTGCGTCGCCCCGGAACGTGAGTGCTGCTCGGCCGCGAAGTCGTCCAGGCCGCTGTGGGTGACCACGACTCCTTTGGGCCGGCCCGTCGAACCGGACGTATAGATCAGGTAGGCCGGATTCTCCAGGTGGAGTGGCCGTGCCCGGTCGGCATCGGTCATGGCGGACGCCGTCTGAGCCGCACAGAGAGTGCGGAATTCCTCGTCGTCGAGCACCAGCCAGGGAACGGAGTCCGGCAGCCGGGAACGACTGTCGGACACCGTGACCCCCACGACGGATCCCGAATCGCCCAGCATGTGCTCGATGCGCTCGGCCGGATAACTCGGATCCACCGGCAGGAAGGCTGCGCCCGCCTTCGCGACGGCCAGCATCGACAGCACCGATTCGATCGAGCGCGTCAGGCCCAGGGCCACAGTGTCTTCCGGTCCGATTCCTCGTGCGGCCAGGACGCGGGCCAACTGGTTCGAGCGCTCGTCCAACTCGCGGTACGTCACGTCGACACCGCGGTACGAGAGTGCGACACCGTCCGGGTCGACTACGACTGCTGCTGCGAACAATTCGGGCAGGGTGCGCCCCGCGCTGCCCGGCACGCCCCGGACCGGAACGAGGGTGGCCCGTTCGCGTGCGGACAGGATGTCGATGTCGCCGATCACGATCCCCGGGTCGATCGTGGCCGTCTCCAGGATTCGACGGAACCGTTCGCCGAGCGTCAGGACCGTGTGGTGGTCGAACAGATCGGCGGCGAACTCGAGGGTCGCCGTGATGCCGGACGGGACGTCGTCGGCGTCGAAGTTCTCCTCCGCCGTCACCTGGAGGTCGAAGCGGCCGATCCCGGACGGCTCCGCCCCACCGCGGTGTTCGAACAGCACCTGGACGATCGGCGCGTAGGCGGGGGACTCACCGACCTCGAGGGCCCGCACCACTCGCTCGAACGGCACCTCGCGGTGCTCGAATGCCTCGTCGTGGGCCTCCCGGACGCGTCCGACCAGGTCCGTGAAGGACATGCCCGGTTGGACGCGGCTCCGCAGCACCACGGTGTTCCGGCCCTCGTCCACCGCGGCCGGCGTTCCGATCGGCACATCCGAAGTGCCGGCGAGCCGGCTCAGCAGAACGGTCAGGGCCGCGTGCAGGACGTGGAAGGGGGTCGTGCCGTGTTCCCGTGCCAGCGCGACCACTCCGCGATGGGTGTCGGCACCGATCGGGACGTCGACACGGTCCGCCCTCAGGGATCGCACGGCGGGTCGAGCCCGATCGGACGGCAGGGTCAGCAGTTCGGGAAGACCCGCGAGTCGTGCCTTCCAGTATGCGATCTGCCGCGCCTCGCGTCGGAGTCGCTGCCCCTTCCGTGCGGTCGACGGGTGAAGGGTGGCGAGCCCGGCCTGTGGGTCTGCTGCGATGAATTCCTGCAGGAGTTCGACGAATTCCTGGTGGTGCCGGCGGAGCACCGCATCCTCGTACCGGTTCGGATTCGCCCGGAAGTCGACGAAGAGTCCCGCGGGACTGCCGCTCGGGTACACGTTGACCAGGAGATCGTCCACCGGACCGGACGTGACGATGTGGTAGTCACCGGTCAGGGAGCCCAGTTGAACCTCCTGGTGGAACAGCATGACGTTGACCATGGGCCCATCGAGCCCGGCGCCTCGGCTCGGGCGCAGGTCGCGACGGATGTCGTCGAGACTGCACCGTTGATGCCGCAACGCTCCCATCAGTTCGCGCTGAACCCGCGACACGAGTTCCGCGACCGTGCCGCCCTCGTCGACCGAGATCGACAGCGGCGCGACGTTGACCGTCATCCCCCCGGAATTGCGAAGCAGTGACGTCGTCCGACCGGACATCGGAACCTGGACGAGAACAGTGTCTTTCGCCGTGGCGCGCGAGAGGTAGCAGGCGAAGGCGGCGATGATCGTGGCGGCCGCGGTGGCGGTGGCCTTACTGTCGGAATTCTGAAGACCGGTGAGCGCCGCCTCGGACAGTGAGGCGCTCTCGAGCGTGCTCCTGGCGACGGCGGGCGCGGTCTTCTCGGCCAGAGTCGATCCCTCCGCGGCCTCGATCCGCGCCGCCCAGTACTCCCGATCCGCGGCGAACCGATCGGAGGAGCGATAGCGGGTGTCGACGTCGTACAGCTCCCGCAGGCTTGCCGCCCGGCTCCGATCCGGTTCGCGACCGGCCACGGAGGCCGAATACCGGTGCGCGATCCGGTTGATCAGCGTCATGGCGCCGTACCCGTCGAGCGCGACGTGATGAATGCGGCTGTACCACAGGTAATGTGCTTCGCCCACGCACAGCACGGAGGTCTCGACCAGTCGGTCCGCACCGAGATCGAGTGGCGTCCGGTAGTCCCGGTCCATCCAGTCGTGCGCAGCGGCGATCGGGTCGTCCGCATCACGAAGGTCGACGAAGGTGACCGGAATGTCGATCGACTCGTCCACGTACTGCATCGGCCGGCCGTCGACCTCGACGACCCGGAGGTAGGGCGACTGGAACTCGCGACCGGTCGCGACGGTCTCCCGTCGCAGCAGGTCGACGTCGAGGTCGCCGTGCAACTCGACGTAATGCGCTACCGAGATCGGCACCGCGGGGTCGAGTTGCTGCGCGAACCACGTCGCTCGCTGGGCCGCGGACAGCGGGAATGGCGCCGCATCGTTGGTCGGTGTAGCCGGTTTCCGCGTGTCGACGGGCTTCACGGCGGTTCCTCCCCATAGGGTGTCCCCGACCGGCGAAGGTGTGTCCGCGTCCGAATCGGCACTCGCAAATGCGAGAGGCGGACTCTTCTCCCCGCCCCCGTGATCATTCGTTTGCCATCATCAGGGCACACAGAGTTCATCGTTGCACAGCGGGCGGCCCCGTTTTCGGGTATTCGCCCGCCGCGACCCCGGGTTCACATTCGAGTGTCGAGGTACCTCGCGAGCACCGGCCCGATGGCGGCGAGGGACCGAGGCTCGATCATGTCGTTGTGCCCGCAGTCCACCGGGTGCTCGTCGATGCGGCCGCGGACGAGCCGCCGCCACTCCTGCGCCGACCGCGGCCTCGTGTCGGTGTCGTCCGCGCCGACGGCAGGGAAGATGAGCAGGTCGCCGTCGTAGACCTGCGGCACGAACCGGTGGACCAGGTCTCGTGAGTTCTCATAACCGGCGTTGATCCGCTCGAGGTCGTCGCCGCGGAGCCCGGATTCGCTGCCCCACGACTCGTCGAGCAGCCGCGCAGCCTCCTCGTAGGTGAGCTCGCCGTCCGTCTCGACGACCAGGCCGAGTCCACGCAGCAGGTCGTGCATGTCGAGCTTCCCGAACAGCTGATCCGAGCCGTCGTCGGGGTAGCTGTCCATGAGCGCGAGTGTGGCGACGTCGTCACCCGACCTCTGCAGTTCGACGGCCATCGCGTGGGCGATGACCCCACCGAGCGACCAGCCCAGCAGGTCGTACGGCCCCTCCGGCTGGATCGCCTTCATCTCCTCGACGTAGCGGTGGGCGAGTTGTTCGATCGACTGGTATTCGCCGTCGCCGCTGATCGTGGGCAACTGCAGACCGTATGCGCGGCGGTCGGCGGGCAGGTACCGGACGAGGCCCGCATACCCCCAGGACAACCCGATTCCGGGGTGCACGCAGAACAGCGGTCGCCCGGTGCCCTCCGTGCGCAGCGGGATCACGACGGCGAGAGCCTCCTGGACTCCCCCCTCGGCCGACGGCAGCACGATTCTGCGGGCGAGCCCGGACGGTGTGGGGTCCAGGAACATCCATTGCAGGGGAATCTTCCGGTCGAGTCTCTCCTGGAGAGCGGCCACCACCTTGGTGGCGAGCAGGGAGTTGCCGCTCATCTCGAAGAAGTTGTCGTCCGCGCCCACCCGATCGAGACCGAGGATGTCGGCGAACACGTCGACGATCGCTTCCTCCAGGGCGTTCGCGGGCAGCCGGAACCCGGTGCCGGACAGGAACGCGGGGGCGGGCAGTGCGGCGCGATCCAGCTTGCCGACCGGTGTCAGCGGAATCTGCTCGAGCACGACGATCGCGGCGGGCACCATGTGGGCGGGCAGCCGCTCACCGATGAGACGGGTGAGCTCCGCGGTGTCGACGTGCGCGCCGCCGACCGGGCGGACGTAGGAGACGAGCAACGGTTCCCCCACCGGCCCGGCACGGGCGATCGTGACGGCGAACCCGACGTCGGGGTGATCGGTGAGTGCGGCGTCGATCTCGCCGGGTTCGATCCGGAACCCGCGGATCTTCACCTGGAAGTCGCTGCGCCCGACGTATTCGAGAGTGCCGTCGCGGCGCCAGCGCACCACGTCTCCGGTGCGGTACATCCGTTCACAGGGCGAGCCCCAGGGCGCGGCCACGAAACGCGACGCCGTCAGGCCGGGCCGGCGGTGGTATCCGGCGGCGAGGGCGCGTCCCGACACGTACAGCTCGCCGACGACCCCGACGGGCACCGGGCGCAGCCGGGAATCCAGCACGACCTCGGACACGCCGCGGGTGGGTGCGCCCAGCGTGACCGGTTCGCCCGGTACCAGCGCCTCGCTGATGTTCGACATGATCGTGGTCTCCGTGGGCCCGTACGCGTTGAACATCCGGCGGCCGGGTGCCCACCGGGCGACGAGTTCGGGTGGACACGCTTCACCGGCCACGACCAGCGTCCGCAGCGACTCGAACCCGAGGGGGTCCATCGACGCCAGGGCCGTCGGGGTGACGAACCCGTGGGACACCCGCTCCTCGCTCAACAGCGCGGCCAGCTCGGTGCCGCCGTAGATCGTGGGCGGCGCGATCACCAGCGTCGCGCCCGCGCACAACGCCATGACGAGTTCGAACACGGACGCGTCGAAGCTCGGCGACGCGAAGTGCAGGACCCGGGAGTCGGGGGTGACCGCGAGGCGGTCGCGTTCCTCGGCGGCGAGGTTCGCCAGGCCGCGGTGCGTGACGGCCACGCCCTTGGGTGTGCCGGTGGATCCGGACGTGTAGATGAGATACGCGGGGTGCGTGTCGTGCAGCGGCACGGTCCGGTCCGCGTCGGTGACGGGGGCCGCCGACTGCACCCGGATCAGTTCCTCGTCCTCGGCGTCGTCGAGCACGATCCAGGTGACGGTGTCTGGCAGCCGGTCGCGGTGCGCGCGGACGGTCACGCCGGACACCGCTCCGGAATCGGTGAGCATGTGCTCGATCCGCTCTTCCGGGTAGCCGGGATCTACGGGCAGGAACGCCGCACCGCTTCTCGTGACGGCCCAGACCGACAGCACCGATTCGATCGACCGCGGCAAGCTCAGCGCCACGAACGTCCCGGGTCCCGCACCGGCATCGATCAGCCTGCGCGCCAGCCGGTTCGAGGCCTCGTCCAGTTCGCGGTAGGTGACCGCGCGGCCATCGTACGACACCGCCTCGGCGTCCGGGCGCGATGCCGCTGCCGCCAACAGTGCGGGCAGCAGGAGGTTCGGCGCGTCGGCGGCTCCGCGCGCGGGAGTCAGCGCCGCGACTTCGTCGGTGCCGAGGATCTCGACGTCGCCGATCACGACGTCGGGGTCGGCGGTCACAATCTCGAGGATCCGGACGAAGCGGTCCGCGAAGCCCTGCACCGTGCCGGCCTCGAACAGGTCGGTCGCGTAGTCGATCGCGCCCACCATGCCCGCGCAATTCCATCCCGGA
The DNA here is from genome assembly GCF_001894825.1 of Rhodococcus jostii NBRC 16295. Classification (GTDB taxonomy): domain Bacteria; phylum Actinomycetota; class Actinomycetes; order Mycobacteriales; family Mycobacteriaceae; genus Rhodococcus_F; species Rhodococcus_F jostii. The sequence continues at coordinate 15,389 of NZ_BCWY01000027.1, read as the reverse complement.
GGTGCGCCGTCCGCGTCGAATCGCTCGTCGAGGATGACCTCGAGGTCCACCTTCACGACGTCGAGGGCCGGATCGAGTCCCTGGACGGTCAGCCCGGGCAGTCGCAGGGCGGGGTTCTCGGTGTTCTGGAATTCGAGGGACACCTGGAAGAGGGGCGAGTGCGCGGTCGACCGCACCGGGCCGACGGCGTCCACCACGCGTTCGAAGGGTAGGTCGGCGTGCGCGAACGCCCCGAGATCGACGTCGCGGACCCGCGCGAGCAGGTCGCGGAACGGCTGTCCCGCCTCGATCGGGGTCCGCAGCGCGAGGGTGCCGACGAACATGCCGACGAGGTCGTCGAGCGCCGCCTCGCCGCGGCCGGCGATCGGGGTGCCGATCGCCACGTCGTCGGTGCTGCCCAGCCGGCCGAGCAGGACGGCGAGCGCCGCGTGCACGACCATGAACTCGGTGGACCCGTGCTCACGTGCCGCGGTCCGGATCCGCTCGTGCAGGCCCGCGTCGATCGCGAAGCGCACCCGGTCGCCGTGGAACGACTGCTGGGCGGGACGCCGATGGTCGGTGGGCAGTTCGAGGAGTTCGGGCAGCCCGGACAACGCCGACTGCCAGTACGACAGTTGACGCGAGAGCAGCGACCCGGGGTCGTCCTCCGAACCCAGCAACCGACGCTGCCACAGCGCGTAGTCGGCGTACTGGACGGGCAGCGGGGTCCACCCGGGGGCACGGCCGTGGACGCGGGATTCGTACGCGATCATCACATCCCGCACCAGCGGCGCCATCGAGAAGCCGTCGGCCGAGATGTGGTGCACGACCACGGCCAGCACGTGGGTATCGACCTCGAGGGAGTACAGGTCGAGGGAGTACAGGGCGATGCGCAGCGGCACCTCGGCGGTGACGTCGAAGCCGGCCGACACGAGGCGAGTCAACTCGTCCCGGAGTTGGTGTTCGTCCGCGATCGGGATCGGCGCGAGCGCCGGCGGGTCGGGTTCGAGGACCTCCTGGACGGGTTCGCCGTCGCGGAGCGGGAACCGGGTACGCAACGACTCGTGCCTCGACACCACGTCGGCGACCGCGGACGTCAGCGCATCGACATCCAGGTGCCCGGTGAGCCGGACGATCATCGGGATGTTGTAGGCGGGCGAACTCGTGTCGAACTGGTTGATGAACCACATCCGCTGCTGGGCGTAGGACAGCGGGATCCGGTCGGGGCGTTTCCCGGCGGTCAGGGCGGGACGACCCGATGTGCCCGCTCCCGCGTGCTCGATGCGCGCGGCGAACGCCGCGACCGTGGGCGCCTCGAACAACGCCCGCACGCCGACGTCGGTGCCGAGTGCGGCGCGCAGGCGGGCCACCGCGCGGGTGGCGCTCAGCGAATTGCCGCCGAGGTCGAAGAAGCTCGCGTCCGCACTCACGCGGTCGAGTCCGAGCACCTCCGCGAAGACCTCGGCCACCGTCTCCTCCACCGGATCGGCGGGTGCCCGGTATTCCCCGGGGCCGACGGCGAATTCGGGCGCAGGCAGCGCTGTGCGGTCGAATTTCCCGACGGCGGTGAGCGGGATCTCCGCCAGCACGGTGATCGACGACGGAACCATGTGGGCGGGCAGCCGGTCGGCGAGACGACGGGTGATCCGACCGGTGTCGAGGGCACGCCCGGGCGCGGGCACGACGTAGGACGCGAGGAGGGTGTCTCCGGCCGGACCGCGGTAGGCGACCGTGACCGCGAACCGCACGTCGGGGTCCGCGGTAAGGGTCGCGTCGATCTCGCCGAGTTCGATGCGGAACCCGCGGACCTTCACCTGGAAGTCGCTGCGTCGCAGGTACTCGACGGTGTGTTCGGCGGTCCAGCGCACGACGTCGCCGGTCCGGTACATCCGGTCGCCCGACTGGGCCGGGTTCGCCACGAACCGTTCGGCGGTGAGTGAAGGACGGCGGTGGTAGCCGCGGGCCAGACCCGCTCCGGCGAGGTACAACTCGCCCGGAACTCCCACCGGAACCGGCTGCAACCGGGAATCGAGCACCAGTTCGGTGACGCCGCGGATGGGTCCGCCGATGGTGATCCGCTCCCCGGCAGTCATCGGGTCGCTGATGTTGGACATGATCGTGGTCTCGGTCGGACCGTAGGCGTTGTACAGCCGGCGCCCCGGCGCCCAGCGGGCCACGAGTTCGGGTGGGCAGGCCTCCCCGCCGACGGCGACGTCGGTGAAGTGATCCAGTCCTGTGGGGTCGAGGGATGCCAGCGCGGCGGTGGTGACGAACGCGTGCGTGACACGCCGGTCGCGGATCAGCTGGGCGAGTTCGTCACCACCGAACACGGTGGGCGGCACGATCACCATCGTCGCCGCGGCACCGAACGCCTGCAGGTACTCGAACAGCGATCCGTCGAAACTCGGCGTCGAGAAGTGCAGCGTCCGGGACTCCGCGCCCGCTCCGAAGCGGGCGAGTTGGTCGCGAGCGAAGTTGTCGAGGCCGCGGTGGGTGACGGTCACGCCCTTCGGGGTGCCGGTGGATCCGGAGGTGTAGACGAGGTAGGCGGCGGTGTCGAGTGTGACCGGTGCCGTGCGGTCGCCGTCGTCGACCGGTGCCGCGGACCCGGTCGCGCAGTCGGCGGCGAACGCGGGGTCGTCGAGCACCAGCCAGGTCGTGGTCTCGGGCAGTCGGTCCCGGTGGCCGGCGGTCGTGAGTCCGAGGGCGCAGCCCGAGTCGGTGAGCATGTGGATGATGCGCTCGTCGGGATAGTTCGGGTCGACGGGCACGAACGCGGCCCCGGTCTTCGCCACCGCCCAGATGCACAGCATCGAGTCGATCGACCGTGGGACACCCACGGCCACCGAGATTTCCGGACCGGCGCCCCGCGCGATCAGGACCCGCGCCAGGCGGTTCGATCGCTCATCCAGCTCCCGGTAGGACACCTCGACGTCGCCGGACGACAGGGCGACCGCATCCGGGTCGACTGCGGCGGCGTCCGTGAAGATCCGGGCGAGTGTACGGGTGGAGCCGCCCGCGCCGCCGCGGACCGGCACCAGCTCCTCCTGTTCGCGTTCGGTGAGCAGCGACAGCCGGGCCAGCGGCACTTCGGGGTTCGTGCAGGCACCGAGCACCCGGACCACCCGCACGGCGATGTCCTCGATCGCGCCGGGCGCGAACAGGTCGGGCACGTACTCGAACTTCAGGTGCAGGCTCGCCTCCGCGGACGCGACGAGGCTCAGCGGGTAGTGGGCGGCGTCGCGGGCATCCACCCCGGTCACGCGCAGCCCTGCGATGTCGGTGTCTTCGGACAGCCCGGCGCGATCCACCGGATACGACTCGAACACCGTGAGGGTGTCGAACCCGACGCCGGGTCCCGCGGCGTCCTGGATCTGCGCGAGCCCGGTGTAGTGGTAATCGAGCATCGCCGCCTGCTCCGCCTGCACCCTCTCGAGCAACGCACCCAGCGTCTCGTCCGGGCGCAGCGTGATCCGCACCGGCACGGTGTTGATGAACAGCCCGACCATCGTCTCGATGCCGGAAAGCTCGGGCGGACGCCCGGATACGGTGGCGCCGAACACGACGTCGTCGCGGCCGGTGAGCATCCCGAGCACGACGCCCCACGCCGTCTGCAGGATGGTGTTGAGCGTGAGCCCGCGCGTGCGCGCGAATTCGCGCAGCCGGCCGGTCCGGTCCTCGTCGAGGTCGAACACCCACTCCCGCGAGACGGTGGACAGCTGCCGCGCCCGGTCGGCGGGCACCAGCAGCGTCGGTTCCTCCACCCCGGCCAGGGCGTCCGCCCATGCTCGCGCCGACACGTCGGTGTCGCGTCCCCTCAGCCACGTCAGGTAGTCGCGGTAGTCCCGCACACGCGGCAGCGGTGACGGGTCGCCGTCCGTGGCGTACAGCGTGAGCAGTTCGCGGATCAGCAGGGGCATCGACCAGCCGTCGAGGAGGATGTGATGGTTGGTCGACACCAGCCGGCAGCGACCCCCGGCGGTCCGGATCAGGAGGAAGCGGATCAGCGGCGCGGTGGCCATGTCGAAGGGAGTGGTCCGGTCGGCGGCCAGCAGTCGCTCGATCGCCGCCGCCGCCGCGTCGTCGTCCGATCCGCCGAGGTCGATCTCCCGCCAGGGAACGTCGACCCGGTCCGAGACGACCTGCACGGCGCCGCCGTCGGTGTCGTGGAGGAACGCACTGCGCAGGTTGGGATGCCGCTCGACGAGGGCGCCGGCGGCCCGGTGCAGCCGGGCCGCGTCGACGTCGCCGCCGAGTTCGAGGATCAGCTGGACGAGGTAGGCGTCCACCGACTCGTCGGCCAGTTCGGCGTGGAACAGCATGCCGGCCTGCAGCGGCGACAGCGGCCAGACGTCGGCCATGGCCGGGTAGCGGCGCTCGAGGTCGTCGATCGCGCTCTGGCCGAGGGGGACCAGGTTCAGGTCGGAGGGTGTGAAACCGCCGCCGCCCGACCGGGCGTGCTCGGCGAGGGCCTCGAGCGCCCTCGCCCACAGTCGCGCGAGTTCGTCGACGTCCTCCGCGGCGATCACCCCGACCGGGAACGACCACGTCGCGGTGAGTGCCGGACCGGCGGCGGTGTCGGTGGTCCTGGCGTTCACGTCGACGACGGCCGCCGCGGGCAGCCCCGAGTGCGCGGCGGCGGCCAGTCCGGTGTCGGAGAGCGGCGTCCAGTCGCCGTCCGGGGCGGCACCCGCACCCAGCCTGCCGAGGTAGTTGAAACTCACCTGCGGGTTCGCCCGGGCCGACAGTTCCGGAGCCGTGCGGTCGTCGAGGTACCGGAGGAGCCCGAACCCGATGCCGTGGTCGGGGATCGCGCGCAACCGCTCCTTCACCCCCTTGATCGCGGCACCCGCGGCGGGGCCCGCGGCGAACGCGTCTTCGACGTCCACGCCGCCCAGGTCGAGGCCGACCGGGAAGATCGTGGTGAACCAGCCGACCGTGCGGGACAGATCGGCGCCGGGGACCACCTGTTCCTCACGACCGTGTCCCTCGAGGTTCACGAGAGCGCCGGAGGATTCGATTCCCCGGCCGCGGCGCCAGCGGACCAGCGCCAACGCCAGCGCCGTCAGCAACCCGTCGCCCACATTCCCGTGGAACGCCCGCGGGAGCGACGTCAGCAGCGCCTCGGTGACGGCGTTGGGAAGCTGGACGTCGGTGGCGGAGATCTCGATGTCGGATGCGGTGAGCGGTCGCGACCCGAGGGGCGGGTCGGGGGTGTCGAGCATCCGCCGCCACAGGCCGAGTTCGGCTGTGCGGGACGATTCCTGCGCCACGTCGGTGAGTGCGTGCGCCCACCGGCGCATCGACGTTCCCGTGGCGGGCAGGGTCGGCGTGTCACCCGACAGCACCTGGGCGCAGGCGAGGGCGAGATCGGGGATGAGAATGCGCCACGACACCCCGTCGACCACCACGTGATGGGCGACGATCAGCAACCGTCCGCGGGCGGCCGGGGTCGCGCTGCTCTCGAACCACACCGCCTGCACCATCACCCCCGACTCCGGGTCGAGCCGGCCTGCGGCGGCGTCCAGTTCCCGGGCCGCGGCGTCGGTGAACGAGGCCTCGGCGTCGAGTGGCACCGCACGCACCATGGAGGTCGCCCGCACCCAGCCGGGCGGTGCGGCCGCCATGGTCCAGCCGTGCTCCGCCCGGTCGCTCGGGTACAGCCGGGCGCGCAGGACGTCGTGCCGGTCCAGCACCGCCTGCATCGCCGCGGTCAGTGTGCCCTCGTCGAGTTCGGCGGGGGTGCTGAACAGCGCGGCCTGGGAGTACCGCCGGAAGTCGCCTTCCCGGCCCAGCATCCAGCGCACGATCGGGGTCAGGGGGATTTCGCCGACGCCGCCACCCGGAAGCTCCGCGAGCGCGACGGTCTCCTCCCCCGTGGTCGCGACCTCCGCGAGTGCGGCAACGGTCTTGCGCTCGAACACGTCCCGCGGGGTGATCACGACCCCCGACGCCTTCGCCCGGGTGACGAGCTGAATGGACATGATGGAGTCGCCGCCCACCGCGAAGAACGAATCGTCGACGCCCACCGATTCGAGACCGAGCACCTCGGCGAACAGGCCGGCGAGGATCCGCTCCGTCTCGGTCGCCGGGGCGCGGCCCAGCGACACCCGCTGTCCGAAGTCCGGTTCGGGGAGCGCGCGACGGTCGAGTTTGCCGTTCACGGTGAGCGGCAGGGCATCGAGGATCACCACGGCCGCGGGCACCATGTGCGCCGCCAGCCGGCCGGCGACAGCGTCGACGAGCCCGGCCGGGTCCAGCACCCGGCCCGCCTCGGGCACCACGTAGCCCACCAGACGCTCCCGCCGCGACAGTACCACCGACTGCGCCACGCCGTCGCAGGCGAGCAACGCCGACTCCACCTCGCCGAGCTCGATACGGAATCCCTTCACCTGCACCTGGAAGTCGTTGCGGCCCAGATATTCCAGTTGTCCGTTCGTGTTCCACCGGCCGAGGTCGCCGGACCGGTACATCCGGGAGCCGGGTGTGTGCGGGTCGGCCACGAACCGGGTCGCGGTGAGCGCGTACCGACCGAGATAGCCGCGCGACACCTGCGCCCCCGACACATAGAGTTCGCCGACCACCCCGGGCGGCACCGGATGCAGGCGGGGGTCGAGGACGTACACGCGCAGCCCCGGCAGTCCCCGGCCGATCACCGACGCGGACGCGCGGGCCGCGAGTTTCTCGTCCAGCGGCAGGTGACTGACGTGCACGGTGGTCTCCGTGATGCCGTACATGTTGACCAGCACCGGGGCGGCATCTGCGTGCCGCGCATACCAGCGGGTGAGCTGACCCAGGTCGAGCGCCTCGCCGCCGAACACCACGACGCGGAGGGCGAGGTCGGCGCCGCCGGCCACCCGGTCCGCCTCCGCCAACTGGTAGAAGGCGGTGGGGGTCTGGTTCAGGACGGTGACCTTCTCGTCCTTCAGCAGGTTCAGGAAGGCGTCGGGTGAGCGGGTCGTGAAGTAGTCGACCACCACCAGCCGGCCGCCGTGGAGCAGCGCACCCCACAACTCCCAGACGGAGAAGTCGAACGCCGCCGAATGGAACATGGTCCACACGTCGGAGGAGTCGAATCGGAACAGCGGCTGTGTGTTCGCGAACAGGGCGGCGACGTTGCGGTGCGACACCTGAACGCCTTTCGGCCTGCCGGTCGACCCGGAGGTGTAGATGACGTACGCCACCGCGTCCGGGTGGAGCGGCCCCGTCCGGTCTCCGTCGGTCACCGGCAGCGGCGACGTACGGTCCAGTTCGGCGGCCGTGTCCGAGCTGTCGACGAGGAGGACCGGGACCCCGCTCGCCTCGACCGTCCCGGCCTCGTCCCCGGTGGTCAGCACGCACACGGGCCACGCGTCGGCGAAGACGTACGCGAGCCGCTCCGCCGGATACGTGACGTCGACGGGCACGTACCCGGCCCCCGACTTCACCACCGCGAGGAGTGCCACCACCAGATCCACGGATCGCGCGGCGGCCACGGCCACCAGGGTCTCGGGGCCCGCACCCCGGTCGATCAGCAACCGTGCCAGGCGATTCGACCGCGTGTCCAGCTCCTCGTACGTGAGCGACTCACCTTCGCACACGACGGCCGTCGCGCCGCGGGACAGCTCCGCGGCCCGCTCGAAGAGTTCCGGAAGCGTCGCGTCCGGTGCGGCGGACCCGGCGCGCGGCGGCAGCACCAGCGCCCGCTCCACCGGGTCCAGTATCTCGATGTCGCCCACCGGCAGATCCGCGGTCGCCGCGATCGATTCGAGCAACCGCAGAAAACGCTCCCCGAACCGGATCACGGTGTCGCGATCGAACACGTCCGTCGCGAACCGTAGTCCGGCGGCGAGTCCGGCGGGCGCACCGTGCTCGTCGATCTGTTCGGCCAGGCCGAGTTCCAGGTCGAACTTCGCGACCCCGAGGTCCACGTCGAGCGAGTCGACGGTGAGTCCGGGCAGCTCGAGGTGGGTGCCTTCCGCGTTCCGGAACTCGATGAGCACCTGGAACAGCGGGGCGTGCGACGTGGATCGTTCGGGGGCGAGGTGGTCGACCAGCCGCTCGAACGGGATGTCCGCGTGCTCGAACGCACCGAGGTCCGCCGCCCGGACCGACGTCAGCACGTCACCGAACGACGCCCCCGGGTCGACGACCGTCCGCAGGACGAGCGTGTTGACGAACATGCCCACCACGTCGTCGAGCACGGCCTGACCCCGGCCCGCGACCGGAGTGCCCATCGTGATGTCGTCGGTGCCCGACAGCCGGGACAGCAGCACCGCGAACGCCGCGTGGACGGCCATGAACAGGGTGGCATTGTGCCGGGCGGCGATCGCACTCAGCGACCGGTGCAGTCGCGCGGGCACGTCGAATTCGACGACGGACCCACGGTACGAACGCTGGGCGGGCCGCGGCCGGTCGACCGGGATCTGCAGTACCTCGGGCACACCGGACAAAGCGTCGGTCCAGTACCCGAGTTGCCGCGACATCACCGAATCCGGTTCGTCCTCCGCGCCGAGAACGTCGCGCTGCCAGACGCTGTAGTCGGCGTACTGCACCGGCAGCGGTGTCCAGCCGGGTGTCTCCCCGACGGTGCGGGCGGTGTAGGCCAGCATGACGTCGCGGGCGAGCGGCCTCATCGAGAACCCGTCGGCGGCGATGTGGTGCACCACGATGGCCAGGACGTGCTGCTCGGCGTCCAGCTCGAACAGGGCCGCGCGGAAGGGTATCTCGTCGCTCACGTCGAAGCCGGTGTCGACGAGGGCCGCGAGGGCGTCCCGCAGGTCGCGGCCGCCGGACACCGCCACCGGGTCGAGGCTCGGGGTGGCCCGCCCGGGGTCGACGATCACCTGGTGCGGTCCGTCGGCCGAGCCGGGGAACACGGTGCGCAGCGATTCGTGCCGCTCCACCACGTCGCCGACCGCCCCGAGCAACGCGTCGTGGTCGAGGGCGCCGGTCAGTCGCAGGGCGATCGGAATGTTGTAGGCGGGCGAGGACGTGTCGAACTGGTTCACGAACCACATGCGTTGCTGCGCCAGCGACAGCGGTATCCGGTCGGGACGCGGTCGCACCGCGAGCGCCGCCGGCCGGGTGTACGCCGGCGACGCCGAGTCGATCCGCACCGCCAGATCGGCGACCACCGGTGCGTCGAACAGTGCGGCCACGCCGATCCCGGCGTCGAGGGCGGAGTTGATGCGCGCGACCGCCCGGGTGGCACTGAGCGAGTCTCCTCCGAGCTCGAAGAAGCTGTCGTCCGCGCCGACCCGCGGGGCCCCGAGCACGTCCGCGAACACTTGTGCGACGGCCTCCTCGACAGGTGTGGTGGGCGCCCGGTAGCCGATCGTCGCCGAGACGAATTCCGGTGCGGGCAGCGCCTTCCGGTCCAGCTTGCCGACGGGTGTCAGGGGGATCTCGTCGAGCACCACCACAGCGGCGGGCACCATGTACTTCGGCAGGATCCGGCCCGCGAACGCGAGGATGTCGGGCGCCGCCACCTCCTCGCCGTCGTGCGGCAGGACGTAGGACACGAGCGCCGTGTCCCCCAGCGGTCCCGGCCTGCCGAGGGTAGCGGCGAAGTCGAGATGCGGGTGGGTGGTGAGAACCGAATCGATCTCCCCGAGTTCGACGCGCTGACCGCGGATCTTCACCTGGAAGTCGCTGCGCCCGAGGTACTCGAGCGTGTGGTCGCGGCGCCACCGCACGACGTCCCCCGTGCGGTACATGCGGCCGCCGCCGTAGGGGTTGGCGACGAACCGTTCCGCGGTGAGCGCCGGCCGCCGGTGGTAGCCGCGGGCCAGTGCCGGTCCCGCAATGTACAGTTCGCCGGGCACCCCGGCCGGAACCGGCTGCAACCGCGAGTCGAGGACGGACAGCGCGACGCCGCGGACGGGGCCGCCGATCGTGACCGGCTCACCCGGGGTCAGCGGCCGGCTGAACGTGGTGAGGATCGTGGCCTCGGTGGGACCGTAGCCGTTGAACATTCCCCGATCGGTACCCCACGTGGCCACCAGTTCGTCGCCGACGGCGTCGCCGGCCACGACGAGCGCCTCGAGATGCTCGATCCCGTCGGATTCGACGGTGGCGAGCACGGCCGGGGTGATGCAGGCGTGGGTGACGCGTTCGCGCCGCAGCAATTCCGCGAGTTCCGCGCCGCCGTAGACGTCGGGCGGCGCGATCACGAGTGCCGCACCGGCCGCACACGACTGGACGAGTTCGAGGATCGCCACGTCGAAACTGGGGGAACAGATGTGGAGACACCGAGATTCGGGCAACACGGTGTAGTGCTCCGTCTGCTCGGTGAGTAGGTTCGCCAGCCCGCGATGGGTCACGACGACGCCCTTCGGCCGGCCGGTGGACCCTGACGTGTAGATCGCGTAGGCGGCGTGGTCGACGTCGAGCACCGACCGGCGGTCGACGTCGGTGACGCGGGCGGCGGACCAGGTGCCGGCGAAGGACGGTTCGTCCAGCACCAGCCACGGCACCGTACCGGGCAACCGGTTCCGGTGAGCCGAGGTCGTCACGCCCAGTGCCGCACCGGAATCGGCCAGCATGTGCTCGATGCGGTCGGGGGGATAGTTCGGGTCGACGGGCACGAACGCCGCACCCGCCTTCGCGACCGCCCACACGGCGAGCACCGATTCCGCAGATCGCGGGAGTCCGAGCGCGACGAACGTCTCCGGTCCGGCACCCTGTTCGATGAGCACGCGGGCCAGCGCGTTCGACCGCGCGTCGAGGTCGCGGTAGCTCGTCTCCCGCCCGTCGAAGACGATCGCGGGCGCGTCCGGCCGGTCACCGGCCGCCGCGGTGAGGATCTCGGGCAGCGTTCTCGGTGGCCCGGCGGGGGCGCCGGGGACCGCGGTGAATTCCTGGAGTTCGGCCTCCGACAGCAGCGTGAGGTGTGCGACGGGGGTGTCGATGTCCGACAGCAGGATCTGCAGCACGCGCGCGACCCGGGCCGTCACCGACTCCGCGAAATCGCTGTCGAAGACGGTCGGCTGATACCGCAGTCGTAGGTGCAGTCCGGTGTCGACGTGCGCCATCAGGGTGAACGGATAGTGGGTGGAATCGATCCCGTCGATCCCGGCGACGCGCATGCCGTCGATGTCGGTGTCCTCGGACAGCCCCATGCGGTCCACCGGATACGACTCGAACACGGTCAGCGTGTCGAATGCGGCGCCCTCCCCGACTGCGTGCTGGATCTCAGTGAGGCCCACGTAGTGGTGGTCGAGCAGGGCCGACTGTTCGGCCTGGAAGCGCTGCAGCAGTTCCGCGAGCGTCTCGTCGCGGCGCAGGCGCAGCCGGACGGGCACCGTGTTGATGAACAGCCCGACCATGGACTCGATCCCGGTGACGCCCGGTGGGCGCCCGGACACGGTGGCCCCGAACGTCACGTCCTCGCGGGTGCCGAGCGTGGTCAGCACCAGCCCCCACGCCACCTGCACGAGGGTGTTCGTCGTGAGCCCCCGCTCGCGGGCGAGCGCCTCCAGCGCGCGGGTCTTCTCCTCGCTCACGTCGAGGCGCACGTCCTCGGGTTCGGCGAAGCTGTGCTCACCGCGTGTCGCGGGTGCCACGAACGTCGGCTCGTCCGCGCCCGCCAGGGCGGCTACCCAGGCGGCCGTGGACCGCTCGTGGTCCTGCCCGCCGATCCACTGCAGGTAGTCGCGGTAAGACGGGACGCGGGGCAGGGCCGCGGGGTCGCCACCGGTGGCGTAGAGGATCAGCAGATCCTTGATCACCAGCGGCGTCGACCAACCGTCGAGGAGGATGTGGTGGTGAGTGAGGACCAGCCGGTACCGGTCGGGTGCGGTGCGCAGCAACGAGAACCGGAGCAGCGGAGCCTCGGACATGTCGAACGGAACCGCCCGGTCGGCGGCCATGAGCGCGGCCAGTTCGGTGGCGACCCGGGTCTCGTCGAAGTGGGTGAGATCGACGTCGGTCCACGGTGCGGTCACCGCATCCACGACCACCTGCACCGGGCCGCCGCCCGTGTCGGCGAAGGCCACGCGGAGATTCGCGTGCCGGTCGAGCAAACCCTGTGCAGCGCGTTGCAGCCTCGCCGAGTCGACGCTGCCGCGGAGGTCGAGGACCAACTGCACCTGATACGCGTCGAGCCGGTGTTCGGACAGTTGCGCGTGGAACAGCAGACCCGCCTGCAGTGGTGACAGCGACCAGATGTCGGCGAGGTCCGGATAGGCGTGCTCGAGCCGGTCGATGTCTGCCTGCCCGACGGACACCAGGTCGAGATCGGACGGTGTCAGCCCGCCCGCGTCCGGCCTGCGCGCGTGCTCGGCCAGCGATGTGAGTCCCCGAACCCACAGTGCGGCAAGCTCGTCCACGTCCTCGGCCGCCAGCACTCCGGTCGGGTACGACCACGTCGCCGTCAGCACCGGTTCGCCGCCGCGGACCGTGGTCGCGGCGTTGACGTCCACGACCCAGGCTGCGGGCATGTCGTGGTTCTGGGTGCCGCCGAGGTCCGTGCGTCCCTCGACGGGCAGCCAGGGCACGTCGCCCGCGCTCGTCGCCACCCGGCCGAGGTAGTTGAAACTGATCTGCGGCGGCCGGAATCGGCTCAGTGCTGCCGACGTGCCCGGGTCCAGGTACCGCAGCATGCCGTAGCCGATGCCGTGATCGGGGATCGCGAGGAGTTGTTCCTTGATCGCCTTGATCGCGGCGCCGGCCGGGGCTGCCCCGGCGAGGGCGGCGTCGACGTCGATGCCCGTGAGGTCGAGGCGAACCGGGAACAGGGTGGTGAACCAGCCGACGGTGCGGGACAGGTCGGCGCCGGGAACGACGTGGTCTTCGCGGCCGTGGCCCTCGAGGTTGATCAGCGCTCCGGCCGTCTCCACTCCGCGTTGCCGCCGCCACCGGATCGACGCCAGCGTGAGCGCGGTGAGGAGGCCGTCGCCGACGGCGCCGTGGAACGCCGCGGGCAGGGTGGTGAGCAGTGCCTCGGTGACGTCCGCCGGCACGTCGACGGTGACACGCCCCGTGGTGGCGTCGACGTCGACCGCCGGATCCAGCGGCCGGGAGCCGAGGAGTGGATCGGGGCCGTCCAGGATCGACCGCCACCGTTCACCCTCGGCGAGCCGGTCCCGCACGGTGTCGGTGAGTCCGTTCGCCCACCGTCGCATCGACGTTCCGACGGCCGGCAGCGCGGCGAGCAGCCCCTCGGCGACCCGGGCGTGCGCCGACGCCAGGTCCGCAATCAGGATCCGCCAGGACACGCCGTCGACGACGAGATGATGCGCGACCAGCAGCAGACGTCCCTGCCCGCCCGGGCCGTCGAACCAGAGCACCTGCAGCATGCTGGCCGACACCGGATCCAGACGGTCGGCCGCCGCGTTCAGTTCGGCTGCGGCGACGGCATCGAAATCGCCGGCGTCGAACGACGGCACGGGCACGTGATGGATCAGCGCGTCGGCCGACACCGACCTGGTGGGCAGCACCGTCATCCGCCACTGCCCGTCCCCGTCGACGTCGAGTCGCGCGCGGAGCATGTCGTGGCGGTCCAGCACCGCGTCGACGGCCGCGACGAGATCGTCACGGCGCAACCGGGGCGGCGCGGTCACCAGCACCGCCTGGGAGAACCGGCCCAGCCGGCCGCCGGAGCGCCCCAGCATCCACGCGACGACCGGTGTCAGCGGGACCGGGCCGACGCCACCGCCGGGCAGTTCCTCCAGCACCACGGCATCCGCGCGCTCGTAGTGGGCCACCTCGGCGAGACCGGCCACGGTCCTGCGCTCGAACACGTCTCGCGGCGACAGGAGCAGACCGGCGGCCTTCGCGCGAGCCACCAACTGGATCGACATGATGCTGTCGCCGCCCAACGCGAAGAACGAATCGTCCACCCCCACGAATTCGAGTCCCAGCACGTCCCGGAACAGGTCGGCGAGCAGCGTCTCCGTCTCGGTGCGGGGCGGCCGGCTGTCGATGACGGCGACACCGAAGTCCGGTTCCGGCAGCGCCTTCCGGTCGAGTTTGCCGTGAACCGTCACCGGGAGCGCGGCGATGACCACCACGGCGGCGGGCACCATGTACGACGCGAGCCGCTCACCCGCGAACTCCAGCAGCGCTGCCGGATCCACGTCCGCGCCGGGTTCGGGCACCACGTACCCGATCAGCCGATGACCCGCGTGGCCGTCCCGGCGCACGTCCGCGACCGCCGCCGCCACGTCCTCGTGCGCGAGGAGTGCGGATTCCACCTCGCCGAGTTCGATCCGGAACCCGCGGATCTTCACCTGGAAATCGGTGCGCCCGAGGTACTCCAGTTGCCCGTCCGCCGTCCAGCGCACCAGGTCGCCGGTCCGGTACATCCGGCTTCCCGGTGGCCCGAAGGGATTGGCCACGAAGCGTTCCGCGGTGAGGGCGTGCCGCCCGTGATACCCGCGCGCGAGCGCAGGACCGGCGAGGTACAGCTCCCCCGCGACGCCGGCCGGCACGGGATACAGCCGCGCGTCCAGCACCGCTTCGGTGAAGCCGAGCGTCGGAGCGCCGATCGTGACGGGTTCGCCCGGCGCCAGCGCGGTGCTGATGCTCGACACCACCGTCGCCTCCGTCGGCCCGTACGCGTCGAACATCCTTCGGCCCGGTGCCCAGCGGGCCACCAGTTCGGGCGGGCAGGACTCACCGCCGGTCACGACGCACTCGACGCTCTCGAGGCCGGCGGGATCGACCGACGCGAGGGCCGCAGGTGTGACGAAGCAGTGCGTGACCCGTTCGCGCCTCAGCAACTCCGCCAGTTCGTCGCCGCCGTACACGGACGGGGACGCGATCACCATCGTCGCGCCCGGACCGACCGCGAGCATCAGCTCGAGCACGGACGCGTCGAAGCTCGGCGACGCGAAGTGCAGGGTCCGGGATTCTGCTGTCGTACCGAACGTGTCCTGTTCCGTCGCAGCGAAATTCGACAGACCGCGGTGGGTGGTCACCACGCCCTTCGGTCTGCCCGTGGATCCCGACGTGTAGATCACGTACGCCGGGTGGTCGACGTGCAGCGCCGACGTGCGGTCGGTGTCGGTCACCGCCGACGCCGGGAACAACGACAGTTCGGCCTGGGTCGCGGGGTCGCCCGGCACCAGCCACGGGATCGACGCCGGCAGGCCGGGTCGCAGCGCGGCCGTGGTGATGCCGGTGACGGCGCCCGAGTCGGTGAGCATGTACTCGATGCGCTCGGCGGGATGGCCGGGGTCGACCGGCAGGAACGCGGCCCCGGTCTTGGCGACCGACCACACGGCCAGCACGGACTCGATCGACCGCGACAAACACAGCGCCACCACGTGTTCCGGTCCGGCGCCGTGGTCGATCAGCAGCCGGGCGAGCCGGTTCGACCACTCGTCGAGGTCCCGGTAGGACACCTGGCGGCCCTCGAAGGACAGCGCCGCCGCTTCCGGGTCCGCCGCGGCGGCCGCCGCCAGCAAGTGCGGCAGCGTGCGTGC
>NZ_BCWY01000026.1 GCF_001894825.1 Rhodococcus jostii NBRC 16295 | reverse complement strand
TTGAGAAAGGCCTGCAAATACTCGACCAAGCTGACGGTGACGTCACCGGTGCCGGTGCTGAGCTACAGCGGCTGGGGGTCGTGCCGGCTTCCTCGACGAAGAACTCTCTCTTCAAGAGCGCCTAGTCGGGCGGAGTCAGGCGACCCGCGGGTTCGCGATCCCTCGTCGAGGACGTCACGCGTCATTGGAAGATCGACCAGATCGCCGCGACGGCGAGAGCGCGACGATGAGGCCAGACATCACCGCAGTCACCGCGAACTCGTGGTCGGCGAGGAAGTGCTGCACCCGCCCAGTATCGGCCCAGCCGGCTCCGCCGTGCGGGTCAGTCGTGTACCGGACCGACCGGGCCGCGGCGGCGAGCCGGGGGGAGAAGTCATGTCGAGCGTTGGTTGTCGGGCTCGGTGCGCTGACCGCGCCGGCGATAGTCGTGGTCGCGGTGACCACTGCCGGATTCCTCGCGGCGGGTGTGGTGCTGGTTGCTCGCGCCCGCCCTCGGCCAAAGTCCGTCGCGGGCATAGCCCGTCACCGCTGCGGGACTGCCACGCGTGGGTTCGAGGACCCTCACCACGCCCGGACCTCTCCTGCGACAGATCAGGCGCATCGGGGCGAGTGGAATCGCCTACGAACAAGAGGAATCCGCCCTGGTGTCGCCTGCGTGGCGAGTGCCACCAGCGTCGACGACGGCCCACCAGTGGCCGCAGTTTCCGCGTCGGGGTGGATCGGTAAGGTCGACATCCGGCGCGCGGGACCCGCGGTACACACCACAGCCCTGCGTATCGCCAGGGCCCTCTCATCGGAATCACAATAGGTCTCTGCCTGCGGTGGAATGACACATAGACCGGATTGCTCGACGGTAGGCCAAACTGTGGGTCTTGAAGTCATCGCGAGAAATCGCAACCGCGACACGAGCGCGTTCGGCGTCGTCTGTGGCGACGAGCTTGGCGATCAGGTGAGGTTTGCTGGCACAGGGGGAGCTGTCTCTTCCGGGCCATTACGAATCCTGCTAGTTGTCATCGGAGATAGATGTTGGACTTGTCGATTCTCTCGGCGCAGAGTTGTTGCTGACGGACGCGCCCTGAGCCTGGCGATCGTCAGGAACCGGCATCAGTGCGTAGGAGGGTGGGGCACTCGTATCGCGCACACCAGCAATGCACCCAAATTGAAAGCGTCGTCTACGAGCGTTGTGGTCGTCTGCCGAGCGCACAGTTGAACGTGGGATTGATCGTCGCCCCCGATTGACTCGCCTGGGCGGAGCACCTTCGGTGCACTCCATCGAACACGCGAGCGAGGTCCATCGTTGTCCAAATGTGAGATTGGGCGACATCGACGCTGCGAGAGTCGGTGCTGAATTCCGAGGTGCTATCGCGTTCCCATAGCATTCGGGTCGTTCGCCCGACGCACCCAGGCGCAATCCGAGCAGCATGTCACCTAGAGCTGCTGATCGTCGATTCGCGCGAGAATGCCCTTCAATTCTAGTGAGGTTAAGTGTTTGGCGAAAATATCTCTGGCAGTTCTGAACTGACCACGGAACTCCAGCTCGGACAACGACGTGTCGTAACGCTGCGGTGGCGGGCACCGTTGCTGATGGTGGCGGTAATCTCGGCCTCGATCGCCGTGCGTCCACCGATCACAGTGATCGGTCCGCTCGCCGAGACCGTCCACGCCTCGACAGGGCTGTCTTCGACGGCCATTGGCGTCCTCACGACGCTGCCTCTGGTGGTGTTTATGCTCGTGTCGGCCCAGGTGTCTCGTGTCGCCCGCCAACTCGGTATGGAAGTCGCGATGGCAGTCGGATTCGCATTCGTTCTGGGCGGCAGCGTGATCCGATGGGTCCCGTCTATTCCGCTGATGTATCTGGGAACGGCAGTTGTCGCCATCGGGCTGACGATGCCCAACGTGCTTCTACCGGGAATTATCCGCCGGGATTTCCAGGCCCGGATCGGGCCGATGACAAGTCTATACATCGCCTTGACTGCTGGGGGCTCCGGTGTTGCGTCGTTCCTCGCCCTTCCGCTCGCGATCGACCTCGGTTGGGGTTGGCGCGCGACGATAGCCTCCACTGGTGTGCTTGCCGCGTTCGCTGCGATCACGTGGTCGCTGGTCGGCGGTGAACGGCATGAACCTGCGGCCGAGATCTTGACGCAGACCGAGGTGTGGCGTTCGCGGACAGCATGGTGGGTTGCACTATTCTTCTCCACACAGACGTTGATATTCTATTGTGTTGTGGCGTGGCTGGTTCCGGTGCTCACTGCCAAGGGACTGACGCCGACTGCAAGCGGCGCTTTCCTAGGTGGATTCTCGATAGTCGGCATTGGCAGTAGCCTCTTGGCACCCATTCTTGCTGCGCGGCAGCCGAGTCAGAGCACTGCCGCGGCTGCGTTCGGCGTGATTCAAGTGGTTGGCGCCTTGGGGATGCTTGTATCCACGGGGCTGGCAGCGGGGGTCTTCGCCCTTGTTCTCGGTGTTGGGGCCGCTGGCGGCTTCGCTGTGGCGTTCGCTTTGTTCGGACTCCGAGCTCCCAATCACTTTGTGTCGAGTGAGCTTGCTGGCATGGCCCAAACTGTCGGATACGGTGTCGCAGCGGTCGGTCCGTTGCTTTTTGGGTTCCTACACGATCTGTTCGGGAACTGGAATGTTCTCCTCGGAGCGTTCGTGTTGCTGGCAGTCTTTGCTGTCGCTCTTGGGGTTCTCGCGGGGCGGCCACTTTTCGTGTCCGCTGGCTCACCTTTGGGTAATCATCTCGATGAGATGCATGTTTCGTAGATTTGTGCGGCGGCTCGTGGTGATTGGCCCAGAGTCGTAGCGTGTTCGCTTGTGCGCACTGGTGAATCGATGGGGGATGTGCCAGTTGTAGTCTCTCGTACCGTCGAGTTGGCCTGCCGAGATTGAACACTCTGGATCAGAGTGAAGGTTTCGTGCGGGCCAACTCGAGGACTTAGGTGAGGATCCGGCTACTTGGTGGAGAGTCGTGTTCAATTACCGATGCAGCCAGGCAGTTTGAACTAGCAGAACAATTTGTCAACGGTCTCCGCGTGAATACGTAATCCGATCCGCGGATCGACCTCCCCCAGCCCTGCAGTCGAAAGTCCGCGTGATGTTGAGAACGAGATCGGTCGGCCTAGAAGCGTGGGTCGGTAACACACCGAGCGGGGTGTTCGGGTGATGGTCGGGTGTGCGAGATGATGAGGCGTTCCTGATGATCTCGATGATGCTGGGTTGTTCGAGGTAGACCCTGTGCAGCCAGTCGAACCTGATTCCCGGGGTGCCGAAGCCCGCCGGTGGACAAGACATTCCGAGCGCTTGACCCTGATCAGGGCTTATTGCGGCCGCCGTCGATCGGCGACTGGCTGCCCGCCAAGCATCTGGCGCGCTTCATCGCCGAGCTGGTCGGCGAGCATCTGATCCTGTCCCGGATCCGCGCCGCGTACACCGACGGCCGCGGCGCCCCACCCTATGATCCGCGACTGATGGCGCGCATCCTGCTCTACGGCTACACCACCGGAGTGCGCCCGTCTCGAGCGATCGAGGGCATATGTGTCGATGACGTGCCGTTTCGGTGGCTCGACGCGGGTGCGGCCCCGGACTATCGGGCGATCGCCCGGTTCCGTAAGCGGCACCTGTCCGCGCTCGAGCACCTGTTCGTGGAGGCGTTGGCGTTGTGTCAGGCCGCGGGCATGGTCCCGGCTGGTCCGGGTTGCGTTGGACGGGACGAAGGTGCGGGCGAACGCCGCCAAACGCAAGGCGATGAGCTACGCCGCATGTCGGAGAAGGAGAAGGTCCTCGCCGACGAGGGCTCGGCGGTGCTGGCCGAGACCGACCGGGTCGACACGGCCGAAGACGCCGCTTCGGCAAGAACCGGAGTGGCGACGAGCTGCCCGAGGAATTGCGGCGCCGGGCGGCTCGGCTGGCAAAGATCCGGGAGGCGAAGCCCGCCCTCGAGGCCGAGGCCGAGGCCGAGGCCCGGCAGGCGACGCGGGAGCGGGCCGAACGGCGGGCCACAGACCGCGGCGTCGACGATGACACCGCTCCGGGCGCGGGGGCGGGCGCCGCCCGTAAGACGCCACCGAAACCGAAGGCGCAAAGCAATTTCACCGACCTGGACTCGAAGATCATGCTGACCGGCGACGGGGCCTTCCACCAGTGTTACAACGCGCAGGCCGTGGTCGACGAGAAACATCAGGGTATCGTGGCCGCCGACGTGTACACCAACGCCGCCGATGCCGGCAAGCTGATGCCGATGACCGAATAGACCGCGGCGAACACCAGGCAGGTCCCGGACCAGGTCCTCGCCGACGCCGGCTACTGCTCGGCCGTCAACCTCGACCAGGCCGCCGTGTTCGCCGACGAACACGGCACCGAGTTCTATGTCGCGACCGGGCGTCGGCACCGGTGACGACCCACCACCAGTGTCCTCGCGCGGGCGGATCCCCAAGCCCGCCAACGGCAAGCAGCGCATGAACCGCAAGCTGGCTGCCAGAAGGGCCGGGCGGCCTACGCCCGCCGGAAGGCAATCGTCGAACCGGTCCTCGGTCAGTTGCGCACCCTGCAGAACGCCAAACACTTACTGCTCCGCGAACTCGACCAGGCCCGCAGGGAATGGCTGCTACTCGCCGCCTGTCACAACGTCCGCAAGAACCATGGCGTGGGTCGGCGTCCACGGCTTCGGGGCCCTCACGGCAAGCTGACCGACGTGGCAGCCGCCACCGGCAAAGCTCGGGACGGACACCCCCGCGTACCCTGCGCCAATCCCGAAACCAATCTGCCCCCCGCCGGCCAATCGACTCTGGGCGCATTTGGGCGGGTGGTCGACGGTGCGAACGGTCTTCGTGCTCTGTAGTCGGTGCTGCATTCGACTTGTACATGAGGCTCGCCGGTATGTCAGTCATTCTGGGGTTAGGTGATGGCCGGTGCTGGCGGCGTGTCGTCCATCTCTGTGCCGGCCGCCTCGTCGAGAAACACGTAGCTCTCGAAGGAGAGTCCAAACCTCGATAGTAGAAGGCGGCAGATTCGGTCCAGCATGTTTGTTCTCCAGAATCTCGGGTGTGTGCGGGGCCGATCAGCCTTGGCGCCTAGGCGTGGTGGACATTCGGCGAGGGAGCGGTGGTTCTGGTTTGTATTGTTGTGAGGCAGATGGAGTCGTCGTCGACGGGTGACAGCAGACGAGATGCGGCGTAGTTGGTCGTTCCAACGCCGCAGTGTCCAGCCCTTGGCGGTCGCCAGAAGCTGGTAGTGCGGTTGTGGGTGGGCGCGTGTCAGGCCGGCTATGTGTATTCGGGGCACTCGCGGGCGACGACCAGGTCGATACCCGTGCTCGCGGACCGGGCCCAATCATATGATTGTGATCGAGCCCGGTACAGGTCACATGAGGGCGGGATCGACGTAGAGGGTCTGTGTCTCGGTGTAGTCGTCGAGGCCTTCCGGTCCGAACTCGCGTCCGATCCCACTGGCCTTGAACCCGCCAAACGGGCTGCCGAAGTCGAGGGTGAATGTGTTTACTCCGAACATTCCGGTCCGAATACGGTTGGCGACAGCCATGCCGGAGGTACGGTCGTTCGTCCAAACCGAGCCACCCAGGCCGTAAGGGGAGTCCTGTGCGATTCTTACCGCGTCGTCGATGTCCTCGTACTCAATCACGCACACTACCGGGCCGAAGATCTCTTCTTGCGCGATCCTCATTCCGTTGTCGACATCGACGAAGAGCGTCGGGCGGACGTACCACCCGTGTGTCAATCCCTCCGGCATCCCGGGCCCGCCGACGAGGGTGGTTGCGCCCTCTTCGGCACCGAGTTTGATGTAGCTGGTCACACGTTGCTGCTGGGCGCGGGTCACCATCGGTCCGACATCGACGGCGGGGTTGGACGGGTCGCCGACCCGCAGCGACTGGACCATGTCGGCGAGGGCTTCGATGTAGGCATTCTTGCGTGCGCGGGGAACGAGAATGCGGGTCTGGCTCACGCACCCCTGCCCGCTGTTGGCGAAGGAAGCGAACTCCATTGAGGACGCGGTGGCCGCGGGATCCGCGTCCTCGAGAATGATCGCCGCTGACTTGCCGCCCAGTTCGACGGTACAGCGCCGCATATCACGTCCACACACGGCGGCGATCTGCCGCCCGACGGGCGTCGAGCCTGTAAATGCGATCTTGTCCACCTGCGGGTGCGCTACCAGGTGTTTGGATGCGGCCTTGTCCGCGGGTACGACGTTTACCACCCCTGCGGGCAGGCCGACTTGTTCGACGAGCTCGGCCAGGAGCAGCGCATCCAGTGGGCATTCCGGAGCTGGCTTGACTATCACGGTGCAGCCCGCGATGAGTGCTGGTGCAAGTTTCGCCATAACCAGCATTTGTGGGAAGTTGAATGGGACGATTGCGCCGACGACGCCGACCGGAAGTTTGCGGACGATCGCAGGTCCGCTTTCGGCAGTGGAGCGAGTTTCCTCCCAGTTGTACTCAGCGGCGAGCGCGATGGTTGAGCGCAAGCAGTAGAGTCCGCCGGCTGCCTGACGAGTTCGCGACAGGGTGATCGGCGCGCCCATCTCCGCAGTAATTATCTCGGCGAATTCGTCCAGTCGTGCCGCGTAGAGGTCGGCGAGTCGGGTCAGGTACCTGAGGCGTTCGACAAGTGCCATCTGTGGCCAGGGGCCTGTGTCGAATGCGAGTCGGGCCGCGGCGACGGCCGCGTCGATATCGTCTGGAGTTCCGTTCGGAACTGTTGCGATGACTGTCTCGTCGTGCGGCGAGACGATCTCGATTGTGGCGTCTCCTGTGGAAGGAACCCACTGTCCGTTAACGAAGATCGAGTGGTAGTTGCGCATGTTCGCCTCTTTGGTCGATGGAGTAGGAGCACATAAGCGCCCGGGTGTGAAGCGGAAGTTGTTTCGTATGGCTGAACGGCGTCATGGACGGTGCCGCTCCCCTCTACATAGCGTGTGAGTGGTCACGGCGCCAGACGAGTGTGGGATCGGATACTACTGTGTACCAATTTATTCAAAGGATGGGGCGATGGAGAGACTAGTATTGTGGCCGACCGGTCCGGTTCGTGACTGGCCGACGGCCGCGCTCGAGCGGTTCGTCGCCGAGGTTGATCGTGGCATGGTGATCCGCGCCGCCGCCGGTGGGCGCTTCCTGACGCTGAACGACGCCCATACCGAGTTGGCCCGCCGGCGGACCGGAACTCGGTAGCCGCCGTACGAGGACGCTAACTCGACACGGGCCCCGGTTGCGTGCTTCGTTCCGGGTTCTGGAACGCTGGTTGCAAAGCGCAATTCGGTGCCAATACCTGTTCGCTTGGGCGTTCTCCTGGATCGAAGATGTTCACAGGATCTTCAAGCCAGCAACGAGCATTCGCTTTGACCGGGGCACGGGAAGACGCGCAAAGAGTATGCACCGCTGATGATTTTCTTCCCCGTGCCAGGCCGTCGATGTCCGAACCGGTCCTTGCGTCCGACGCTGCGGACGCTCGGCAGGCGGTCGAGTGCGGGTGTCGTGTATAGCGCGATTTGGCTCGGTTTGGGTCTCGTCTTCCGTCACCGGGGGGGCATGGTCATGGCCCTCGGTTGCGTGCGGAACCGTACTCGCGACCGGTGTTTATCCGAATCTACTCAGGCGCAGGTGTGCGGGGTTGGGCGGTGCCGATGGAGCGATCGTGCCCGACGTCACCAGCGCGAACGCCAATGCTCCCACGATCCCGATTGGCGAGAAGGCAGTCAACCTGATCGCCGCGCGCTGAGCGACTGCCCGCGGGCCGAGCATGTCTGTGTGCCATACGAAATTCGCATGGGAGTTAGCTGAGTCAGCTATTGGACATATGGAAGCATCGGTTGCACAGTTGATTTCGTCGAACAGCACACGACGAAGCGTCGCCACTCAAAGTTCGGCTCGACGCTGAAACGCTCATGGATGAAAGGGGATAGAGCTACGGCCGTACTTCGGCGGGCTCTCGAACGCGCTATGACTGACTTTTACGATCTGCGGCACTACATCGACAATTTGAGAGAGAGGCTGGGAGATGACGAGGTACGTGTCATCGAAGGTGCAGACTGGGACCTCGAGATTGGCTGCATCACCGAACTTCTTGCTGAGAAAGAGGGCCCCGCGCTTCTATTCGACAACATCCCGGGCTACCCGCCGGGGTACCGGGTCTTCGCGAACTTCATGGGAACCGCGCAACGCTGTGCGGTGGCACTCGGACTGCCCGCCGACACCTCGAAGATGGATATCATCCGGGCCTGGAAAGACCTCAGTAAGCGGATCGAACCGATTCCGCCGGTAGAGGTATCAACTGGAACGGTCCTCCAGAACGTTATGGAGGGAGACGACGTCGATCTGACGGCGTTCCCGACCCCGCGTTGGCATGAGGGAGATGGTGGTCGCTATATCGGCACCGCCTGCATGGTCATCACCCGCGATCCCGACACCGGGTGGGTTAACGTCGGCACCTACCGCGGATGCGTGCAAGGCAAGGACCGGTTGTCATTGTGGATGCTGGGTAACCGGCACGCACTCGCGATCGCGAAGAAGTACTGGGCGCGCGGCCAGGCATGTCCGATCGCGGTGGTCGTCGGTTCGGATCCGATTCTGTCCACGGTTGCCGCAATAGCTGCCCCCGCTGGGGTGTCCGAGTTCGACGTTGCCGGGGGCTTGCGTGGAAAGGGCGTCGAGATCCTCTATGCCCCCGGCAGTGACCTGCCGATCCCCGCCCACGCCGAGATCGTGATTCAAGGCGAGATGCCACCGGTGGAGGAGGAGTCGGTACTCGAAGGCCCGTTCGGCGAGTGGACAGGCTACTTCACTCATGCAGGTCATGAGACCGTCGTTCGGGTGAATCGGATCATGCATCGCGACTCGCCGATCATTCTCGGAGCGCCGCCGATGATTCCGACCGTCCCGGCCGGCGACCAGGCAGTTCCGCTCTACTCCGCCTCCGTCACTTGGGACCATCTCGAGGCATCGGGCGTGCAAAACATTCGCGGTGTGTGGGCGTACGCCCGGCAGCTCATGATGGTCATCTCCATCGAGCAGACCGGTGCGGGCGACGCTATGCACGCCTTGCTCGCGGCGGCGGGGCGCAAGCGGACCGGTGGCATGGAGCGCTACTTCGTTGTCGTCGACGAGGACATCGATATCACCGACATCAACCACGTTCTGTGGGCGATGTTCACCCGGGTGGATCCGTCCGAGTCGATCCACATCCTGCGCACGCCGACAACCGCGATCGACCCACGGTTGTCCCCCGCCAAGCGCGAGGCCGGGGATATGTCGATGGGAATTGTACTGATCGATGCCTGTAAACCATTCGCGTGGAAGGACTCGTACCCGAGTGCGAATCGGTTCGACGAGCCCTACCGGGCCGAGATCCGCGAACGGTGGAAGGAAACATTGCCGCTGTAGGCGGGTCGGTACGTACCGAGTACCAATGTCAGCTGAGTCGAGAGGACGGAAAGGTGGAATCAGATGATGACGATTCCCGGTGAGATTGTCGCGCTGCTGAGCGGATTTCCTTATGCGGGTGCGCACGAGCAGGCCTTTCCGTTCCTCTCCGTCGACGCGGTCGGATACCCGCACAGCGCGCTGCTGTCGCGGGCGGAGCTCGAACCGGGTGCGGATAGCGCCACTCTGTTGGCCGTCGTCGCGAGCAGTCGAACCCGGATGAATTTGCAACGATCCTCGACGGCCGCCCTAATTGCGGTGGACGGTTTCGTCTGCCATCACCTTAAGCTTGAGATGGTGGCCTCGGTGAGCGCCGGCGAAGTCTTGGGATGTGTATTTGTACCTGTCGAGCATAAGCGCGACGACATAGGAATAGCAATGCAACCATTGAGTTTTCACGTGACACCTGACCTTGCCGTACGCGAGAACTGGCCGCGAAGTGCTTTGATGTTCAGCCGGTTGCAGGCACTGCTGAGAAAGCGAGATGAACTCCGATGACGAACGCTGCGACCCGCATTATCGTCGCGATCACGGGAGCCAGCGGTGCACCGTTCGCTGTGCGTCTGTTGGAGACGTTGCGCGACATGCCGGAGATCGAGACTCATCTCGTGATGAGCACGTGGGCACAGTCCAACATCGAGATGGAGACGACTTACTCTGTGCGTGAGGTCGCGGAGCTTGGGGATGTGACCTACAAGGTAGGGGAGCAGGGTGCGGCGATCTCGTCCGGATCGTTCCGAACGGCCGGGATGATCGTCGTGCCGTGCAGCATGCGAACGCTGGCGGGCATCCGCCACGGGTACGCCGACAACCTCATCTGCCGCGCCGCCGATGTAGTGCTCAAGGAGCGTCGACGTCTGGTCGTGGTGCCCCGCGAAACGCCGCTCAACGAGATTCACCTCGAGAACATGCTCGCGCTGAGCCGCATGGGTGCTCGGATCGTGCCACCGATGCCGGCGTTCTACAACCGCCCCGAGATGATCTCTGACATCGTCGACCACGTCGTGGTCCGGATCCTTGACCAGTTCGATATCGATGCGCCGCAGGCAAGGCGCTGGCGGGGCATCAAGGCGGCGCGACATGAGCTATCCGGGGCGCGAGAAGGTTGATCGTCATAGGTGTCTGATCACTCCGAAGCTTGCCGTTTCATCGCTCGCGCCGCGGTGTGGTCGATGAACGCTCGTGCCGCCGGGCTCGTGGCGGCGCCGTCGCGCCAGACAATTCCTAGGCGACCGGGTGGAAGCTCGGGTACTTGCACTGCGACTACTCGATTATTCAGGGTGAGAGCGGATTCCGGTACGAGTGCCACGCCGAGGCCCTTCTCGACCATCATGATGAGGGTGTCCGGGTTGCCGGCCTCGAACGCGATGTGGGCGCGGACGCCGTCGCGGGCAAGGGCGCGGTCGAACTCCCAACGTAGCCCCGAACCCTTTGGAAGAGTGATCAACGGCCGTTCACCCAAGGCGCTGAGAGGTAGCTCGGTGTTGTCGGCGAGAGGATCGGAGGGCGGGAAGGCCAGCACGACCGGTTCGCGGTGTAGCTCTCGGGTGCGCACGCCTGTCACGTTGTCGGCGGTGAGGCTGGTGAACGCGACGTCGAGCGTGCCGTCACCCGTGCGTCGTAGAAGTGTGGCGGCTGTGTCCTCGGTCAGGGAGATGTCGACGCCGGGGTGTTTGCGGTGGAACGAGGCAAGGGTCTCGGGCAGGTCGATGCTGCGCGGATAGATGGAAGGAATGCTGCCGATCGCGACGTGTCCGCGCAGCAGTCCGGTCAGCGCGTCGATCGATGCGCGTCCGGCTGCGAGCGCATCCAATGCCGCGTGTGCGTGCGGCAGTAGCGACTCGCCGGCTGCGGTGAGTTTCGCTACGCGTGGCAGGCGCTCGAAGAGTTGCTGTCCGAGTTCCTTTTCCAGTGCCTTGATCTGCGCACTGACGCCGGACTGAGCGACATGCACGCGGTGCGCCGCACGGGTGAAGGTGCCTTCCTCGGCGACTGCGATGAAATAGTGGAGCTGGCGCAGATCCATCGTCAGTGTGTATCGAAGATGTGTTGATACGTGGCAACTGCTTGCTCGGTGGCGGTCCGTTCGGCCGGGGTTGGGTTGGTCGGGTCTTCTGCGACCGGCAGTGTGCCAAGCTTCAGGAGCGCCGCCATCAGCAGCATCCGAGCCTTGGTCGAGGTCAGATTGCTACCGGAGATGAAGATTGGGTCGGTGCGGTAGGCCATGCCGCCGGTGTTGCCGCGCCCCACCCGGACTACCGGCATACCCGAGAACACCGCGGTGGCCAGCGCCGAGTTCGTAGCAGGACTGGACATTCCGAACGGCGACATGCCCTCGCATACGAAGCCGGCAAGCGGAGCGTCGACGAGATTGGCTGCGATTCGGCCGAGAACCTCAACTTCGCGACCGGTGTCCGGAGCCTCGTCGGGGCCGGTCGACATTCGTCCGTATCGGCCGTACTTGGTGATCGAGACGACCGGCATCGCGTCGGGGACCAGGTAGCCGTCGGCGTCCTTCACAGTGATCTCGACCAGGCGGATCTCGCCCGGTTCGCCGGTCACTCCGCTGACAGTGGTCGGCAGGTGGCTCAACCGGACATCGGAGGAGTGGGTATGCAGGTACGTCGGTGTGTAGGTGACCCGCGGCGGTCCGTATCCGCCCATATCGGCGACGATGCCGCCGTGGCCCCCGGTTGCTTCATATCCGCCAGGGCGGGCATCGACCTTAGTTACCTCGCGTGCCGAGTAGACCAGCTCGTCGACTATCAGGACGGCACCGAGCCGGTTGCGCCCCGACTCGTCGACCGCGGCGGACGAGACGAGGAACTTTACGCCGTCGATGATGTTGCGGGCGCCGTCGGCGCTGGCGGACTGGTGGCGCCGCTGGGCGGTGTGCCCGACGATCGGCACCGTGGTGTCAACGAGCAAGGCGAGCCAGTACAGGGTTTCCTCTGTGGTCGGACTGCCCTCCAGCCACTGGGCCCCGATGTAGTCGCCACTGGCGAGTACTTGCTGGACCAGATTGGTTGCTCGCGCCAGTGTGGCCAGATCCGGTTCGCGCTGTAGGTGATAGGGGTAGTACGGGAAGTAGTCCTCGCCGAATGACTCCGGACCATCGTCGTCGTAGCTATTGCGATACCCGCCGCTGGGTGCGGGGCGGAAGAAATCGAACTCCGCCCGCGTACTTAAGTTGATCGGGTGCCCGTGGTCTTCGAGGCCGAAGCGCTCAATCTCCTCGTAGACGCGTCTGGCGTCGGGATAGAAGGTTTGGCGGCTGTGCGCCGGAGGGGCGAATGGGAAAGTAGTCGTTGCATCCCACGCGGATCCGTCAGCTTGACGCGCCATGTAGGGCAGCGGATAGAGCCCGTCGTCCGGCCGCAACTCCACCTCGTACACGGGGGTACCGCCGTCGTCGGGCTCGACGGACTGGAACTCGCCGCGTGCATTTAGCCATCCGTCCGGGAGGGCGTAGAGCTCGCGGGCGTCGGCCTCGAGCGGATGAGCGGTGTAGGCCTCCACGTACACCGTCACCGGCGCGGCGAGGCGCTGTGGACGGAGGAGATCGAAGCGGGGCGTCGCGCCGTCCAGAGTGGTCAGCGGGTCCAGCCCATGCCGCCTGCGTGCCTTGTTCGATGTGACCAAGTCAGGGCTGTTGCCGATTGTGGCAGTCGGACCGGAGAACACCGCTATTCGGACGCGCGGCGTCGCCCGCGGGTTGTCAGATGGTGTGGTCACGCCAACTCCTCTTCTCGCTCAATATCTCTGTACTGGTGTGGTCTTCGGGTGCGGCACCCGAAACAGGTGGAGCGCGGGTGCGCTGCGCGGTTCTTGGATTCAGTTGCGGGGTGGAAAGGCTACGAGATCAGCTCGCCGCCCAGCGGAACCAACCCGCGGCTTTGTAGTCCACCATCAGAGTGGATGACGCAACCTGTCACCGACTTCGTCCGTTCCTTGGAAGCCAGGTAGACGTACGCCCACGCGTGGTCGGCGGGTTCGGACGCCACCTGCAGCGGATTGGTTTGGCGAATCAAGCCGGGCAGGTCAGGCATGTCAACCAGGCGCTGATCACCAGAGTCCATCGCCTCCACACCGCGCAGTGGCGTGACAGTCCCGCCTGGTGCGACAGCGTTCACCCGGATGTGCGGGGCGAGTTCGAAGGAGAGCTGAGATAGCAGGCCGCGGACAGCGAACTTGGAACCGGTGTACAGCGGTCCGCCCCCACCAGGGAGGAATCCTGCATTCGAGATCGTGAGCACCACGTTGCCCCGTGACTTGGACAGTTCGGGCAGGGCCGCCTTTACGGCCAAGAGCGAGCCTTTCACGTTGACGTCGAACATCTCGGCGAAGGCGGCGTCGATTCGATCATCGTCGAGGCTTTCGAGCGATACGAAGTAGTCGAAGATGCCCGCCACCGTGACGAGCACATCGAGTCGGCCGAAGCGCTGGACGGTGTCGGCGACTGCACGCTTGTGGTCGTCGAGATTTCGGACGTCGCCGTGGGTCGCGGAAACGTTCTTGCCGGGCAGCGCGCGCAGTTCCGCGACGGCTTCCTCCGACCTGTCGAGGACACCGACTTGCGCGCCTTCCTTGACGAAGCGCTCCACCACGGCGCGGCCAATCCCGGTGCCACCACCGGTGATCAGTACAACCTTTCCGGTCAACCAACCTTCACTCATGTCGATCCTCTCCACGACGGTGTCGCCCGACTCGTCGGGCAGTGCAGTAAGTAATCACAACGATGTTGGGCCGGTCGAGCCCTCGAGCATTCGAGTGAACACATCGGTGGTCTGCCAGGTGAGGGCTTCCAACTCGACTGGATCGAGCCGGATGGTGGTGCCCCTCCGGGGCGAGGTGATCTCGAGCCGCTCGCCGTTGCCGGTCGCGACCACCCGCACGGTCACGTCGGCGAACTCGTTGCGGAGCTGCAGCGAGGTCACAGGAACACCCCGAGGTTCGCGGTGACAAGCGTGGTGTGCGCCAGGTGCACGGTTCGGGCCGCCAGCCTCCAGCCGTCGGGGGTGTCGTGTAGGACGTCGAACCTCTCGCCGACGATCAGGTCGGAGTCGGTGCCGTCGCCCTGGGCTCGGTAGCACATGAAGTTGCTCCGTACGTTGTACTTGTCGTCGGCGTGGAGCGGATCGACGCGGACGTTGGTCACCAGTCGTTGGGTGCGCGATGGTGGGTCTTCTGCGTAGGCGTGTTCGGTATACAGCCGGGAAACCCGCATCTTCATCGATGCATAGTTGTCCTTCATGTGGAAGCCGACTGGTGAGAATTCGAGATTTCGTGCCTCTGCGCCGCGGGTGACGCGAACCGGCATCACGTAGACCAGTTCTTCGGACAGGCATTCGAGCCAGCGGTGGAACTCTCTGTGGTCGAGATATTCGGCCTCGCGGAAGAGGAATTGTGTGCATTCGGCGGCGATGTCGCGCGGGGTGGTGGTGGTTGAGGTGCTGGAGACGGTCACTGCTCTGTCTCCGTTCGGCCGACGCTGTCCGGTGTGGACACCTCGCGCAGCCACCGGCGGTAGAAGGCGCGCTGCGGGGCCTCCCCGAGGGCCGTGGTCGTGGCCCGGCCGGGGAATCGCCACTCGGGGTCCTCGGCGTAGTCGCTCATGCCGTCCAAGCCGAGCTGAAAGTTAAAGCGCATGCCGCTCTTTCGTGCAAAGGAGGATCGTCCTGCGACGGGTGCGCCACCCCAGACGACGGTGTCGTCCTGTTCGAGGATGCCCGCTGGGCCATGCATGCTCAACGCCGCAACGTAGGCGTCCTCGTTGAATTGCTCCGATGCGCTGTTCCAACCCAGCGTCCAGTTCCAGTTCACGATGGTGCTGGGACCGTGGGGCTGCCACTGGCGCAGGTAGGTGAAGACCGTAGGCGGGGCGTCAGGGTGCGGGGATGCAGGCACCCGGACCAGTCCGAGGTTCGGGAAGATGAGGAATGTTGTTGCGGAGTGATTCTCGACGAACTGGCGCTGATCAGGGCTGAGTCGATCGAGCTGGAACGTGTCGGCCACCTCGGGTGGGAATCCTGAGCGGTGCCACGGTGGTGGCAGGAATCCGTCATTGATGATCATGCCGTGGCCCTCGTCGAAATACACATGGCGGGAAGACGCCTGCGGTCCCGCCCCGCCCGCCTCGATGCCGGGGAACATGCCAACTTCTTCCGCGGATCGATGAAGGGAGGGAACGTGGTAGGCGTCGGCCATGAAGTTCTCGGCGCCGGACTTCCAGTTTGCGGGAACCCGCCAGCGGTGCGGCTCTCCGATTGCTCGCATGCCCTGCTCGTTGAGGCCGAGAAGCGCGTCCAAGTACCATCGCATGCCGCCGAGGTACTCGTCGAGCGTCGGCGCTTCGGGATCCAACGACGCGAAAATCAGGCCATGTACCGAGTCCACGTGTGGTGCCGACGCCAGGCCCCACTTTGCGGAATCGAGCTTCTTGTAGGCCTTCTTACGGTGCGGCGCGCCGCTCCACTCACCGTTGTTTTTGAAGAGCCACGAATGGTACGGGCAGCGGAAATGTGAACTGTTTCCCTTCTCGACCCTGCAGACCGGGCTCCCACGGTGGGTGCAGTTGTTGAACAGGACCCGAACCTGACAGTCTTCGTCGCGCACGACGATGAATTGATCTTGTCCGATGTACCGAAGTACGTAGTCGCCCGGCATGGGGATTTCGGATTCGTGCGCGACGAAACACCAGCAGCGAGCGAAAATGCGGTCCAGCTCGAGGGCGTAGAGTTCGGGATCGCTGAATACTTCGGGTGAAACAATTCCCTGCCGTAGCTCTTGATCGACAGTTCGGAACAGTTCCACGGTTGCGGGTGATGTCTGGATACGCGGACCGGATTTCGGCTCTGTCAGATGATCGAACACGTGACATCTCCTCGTGGTGTGTCATGCGATTTCTCGGTAAGGTACGACCCTCACGACGAGGTTCCAACAGGGGCGGTCCGACCGTTGGAACGCCACTGAACGACCGCGATTCCCGGATGCCGCTTGGATGCCGATGACTATCGTTGAAAGCCGAAGACCCACGAAGGACCGAGGTGCTGTGATGGCTGATGACCCGCCACTCCCGAGCGCGGCGGGCGGCCTTCCGGTGGACATGACCAGCCTGGTAGGGCGCAACTCGGAATCGGCGGAGGTGCGCCGGCTGTTGGCGAACTCGCGGCTGGTGACACTGACCGGGACCGGCGGGGTGGGCAAGACACGGCTCGCGATCGACGTGGCGCGCAGGGCCCGTCGCAGGTTCTCCGACGGTGCGATGTTGGTCGAACTCGCCGAGGTTGCCGATCCTGCCCTGGTCGCGTTGACAGTGGCGCAGGTGGTGGGCGCGCCCACCCATCAGACCGACGTGGTGGCAACGTTGATCGATTATCTGCGGGGACGTGAACTCTTGCTGGTGCTCGACAACTGTGAGCACCTGCTGGACGAGAGCGCGGTCCTGGTCCGTAACTTGCTGTCCGCCTCGGCTGACCTGCGCATTCTGGTGACCAGCCGTGAGCCGTTGCGAATCGCCGGTGAGCATGTCTTCGAGGTCGCGCCGCTTTCAGTACGTCGTACGACGATGGATCCGGCACACGAAGGTGCACGATCCGAGGCCGTGACACTGTTCGCCGAGCGGGCCGCGGCCGCTGCCCCCGGATTCCGGATCACCCCGGACAACGCCGAGACGGTAGAGGAACTGTGTCGTCGACTCGACGGGTTGCCGCTGGCGATCGAGCTCGCGGCCGGGCGAATGCGCGCATTGTCACCCAGCGAGTTACTCGATCGCCTCGACGACCACTATCGATTGCTGAGCGTCGGCGACCGGTCCGCAGCGCCGCGCCAGCAGTCCCTGTGGGCGACCCTGGACTGGAGTTACGAACTCTGTTCGAATCGGGAACGCGTCTTGTGGGAGCGGTTGTCGGTCTTCACCGGAACCGTTCATTTGCACGCGGCGGAGTCCGTCTGCAGCGGCGACGCCCTATCGCAGGACGAGGTCGTGGATTGCATCGCGGCGCTGGTGGACAAGTCGATTCTCGTGAAGCGTGTCACCGGGGGCAGGCCGACCTATCGCATGCTCGAGACGGTGCGTGAGTACGGACTTCGCAAGTTGCGCGGAAATCCGGCCGAGGCCACGATCGAGGAGCGATATCGGTCTTACTACCAGCGGCTTGCGCGGGAGTTCGACGAGAACTGGTTCGGTCCGGGGCAGGAACAGATGGTCGACCGGATGCGGGGGGAGCACGCCAACCTGCGTGCCGTCCTCGATTCGCTGCTTTCGGATCCCGAGCGCGGACGAGACGCACTTGGCATGGCATCGAAACTGTTCTGGTACTGGCTGGGGTGTGGACAGCAGCGTGAAGGACGGTACTGGTTAGATCGATCGCTGGCGTCAGACAGCGTCTCCAGTTCCGAGCGTGCGGCCGCGTTGTGGGGAAACGGTTACCTCGCGGTGGCCGAGGGCAAGGCTGTTGTCGCCTTAGATCTGCTGCGTGGCAGCGAGAATCTCGCGCGAGAGCTGGGTGATTCCGTGAACCTGGCACACGCCACACACCTTCGTGGGGTCGCCGAACACAATCTCGGGAACACGACACTCGGGATGGCATTGATCGAAGAGGGGTCGGCAATGGAGGAGCTGGGCGGTCCCAGCATGCTCCAAGTCCTCGCCCTCGAACATGTCGGTTGGGCGTTCTGCCTTCGGCAACAACCCGAACGGGCGCTTGAGGTGCTCGAACGGTGTCGCCGCATATGCACCGAGCATGGCGAACGCTGGTTGCTATCGTGGATCCTCACATTCCTTGGTTTGGCGCTGTGGATGCGCGGCGACCTCGAACGGGCCGGCGAGCATTTGAGGGAGGCACTGGCCGTCAAGCGTCCCTTCCACGATGCGCTCGGTATCGCGGTGGTGATGGAGATCCTGTCCTGGGTCGCGGCTGCGGAGGGCGAGGCGGAGCGGTCGGCACGATTGATGGGCGCGGTCCGACGGGTGTGGGAGCCGCTGGGGGACTACCCCGGTGGATTCGAACTAAGGGGCTGGAGCGAGACGACCTCCCGTGAGATTCGAACACGACTGGGCGGGAACGCATTCGAATCCGCCTTTGCTGAGGGCCGCCTGCTTGGTACCGAGCAGGCGATCGCGTATGCGCTGGGAGAGGCGCCGCCGGCCAAGGACGAATCCTCGCCCGACGACGCGCTCATCAGCAGCCTCACCCCCCGCGAGGCGCAGGTCGCAGACATGCTGGCGGAGGGTATGACTAACAAACAGATCGCGCAGGCATTGGTCGTCGCGCCACGTACGGTTGAGACTCACATTGAGCACATCTTCACCAAACTGGGCGTGAACTCGCGGACCCAGGTCGCGGTTTTGATTGCAGCGCAGCGGAGCTGATCGATACTGCTGCAAGGGCCCCGCGGGGACCGGAGATCACCGCGAGCCGCTCGGCGCAACTCGCACGGCGGTGTCGACGATCGAGTCCGCTTCGACTATAAACGCGCAACGCGATTCGCAGCCGCGACGGGTGTGCTATGGAACCGTGTAGCAACCCGGATCCGAATTTTTGTCGAATCGAGCTAGGGAGAGGGTGTCGGTAGGGTAATCTTTTCAACTCACAATTTCAGTGGTCTTTCAAGCCTCGCTCCGACACCTTCGATGTCCCAGATCTCAAAGTGTCGCGGGCGCTCGGTTGGCCAGCACTCCCGTCCGTTCGCGCGAGCGGATCGCTGTGGCTGCGTCGACCTCGGCGATGAGCAGGTCCGGCCCGGTGCCCATTCGGTGGGTGACGGCGCCGAGTGGGTCGGCAACCAAGGACCGGCCAATACCGGTCGGCGCGTCCGGATTTACCTGTGTACCTGTGACCTTCGGATCAGCCTGATCGCATCCGAGCACCCACGACCCGGAGTCCAGTGCGCGTGCGCGCACGAGCACCTCCCACTGCTCTGCCTTGCCTTCGCTGGCACCCCACGACGTTGGGAGCAGCACCGCACTCGCTCCGGCGTCGGCGAGTCGCTGGAACAGCGCCGGGAACCGCACGTCGTAGCACGTTGCGACACCGAGTACGAGATTGTCGACCGTCACGGTGACGCAGTCCGTTCCTGGCGCGACGGTGTCGGATTCGCGATACCCGAATGCGCCGTAGAGGTGGATCTTGTGATAGCCGAGATGGTGACCCAGCCCAGTGAGTAACACGGTGTTGCGCACTCGGTCCCCCTCTGGGTGAACATACCTGCAGCGATCAGGACACCGTGGTCGGCGGCGATCTGTTCGACCGCGGATGCCCATGGGCCGTAAATCGATTCGGCGACCGCTGTGAGCGGGACGCCGAAATGGGCCATGGTGGCTTCCGGGAAGACCACGACCCGTGCCCCGGCGTCGACGGCGCGCTCCACCCAGCTGCGTATGAGCGACAGGTTGTGTCCGGGGTCGGAGGTGGAGGTCAGCTGGCAGAGCCCGATTCGTACGCTTGTGTCCGTCACGGCTTAGCGTCCTATCCCTCGCGCGGAATCCATCCAGGTCGGCTCAATAGATAGCGCACCATCCGTGGCGGGATGGTCAGCGTGGTCTCGATATCGGCTGCGTTCTCTGGCAGCTGAGTCCGGACCTGGGTGTGCGCACCGGCCATGAGTTTGTCGATCCACTCGGGGTCGATGAGGGCCGCACGGCCAACCGCCACCAGGTCCGCGCCCGCGCCCAGGGCGGCGTGGGCATCGTGGAGTGTGCGGATGCCGCCACTTGCGACGACCGCGCTGCGCCCGGCGACCGCGGCGGCGATAGCCTCGATCGGATTGCGCGACTCCACGCGTTCCCGGATCTTGGTCCAGTCTCGGTCCTCCGGCTGAGGGGAGTTTCGGCGGAAGTTGTCCATCGAGATGTGTACGTAGTCGACTCCCTCGCTCGCCAGGCGATCGGCCAGGCGAGCGGAATCGTCGAGGGTGTAACCGCCGGCCTCGGACTCGAACGGTGTGATCCGAAAGCCGACGGAGATCTCCGGCCCCACGGCGTCGCGCACGGCCTGCGCGACCGCGAGCGGAAAGCGCATACGTTCGGTGACGCTACCGCCCCACCGGTCGGTGCGCTGGTTGGCGCGTGGAGAGAAGAACTGGTGGATCAGGTAATGGTTTGCGCCGTGGATCTCGATACCGTCGAAGCCTGCCCGCACGCCGAGGGAGGCTGCCCGTCCGAATGAGGCGATGAGATCATGAATCTCTCGGTCGGTGAGTTCACGCGGGGTTTGCGCGTTGGGGCGGGCCGACGGGATGGGAGAGGGGCCGCGGATACCGCCTGGCCCGACTAGATCTGGCAGTGCGATGCGGCCGCCGTCGTAGATCTGCAGCACGCCGAGACCACCGTCGCCGCGCACGGCTTTGGCGACCGTCTGCAGGCTGCGCAAGTGGGCCTCATCGGTCGCGCCGATTCCCTGCCAGGACCGGCCGTCTGGGTGCACGTAGGCGCAGGAGGTGATGGCTGCGCCGAACTCGGCGGAGCCTCGGCGAGCGAGGTAACTCAGTTCGGCTGCGGTGGCTGAACCGTCGGGATGTGAGGAGTCGGTTGTCATGGGTGCGAGAACGAACCGATTTCTCAGCGTTGCACCGGACTTGAGTCGTAGCGGAGACCAAGGGTCGGAAGGATCGTGCATAGCAGCTCCTGCGGGGAATGGAATCGTCGGCAAATCAGGCGAGGAGATTGGGGTATCAGTCAACAGGCGGCGGAGTCTGGCGCACCGTGTAGGACAGCGAGATCGACTGGCTTGTAAGGGGGTCGCTCAGTTCGACGTTCCATCCGGTGCTGAATTGGTCAACTTCGGTGCGCATGGGGATGGTTCCGGACATGAGTATGGTGCCCGGGTTCAGCAGTTTGCGGGCACTCAGTTCCTCTGCCCAGTACATGGGGGTCAGTAGTTCGGCGAGTGTGCCGTGCTGGATTACTTGAGGTCCGGCCTCGGTCTGCACGCTTCCAGTAAGGGTGAGTTCGTCGATGCGGTCTGCGACATCGGTCAGCCGCCAGGCCTGGCGCGCCAGCACGTCCGGTGCGGCCTGCTTACTCCATGCGACACCGTGCTGTTCGAGTCGTCGGTCGGTGTGGTCGCAGGCGGCGGTTAGCAGCAGCTCACTCGGATCGGTTCCGGCGACTACCAATGCCCACTCGGCCTCGCCGGAGGTGCATTCGTGTTGGACGGGCACCTCGTCGATCTGCATGGCCAGGTATGGAGCGATCGGATAGATGCAGGGGATCCTGGTCGGTGCCCCCACTCCGAGCTCGGCGAGCTCGGCGATGTGTGCGGCGACGTCGGCTCGGCTGCGACCGGCATATCCGGCGTTGAGCAGGGTATGAACCGTCACTGCTACTTGCTCGTGATCGGGTAGCTCGAAGGTCAGACGGGTCATCGTTATCCTCACTACTGGCGTGGCAGTGCCACGGTTGAATGGTGCGCGTGGCTGCGCTAGTGGGCTGTCCGGCGGTTGATGGGGATGGGGGAGCAACAGCGTTGTCGGGGTGTGGCTGCTCCGCTCGGCTCGGGAAGTGAGCGATTAGCCGGAGGTGTGTCGCTGCCAGCTCGCCTCCTGAGCGAGTTTGGCGACGCCGGCGGCGACCGTGCGGATGGCGGGCACCGCGTTTGCCGGCCGGAAGCGATGAACCGGACCTGAGATCGAGACCGCGGCGATCACCGCCCCCGACCAGCTCCGCACGGGTGCCGCGATGCAGGTCAGGCCCGGCTTGGTTTCCTGCCGGTCGTAGGCGATGCCCGAGCGCTGGATGACGGCGACTTCGCGAGCGAGCTGGCGGGGCGTGGCGATACTCGACGACGTGGCTGGCCGTAGGTTTTCTGATACTCGCGCGAGGACGTCGTTGCCGCTGAACGCGAGTAATGCCTTGCCGGCCGCGGTGTTGGCGGCCGGCAGCCGGGCGCCGACGCAAGCCGGCGAGTTGACGCTGTTGTGGCCGTGAATCTTGTCCACGTACAGGGCGTCCCCCCCAGCGAGGATGCAGAGGTTCACGGTTTCGTGGGTCATTTCGTATAGATCCAAGAGATGGGGCAGCGCGACCCTGCGCAACTCTTGGGTATCGGGTTGTGCAGTGAGCGCGGCCAACTCGTTCAGCCGGGCGCCCGGCGAGTATTCAGTGCCGCGCTTGGTGACCATTTCCCAGTCGACGAGGACGGCGAGCAGTCGGTGCGCCGTCGACTTTGGCATACGCGTCCGGCGGGCGATTTCGGAAACGCCCATCGTCGGATGGTGTGGGGTGAACGCGCTGAGCAGTGCCAGCGCCTTGGCCACGGAGGTGAGTGAATCGCGGTCGGGATCTCGGCCGGTGATCAACTGGATGCTCGTGCCACCAAGGGCGGTGCCGGTGGGTTGGCTGGACGCGGCGGTACTGGAAACGGTCATGGTTGCCTCTCGATCGCCAGGCCGACCGCGGGGTCGGTGGGCAGGGCTGTTACGAAGATGCGACGCGTCGGTCGCACTCAGGTCGAGGTCGCCGACCGCGTCGAGACGTTCGCCGGAGTACCGTCCACCGTGCGCGTGTCGGCCGTGCACTCACCAGGGGCTTAACCGGGCTGACAGTCTCGGTGAGGTGGTGTGGTCACCTGGTCGACGCGCGCAGTGTGTTCGGTGTTCGACCTGCTCCTTGACGTTATCCGGACCGTGGGCGCCGTCACATCGGGAAAACTCCCGAGGGACTACCCATTCATGGTGTGGGTGGTGGCAGGCAGCCCTTCCGTAGCCTCGCGGGCGCTCAGCTAGTCACGGCGATCGAGCCGAGATGAGTGAACTGGGCGCTGATGGTCGTTCCGCGGGGTGCAGCGATTGCGTCGGTCAGGCCACCGGTCATCACGATCCATCCAGCCTCGATCGCGTGACCGCGCTCAGCCAGCGAGTTCGCGGCCATGGCCAATGCCTCGCCGGGGTGTCCCTGCACGTCTGCTCCGACTCCGGTAGCAGCGAGGCGTCCATCGACCTCGAGGAGACAAGCCTCAAGAGGAAGGTTAAGAACGGCTGGATCCGCCCCGACCGGTCCGGTCAGGTAGTAGGCGGAGGACGCATTATCTGCGATTACGTCTGGCAGCGTGAACCGAAAATCGAGGTAGCGGCTGTCGATGACTTCGAGGCTTGCGTACACCCGGTCGACCGCAGCCAGCGCCGTTGCGGCTGTGACACCTGGCCCGGCTAGTCGCCGGCCCATGACGAAGGTGATCTCGGGCTCGACGCGGGGATGAATCAGCTTTTCCTGGGGGAGTGGGGTGCGGGTGGGCAGCGTCATCGCGTCGGTGAGCCAGGCGGTCAGTGGTGCGGACACTCCCATTTGCAGTTGTTTGGCCGGCGAGGTCAGTCCGAGTTTGATGCCCACGATGTTCTCGCCGCGTTCGATTCGTTGACTCAGCGCCTCGTCCTGGATGCGATAGGCCAAGTCGATGTCCAAGTCTGGGTATGTGTCGGTGAGCGGTGCGCGCGCCGTGTGCTCTGCCTCCGCCCGCAATAGTTCGCTCGCCAACGACTCAACCGATCGCAGCGGCTCTACTGTCTCGACCATATCGCCGGATTCTTTCTCCATGCCTTGCTCCTCGCGTCGTGGTGTCTGGTGAACGCTCACCCTGACGCGCCCGACCAGAGGTGAGAATCTCCGCGGTCCGTCCCCCGGAACATGGCTCAGGGAACTTGCGTGTCGGTGCCTGAGCTTGCCGTCCTGTGGAACGCGACGGTTGCCGGGCGTTGCAGCTGCCTCGATCCTGACTTCTCGACAATCCGAGTCGGAGCGAAAGGGAGTGCACTGATGGCCACATTGGCGGTTGACGGTGTCGAGATCTACTACGAGGATCACGGGCGGGGGGAGCCGCTGTTGTTGGTGCACGGCGCGGCGGCGTCCGGGCAGTGGTTCGGTGATCTTGTTCCCCAGCTTGCCCGCGAGTACCGGGTGATTGTGCCGGACCTTCGGGGGCTCGGGCGAAGTCAGCGGGTGGCTCCGCTGACACGCCCGCAGGTGTGGGTGGAGGACCTCTGGCGGCTGTTGGATGAGCTCGAACTCGACCGGGTCCACGTGGCGGGGGTGTCGCTCGGCTCGCGGATCGCGGGCCGGCTTGTGCTCGACAACGCTTCTCGGGTCCGCACTCTGACGGTCGACGCGCCGATCGTCGGGTTGAGCAGCGCAGGAAACGCGTCGCTCAATACGGTGTTCTCTGCAGTGGATTCCGGTAGCGCGCAGGCCCAGGAATGGCAGACCCTGCACGGCGACGACTGGCGGGACGCGATTGACTTCTACGCCAAGACTCGTAGTACCACCGAGTTCCAGGACTACTTCACACTGCGGCCCCATCTCGCTGATGTTGGCGTGCCTACCCTGGTGTGCCGCGGCGACCTCGACGATTCGATCCACCCGGTCGACGATGCGTTCATCTGGCACAAGCAGGCGCCGAACACGCAGCTGTTCATCGCGCCGGGTCTGACCCAGTCATCGGTGATGCTCGAGCGGACTGAGCAGTTCGTCGCGGAGTTTGCTGCGTTCCAGGCGCGGTGCTCGCTGGCTGCTGTGTCATGAGTCGGGTCCTGGTCACGGGATTCGGGCCGTACGGCGAGGAAACCGATAACCCCAGTGGGGCGATCGCGCGTCGGGTCGACGGGCAGCGGATCGAGGGGTGTGAGGTTGTCGGCTGGGTGTTGCCGGTGGACACCGAGACGGTGCGCGGTGTTCTGGCCGAGGCCATCGCACACTCGCGCCCGGATGTCATCGTCGTGACCGGGGTAGCACCCGGACGCACGGCACCAGCATTGGAACGTGTCGCGATCAATGTTCGTGATTTCCCGATTCCTGATGTCTACGGGCACAGCCCAATCGATCAAACGGTAGAGCCGGAGGCGCCCGCCGCCTATCTGAGCACGCTGCCGGTCAAGGCGATCATGGATGGTTGGCGCCGCGCGGGTATTCCCGGTTACGTCTCGAACACCGCCGGTACCTACTTGTGCAACCAGACGTTCTATCTCGCAAGACATCTCTCTCATGAGGTGTCACCGCGCGTCGGTATGGTGCACCTTCCGGTGGTTCCCTCGCGTGCAGTCGAGATTGGGGCTCCGCCTCCGCCGTCGATGTCGCTTGAAGCGCTTGAGCATGCCGTGTCGCTTGCTGTTTCGATTGCGGTCCGGCACGAGGGGCCGGATCTGGGCATCGGTGGCGGAGCGCTCAGCTAATTCATCACTGTGTACGGAGGAGCGTTCGATTGATTGAGCTGTCGGAGCAATCTAGTAGTCGGACCTTGGAGGTCGACGGGAGTACGGTTCATTACCACGATGTCGGCTCGGGCGAGCCACTGATCATTCAACAGGCATTTGGGCCGTTGCCCGGAACAACGGCGTGGCTGACGTACCACCGGATTCTCGCGGACCTCGCTGCGGACCATCGCTGTATCCTGGTGGACTACCCCAATTTCGGGCGCAGCAGTCCCCGCGAGTTTCATGAGCCCGTGCATGACCTGTATGTGCGGAACACCCTGGCGGTGCTGGATGAACTCGATCTCGACACCGTGACGGTGCTCGGGGTGTCGACCGGTGGCACGGTGGCGCTCGACATGGCGATGACCGCGCCCGAACGAGTCAGTAGGCTCATCGTAGGCGGATGCAGCGCGTCGACCGGCGGTGACCCGTATCTGCTCACCCCCGCGCCAACTGAGGTAGGCCGGCTGTTCGACGAATGTCAATCGGGTCAGCCCGATCGCGAACGAATCGCGCGGCTGCTCCGCGGCATCGTGTACGACGCCGCGCTGATCGACGATGATCTTGTCGAGCAGATGTACTCGTGGCGGTTGCGTGAGCCCGAGCACTCCGAGGCGTGGTCGCATTCGACGATCGTCCCGCGGAGCAACCTGCAGGCGTTGTCGACGATCACTGTGCCGACATTGGTCGTGCACGGCCGGTTCGACCGCATGGTTCCCCTGGAGGGGGCATTGATGCTGTTGGGCTACCTACCGACTGCTGACCTCATGGTGCTGAATAACTGTGGGCATTGGCCACCCTTCGAGCGTCCACGCGACTTTGTCGCCGCGGTTCGTACGTTCCTCGCGGCGTGACGACCCGCAAGGGCGTCCTACCTGCGTTCCAGCAGGTGGATCGGGGTCGTTGCCGCGAACAGGATCCCTCACCCAAGCTGCATACCCAAGCGGAAACCACCATCGGATTCAACCGATCATTCAGGAAGGCAACACGCGATCATGACTGAAGTTGTCGGGCTCGGGTACGTGGGCCTGTATGCGACGGACCTTGAGGCCTGGCGCACGTATGGGACCGAAGTCCTAGGTCTGCAGGATGTTTCAGAAGCTGGGGACTCCGGATACCAGACCGTGCTGCTTCGAGCCGACGAACGTGGTTGGCGGTTCGCGATCCATCGTGGCGATGCTGGCGGTGCCGCGTACATCGGGTGGGAGGTCGCCAATCAGGGAGCTCTCGATGCGCTCGGGCGGCGACTCGCCGCGGCTGGTGTCGAAGTCGAGGAGGACCCCGAATGTGCTGCCGTGCGTGGGGTCGAGGGCTTGCTGTGGTGCACCGACGCCGACGGACACCGGCTCGAGTTCTTCTACGGCGCTCTCGTGCCGAAGCGGCCGTTTGTATCGCCGCGCGGGGTCCGCTTCGTCACCGGTGATCTCGGTCTAGGGCACGTCTTCTTCTTTGTCACCGATCTGTCGGCGGCCAAGGCGTTCTACCTCGATGTCGTTGGGTTCCGACTCAGCGACACCATCGAGTTTCACGAGCGCAAGGTGCACTTCTTGCACGTCAACCCGCGTCACCACAGCCTGGCGTTCGTGCAGAACGACAAGTTGGCGCCGGCACTGGGCCATTTCATGCTGGAGGTGAACGAAATCGACGACGTGGGCCGCACTCTCGACGAGGTGAATGCGCGAGGCGTCGAGCTCACCGAGACACTGGGCCGGCACACGAACGATCTGGCGATCTCGTTCTTCATGAAGAACCCGTCGGGTTCCGAGGTCGAGTACGGATACGACGGGCGACTCGTCGACGACGCCACCTGGCGGGTATCGAATTACGACGCAACCAGTCTGTGGGGTCACCATCGCGACTGAGCAGCCGGGTGCGCACGATCGTGCGGTGCCCTCGAATGAGACAGACCTCCGGTAGAGACAGAGACATCGAGATGACAGAGACACAGAGATGACTGAAACCTACGTCGTGGTCGGCGCGAGCCTTGCCGGCGCGCGTGCGGTCGAGACGCTTCGCACCGAGGGGTTCGACGGCCGCGTCGTCCTGGTCGGAGCCGAGAACCACTTGCCGTACGACCGTCCGCCGTTGTCGAAGGAGGTGATTCTCGGGCACAAACAGCCTGGCGAGACATTGATACATCCCGCGGAGTTTTATTCCGACAACGACATCGAACTTCTACTGGGGGCCTGGGCGACACGCATCGATACCCATGGCGGCCGGGTCGAACTCGACCGCGGGCGGTCGAT
This sequence comes from Rhodococcus jostii NBRC 16295, assembly GCF_001894825.1. Lineage (GTDB taxonomy): Bacteria > Actinomycetota > Actinomycetes > Mycobacteriales > Mycobacteriaceae > Rhodococcus_F > Rhodococcus_F jostii. The sequence goes on along the minus strand of NZ_BCWY01000026.1, from coordinate 89,572 downwards.
CGCAGCGGACAAAGTCCTGTTGTGCACCGGTACTACCCCACGGCGCCCGGACGTCCCTGGACTCGATCTCGACGGCGTGCACTTTTTGCGCACCGTCGACGATTCGGCGGCCATCCGCGACAAGCTACTCGCGGGCGGATCCGTCGTCATCGTCGGCGGCGGGTTGATCGGAATCGAGCTCGCCGCCTCGGCGTTGGCGTTGGGCAACGACGTCACGGTGCTCGAGCGTGAGCCTGGACTGCTACGCCGCGTCCTGGGCACACGGATTGGAGATCGCCTGTCGCGGCTACATTCCGAGAATGGAATACGCATCCGAACCAACGCCGAAGTGGCCAGGATAGAGGGCGATCACCACGTTCGGCGGGTGCACACAATGGACGGGTTCGTCGTCGAGGCCGACGTAGTGGTGGTGGGAATCGGCGTCCTACCGGCGATCGAGCTCGCCCGTGACTCCGGTATCGACCTCGACAACGGAATCGTCGTCGACGAGTTTTGTGAAACTTCGGTCCCGAATATCTATGCCGCGGGCGATATCGCCAATCATCCCAACGAGGTCGCCGGAGAACGAATCAGGCTCGAACATTGGCAGAACGCGCAGAATCAGGGCATTGCGGCCGCACGCTCAATGGTGGGCCACCGAGAACCCTACCGAGACGTGCCGTGGTTCTGGTCTGACCAGGGCGAGACGAATATTCAGGTCGCCGGGCGCCCGCGTGCCACCGATGACCTGGTGTGGCGGGGCGACCCGGAATCGATGGAGTTCAGCGTGTTCCATCTGCGTCATGGCGTGCTCGTCGGTGTCGTTGGGGTCAACCGAAGACGTGATGTTCGGATGGCGATGAGTTTGATCGACAAGCAGGTTCGCCCGGAACAAGCGCTACTGGCCGACCCAGCAGTGGATTTACGCAAGATCGGCGACTCGCAGTCGGTGGTCCGCGGTCTGCCGCAGTAGGAGAAGGAGGAAGCAATGACAACTACGGAGAAGTCGGAGAATCTGATCCGGGTGTGCTCGGTCGACGAACTCACACCAGGAAACGTGACCCGGGTCAATACTCAGCCACCCATCGCGGTCTACAACATAGATGGCGATTTCTATGCGACCGCAGACTGGTGCTCGCACGATAAATCGTCACTGGCGGACGAAGGATTCATCGAGGACGGCCAGATTGAATGCGGATGGCACTTCGCAAAATTCTGCATCAAGACCGGCGCAGTGACCGCACCTCCCGCGTCGGAGCCGCTGGCGAAGTACCCGGTTCAGGTGGACGACGGAGCCGTATACGTTGTGGTCGCGGGCTGAAGCCCCGTTCCGAGGCTCAGAACGGATGCATCGACTCCGTGACCGGGTGTTGGTTAGCTGTAAGGCAGAGACCAAATGATAACGCCGGAAGACGAAAAGTCTTTCCGCGCCGAGACCATGTGAAAAGTGAAGGGGGATAATCGTGGCCGTTGACGCCGATTATCTGCATTCGTTGGTGAAATGGGACCAGGGCATTATCGGGTCCGAGATTTTCGTGAGCGACGAAATCTATAAGTTGGAACAAGAACGCATCTTCGGTCGTTCCTGGTTGTTCCTGGCGCACGACAGCATGATCCCGAATCCGCACGACTTCTTCGCCACGTACATGGGGGGAGACCCCGTCCTTGTGGTGCGTCAGCCCGACGGCAGCGTCAAGGCGTTCCTCAATGTCTGTCGGCACCGAGGTATGCGAGTCTGCCGTGCCGAGGAGGGCAACACCCGCTCGTTCATGTGCAGCTATCACGGTTGGACGTACGACACCGCGGGCAAGCTGGTCGGGGTCCCCAATCTCGACGACGCGTACGACAACAAGCTGTCGCTCGAGGACAATGGCCTGGTCCAGGTCGCGCAGATCGATAGCTACCAGGGACTGATCTTCGGCAACTTCGACTCCACGGCGCCGCCGTTGCACGAGTACCTGGGGGACCTGAAATACTATATCGACGGCTGGGTTGATCACGCCGAAGGTGGCATCGAGGTCTTGCCTGGTGCCATCAAGTGGACCATCAACGCCAACTGGAAACTGGCCGCCGAGCAGTTCGCCGGCGACACCTACCATGCCACCACCAGCCACCTTTCGTCATTGTTGTCGTTCGGCCCTGGATTCGATGCAAAAGACGGCGCGCATGTTTCGCTCCGCGAGGGACACGGCGAGAGCTTCCTCTTCGAACGGCATACCCGATTCGAGGACGACCCCCTCGGCCAGTACAACGAGAAGAAGCGTCAGATCGCACGTGAGCGTGTAGGCGAGCGCGCCGACATGGTGGCCAACTTCAACGCCTTTCCGAACTTCTCTGGACTGCCGGGATCAGCCAACTTCCGAGTCTGGCATCCCAAGGGACCCAACAAGTTCGAGATCTGGTCATTCACTATCGTGGAGAAGGACGCACCCGAGGAAGCCAAGCGTGCGCAACAGATCTCGGCGTCGTTCACCGAGGGCGCTGCAGGCGTCGTGGAGACCGACGACGGCGAGAACTGGGGCATGATCGGCGGCATCCTCGAGCAGGGACACCAGGCGCGGAAGATGGCGTGGAACTACGAAATGGGTCTCGGAACCGAAGAGAAACACCCGGAGTTTCCGGGCGAGTACCACGATTCATTCTTCGGCGAAGCCGGCCAGCGGGGCTTCTACCGGCGGTGGCTCGAGTTCATGACCAGTGACACGTGGCCGGTGATCCCAGCGGAGGAGTGCGAGCGCACCGCCGACGCTAAGCACGGCGTCACGGTGGGAACCAACGCGGGAGCTTCGCGATGACCGTCGAACAGACTGACGCGCCGGCGAACGCGAATGTGTTGGAGCAGATGTTGCTCCAACACCGGGTAGAGAAGTTCCTTTACAGCGAGGCCCAGCTGCTTGACCACTGGCAGTGGAGTAAGTGGCTGGAGTTGTTCGCCGAGGATGTCCTCTACTGGATGCCAGTGCGCAAAAACAGGCTTCGTCGTCAAAGAGACCAGGATGAGGTTCCCCAGGGGATCGAGATGGCGCACTTCTATGACGACATCAAGTCGCTGCAGCTGCGGGTGAACCAGATGCACTCGGGGACGCACTGGGCCGAGGATCCTCCGTCCCGTTGCCGGCATCTGGTAACGAATGTGCGGGTCACACCGCGTGAGGTCGAGACCTCGGCGTCCCCGGAATACGACGTGTGGTCGAACTTCCTGGTCTACCGCAACCGTCTCGAATCGGAGACGGACATCTGGGCCGGTGAACGACGGGACGTGCTTCGTGCGGTGGGGGAAAGTTTCGAAATCGCCAAGCGGACGATCCTGCTGGATCAGAACGTCGTGCAATCGAAGAACCTGAGCGTTCTGTTCTAGGCCGGCGCCCAGATCCGACCGACACTCGGCCGTCCCTGGCCGGAAATGGAGATGGATAACCATGGTAGTCACCGATATGGATAGTGCTGCCGACACAGCGACCCTGCATGCGACGCTCGTCGAGCGGGCACGTGCTCTCACCCCCCGGATACGGGAACGGGCCGCCCACACGGAGGCACTGCGTGCGGTTCCGCACGAGTCGATCGACGAGATTGTCGCTGCCGGGCTGGGAGGGCGAATCCTTGCCCCGCGTCGTTTTGGCGGAGACGAACTGTCGCTTGACACGATGTACGAGGTGTCGTTGGAGCTCGGTAGAGCATGTGCCTCCACTGCCTGGTGCGCGGCATTGCTTCCGCACGATGCGCACATGGTCGGATTCTTCCCTCAGGCTGCACAAGAGGCGGTCTGGATGGACGGACCTGATGCCTGCATTGCTGCATCGCTCGCGCCCGCCGCAACCGTGCAGAAGGTCGACGGTGGATACCGCCTGACCGGCCGGCACGGCTTCGCCAGTGGCGTGGACCACGCGTCGTGGGTGATCGTGAGCGGGCTTATCAAGGACGGAGGTCGGCCGGCGAATCACCACTTCCTGGTGAAGCCGGGCGACTACACCGTTGACGACGACTGGTTCGCTGCCGGTATGCGCGGGACCGGCAGCAAGACGATCGTGATCGACGACGTCTTCGTGCCCGAAGGATTTGTGCTTGCGGCGGCGGCGCTGGTGGCCGGCGACGGTCCCGGCAGAGAGGTCAACCATGGCCCGCTCTATCGCCAACCGCTCGCACTACATGCCGGGCTGACGTTCCTGGGCCCCATGATGGGCACCGCACTGGACGCCTATGACTACTTCGTGGAGTGGGCGCGCGGGCGAGCGCAAACCGCAGGGTCGGAGATCGTCCAGGAGGCGGTCGCTAGAACCGCGGCCGACCTCGAGCTGGCTCAGCTGTCGGTGCGGAGAATCCTCGCCGCAGCCCGAACATCGGGAAGTCTCGAGCTGGCAGATCGCGCAGAGATCCTGCGCGATTACAACCGAGTGGCCGAACTACTCACCGAATCGGTGGATCGACTGTTTGGGTTGAGCGGAACCTCAGGGTTCAAGGAGACCAGCCCGATGCAGCAGAAGTGGCGTGACATCCACATGATGGCCAGTCACGTCTCGTTCACTCGTGCCAACTTCCAGCACTACGGCCGAATGGTGCTGGGCCTCGAGCGCGACCCGAAGCTCGTCGTGTTCTAAGACCCTCGACGTTTGCTCGCGTCCCTCAATCTGCATTGCTCCACTATCTCTCCGGAAAGAAGCACATCCATGGCCGCTGTCAGCCAGCTCAGTTATGTTGTCGGGACGTCCAGCGACGTCTCGGGGTGGAAGAAGTACGCTACGGAAGTCCTCGGACTGGAGGTGTCGCGTGATAGTGACGACAGCCTGCTCTACGTCCGTGCCGATGACCGGCATCACCGGATTGGTATGCGGGCCGGCCACGATGACGACGTCGCCTACGTCGGTTGGGACGTGGCCTCGAAGGTGGCGCTCGAGCTCGCCGCGGCTCAGCTCGAGGCCGCCGGGATCGCAGTGACGGCGGGTACACCCGAGGAGGCCTCCGATCGTCGCGTCATGGAGTTTGTCCACTTCACGTGTCCGTACTCGGGCGTGCGGATGGAACTCGTACTCGGACACGAGAAGGTGTTCATGCCGCGGTTCCGCCCGTCGCGTGACTTGGCTGGGTTCAACATGGGCGAGATGGGCATGGGGCATGTCGTGCTGTATGCCGAAGACATCACGGGCGCGGCGGACTTCTACTCTCGCGTGCTGGGGTTCGGTGTCAGCGATTTCGCGCATATCCCGCAGGTCGGACCGTTCGCAGTGTTCTTGCACTGCAATACCCGGCACCATTCGCTGGCATTCATGAATATTCCGGGTGCGCAAAGACGTATTCAGCATGTGATGTTCGAGACGGTCAGCATCGACGACGTGGGTCATAGCTACGACCTGTGCCTGGACCGCGGGATCACAAGCACCTCGACGGGGCGTCACCAGAACGATCATGTCTTCTCATTCTACTTCCGTAATCCGTCGGGTTGGCACTTCGAGTACGGCTGGGGACCGCGAATGGTCGATCCTGAGTCGTGGACGGCTGAAAACTATTCCTTGGGTTCAGGGTTCGCCTGGGGACATGACGGTCTGATGAAGATGGTGTGACGGAACAGTGGACCTTACAGAGCAACCGTTCATTGTTGGTCTCGGCGGGACATTGCGGGCGGACTCCTCGACGGAGTCTGCCCTCCGTATCGCGCTGGACGCAGCGGAGGCGCACGGTGCGCGCACCGAGCTGTTCGGTGGTAGCACGCTTGCACGGCTACCCATGTACGACCCGGACACCCCGAATGGTGAGGATGCGCAGCGGCTCATCGAATCGCTTCGGCTCGCCGATGGGGTGATCATCGCGTCCCCGGGATACCACGGTTCGGTCTCGGGCTTGGTCAAGAACGCCCTAGACTATGCAGAGGAACTGCGACAAGACGGCAATCCCTACCTCTCCGGCCGCGCGGTCGGGTGCGTTACCACGGCCTACGGATGGCAGGCGGCTGTCACAACGTTGCAGACGCTTCGAAGCATCGTGCACGCGCTGCGGGGGTGGCCGACTCCTCTTGGAGCGGCGATTAACTCGGGGGTCACTCGGATCGAATACGGGCAGCAGCCAGACGAGCGAGTCGACTTTCAATTGCGCACAGTCGGTCGCGAGGTCTGCGCGCTGAGCCGCGTTTCACGGTCGACGACCGAAGGGCTCGCGGGCGCGCGATCTGAGTAGCTGTTGTCATCGAAACTTGAGGGGAATCGCCCCGGTGTTCTAGTCGAACACCGGGGCGATTCCCGTTGCGCGGTGCAGGGTTGGTTAGGCGTCCTCGAAGATGGCAAAGTGCTTTCCGGCCGTGAGCCCGCCGTCGACGGCAAGGACGGCGCCGGTGATATAGCTGGCCTCATCGGAGGCCAGGAAGACCGCCGGACGGGCGATCTCCTCCGGTTCGGCATAACGCTTCATCGGGCACAGGTCGTCGAGCAGAGACTCGTGGCCGGGTAAACGGTCCAGGTAGTCCTGGATTCGTGGAGTCATAGTGCTCCCTGGGCACACCGCATTCACACGAATGCCGTCTGCGGCGTAGTCCATCGCCATGTTCTTGGTCAGCAGAAGCACTCCACCCTTGGCGGCACTATATGCAGAGCAACGGTTCTCGGCGAGAATTCCAGCAGTGGACGATATATTGACAATGCTTCCGCCGCCGGCGCGTCGAAGCTCGGGAATTACCTGTTTCGCGCAGCGGTACACCGAGGTGAGGTTGATGTCGATCATTCGATACCAATCAATATCGTCCATCTCGTCGACACGCTTGGGCAGGCTCGCGCCTGCGACATTGAACAACGCGTTGATCTGGCCGTATCCGTCGAGTGCTGCAGCGAACGCACTTGGCATCGATTCGGGATCGGTCACATCAACTGCGGCCCAAATAGCACTTCCACCTTTGTGATTGATCTCCTCGGCAGTGGCGATGGCTGCGTCGGCACGTAGATCCGCGACGACGACCGAGCCGCCCCGCGAAGACCACTCGATCGCGATGGCTCGCCCGATGCCGGCCCCGGCCGCGGTGACAATTGCTGTACGGCCCAACAGGGGCAGTGGGGGATTTGATGACAACATGGCAAGTAGGCCTTTCCATCATGTGGCACAGTAGATTTGGGGATTCTCGTGCTTGACCCCGAGTGAATCAGATCATAGTATTTCGGCATCGGCGGTAGCTCGTTCTAATTGCCGGAACCATGAGGGCGCATCGTTTCTTGTTGCATCAACAACGAGCGCCCCAAAGAACTTGATCCGGAGGCCACTCCTATGGTGCATACCACCATATCCGAACTCGAAACCGCGACCGGCTACGAGCAGGTTCGCGCGGCGATCGCCACGCGCTTCACCAACCCACTTGACCTGCCCAAGGAGATCTTCTCCGATCCGCTGGTGTACCGGGAAGAGCTGGAACGCATCTTCTACGGTCCCTACTGGCACCCGGTGGCTCACCGCGCTGAACTCGGGGAAATCAACAGCTTCAAGACGACGTGGCTCGGCGAGATCCCTATTCTTGTCAGCCGTGGCCAAGATGATCGCATCCGAGCGTTCGTGAATACCTGTACGCACCGCGGAACCCTGCTCGAGCAGCGTGAGGTCGGTGTCGCCCAGGAGTTCCAGTGTCCGTACCATCGGTGGCTCTTCAACAGCAGCGGTGATTTCTGCGGGGCTCCGGGAGAGCGCGAGTTTCGTGCCGATTTCGACCGCAAGGACTACGCCTTGCCTGAGCTGCGAGTTTCGGAGATCGCTGGGCTGATCTTCATCACCCGACACCCGGACACTCGGCTGCTCGAGACCTTCCTAGGTGAATGCGCCGATCCAGTCCGGGACTGCCTGCTCGATGACGGGGACTTGACACTACTCGGCTACCAAAAGGTGGTGTACAAGACGAACTGGAAAACATACTTCGATAACGACTTCTACCATGCACCACTGCTGCACACAGGGTTTCGCATCATGGGCTGGCAAGGCGGCAAAGGGGAGGTACGCATCACTGAGCCGGTTGGCCACTTCTCGGTCGGCTACCAGAGCACCCCGTATGTCGACAACGGATATCTTGGCGACCCAAGTGTCGTCCAGTTCCGTGGAACCGACGATCGGGCCAGGGTCGTGGCCCTCCGTCCCGTCACCGTGATGACCAAGCACGTGGACACCATCAACATACGGTTCGCGCGACCCCGCGGTGTCGACCGGACCGAGGTCAGTTACGCATTCTTCGGCCATGCCAGTGATTCCGCGGAATACCGCCACCACCGCGTGCGGCAGGCGTCGAACCTGCTTGGCCCGAGCGGATTCATCACGATAGAGGATGCCGCAGTCTTCAACCGCCAACAAATGACAGCAGACGACGGGACGCTTGCTCGTTTCGTCAAGGGAGTCGATGGACGTCCCGAGGATGCCACCCAAAACGACGAGATCGGCAACACCGTCGGCTGGGCCAACTACCGAAGGGTGATGGGCTTTGATCACTGACACTGCCAATGAGATCCGCGCCATCGATGATCTACTCGGACGCTACTCACGGGTACTCGACGACCAGGACTGGGAGCAGTGGCCCGACTTGTTCGCGCAGGAGTGCTCGTACACCGTGCACACGCTCGACAACATTCAGCGTGACCTTCCGCTGGCATACATGTACGACGACAACCGGGCACGGGTGCTCGACCGAATCAAGTTCATCACCGAGGTATGGGCGGGGACGATCGAGCCATACCGGACCCGACACGTCACCCAACGCACTGAAGCGGCATCGCTGGACGGGGCCAGGTGGACCATCCGCTCGAACTTCCAGGTCAGCTTCACCGAGAACGATTCGTTGTCAGGGCTCCTGGCGACCGGATACTACGAGGACGTCGTGGAGTTGACCACCGATGGGGCCCGGTTTACGAGTCGCGCGGTTCGACTCGACAGCATGCCTGCGCGGTACCTGGTGTACCCGCTGTAACGGCCGCGGGTACGGATTCGGCTTCTCGGGGGCCGCACATCTCGGCATCACCGGACTTGGCGCGACCGACAACGACAACTTGCCATTCGTCAGAACACAGGTCATCCCGTCTACCTCATGAAGCAGCGGTGTCGGACCCTGCCGTCTCTGGCCCGGGGTGTCATGGAGGAACTGATCACGGCCCCGGCGATCCGGACCGAGCTCATTGATGAATTCTTGGGGCGATCTTCCTAACCTGAGGTGGATGGACGACATTCGCCCAATCCCTCTCGGACACATAGAGAGCGCTGCAAGGGCAGCTATCTGTCTGCACCCTGCAGATGATCTCAACGGCTCGCCTCGACCAATGCTAGTTGGTTGGCGTGGCACCACGACACCAGGAGGACGATTCCGTTCCGACGGGACAGCGACCGTCTAGTCGGACTGATGGGCGGAACACGAATCCGCCCTCATTTGTCAGATCCACCAATCGCTATCGCACTCTCACGGAATGGAACCAAGATGGACATATCAACTGCGATCAAGAAGTCGCCGATGACCCGCTTCCAGTATCTTGCGTTGACGGCTTGCTTGCTCGTCCTCACCATCGACGGATTCGATGTGTTCGTCATGGGATTCGTACTTCCTCACCTTCCAGACGGATTCTTCGGCAGCAGCGCGGAGAAGGGCTACCTACTCAGCGCCGGTCTGGTGGGCATGACGGTGGGATCATTGTTGCTATCCCCGCTCGGTGATCGATTCGGCCGGCGCAAGCTTGTTCTCTGGTGCCTGGTCGTCAACTTCATCGGCATGGCTGCTTCGGCGATGTCACCGAACGTTGAGTCCCTCACCCTGGCGCGCTTTGTCACTGGCCTCGGTATCGGCGGCATGACAGCCAGTCTGACTGTGCTGGTACAGGAGTACTCTTCCGAGAAGCGCCGAAACGCTGTGATGGGCGTATACACGATTGGGTTCCCGCTCGGATCTCTCATAGGTGGGTTCATCGGCACGATGCTCGTCAGCGCGTTCGGCGGTGCGTGGCAGGCGATGTTTGTTTTCGGTGCCGCCATCACCGGCCTCGCATTCATTCTCGCGCTCACGGTGATCCCCGAGTCGATTGACTTCTTGGTGACGGCCAACACTGCAGAAGCCCGCGCCGAGATCGTCAGGGTCGCAGCAAAACTCCGCAACCCAGCGGTTGACCCCGACGCTCGGCCGGCAATGGCGGATAAGGCTGACTCGGGTTCAATCCGTGGCCTGCTCGCAAAGGGAATGTACTACCGCACCCTGCTGACGTGGGTAGCGTATTCCTGCGTAATGTCGATGTTCTACTTCGCCAGCTTCTGGACCCCAGAGCTGATCAGGTTGTCCAGCGGCAATGCCGATCTCGGCACGACCGCGGGACTGATCCTTAGCCTTGGTGGTGTCGTCGGAGCACTGGTCTTCGGTGTCTGGACGTTGAAGATCTCCGCTCTCAAATTGGTCTGGATTGCGATGCTGACAACTGCGCTGGCTATCGTTGCCTTTGCCTCGTTCTTTTCCCAGCCTGGTATCGCCATCGCGCTGACCGTGGTCATTGGACTGTTTACCTTCATCTCGATCACGGGCCTCATGGCGGTGGTTCCTCCGCTGTATCCGGTACGGACACGTTCGACTGCTCTTGGTTGGATGCTTGGCATCGGTCGTATGTTCTCGATTTCCGCGCCAATTCTGGTGGGCTATGCCCTTATGGTCGCCGCACCACGAACACTGTACTTCTATGCAGCGGTCCCTATGCTTGTCGGTGCGGCCGTCATGTACGCATTGTGGCGCCACGTACGGGGCGAGGCGACGTCGACGTCTGCAACAGGTACTGCGACGACGCAACCGGTATCGCGTCCTGCGCATGGCGAGGATGAGGTTGTCTCCCTCTGACTCGCGGCACCGTACTTAGCTGGAGAAGAGCAGCGGATGCACACCGGGACAGAGACTCGACGCGCATCGCCGCTACACCCAGGTCAAATGCGGAGCATCAAAGTCGCGCAGCCACCGAGGACCCACAGCGCACTCCTGACTACCCAGGGTCCCCGACTACTCGAACGAACAGCAGTCCATCCACCAGGAATAGTCATGAACGTTGAGCATTTGTTCCCGCAGGACGCGTCGTCCACGTCAGACACGAACATTGAGGGTGAGGTCAAAAAGTATCGACAAAAGCGGCGGCGAAAGGGTCGGGAAAGGGCCGCACTCGAGAGGCGCACTGCCCCGAGTGAGGCGGACCACATCGTCGGCTTCGCCCGAATCTGGGCGCCGTATGGCGGTGCGCCTGACGACGAAGTTTTTCAGCGATTCGGAATGGCGCGCAGCCGATTCATCGAGAAGGTGTGGGAGACCATTCAAGATGCGGGGTGCGATTCAAGGATCGCCGACCAACTCGCAACGGCTTACCCCCGAACGCAGGTTCCGCCGACCGAGGAAAGCGAGACGTACGGGTAGTTCGTGGACCACAACGGTCAGCGACTGTCGATTCCTGACGCGACGCGGATTTTTATGTCCTCTCCGCTCGGCCTAGATCGCTGGGGCTGCCCGCTCCACGTGGCTGGGTCCGATGTGGTGCTTCGGCCAGTGGTTTTTTCAGTGATACAGAATGTGAAGGACTGGTCTCTAGCCCAATGACGTGGCCGTCGGTACCGCCGGTCGAGGACAATGATGATCGGCGGGCCGCGCTCCCGCAGGCGCCTCAGTTGCCAACTGCGATGTCGTGTAGCGGCACGCGGTCGCTGCGACTGTTCTCTGCCCGAGAGTATTCCTCATCCGAAGTTCGTTCAGGTGCTCTGCCCTCGGCGACCACCCTCGCCATTAGCGGACGATCTCCGAGGGTGCCAACGCTGCCGGCCGCGGGTTTCGGCGGTCTAGTTCGTGACTGTGCAGCTCCCCGCGAGACGCTTGGCAAATACGGCCGCTTCTGTGTCGACGGTTGCTGAGGCACTCGGCCCGTACGGCGCCAGCATCGCGCATCGCCGACGGCGAGGCCAACGCGGCCGGACCGGTCGGTTATCAAGATCTCCTCATCGACTGGAACGAGAGGTTCGCTGTCATCGCGCGTGAGTCGTGTGTTCTCGGGCGGTGTGGCGGTTCAGCCGCAGACCGCTGTGCCTGCGCGACGTGATCTGTAAAGGGACCAGCTGGTCCGCAATGTGGCGGTGATCGCGCGTCGCCGTACAAGGCGGACAGCGAGCCCTTCAAGACGCGTGAATGTCGTCTTGAATGTATGGGCCGTTTCGCAGGGCAGCGAGAGGTACGCTGCGGGCAGGGCACCCGCACAGCTCAGGATTGAAGATTTCGATGGCCGAACTCAACTCCATTGGTTCACGACGTGACATAACGCTTGCAGCAGCGTCGGAACTAGCCGCGGCCGGATTCGAAGATCCGATCGAGATTGGGCACGGTGGATTTGGTGTCGTCTACCGTTGCCGACAGCCTTCCCTCCGCCGGACGGTAGCCGTTAAGGTCCTCACTTCCCTTCTCGATCCGGAGAACCTCGAGCGGTTCCTGCGGGAGCAGCAAGCGATGGGCAGGCTGTCGGAACATCCGAACATAGTGACCATCTTGCAAGCCGGTGCAACCAGCAGCGGCCTGCCGTACATCGTGATGCCGTACCACCCCCAAGATTCGCTCGATGTGCGGATCCGCCAAGACGGACCACTGGGGTGGGACGACACGCTTCATTTAGGCGTGAAGGTGGCCGGCGCGCTGGAGACCGCTCACAGACGTGATGTTCTCCATCGCGATGTGAAACCTGCCAACATCCTGCTCACTGAGTATGACGAGCCTCAGTTGACCGACTTCGGGATCGCCCACATGGCCGGAGCCTTCGAGACGACGGCGGGAACAATCACTGGATCTCCGGCCTTCACTGCCCCAGAGGTCCTGGCAGGCCAGTCACCAAGCCCAGCCTCCGACATCTACGGCCTCGGCGCGACGCTGTTCTGCGCGCTCACAGGGCACGCCCCGTTCGAGCGCCGAAGCGGTGAACGGGTGGTCGCCCAGTTTCTGCGGATTACGACCGAACCGTTACCCGACCTACGAGAACAAGATGTTCCCGACGATGTCAGCGCGGCGATCGAGTCGGCTATGGCACGCGATCCGAATGATCGCCCTCCCACCGCCGCGGCCTTCGGCGATCAACTCCGTGCCGCTGAGCGGCACCACGACTGCCGAGTCGACGATATGGCAGTGCCTGCGAGCAACAACACGGCGCGAACGGATCAGCCGACAATGGCGTCGCCCGCCGGCCGTCCGACGGAACACTCACAAGTGCCCCGGACGTCCACCCTGAATGCCTCGACCACGCCTCCCGCTCGAGATGGGCCGTTCGTATCTGGCAAACGACGCAGATCGGGAAACCTCCCTCTTGAATTGACAAGTTTCGTCGGTCGGCGACACGAACGCGCCGAGGCGAAGAAGATGCTGTCTGCATACCGGCTGGTGACTCTGACTGGGATCGGGGGCGTCGGCAAGACCCGGCTCGCGCTTCGCGTCGCCACCGACTCGAGGCGTGCATTCCCGGAAGGCGTATGGCTAGTCGAGTTGGGTGAAGTCCGGGACACCATGCTGGTGACGAGCGCCGTCTTCGCGGCCCTCGGACTGCGAGAGCAATCGGCCGACCCTCCGCTGACCCTGCTGGCCGACTACCTCGCCGACCGGAGGCTGCTCCTGGTGCTCGACAATTGCGAGCACCTGGTCAAAGAGGTCGCGAGCATGGTCGAATCGTTATTGCGGAGCTGCCCGGGGTTGCGGGTCCTCGCAACGAGTCGTGAACCTTTGGGCATCGGTGGAGAGGTCTCGATGAGGGTGCCGCCGTTGGCGGTTCCCGATGTTGACCGCTCGACATCAGTTGGCGGGCTTCCTCGATACGAGGCGGTGGCCCTGTTCACCGAGCGAGCCGCGACCGCCGTCCCTGGGTTCGATCTCACCGAGGACAACCAGCGCGTGGTGGCCGAGATCTGTCAGCGACTGGACGGTCTCCCGCTGCCGATTGAACTGGCAGCGGTGCGATTACGGGCAATGTCCGCACAGCAGATCCTCGACCGTCTAACAGACCGCTACCGCCTCCTGAGCGTGGGCAATCGCGGTGCGCCCTCGCGTCAGCAGACATTGCGTCTGTGCATTGACTGGAGCTACGAGTTGTGCACACCGCGCGAGCAGCAATTGTGGGCCCAATGTTCGGTATTTGCCGGCAGCTTCGAATTGGATGCAGCAGAAGCCATCTGTGCCAACGACCTCCCATCAGCCGACATGCTTGATGTGGTGGCATCGCTCGTCGACAAGTCAATCCTGATCCGGGAGGAGCCAGGCGCCGTGGTTCGGTACCGGCTACTCGAAACTTTGCGCGACTACGGCCGGGAGAAACTGCAGACCAGCGGTGAGTACGAGGTCTTCCGACGGCGCCACCGGGATTGGTACGAGCAATTGGTGCAGCAGGCAGAGGCTGAATGGATTAGCCCCCACCAGTTGGAATGGATCGCTCGTCTCGAGCGAGAACAGCCGAATCTCCGTGACACTCTTCGATTCTGTCTGGACGATCCGCGGGAGGCTGACGTCGGTCTGCGAATTGCCGGAGCGCTATTTCCGTTCTGGCTCTCGCGTGGACTTCACAGCGAAGGCAGGCTCTGGCTCGACCGTCTTCTAGCCGTAGACGACGGCCAATCTTCAGCGTACCGAGTCAAAGCTCTCTACGCGGACAGTGTGCTCGCCGGAACGCAAGGCGACGTGGTGGCCGGGAGAGCCCTACTGGCCGAGGGCGACGACGTCGCCGATCAACCGGGTACCTCGTCGCAGTCCGCGCTCTCTGGGTATGCCGCTGGGTGTATGGCTCTGTTCAGTGGCGATCCGTCGCGCGCCGTCGCCGACTACAAGCGGGCCCTCACAGCGCCCCAAGAAGACGGCAACCCGCTCCGCCGGATCGCTAGCCTATTCGGTCTTGGGCTGGCTTACGGACTGCTGGGTGATACGGTCGGAGCTATTTCGTGTCATGAGGAAATCCTCGCAGTCACAGAAAGACGCGGAGAGACTGTGTACCGCGGGCGGTCGTCGTTGGCTGCCGGATTGGCACTGTGGGCGAAGGGCGAGGCGGATCGCGCGACAGCACTGCTCGAGCAGGGCGTACGGCTGACACGTCCAGTGGACGATCCCGCGGGTGCCGCACGGTGCCTTCAGACCCTGGCATGGATCGAGGCCGACCAACACCACGAGGCGCGGGCTGCTGTCCTACTGGGCGCTGCCGAAGGCTGGTGGCGTTCTATGGGGGGACCGACGGTCAGCTTTCCCGACATGCTCGTGTATCAAGAAGAATGCGAGCGCCGTACTCGGCGAGCCCTCGGTGAACGAGAGTTCAAGAAGAATTTCCACCATGGCAATGCGCTGATTTATGAGGACGCCGTCGCGTATGCACTCGGCAAGAAGCCTCGAGTGGCACAGGCGCAATCCAGCGATGCGGTGAATCTGACTCGACGCGAGCGGCAAGTCGCCGACTTGGTCGCGGAGGGACTTACCAACAAGGCAATTGCGGAAAGACTGGTCATCTCGGACCGCACAGCCCAGGGACACGTGGAGCACATACTGTCCAAGCTCGGCTTCACCTCACGAACCCAGGTCGCCGCATGGGTCGTCGAGCAGACTCAGAATCCGACGACCTAAAGCGACACGGTCGAATAGTGCAGAACCCGTGTGGCTGTGGGTAGTTTCCTCCGCCATAGACGTCATCAAGCACATCGATGGCTGCCCCGATATGATTGATGATCTTGCGTCAAACATGTTTTGCCCCAATGAATGTCATACGCCAGGACTACTGCATTCCTCACTCACCCGCTGTCCTCAGTGAATGGAGGTCAGGGGGCTACGAGCGGGAGGTCATCGAGGTCATAGGTCACCTTGTCGGAGTCGACGTAGTTGTCGATGTTGCTGGTATCCCAGAACGTCGACTTGATGATCAGATCGTCGGTATTGCCCTTCTGGATGTTCTGGACGGCTTTGATGATCGACATACCGCTAGCCACGTTGTTGGGGTCCCAGGTCCCGGTCAGACGCCCCTCCCGAATAGCCTGAATAGCATCGGCGTCACCGTTGGTGCCGTGGATGATCACACCCGGGCTCTGGCCATCGGAAACCTTCAGGCCAGCGGCAGTCACCGCCGACGATGCACCCAATGCGGTCAGGTCGTTGTACGCCCAGATGAAGTCGACATCGGGGTACTTCGCCAGAAGATCTGAGGTCAACGCCAATGCGTTGGCCGAGTCGTCCTTGACGTTGTCGGTCCGGTTGATGATCTCCAACCCGGCGTCCTCTGCAGCCTCGGTGAAACAGGATGCGTTCTTCTGCACCGAAGGAACCGGTGGCCCACCCAATACGATCACCTTCGCGCCCGGACGCTCCTTGGCCACTGACTGCGCAGCCCGCTTGAACGGTGCATCAGGAGCCTCGCACATGAAGGACTCCCACCACACGGTGGTCGTGATCCCATCATCATCTGAATTGACACCGATGATCGGTATGCCTTGTTCTTTGGCTTGCGCATAGACTCCCCCCATTGCGCCGGCATCGAGCGTCCACACTGCGATCGCGTCGGCCTGGGTCTGGATCATGGTTTGAATGTTCGAGACTTGCGTGTCCGGAGAGAGATTCGCATCATAGATCTTCGCGTCCCAGCCAAGGCTGTGCGCCGCTGACTCGAACGCGTTGTTCAGAACGTACTGTGCCGGCTGAGACGCCACAGGGTTGGAGTACGCGACAGTCTGCGAGCTTCCTCCCGAGGAATCCGAGAAGCCGCAGGCACTAATGGGCACCATTGCTGCCGCTGCCGCGGCAGCCAGGATCGTCTTTCGCAAGGTCATTGTCGAACCTTTCACTGGTATAGCGCCACTCGGCGCGCTTATAGCGGATCCGCGTCGGCCTCTGATCCGAGCTTGTCGATCGGCGGACAAGGTGCGGCCGGTTGCATCTGAGTTCCGGGATGGTGGTGACCGCAGCATCGTGTAAACCTTCTCGCGACAGGGTTTACATCACCGATATGCGATTCGTCGGCGACCTTCTGCCTACTGAAGCGGGATCGCGGTCTGGCTCAAGTGTGGGGACAGTGGGAACGAGATAGTGTTGTCGTTCCTCGTGGGTTCGGTTGGAGGGGAAAACGACTGCCTTGCGGTGCCCTGCATGGATCGCCGAGTTAGCCAATCGCCGCTGGTCGAAGCTTTGCGAACCAACCGTGCTGGCGGGCCACACCCAAGGTGACTGCTGCGATCAGGACCAGACCGTTGACGGTTCCGCGCCAGAACGTTGAGACGTCGCTGAGAGTAAGGGCGTTCTGGATAACGCCGAGAAACAGTACTCCCAACACTGTGCCGCCCACACCGCCCTCGCCACCGGAATATGCTGTGCCCCCGATGAGTACGGCCGCAATCACGGTGAGCAGCAGGTTCGCGTCGATATTGGGACTGGCGCCAGTGAGACGGCCCACCTGGATGAGCGATGCCAGCGCCGCGAACATACCGGCGAGGACGTAGATGGAGAGAACGGTTCGTGCGATGTTGATCCCGTTGAGGTGGGCAGCTTCGGCATTTGACCCGACCGCGAATACAGCCCGACCGAAGGAGGTGTACCTCAGCGTAAAGGCGGCGCATGAGACCACAAGCATGTCGAAGATGAGTAGGTATGTAATCCCGGCAACCTCACCCGAAACAAAGCGGTAGACCGGCTGGAAGCCGGGAAGAGAGAAGGTGTTGATCGTCTGTCCCTGCTTCAACACCAGTGCCAGGGAGCCGAAGATGGACAACGTGCCCAATGTGACAACCAAGAAGGGGACCCTGGCATAGGCGATGAGCACGCCGTTGATCAGGCCTAGGACAAGACCGACCAGGAGCGTTCCGGAAACGGCCGAGGTAGCGCCCCATCCGAGATTGAGAAAGACGCCGAATGACATCCCTGCCAAAGCCGCTGCCGAGGCAGCAGAGAGGTCGATCCCTGCAGAGATGATCACGAATGTGGCGCCGATGGCTAACACGAGGACCACTGAGTTTGCCCCCACGATGTTCGTGATGTTCCCCCAGGTCAGGAAGACCGGCTGAGTCAACGTCATGAAGATAGACAGCACGGCCAAACCGGCGAGCACACCGGTGTTACGACTGGCCGCACGCGCAACTACCCCCAGAACCTGTGGCCTACGGCTGGTTGGATTCGTCTGTGACAACTGTTCGGTGATTGGCGGTTCGCTGTCGGTGTGCTGGCTCATGTGAATCCTTCGTTCCAAGAATTTTCGGGTGGCGAGTGCAGCTGGGATCCGCGCAGATCAGAGCACCTGCTCGGAGTGGATGTGACCGCTGATAGCGATGTCGTTGAGGACCGTCTCCGTGAGCGCCTCACCTGAGACCTCGCCGTGCACTGCCCCCTGGAAGTAGACGAGCACGCGATCGGCCAATCCGAGGATCTCTGGAAGTTCGGAGCTAATCACGATCACAGCAGCACCCCGCTCAACGAGTCTCTGGAGCAACGCATAGATCTGAGTCTTGGAACCGACATCGACTCCCCGCGTCGGCTCGCTGAGTATGTAAACCGGGAAACCAAGTGCGAAGGTCCGCCCGAGGATCGCCTTTTGTTGGTTGCCGCCGGAGAGCAATGTAATTCGCTTGCTGGACGAGGAAGTCTTGACTCCGTACTCCGAGAGCGCAGACTGAACTCGGCGCATTTCCTCACCAACGGGCACGATCCCGGCGCGTGTGAGTGTTCGCAACCACGGGAAGCTCATGTTCTCCGCGACGCTCCTCGTCGGTAATAGAGCGGAACGTTTCCGATCATCAGGCACGAACCCGATTCCGGCTGACGAGGAGCGTCGCGGATCACCTGGCCTTAGTGGCTGACCGTTAACGGTGATGTCACCGGTCGCTGGAATGGCTCCACCGAGCGCTAACCCGAGTTCGGCCTTGCCTGAGCCAACTAGACCAGCGATACCAAGCACTTCGCCGCTGCGAACATCGAACGAAGTGGCCTTGAGCCGGCCATCGGCTGAGGCTAGGTCACGGACCTGAAGCACGATGTCGCCTGGGGTCACATCCCGCCGACCGTAATAGTCGGTAAGTTCGCGGCCGACCATCATCTGGACCAGGTTCTGCTCAGGCGTCTCGGGTAGCGGCACCGTCCCGATCGTCCGGCCGTCGCGAAGGACGGTGGCCTTATGCGCCGTGGAGTAGAGCTCGGGCATCCTGTGAGAGATCATTATCACCGCCGTGCCACCTTCGCTTTGCTCACGGACGAGTTCGAGGAGGCGGTCTGTAGCGGGTTCGGACAACGAACTGGTGGCCTCGTCCAGGATCAGCAGTCGCGCCTTCGCGGAGACCGCTCGCGCGATCTCGATCCCTTGCTGCAGTTCAACGCTGAGATCGCCGACCCGAACATCGACACCGACGTCTACCCCGAGGGCATCGAGTTCCTTACGAGCGCGACGCCGCATCTCCCGCCAGTCGACAGTGCGCCGACTAGTCCGGGGCAACCGTCCCATCAGGACGTTCTCAGCCACCGACAACTGTGGCGCCAAGGTCAGTTCCTGGCTGATCATAACTATGCCCAAGGAACGCGCTGCGACGGGATTCGCGATCTTTCTCTCGACGCCGTTGACTACGATCGTGCCCCGATCAGGCTGCTCGACACCACCGATAATTTTGGCCAGTGTCGACTTGCCCGACCCGTTCTCCCCGGTCAATGAAAGAACCTCGCCGGGATGGATCGCTACGCTCGCGTTGTCGAGCGCGAGAACGCCGGGGTAGCGCTTCGACACACCCCGTACTTCCACGAAGGGTACGAGCGACTCGGACAAGCCAGTCCCCTGGGGAACCAGTACCGGAATCGCACGCATAAGTCCCTCTTTCGGTATGGAAATGAATGCTGTGGAGACTCCTTCAGTCTGAGACAGATTGCTAGGGAAGCGTTCCGCACGGCGAAACCAGGGCCCTATGTGAGATTGCAACCTGGACAATTGTTCTTCGACCCGAGCGAGGTCCCATCTAAGCCGTCGCTGGTACAGGGCGACAGAGACTCCCGTTTGCCAGGCGCCTGCGGGTGCGGACGTTGGTGGCGACGGGCAGCACCGGGTCGTCCGCGGACCGAGCCGGCGCCCCGCCGGCGGGCGATGTCGTGGTCTTCGAGCATGGGCAAGGGCGTCGCGGTCGCCGGTGTAGTCGGCGAGCATGCCGATGCGGTCGTCGATTGCTTCGGGCTGCCGTGACGCAGCCCGGGAAGCTTGCAGTGGGGATGGGCGGTCGGTGTCGCGGATCTGCTGTCGAGTTCGGCGGCGTGCTCGCCGAGGACCGCCACCAAGTGCAGAGCGGCGGGTGCAGCACCTCGCGGGCCGCCGGTTGGGTCTTGTTCCCGGATCTGCCGGAGGGAATTCGGCGACCGCGGACAGGGTCGCGCCGCCCCAGGGCCGCAGGTCACCGCGAACTCGGTTGGCGGTAAATAGACCCCCGATAGTCGACCAATTCGACGATGATCTGCGCCGCGCTGCCTGGCACCCGCTTAGCTCTGTTCGCCGACAATCGAAGCGTCCTTGCAGGGGAGGTAGCGGCGGAACTGGAAGGGCATGGGAGAGCCGACACGCGCAAGGGCCACACCGACATTTCGACGCTGCTCGAGATCACCCACCGCACATCGTCACGAGTTCACGCGGTGGAAGCTCAACGACGTGAACGGCGTCGCCACAGGCGACCGCCGTGACACCGTAGCGGCGCCCCATCGCTGAGTCAGGTGCTTCGAGCTTCGATAGGGAGTGGAACCCCGCCATCCCGTGGCGCGGAAAGGCGGGTTCCCATCGACGGTCCCTTTTCGGGTCAAGTCGAACCGCCGAAGTGTGAAGACCTCGCCAACCACAGGGGTTTGGCTGGCGAGGTCGGAGCACCAGCCCGCGTCGCCGCCGGACGGCGGGTAGTGCGCGGCGATCATATGACGCTCCGGCTAGTCGATCCGAAAGATGTGATGTGGGTGACGTCCAATATTAAAACACCCACTCACCGCAGCAACGATCGTCTAGCTGCGTTATGAGCAAAGGGTCGCTGAGCGCGTGCTACCGTTTGCGCGGTTACGAACTCGCGGTAGTTATTTGGCGATGGCCGCGCTGTTGGTGGCCTGGCCGGTTAAGGAACGGACACTAGTACCCAGGACTCACCACCTTGGCTTCGAGGCACAGTCAATGGGGCACTACGACCGCCGGTGACCGCTCGACTTCTCTCGAGCCGGATTTGTGCAAACACTATCGCGATTCGGACAGTCCCGGACGCGGGTATTGTTGCTCTTCAGGGGCGTTCGCTGTCAGCGGCGGGAATGCGTGCGATCACTCGCTCGATCTTGGGTGAGTCCGAAGCGGCGCAGTACGATTCCCGCCTGAGTTGCAGCCTCCTCGAGGTTGGGAGCCGCGCGCAGCCCAAGCAGGCGTTGTCTGTGAGGTTCGCCGAGAAGAAGGGCGAACACCGACTGCGCCAAGTCGGGGTCTGGTGCGGGTAGCCGCGCGTCCAGTGCAGCGATGTAAGCCTGGGGTCCGTCTCGGTAGAAGCGCTTTGCAAGGTCGGGGAAGCTGTGGGCTTCTGTGATCATCAACCGGTGCAGCCCGATTGCTTCGTCAGAATGCAGAGTGGAGACGATGTTGGTCGCGAGCTCTTCAAGGCTCTCCCCAGTGGCCAGCTGACCCAGTGTGCGGTGTCGGAGCCGTTCGACGGCGGCCAGAAAAATCTCGGAGCGATCCCCGAAGTAGCCGTAGATCGTGCGTTTGGTGACGTGCGCCTCGGTGACAATATCGTCTAGTGTGACCTGCGCGAACCCGCCAGCAACGAACAACTGCACCGCCACATTGAGGATGTCGTCGCGCCGCTGCGCGCGCTCCGCTTCGGTCGGACGCCCTCTCTTCCGGGTCGCCGCCACGCCTTCGGTAGCCATTTGCCACTCCTCCGATTCAACAACGATTCGAGTACATACTATAATGAACCGTGTTTCGTTTCATTCTGTGGTTGCCGTTGCCCGCGCACCGTCGAGGCCGAGCGGCGACCCCGCAGTCGTGGGTCCTTCCGGACAGATCGGCTCACGGCTGCGGTTCATGTAGGCGAGAAGGAGAACCCACGATGCCCTCGATAACCAAGGCCACCCGCGCGTCGACTCGACGCGCGACAGCTAGCTTCCCCCTTGCCGGGACTCTGACGGATCAGCAGCGGCTGGACTTCTACCGGCAGATGGTGCTGATCCGTCGCTTCGAGGAGCGGGCTGCCCGTGCCTATACAGAGGCAAAGATCGGGGGCTACTGCCATCTGAACCTCGGTGAAGAGGCCACCGTCGCCGGACTCATGGCGGCACTCGACCCGAACGACTACGTGTTCACGAACTATCGGGAACACGGCTACGCGATTGCCCGCGGGATCGACCCCGCGCGGGTGATGGCTGAGCTCTACGGTCGGACCGACGGGGTGTCCCGTGGGTGGGGCGGGTCGATGCATATGTTCGACATCGCCTCTCGGTTCATGGGCGGATACGGGATCGTCGGCGGCCAGGTGCCGCTGGCGACCGGTGCGGCGCTGGCGATCGACTACCGCGGCGGCTCCGAGGCGGTGGTGTGTCTGATGGGCGATGGTACGACGAACATCGGCGCGTTCCATGAGTCGTTGAACATCGCAGCGCTTTGGGGGCTGCCGATCGTCTATGCGGTCGTCAACAACGGGCTCGGCATGGGTACCCCAGTGGGGCAGTCCTCAGCGGAGCCGGAGCTGCACAAGCGCGCTGCGTCCTACCGAATGGCCTCGGCCCGGGTGGATGGCAACGATCCTGTTGCGGTGCATGCGGCGGCCCAGATCGCGCTGGCCAGTGCAAGGAAGGGTGAGCCGTACCTGCTGGAGGCCGTGTCGGGTCGGCTGAAGGGACACTCGGTCGTCGACCCGGCCCGCTACCGCAGTGTCAAAGAAGCAGAAGCACTTAAGGCCGCCGACCCGGTGGCGGGGTACGCCGTGCGGCTGCACGAGCAGGGGTTGCTGACCGATGAGCTCATCTCCCAGTTCGACTCCGAAGTGATGGAGCGGGTCGCGTCTGCGGTCGCATTCGCAGATGCGAGTCCGCATCCGGATGCGGCGACGCTGTTCGACTACACCTACGCCACTCCGGTCCCGAACGACTCGCGCCGCCTGCCTGGCAGCGCGTTGTTTCCCGCACCACCGAGACCGATTTCTGCGAAGGTCGCGGAGGTGCACCAGTGAGCGTGATCAGCTACCGCCAGGCACTGCACGACGCACTGCGCAGCGAGATGCTGCGCGACGAGAGTGTGTTCCTGATTGGCGAGGAGATCGGCCTGTTCGAAGGCTCTTACAAGATCACTGCGGGCATGCTCGATGAGTTCGGCCCTAAGAGGGTCCGGGACACACCGATTGCCGAGGAGGGCTTCACAGGCGCCGCGATCGGCGCGGCGATGCTGGGGCTGAGGCCAGTAGTGGAGATCATGACGATCAACTTCTCCCTGCTCGCGCTGGACCAGATCGTCAACCACGCCGCAAAGATCTACGGCATGTTCGGCGGCCAGGCTTGCGTGCCCATGGTGATCCGTACCCCCGGTGGCGGCGGACAGCAGCTCGGCGCCACCCACTCGCAGAACATCGAGCTGTACTACGCCTTCGTTCCCGGCATGAAGGTGGTCGCCCCCTCATCCCCGGCCGACGCGAAGGCGCTCATGCTCGCGGCGATCCGCGACGACGACCCGGTACTCGTGCTGGAGAACCTTGCCCTCTACAACACTACCGGCGAGGTCCCCGACCACGACGAGCCTGTTGAGATCGGCAAGGCCGCCGTCACCCGCGAGGGTGCCGACATCACCATCGTTGCCTATTCGCGTATGGCCGCGGTGGCCCTCCAGGTTGCCGAACGGCTCGCCGAAGAGGGTACCGACGTCGAGGTCGTAGATCTGCGCAGCCTTCGCCCGCTCGACAGAGACACGATCATCGCCTCAGTGAAGAAGACGAACTGCGCGGTCGTGCTCGAAGATGACTGGCTCACTTACGGTATTGGCGCGGAGATTGCCGCGACCATCTCCGACGGCGCATTCGACTGGCTCGACGCTCCCGTCCGACGAGTCGCCATGGCCGAAGTCCCCCTCCCGTACGCCAAGCCCCTCGAAACCGCCGCACTGCCCTCGGCAGACGACGCGATCACCGCCATCCGCGAAACGCTCGACGCCGTCGCCCGGCGCCGCTGAGAGGAAACCATAATGATCGAAATCCTCATGCCACGCCTCTCCGACACCATGACCGAAGGCGCTATCTCTGCCTGGCACAAGAAGCCTGGCGACACGGTCTCCCCTGGAGATCTCCTCGTCGAGATCGAGACCGACAAAGCCATCATGGAACAGGAGTCCTACGAAGCCGGCACCCTGGTCGAGATAATCGTCGCTGAGGGCGAGAACGCCCCTATCGGCGCACCAATCGCCCGACTCGACAACGGAAGCGACACGCCGACTGGCATTGCCGCCATGCCGACTGGAGTCGATTCATCTCCGGCCGCCAGCCCTACCGCCGAGCCTAACGGGAAACAGGGATCGGACATAGACAGGTCGACTGGTCAGCCGGAGCCTCAGAAGCAGAATGCGACGCCTATGGCGTCGATGTCCAACGGACATTCGGAGCGCCGCCCCGCGACTCCGTTGGTGCGCAAGCTCGCTCTGGAACGCGGCATCGACCTCGCGGCAGTCTCAGGGACCGGCCCGGGCGGACGCATCGTCCGCGCCGACCTCGATGCCCCCCTCGCCGAATCTACGACCTCGGTGAAGGTGGAACCCTCTGCCGCATCGGCACCTCCGCCAGTTGGATCGGACCCCCGCGAACCGCATCCGGTTCCGTTCGACGGCACACGCCAGGCGATCGCCGTTCGGTTGACCGAGAGCGGCACCACAACCCCGACCTTCACCGTGACCGCGTCCGCGGACGTCGACGAACTCATGGCACTGCGCGCCCGGGTCAACCACGCGAACGCCGACACGAGCGAGAAAGTGAGCGTCAACGACATCCTCGTCCGCGCCGTCGGGCTCGCGCTGCGCGCCCACCCCGGCGTGAACGCCTCCTACGCCTCCGACGGGCGCGGGCAGACCCTCATCCACCAGCGTATCCACGTGGGCATCGCTGTGGCCTCTCCTCTTGGGCTCGTCGTCCCCGTCGTCCGGGACGCCGACCGCACTGCCGTTACCGCGATATCCGCCATCACGCGAGATCTTGTCAGCAGGGCGTCGGACCGGAAGCTGACGACAGCGGACATGAGCGATGGAACTTTCACGATCAGCAACCTCGGTATGTATGGAATCGAGCACTTCACCGCGATTATCAACCCACCCCAGGGCGCGATCCTCGCGGTCGGCGCCGCGCGCGATGAACTTGCCTTGGATGGAGACACGGTGGTGACCCACAAGCGCTTGCGCTACACGATCACTGTCGACCATCGCATCATCGACGGTGCGCTTGCTGCCCAGTTCCTTGCCACGCTCACCAACCTGCTCGAGAACCCCCTGCGGATTGTGGCGTGACCTCTGGTCCACGGCGTCGTCGGCGGTGATCGGCAACGGTGCCGGTTTCGCGGCTCGGCGACCGTGTTCTGCGAGATACTCTTCCCCAAGGCCAGTCTTTCGACAGGTGCAACGTCAACCGCCGTGCGGAGGACGCGATCCGCGCCGGGACCGAGACTAGGGTCCGCCGGATCGTGGCGGTGGTGGCTTTGAGGGACGTCGGTGAGAGTCCCGGCGGCGCGGGTGAGGTCGAATGCCATCACCGCGCACACGAGCCACGCGGCGTTCGCTGCGAACGATTTCGAGGGTAGATGAGCGAGGGCGGAGTTCTTCAGGTCCGCGTGGACCTGCTCGATGATGGCGTGCTGACGGTGCGCATTGCCCGCGCCGACGGTGTCAAGGTCGGTGGCGGTGGCAAAGAAGGTGTGGAAGCGCCAGGTGTCGAACAACGTTGCCCTGATCGTTGATCTTGTGGTTGAGGTCGGGGATGTGGCGCACGATCAACCGGCCGACCTGGGATTTGGAAACGCCCTTTGGGCGCTGCCGGAGATCGGACGGGATGGAGGCGACGAAGTTGCTTCACCCGCAAACGTCCCCGGCTGTATCCGATCTGGGGTGCGTCCAGCAGAACTCGAGAGGAGTGGCTCTGAGTTCGAGGTAGTCGATCTTGTCGTGTTCGTAAGCTCTTCGTCGCTTGCCGGTGGAAGTCCGGTCCGGGTAGCTGCCAGGAGGCCCGGTAGCAGACTGGCGGCTCGGTCTGGGAACGGGTCGGGTCGGGTCGGAGCCCAGTGTCGAAAGCCCCTGTAATAGGGGAGCGAGGATGCGGCCGGTAGCGTGAAGCGAAACCTGCGGTGTCGTTAGGGTATCCCGCCCTTGGGTGGGGAAGAGGGTGATCAGCCCGAACTTTGGCCCTCGTGCTGCCTCCCTTTTTGAAGGAACTACGTCACACCTGAGGCGAGATCGTGGGGTGGAGAACGGGTGGACGCTGGGTCAGACCGGATGCGGGAAGGACAGGAGCTTGTCGAGTCCGCGCTTGTTGGCTTCGTTCGCGATGACCAGTCGCTGGATCTCGGAGGTGCCTTCCCAGATGCGGTCGACTCGTAGTTCGCGCCAGAGCCGCTCGACCGGGTAGTCGCGAATGTATCCGCGGCCGCCGAAGATCTGGACGGCACGGTCGGCGACCCGGTTCGAGGCCTCCGAGGCAGCCAGTTTCACGGTTGCCGCCTTGGCGTGCAGCGTCTTGCGAACGGCCGGGTCGGTGAGGTCCGCATGGTCGAACTCCCACGCGACCTGATGGGTGAGGGCCCGGTTGGTGGTGATGTCGACGACGGAGTCGGCGATCATGCCCTGGATGAGCTGACGGTTGATCAGTGGTTGTCCGCCTTGGACGCGGTCGCGTGCCCAGTGGACGGCCAGGGTCAGGGCGCGTTCGGCGGCGCCGATGGTGCGGGCACCGATCATCAGGCGTTCCTCGGTGAACCAGTCCCGGGTCAGTTCGAGGCCTTCTCCGATTTCGCCGAGGACGGCGTCGGCGCCGACTCGGACGTTGTCGAAGGTGAACTCGGGGTGCTCGTAGACGAAGGTGTGGGTGAACCGGGGAATGTGCTTGATCGACACCCCGGGGGTATCGGCATCGATCAGGAACATGGTGGGAGCGTTGTCGGGTTCGACATTGGCGAGCACGATCAGATAGTCGGCGACGTCACCGACCGTGACAAACCATTTCTCGCCGTTGATCAGGTACCCGTCCCCGTCGGGCTTGGCGGTGGTGACGGCGCTGGAGAAGTCGGAGCCGGCGTTCGCCTCGGAGATGGCGACGGCATCGCGGCGATCACCCCGGGCACCGGGGATCAGGTAGCGCTCGATCTGCTCTGAGGTGGCGTGGGCGAGGGGATTGGCAGGCCGCCATACTGTGTCCCACAGGGCGTTGGTGAGTTTGCCGAGCTCGTCCTGGACGACGGCCTGTTCGAGCACGCTCAGGCCGGCACCGCCGTACTCGGTGGGGGTGTTGATGGCCTGCAGCCCGGAATCGAGGACGGCCTGCTTGATCGTCGCATGGGCCTGTGCGGTGAGCCCGTTGTTCTGTTCGCACTCGAGCTCGAAGGGGATGATCGTCTCGGTCAGCGCGCGAGCGCGTTCCTTCAGCTCGGCAAGCTTGGGGGTGTATCCGAAATCCATTAGGAAGTCCTTTCAGGGTTGTCGATCATGTTGTTTGTGAGGATGATTCGAGCGTCCAAGCCGACTGCCCCGCGTGGGGTCGCCAGCAGAGGGTTGACCTCGAGTTCGGCGATCTCGGGGTGTTCGGCGGCCACCGAGGTGATGGCGGCGATGGCCTCGGCGGCGGCATCGAGGTCGATGGGGGGCCGACCGCGGACACCGTGCAGCAGGGTTGCCGCACGTAAACGGCCCAGGAGTTGGCGGGCCGCAACGGAGTCGATGGGGGCGAGCGCGAAGGCTACGTCGGCGAGGACCTCGGTGAACACACCGCCGATCCCGACCATGGCGATCGGCCCGAACCGTGGATCGGTTTGGACCCCGACGATCAGCTCCACCCCGGCGTCGAGGTCGGCCATCGCTTCGACGCAGTATCCGGGCGCTGAGAGTGAGCGCTCCATTGCGTCGAAGGCCCGCTCGACGTCCTGGGCGGTGCGCAGGCCCAGGACCACGCCGCCGGCGTCGGATTTGTGGAGCAACCCCATGGCTTTGAGCACCACGGGATACCCGATCGCATCTGATGCGGCGACCGCCTCGGCACGGGTGTGGACCAGATGCGCAGGCAGGAAGTCGACGCCGGCGTCCCGGAACAGCTCGCGGGCGTCCCAGTATCCGTCGGAGGTCAGCATCGGCGCCGACCCGACCGGGCCGGGTGTCGATGCCGGTGGCGGGACGTCGACGAGGGCGCCTAGGGTGCGGGCGGCGTCCTCGATCGCCTCGAAGACGGGGATGCCCCCAGCGGTGAGGACGGTCGCCGCGGCGCTGCTCGGCCGCATGGTGTGCACCAGAACGGGTTTGTGGTGTTGGTGCGCGAGCTGAACCATGCGATGAGCGGTGTCGATCTCTCCCTGCGCGAGGGTGTCACCGTAGTCGCCGTAGCCGCCGAAGTATCCGGTGACGACCACCGCATCGATCTCCGGGCCGGTCAATGCGGTGTCCAGGATGGCGGCAAAGGAGGTGATGTCCAGTTCGCCGGCGCCGGCGAGGTCGATCGGGTTGCTGACCCCGGCGGACGGTGGGAGTGCCGCCCGCAGTTGCTGCCGAATTTGCGCCGAGAATTCGGGGACTGTCAGCCCGGCGGATTCGAGGACGTCGGACGCGACCCCCGCGTGGCCGCCGCCGTCGGCGATGACGGCGACTCGACTGACGGTCTGGGATTGGCAGGTGAGGAGCATCGCCGCGACGTCGGCGAGTTCGCGCGGGGTATGTACACGGTAGATGCCGGCGTGCCGGCATGCGGCATCGAGGACATCCGAGCTGGTCGTGAGGGCTCCGGTATGTGAGCGGGCCCCGCGGACGGAGGCCTCGCTCCCGCCGACGGTCAGCAGAACGACCGGCTTTCCTCGGCGGCGGGCGTGGGCGGCGGCGGCCACAACGGCGCGGCCGTCGCCGAAGTCCTCGCAGTAGACGGCGATCAGGTCGGTGCCGTCGTGGTCGGCGCAGGCGTCGATAAAGTCGGCGACCGTGACATCGGCCTGGTTACCCAGCGAGACGAACCGGGCGAAGCCCAGGTCGCGGCGGCCGAAGAACCCGGCGAGTTCGAGTGCCATGTTGCCGCTCTGGGAGAGCAAACTGACCCGACCGGCGGGTAATGGGTTGGAGGCGAGTGTCAGTGCGGTCGTCGAGTCGGAGACGCCGAGGCAGTTCGGACCCAGCAGCATCGCACCGGCATCGCGCACACGCTCAACGATCCGATTCTGGGTTGTGCGCCCGTCCTCGCCCAGCTCGGCGAAGCCGGCGGTCACACCCACGATCGCCTTCGCCCCGGCGGCCAACGCATCGTCCACCGCGTCCTCGAAGCCGTTGGCGGGCACCGTGATCACCACCAGATCGACGGTGGTGGGCACATCGGAGAGTGCGGCGACCGTGGAATAACCGAGTACCGGCTCCGCACGCCGGTTGACCAGGTGCACCGACCTGAGGTCCTTCATGCGCAGGGCTTGGGCGCTGAGCCAATTGCCGTACTTGCTGTGGTCGTTGCTCGCCCCGATTACGGCGACCGATCGGGGGTCAAACAGGGCCGAGAAGTCTCGGCCGGGTATTCGGTTCACTTCCGAATTCACCTCATAGTTCTTAAAACGGGCACGACGCTGACCTGCGATGGGCAGACGCGTCCGCCAGGGTGGCGGGGTGTTCAGGCTTTTGGTATGGGCGTGGCCACTGACCTGCGTGTGGCGCCGGGCCGGTGCTCAGTGTTGGTGGATGATGATGCTGCGGGCGGTTTCGCCGCGAACCATGGCGTCGAATGCCTTGTTGATCTCGCCGATGTCGATGGTGCGCTCGATCAACGAGTCGAGCGGCAGTCGATCGTTCATGTACAGGTCGACGATCTTCGGGAAATCGACCGGGGGCCGGCAGGATCCGTAGTTGCTTCCGGTCAGGGTCTTTTCGCGGTCGGACATCACGAAGGGGTCGATGGTGATCTTCTTCCCCTCGGCGACCTGGCCGACCACGACGGCCGTGCCGCCCGGGGCGAGTGCGTCGTAGGCGAGTTCGATGGTCGTCGGTAGTCCGATCGCCTCGAAGGCGTAGTCGACACCTGCGCTCCCGGTGATTCCGGGTAGGGCGGCCAGCACGTCCTCGGTTCGGCTGTTGAGGGTGTGGGTGGCACCGAGCGTGCGGGCCCGCTCGAGGTTCGAGTCGTTGATGTCGACGGCGATCACCTGTCCGGCGCCGGCGATCACGGCACCGCTGATCGTGGACAGGCCCACCCCGCCGCAGCCGACGACCAGCACCGACGATCCCATCCGGACACGGGCGGTGTTGGCGACGGCACCGATTCCGGTTGCTACCGCGCAACCGACGAGGGACACCTTGTCGAGGGGGGCGTCGTCGCGGATGCGGATCGCGGCGGTTTCGGGGACCACGGCCCAGTTCGCGAAGGAGGCGGTGGCCAGGTAGCTGTAGACCGGTTCGCCGGCCTGCGACAGCCGAGTGGTGCCGTCGAGCATCACGCTGTTGTAGGCGGTGGACTCGACCAACGCGCAGAGGTTGGGCCGCCCGGCGAGGCAGTAGTGGCAGCGGCGGCAGTACGGCATCCAGGACAGGACGACGTGATCGCCCGGGGACACCGTGGTCACCCCGTCGCCGACGGCGTCGACGATGCCGGCGCCCTCGTGGCCGAGCACCAGCGGTGCCGGGGACGACCACTCGCCGTTGACCACATGCAGGTCGCTGTGGCAGATGCCGCTGGCGACGACCTTGACCAACACTTCGCCGGGACCGGGTCCGGCCAGTTGCAGCGTTTCGATGGTCAAGGGCTGTCCCGGTTCACGGAATACCGCTGCGGTGACGTCCATAGTTGTCTCCAATCGTTTCTGACGAGGTGGCGAGTTCACAGCGGGAACTGGATCGATTTGAGTTCGAGGTACTCCTCGAGCCCGAAGACGCCCAACTCCCGGCCCACCCCGGATTGCTTCATGCCACCGAACGGGGCTCTGGGGTTGAAGGGGCCGCCGTTGATGTCGACCTGGCCGGTGCGCAGCCGCCGCGCGATGTCGAGGGCGGTCTCGTTGTCCGGTCCCCACACCGCCCCGGACAGGCCGTACGGGGAGTCGTTGGCGATGTCGACGGCCTCGGAGACCGTGTCGTAGGGGATGACCGTGAGGACCGGCCCGAAGATTTCCTCCTGGGCGATCCGCATCTTGTTGGAGACATTCCCGAAGACGGTGGGACGCACGTAATATCCCTCGCCCCGCCCCGGCGGACGACCTTGTCCGCCGCAGGCGAGTTCGGCGCCCTCGGCGATGCCGGAGCTGATCAGCTCCTGCACGGAGGCGAACTGGTCGGCGCTGATCACCGGGCCCATGTCCGCGGCGAGGGTCTGCGCGGTCTGCACGGCCACCGCGATCGCTTCGTTGTGCTGTGCGCGGGGCACCACCAAGCGGGTCAGGGCGCTGCAGGTTTGCCCGGTGTTCCAGAAGCAACTGGTCACGGTCGCCTCGACCGCGGCCGTGAGATCAGCGCCGGGCAGGATCACGGCCGCGGACTTGCCCCCCAACTCCAGTGCCACCCGTTTGACGGTCGGCGCCGCGGCGGTCGAGACGGCCACCCCCGCGTTGGTCGAACCGGTGAACGACACCAGGTCGACGTCGGGGTGCGAGGCCAGGTGCGCCCCGACAACAGAGCCCTTGCCCGGCACCAGGTTGAACACCCCCGCGGGCAGCCGCGCCGCGTGAAGGATGTCGGTGAACCGGTAGGTGGACAGTGGGGTCAGCTCGCTGGGTTTGGCGACCACTGTGCATCCGGCGGCGAGCGCCGGAAACACCTTGATGACGAGTTGGTAGAGCGGAAAATTCCAGGGCGTGATCGCGGCGACCACACCGACCGGCTCGCGGACCACCAACGAGTTGTCGAGGGTGCTCTGGAACAGCGCGTCCGATGACAACTCGTCGAGATAGTCGTCCATGATGGTCAGGGGCAGGTCCACGTGCTCGCTGCGCGCGAAGTCGGCTGGTGCCCCCATCTCCAGGGTGATCACCTCGGCCATCTCCTGCGCGGCCTCGCGGAGGAGTTCGGTAACCCGACGCAGGACTGCGGTGCGGTCGGCGACCGGGGTTCGGCTCCACGACTCGAACGCACTTCGTGCGGCGGCGACGGCCAGGTCGACATCCGGTTCGAGGACACACGGGACGGTGCCGACCGGTTCGAGGGTGGCCGGGTTGGTGACGGTGGTGGTCGAACCGCTGATCGGCTGAACCCATTGGCCGTGCACGTAGATGCGGGTGCGGTGGGCGGACATGATGGTTTCCTTCGAGGAGGTGGGAGAGGTCGTTGGGCGCGGGCGGGACGGCTCGTGGTGCCGGGGCGCGGCTATCGGGTCGGGAGTGCGTCGGTGGGATCGGCCGGGCCGGTATCGAGTGGTGCGTTCACGGCCGAGTCAGGGGTGGTTGTGGTTGTGTCGGCTCCGTCGTCGTCGATTCCGGCATCGAGCCGGGCGATGAGGGCGCGTTCGCCGTCGAGGTCGAGGTTGCGGCACACCAGGTAGTAGAAGACCGAGGCCACCACGAGGCCGGGCAGCATCGCGATGTCGGCGCCGCCGAGCGTCTCGGCGATCGGGCCGGACCACCAGACGGTGACGAAGAATGGGATCATCGCGGTGAATCCGAGGGCGTAGGAGGAGATCCCGCGCCAGTCCCAGCGCCCGTACATTCCTCGGGGGTTGAAGATTTCGCGGATCGAATAGTGACCCTTGCGGACGAAGTAGTAGTCGACGAGGTTGACGGCCGTCCACGGCGTGAACAGGTACAGCATGATGGCGAGGAAGCTGCCGAACTCGGTCATGAAGTCGTCGTTGGCGTTCTTGGCGATGAAGATCGCGACGGCGCCGGCCACCAGCAGCGCCATCAGTCGCTTGAGGAGGGTGGCTTTAATCGGGCGCACCGAGTCCACGGCACTGAGGATCGTCAACGACGAGCCGTAGAAGTTCTGGGCGGCACTGGTGATCAGGCCGATCACGGCTAGGACGGTGAGGATTTCACCGAACCCCCCGAAAACGTGGTTGCCCGTTTCCACTAGCGCTTGTGCGACGTTGAGTTCGGGGTACATCGCGGCCACCGCGGCGCCGATCAGCATCATCCACGAGCCGCCGATGGTTGCCCCCAGGTAGGTCCACCAGAACGTCGCGCGGGTGTCGACCTTCGCCGGCAGGTATCGGGAGTAGTCCGAGACGTAGATCGCCCAGCTCAGCTGATAGGCGGCGGCGGTGAAGAACTGGGCGAGGAAGGCGGTTGCCGAGAATCCGTCGAAGCTGAGTTGGCCGTCGGGGAAGCTTTCGAAGAGCAGCACGTTCGTGGTGAAGATCAGCATCGCGGCGATCAGGATGAACGACAGGTACCGCTGTAGCTTGTGGAACCAGGAGTAGCCGAGGAAGGCCATCACCATGGCCAAGAAGGTGAATCCCAGCGCGGACCGGTCCGCGTCGAAACCGAGAATATCGTGGAAGGTTTGCCCGGCCAGGATCTGATTGAACGCGTTGTACCCGATGTACGTCGCGATGGCCACGACGAACACCAACAGGGCACCGACATACCCGAACTGCGGCCGGGACTGGATGAGCTGCGGCAAACCCATGTGCGGGCCCTGCGCCGAATGCGCCGCCATGAACAAGGTTCCGAACGCACAACCGCCCAGGATCGCGATGGAAGCCCAGAGCAAATTCGTTCCCAGACTCACCCCGATGACGCCCACGGCCAGCGTCGTCAGATGCGCATCACCGCAGAACCACACGGGCCACAGATGCCACGCCTTACCGTGACGTTCCGAGCGGGGGACGTAATCGATCGAACGGCGCTCGATTCCGTTTCGACGGTGGGCGGGGGCAGAGGGAGTGTCGCCGCTCGGCGACTCCAAGGGTGTTGACACAGAAACTCTCCAGTCAGGTTTCTTCGGACCGTTCCTCACGAACAATCGCAACAATCTGACGCATCAGTTAGTCGCTAGTGTGAGCGGGCTCTCAGCCGCTGTCAACCCCCTGTCGGCGTACAGCGGGGAGCGTCCGCCGGTTCTTAGTAGATTATTGCAGTTCAAAGCGTTTTTATCGGCACAGGAAAACCGTAGGAGCGGGGCTATCGATCCCCGGTCTCGGCGGCGGCGGCGCGGCGGATCTCGCGAACCTGAGTTGCGATGTAAATTCGATATGTGAACGGAAATCGGATTCGGGATGCGATCACGCGGTCGGGACGCACCCAGAGCAGTGTCGCCGCCGAGATCGGGCTGGCCCCCCACAAGCTGTCCAAATCACTCGCCGGAACCCGCACGTTCAAGCCGACCGAACTCGCCGCTCTCTCCGATGCCCTCGGACTCTCCACCGACTACCTACTGACCGGCCGGCAGGACAATGACACCGACGTCGGTTCGCTGCAACCGGAGCGGCGCATCCTCGACTCCGCGGCCGAGCTGATTGCCACCCATGGTTTCCATTCCGTCCGGATCGCGGACATCGCACAAGCTTGCGACGTCAGCACCGGAGCCGTGCACTACTACTTCCCCACCAGAGACGACGTCCTCACCGCGGCGCTCCAGCACTATGCCGAACGCATGTTTCTGCGCGTGCAGGCTCGACTCGATCAGCTCCGCGACGACCCGACCGCGCAAATCCGCCATCTAATCGACAGTCAGCTCCCCGTGGATCCGGCAGTGCGCAACGAATGGTCCGTCTGGGTCCAGTTCTGGACCGAGGCGATCTTGGTTCCGGCGCTCCGCCCGGCCCACAACAATCTCTACGAACGGTGGCGAGCGCTGGTCCACACCGTCGTCACCAACGCCCAACAGGCCGGCATCGTCGGCTACCGAGATCCCCTCAAGCTCGCTGCACGATTCACCGCCCTCGTCGACGGCGCCGCGATTCAACTCCTCACCGGCGCACCCGGAATGAACGTCGATCTGATGCGGGCGCTGCTCGCCGAAGTGTTCTGGCCCCAACACGAAACCGCCTACGCGTAGAAAACGGTCATCGTGAGAAGCAGAGCAGGAATTCCCGGGTGGTCACTACCTACGGCTAGCCGCTAAGACTCCCCTCGGTGCGGGCGTACCGGCATTCCGAGATTTGACTCGCGAGGTTTGTCCACATAATCGAGGTGGAGGGGCAGCAGTGGTTCGACCACGACCACGACCGCACCGCGGCCGCTGGAGTCGCTGCGCATCATCGGAGAGTTGAACGCCGACTATTCTCCTGCCCGGACATGGGCCGATTCATCGCGGCTCCGTCGCCGAGGCCGCCGCAACCGCACGAGAACGCGTCGCCGCCCGGCGAGAATAGGATCGAACTGCCGCGAGAACTCCGTTCCCACAGGATCTTCGCGCACGCCACCCGTACCGAAGAACGTCTACTTCGTCATGGCTGGTCTCATTGCCAGCAATGCGGGCAGTCAGGAGGCTCTGATAGGCGAGTCGAGCGTTTGGTGGTATCGCCGCATCAGGTTCACACTCGCGTTTGACGAGGGACCAGAGCAGCGGTGGACGGCACTGGCGCAGTTGATCCTTGGTTGATTGTCTAGATGTCTAGGACCGGCAGAGCCGGTATTTTGAGTCAAGTTCGTTGTTCTCGGGTCGGCTTCGAACGCATAGCGTGGAACGTGCTCGCTCCACAGCGCAAAGACAGCGCACCTGACCTGCCGAAACTCATTTCGCGTCATGGTCAACATACATAGGCGTAGCGGGTGGTGGCGGTCGGCCATTCTGACCGCGAGTCCCTGCGTAAGCCTGCGCCGAAACCAGAGTCGACCACGGCATGCCTTGTCGGGCTGGGGCGCAGCCCCGGTAGTCCTTGCATTTGATCATTCCAAGGCTTCGTCCTCGACCCAGTACGTGAACGAGTAGCGACTGATTCCGGGCGTGTCGGTGGTCAGTATCGTCTGCAGGGAGAGGGCAGACCATTCGCGGATGCGGTGCTTCCGTAACTGGGCGATGGCCTTCTTCTCGGCTTCTTCGGGAGCCGTGTTGGCCGGAAGCTCCAGTGACACTCGTTCGATACTCACGTGATTAACTCTCGCAAAGGCGCTCGCGGTCCTGACGAAGCAAAGCGCAGCCCCAACGATGATCTTCAGCAGACGGGGGCGCAAAACGGACAACCTGCACCTAGTGACGAGCGGTGCAGAATTAATATGCGCGAGAAAAGTTTCTTGGAGCGCAATGATGATCGGTATCTGGCTGGTGCTTGAGCCGCCGGCCGGGCCGCCATGATGCCCGCCGGCCGGCGGTTCTGCACCCAACCGGGGAGTGCACCCCGGAAGGGAAACCTAGGGCGCACCGCACCGCTGTTCCTGGCAGTGATTGCGTGGTCGCTTTCTCATGCTCGCTGTGCGGTGTTCGTCGCAACAGCCGAACCTTGACAGGAGTCGCAACAATTGGCAGCTGTGGTCCGGCCCGCGAGACAGTCGCGACGATTCATACATAACCATCACCTCTGCACGGCCGCAATAATTCTCGGGAATTGCGACGCCGGGGAATCTCGCATTTTCACTTCCGTTTGTTTGTGTAGCGCGGCGTAGCATGTTGAGGTTTGCTTCATGTGGACCGTTGTTTGAAACAGGTGGTGGCGGAGGATATGGCTGTGCTGCGTGCTTTCGGATTGTGTGCGAGCGCTGGATCCGATTGTGGCGCGTCGTCTGACCGAAGCAATCGGCGTTGCAACTTTCCGGTTTCGGTACGGGGTAGGCTCGTGCGGAACTTGAAGTGGCGGGGGAGCTTGTAGGCGGCGAGTCCCTGGCGACAGTGGGCGAGGAGCTCCGCGGCCAGTTTGTCGTCGCCCATGATATCGGCCGACGGTTGGACGAACGCGACTATACTCTGGCCCCATTCGGGGTCGGGTACCCCGATAACGGCGACGTCGGTAACGTCCGGGTGCGTCAGGAGACGCTCCTCGATTTCGCGGGGGTAGATGTTGACGCCGCCGGAGATAATTAGGTCGTCACGTCGATCCAGCAGGAACAGGTAGCCGTCGTCATCTAGGTAGCCGATGTCTCCAGCGGTCGTCCATGGTCCTCGGCGGCTGGCGGCCGTTTTGTCGGGGTCGCGGTGATATTCGAACTCGAATGATCCCCGCAGATACACCGGTCCGGGTGTGTTGGGTGGCTGGGCGGCCCCGACTTCATCGATGACCGCCACGGACACTCCGGGGGCGGGGCGGCCGACGGTGCCGGGTCGGGCGAGCCATTCTTCAGGGCCCACGATGCTCACCAGGCCGCCGTCGGTTGCGCCGTAGTACTCCCAGACGATCGGGCCGACCCAGGCGAGGATGTCCCGTTTGGTTTCGGCGGGGCACGGTGCACCGGCGTGTACGAGGGCCCGCAGACTTGTTGGATCGAACGTGCGTCGGATCTCGGTTGGTAGCTGGAGTAGGCGGCGGAAGTGCGTCGGGACCATGTGGCTGTTGGTGACCTGGAAGTGCTCGATGTCGCGGAGGGTGACCTCGGGGTCGAACCGCCGTCGGCATACGATTGTCTGCCCGTCATGTAGCGCCGCGGTGGAAAATATCCCGGGTGCGGAATGGTACAGCGGTGAGCACACCAGGTGCACGCCGCCGGGCCCGCCCAGCCCCCACCGGATCGAGCGGACCAGACCCTGTGCATGCCGCTCGGGGTCGATCCCGGCAACATGCCGGCGGACACCGCGGGGTCGGCCAGTGGTCCCGGATGTGTATCCCATGA
Source organism: Rhodococcus jostii NBRC 16295 (assembly GCF_001894825.1). Taxonomy (GTDB): domain Bacteria; phylum Actinomycetota; class Actinomycetes; order Mycobacteriales; family Mycobacteriaceae; genus Rhodococcus_F; species Rhodococcus_F jostii. The sequence goes on along the minus strand of NZ_BCWY01000026.1, from coordinate 51,804 downwards.
CAGGGCCGTATCTTCGGTCGGTTGGGATGTCGGTTTCGCCTGCACACAGGTCTTCGTATGGACGCCATCCCTCGACCGGGCCGCCGATTGCGTACCGATTCTCTGGTAGGTCGACTTGGATCGACGTGAGGTGTTCGGCGAGATCACTGTGTGCCACCAAGGTCGAGGATCCACTGTCTCGCAGTATGTATGCGATTTCATCTGGCGTCAGATGGGTGTTGATCGGGACGATGTACATGCCGACCTGTCCGGTGGCGAGTTCCATCTCCCAGAACGCGGGCGCATTGTGTGTCAGCAACGCGACAACGTCCCCGGCATCAAGGCCGTCGCGACGGAGCGCGTTGGAGATGGCGTTCACTCGTGCGAGCAGGTCTCCGTACGTGCCATGGTCGGTTCCGTCGGCGTCGACGACGGCCAGTCGGTCCGGGTATCGCTGTGCGATCTCGTAGAAACTCTTTGGCGTTGTGCTCATCGCACCCTCCTTCCTACCCATGCCGGATTCCGCCCTTGTGAAGTAGGCGCTCACCACGTCGTTGACCATCGCGTGTCCTCGTCGTTTGATTCGGTGAGTGCAATCCGAATGGAGTGCACCTCAGCGATGGTGGTTGCGTCGTGCTGGACAGCTTCTGCTAACTATGTATAGTACCTACTAATATTATCCGGTCAATCGGAGGCACAATGGACTTCGACTTCACGCCCGAGCAGCTTGAACTCAAGGAGCGCGCCCACAAGGCGGGAATGGCCTGGCGCGGACGGCACACGAGTTGGGATCGCGACGATGCCAGCCCCTACCGTGAGGTCACCGAGTCGATGCGCGAGGCAGGACTGCTCGGGCTGACCATCCCCACCGAATACGGCGGCAAGGGTGGCACAGCCCTGGATTACGTCATCGTGGTCGAGGAACTGTTCCGCTCGTCGCAGAGTTGGATTCTCGGGGAACCCCCGTTCTGCACTACAGGTCCGGGACCCTCCATGGTTCTGCTCGCCGAACAGGAGGAGACCCGGCGTAAATTTCTCCCCGACATCGTCAACGGGTTGAAGGGCTGTGCGATCGCATTGACCGAACCCGATCACGGGTCTGATTTGACGGACCTCGAGACAACTGCGGTGCTCGACGGTGACGACTACATCGTTACCGGTTCGAAGCGGTTCATTACCGGGTCTCCCGAGAACGAGATCTACGCCGTATTTGCCCGTTTCGACGACATCCCCGGCGCGAAAGGGGTGGGGTGCATCCTCGTGGAGAAGGGGACCCCCGGGCTTGATCTGGAGCCCGGTGCGCAGTTCGTAGGATCGCGGGGGCTGCCTCACGGCGAGGTCCACATGCACGAATGCCGCGTGCCCAGGATCAATCTCATCCGTGGCGCAGGAGGATTCTCCGACCTGATGACCGCTTTCAACATGGAGCGGTTGCATAATTCGATCTACAGCCTCGCCTTTGCGGAGGCCGCATACGAGGAGACAGTCCGGTACTGCGAGGAACGTAAGTCTTTCGGACGTCCCATCATCGAGTTCCAGGCCACATACCACTCACTCGTTGACATGCACGTCGCGATTGAGGCGCACCGGCTGCTCACCTACAAGGCCGCGGTCACCGCGATCGATTCGCGATTCCCGCGACCGCTCGACTCCACGGTTTCCAAGCTGTCCGGCGCGACAATGCTCCCGAACCTGACACAGCAAGGGGTTCTCCTCCACGGCGGCGACGGTGCGACGCTGGACTTCCCGATACAACGTCTGCACCGCGACGCGATCGCTGCGATGGTCGCCGGTGGATCGCCGCCGGTGTTGCGTAACGCCATCGCCGCACAGCTATTCCCCGGCCACCGATTCCGGCAACACGCGTAGTCCGGCCCCTGACTTCGTACCCGACCCGTGGCGCAGACGTAATGCCCCCCGACTCACAAGGAGTGATACATGCCTCTCGATCCCGATCTCGCCGTGTCCACGCCGCAGAAGGATCATCACGACAGCTGGGACGCCGACCGGGTGTTGCTCTATCATCTCGGTCTAGGAGCCGGAGCTAATCCGGTTCATGCCGACGAACTCGGATACGTCAATGAACGGGTGCTCAAGGTGCTGCCGACGTTCAGTGTCATCCCCGGCTTCGAGGCCGTCCGACCGGCCATGCAAGGCCCGGGTCTGGACTACCACCTGTCGACCATGCTGCACGGCGAGCAGGAACTCGTGGTCCATAACCCGCTGCCTCCCGAGGCGGACATCGTGACGACCCCGGCGGTCGAGGCAGTCTATGACAAGGGAAAGGCCGCGCTGCTGGTCCTTCGTGCAGACACCCGCACGATCGACGGGACCGAGCTGTGCACAAACCGCTTCAGCCTTTTCATCCGTGGTGAGGGCGGTTTCGGTGGAGATCCGGGCCCGCAGCCAGCACCGTGGGAAGTGAACGGCGAACCCGACCTGCGTGTGGAAGTGCCGACGCTGCCTCAGCAGGCCGCGATCTACCGGCTCTCCGGCGACCGCAATCCGCTGCATATCGATCCGAAGTTCGCCGCCCGCGCCGGATTCGACCGTCCGATTCTGCATGGCCTGTGCACGTACGGCATCGTTTGCAAGGCCGTCGTCGACCATCTCCTCGACGGAGATCCGACGGCGGTACGTGGGTGGTCGGGACGATTCGCCGGCTCGGTGTACCCGGGCGAGACCCTCGTGGTCTCGGCCTGGAAGTCCGGATCGGACCGGATACTCGTTCGTGTCGACGTAAAGGAACGGGACGTGACAGCCCTGAGCCACGGGGTACTCCGATTCCGTTGAACATGGACGCCGAACCGGGGGTGAGCCCACGCCTGACCATGATCCTCACACACGGCTACGGCGATTCGCGGGCTGTGTGGGAGGCCCAGGTGCGCGCGTTCACACCTCGGATTGATGTCCGCACCTGGGACCTCCCCGGACACGGCGACCGCCACGGTTCGGTCGAAACCGACGCCGATATCGGCAGGACGACCGCCGAACTCGAGGCTCTGGTAGCTCAGGCGAGTCGGCCGGTTGTGTTGGTAGGACACTCGGTGGGGGGCTACGTCGCACTCCGATGCTCCTTGACAACGACCGCACCCGTCGTTGGAGTCGTGCTGATCAGTACCGGTCCCGGTTTCCGTAGCCCCACAGGGATCACGCGCTGGAATCAGATGATTGATCGTATGACATCCGCGTTGTCGTTGCCTGCCGAAACGGCGCAGGTCGTCCGGATGACGGATTTCATTGTGGCCGAGCGCTTGTCCGGGTCTGACCTGCCGACACTTGTCGTACGCGGCGTAGAGGACCGACAGGTTTACCTCGACGGTGGCGCCTACATCGCGACCCGAATGACGCGGGCGCGTCTGTGCGACGTCGCAGGTGCAGGCCATGACCCACACCGCACCCACGCTTCCGAAGTAAATGCGGCGATCGCACAGTTCATGGCCGAGCTGTGGCCCGGCCCGCGGTCGTGCGGCATGCCGACCTGACGGGCGGATGACACGGCTGATGCCCGCCCCGACCTGCATAGGTGGGGACCGAATGGTTCCTGTGATGACGGGTCGGGGCGGGCGCGTGTCCGTCCAGGGCCCGATGTCACACGATGAGCGACGGCCAGGTGAAGCGGCCGGGGCGCCGGCTGCCTGAAGAATCCGGTGTCAGTGCCATGCGGGAGCGCACCTACGCGCGATCGACCGGGTTGGTGCGAGACCAGTTGTCCGGGAAGAGTATCGCCACTTCCTGATCGACCGTTTGACTTCATGAGTAGGTCCGAAGTTGTACCAGTGTCTCGTTCGATCGGATCTACATCGGGCGAGCGCTGGAAATTGACGCGGGCATACGGCGGATCCGCCCCCATGCGGACACGGGGGCGGATCCGCCGTATGCGATCGTGCGATCCTCAGACGGTGCGATTGGGAAGCACGACGACTCCGGTTCCGATGGCGGACACGTTGCCGTGCTGGTTATGCGCTTGCTGTTCGATCGTGACGCATGAGCGCCCCTGCTCGTCAATGCTCTTGTCGGTTACTCGACCGGTAATGGTCACCGCGTCACCAACGATGTTGTGGTGACGGATCTGCGCCGTGTGCCGTGCGAGAAAACCGGTGTCGCCCATCCAGTTCGTGAGCTGGTGGGTCAGCCAGGAGCAACGCTCCGGGCCGTAGTCGTAGGCACCGGGTGTGCCGACATCGGCGGCGAGCTCCTCCTCCCAATGCACGCGCTCGGGGACGTCGGGGATGCCGAGCGCGTTGGGGATGCCGAGACCGGGGTGTTTCTTGATCTGCTGATACGCGATCTTGTTGGCGCGGATGTAAAGACCACCCCACCCCTGTGCGAACGCGATGAAGCCCGTCACCGTCATCGGGCCCTTGCCCATCGGGGCAAGCTCTTGCCCGACTTCCACGTCCTCGAAGTATCGCGGCGTCGCGCCCTGGATCGACTCCTGCTCGTACAGCGCGTAAATGCGGTCGAGATCGTCCTGGGTGTAACGAGTCTTCCCGAGAGCCTTCTGCTCGCTGTACTTCGAACCCCGCTCGCGCGCTGCGTCACGTTCGGTGCGGAAGCACCAGGAGTCGCCGGAGACCAGCGGCTCGCCTCCCTCGGACGTGATCTCGACGTGGTAGATCTGCTGAAAGGCCCGGCCCGCGAAGCGTGTGTCGTGCTCGACGAGGTCCTTCAGGTACGCCGACGTACGGATACGGGTGTCGCGCAGGATCGGCCGGTGCCAGGTGAGGTCCGCGCCGGCCCACATAGCGTGCACGCCGGGCAGTCCGCCGACGTACCCGGACAGGATCCGGCTCAGGGCGAACGCGAAGCTGGGTGGCGCGACGAGAGTGCCATGGTGTGTCGTGGCAGCGTAATCGGGATCCGACCACAGGGGGTTGTCATCGCCGATGCCGTGGGCGTAGTGGCGGATGTTGTCCCGGGTGGCCTCGTAGCACCACGGTTCGACGGTGTCGGTGATCGGAACCCCGATCAGGCTGCGTAGGTCGTCGAGCGCTCGGTCGGTGATTTTGGCGTACTTGTCCTCGCCACTACCGGTGACGTGGTCGACCACGGATTGCGACATCTGGAGCTCCATTCGGTGTGCTCGGTCGGGGAGTCATGCGTGTCGGCGTCGCGTCGAACGGTCGGGCCGTGTCGAGATCGCGCGCAGGGCGACCGGCGTCGGAGTGCCCATGCTGGGCCTCAACGTCCCGGATGGGAGCCGGTCTCGGATTCGAGCATGCCTCCACCTCGTAATATTGTCAAGTACTTACTATCAAAGTTGATGTGACTGAGCCCTAAATACGCGGTCTGCCTGGGATTAGCCAGCTTTATGGTGTGTCATTTACTACAATCGTGCATATTTCCGAAGCTTCAGCGGGAGGCACTGCTAGAGTTCGGGGGATGACCCGATCAATTGCGCCGGGCGATCGGCCGGAAGCGCGCAAGCGTCTCACCGCCGCTGAACGCCGGACCCAGATCATCGCCATGGCCCGCGAAGTCTTCGTCGAAGAAGGCGTCAACGGTGCACGGTCGCGCGACATCGCGGACCGCGCCGGCATCACCGAGGCGTATCTGTACCGCCACTTCCATTCGAAGGACGAGCTTTTCCAGCTCGCGATCGACGAACCTCTCGATCGAATGATCACCGTTCTCAGTAACGACACCCGCGAGCTGGCCGCCCGCAACGACGTCGATCGGGTCGAAGTGGTGCGGCGTACACACGAACTCCTCCTCGGCTGCATGGTCGAGATCGCCCCCCTCGTGGCCGCGGCGCTGCTATCGGGAGGAACCGGAAAAAACCAGTTCTACGCCGACTACCTGTTCCCCCGACTGCGCGACGTGCTCGCGCTTGTCATCCCCGACATCACCGGCTATCCAACGAAGGCAATCGAGCTCGATCTCTTCGTCGATGCAATGATCGGCATTCATCTCACCATCGCGCTTGAACACCTGCTCGAGGACAAGCCGGTGGACGTGCCTGTCGTGGCGGAACAGGTGACCACGATGTTCGCGGTCGGTGTGGGGAGACGACCGCGGTAGGCGCAGGCCGCCGCGATGCACGCGAAAAACATCGGCCCATGCTTGGATGTCGTGATCGACCCGCAGAACAGCCGTTCGTGTCATCGAAGTAATCGATATACAATCTTCCAGGCGGGAAACCAGAAGGTGGTGCAGTAGTGACGGTCAATTCACCGACCGATCAGATCCTCGTCGAGGTGACCGAACGCGTCGGCTGGGTTGTGCTGAACACTCCCGAACGACGCAACGCACTCACACCCGAGATGATGCGGGCGATCCCGCAGGTCCTCGACGACCTGATCGGCAGCGCCGGAGCCCGTGTAATTGTGTTTCGAGGCGCTGGCGGTCGTGCTTTCTGCGCGGGGGCAGACCTCAGCGCCGTCGCGGACACTCCGCAATCAGGGGACGCATCGTCGCTGGATACGCACTACGAAGCCATGCTCGCGCGAGTTCGGACGCTCCCCGTCCCGTCGATCGCCATGATCGAGGGAGCATGCCTCGGAGGCGGATTAGCATTGGCATTGGCGACTGACCTGCGGTACTCGACGCGGGACGCGCTAGTGGGGGTCCCCGCTGCGCGGCTGGGAATGGCCTATGTCGACGTCGATCCACTCGTCGCCGCCGTGGGATACCCGCGCGCGGCTGAACTGCTCTTCACGGCGCGCAAGTGGTCCGGCGAGCAGGCATATGCGGCCGGGCTGGTGAATGCAGTCGTGGCGCCCGGCGAACTGCTGACCACCGTGCAGGATGTCGCCGGTTCGATCGCCCGGAACGCGCCGCTCGCGATCGTCGCGACAAAGCGCGCCCTGGGTGAAAGTCGCAAATGCGCCGGCGACCGCGATGCGGAAGCCCTCGCAGCACTCGCTGCACAATGCCGACAGTCAGAGGATTTCGCGGAGGGCCGCCGAGCCTTCCTCGACAAGCGCAGCCCACAGTTCCAGGGACGGTGAGAAATGGCACGACAGACCGGCAGAACAGCGAAGGATTCCCACGCGGACGAGGACGCGTCTGCTGACTCGAGAACAGCGGTCGAGCGCCCCAAACAGGTGCGCCTATCGGCAGCCGAACGGCGCAAGAAGATCATCGCCGCGGCCAGCGAGGTGTTCATCGAACAGGGCTACAGCGGCGCGCGGACAAAGGAGATCGCCGAGCGTGCAGGCGTGACCGAGGCGTTCTTGTACCGTCATCTCGCCTCCAAAGAGGAAATGTACGAGGTTGCGATCGTCGAGCCGCTCCGCAGCGGTCTCGCCGCTCTTGCCTACGACATCCAGGTCTTCTACGACCGGTACGACGACCGAATCGAGTTCATGAACGCCGTGAACGAGCGGTGCCTGCGCTTCTACACGGAGTCAGCGGCGATCCAGGCTGTCGCCCTGTACTCCGAACTGGGCAGTGGTCGACGGCTCTATCAGGAATCGTTGAAGCCGATTCTGGACCGGATCGGTGTGCTCCTCGCGGATCGGATGGGGTGGGCGGACCGCGGCCTGGAACCGGACCTGGTCAGGCGGGCGATCCTCGGATCGCAATGGGCGATCGGACTAGACCTGATATTGCGCTACCGCAAGCTCGACCTGCCAGAGGCCTCCGAACGGCTGACGACGCTGTTCACCAGCGGTGTCCGAGAGAAGCAGCGGAAAAAGACCTCCAAGTAGCCGATCCGCGATGATCCCCCACGCTCGGCACGACCCGATTCGTGGGGGATCGCTACGCGCTATACGACGCCGTCGCTGCGAAGCTCAGCGATAGCCTCGGGTGTGTAACCGAGCTCGCGGAGAACCTCCCCGGTGTCCGCGCTGGGACCCGGGGCCGGACGCTTCGATACCGCAGAGGTGCGGCTCATCGTGATCGGGCTGCGAAGGACGCCGACGTCGCCACGGACCGGATGGACGATCTGTTCCACGACGCCGAGGTGGCGTACCTGTGGATCATCGAACGCCTCTTCAACGGTGTTCACCGGCCCGCACGGGACGCCGAACTCGTCAAGACGCGAAGTCAGCTCGGCACGCGTCTGCGACGAGAAGAACTTCTCCAATAATTGCTTCAGCCGCTCCCTGTTATGGAAACGGCTCGCGACGGTGGCGAAGGCCGGATCAGACAACTCCGCCGGAGTGCCGAGTGCCTCGCACAGTCGCGACCACAGGCGGTCGTTGGGTGCTGCGACGTTGAGATATCCGTCGGCGGTGCCGAACGTTCCCATCGGCGCGATCGTGGGGTGGTCGTTGCCGACCCGCTCCGGGACTTCCTGGTCGACGGTCCACCGGGCGGCCTGGAAGTCCAGCATCGACAGCAACGCCTCGATCAGGGACACCCGGACCCACTGCCCCCGTCCGCTGTCATGGCGCTCGAGCAGGGCCAAGAGCGTGCCATTGGCGAGCAGGTATCCCGCAGCCATGTCAGCGACCGCGATACCCGTCCGGGTGGGCGGGGCCTCAGCGGTCCCGGTAAGGCTCATCAACCCGGCCATCCCCTGGATGATTTGGTCGACCGCACCTTTGTCGCCGAGTGGGCCGTCCTGCCCGAATCCGGAGATACTCGCGTACACGAGACGCGGGAACCGCTGTGCGAGAGTCGGGTAGTCGATGCCGAGGCGGTTCTTGACCGGGGGCCGAAAGTTCTCGACCAGCACGTCAGCGGACTCGAGCAGTTGATCGAGGATGTGCCGTCCGCGGACATCCTTGAGGTCGACGGTCACAAGTCGCTTGTTGCCGTGCAGGTTGATGTAATCCGAGCTGTTGTGGTCGGCCGCAATTCCGCCGGTCTCTCCAGGGATCTCGATACGGATGACCTCGGCGCCCCACTCGGCGAGGAGGCGGACTGCCGCCGGGCCTGCCCGCGCCACAGTGAGGTCGACCACCCGAATCCCGTCTAGTGCTGACGTCACGATTTGTCACCTCTGCTGATAGGGGCGCGCGGTGCGCTGCCCGTCTCGAGTCCCCGCGGACCTTGACCGAGGGGCTCCTCACTCAGCAAGATGGTATATCACTTACTAACTTATGGAAAGCGAGCAAATCGTCATGACGAACCTCGTCGATGTGTCCTCCGAATTTATCGACACAGCAAGGCAATTCCTCGAATCGGCAGCCGATCAGTGGAGGGGTGACGGGGCTACCGAGGCTGACGCGTCCACGCCTGAACGCGTCGCACTGTTCCCTGATCTGACCCCCGACGAGGAAGCCGCGGAAATGTCCGCGGCACGGTCGTGGCGGCAACAGCGGTTCGACGCCGGATTCGGGTGGATCACCGGCCCGACCCAGCACGGCGGCGCCGGGATGACCTCCGCCCACGAACGCGCGTATCAGAGCCTCGAGCGCAATTACACGTTTCCTGCGCAACGCATCTACGACATCGGAATCGGTATGGTCGCCCCGACGCTGCTCGCATACGGGTCCGACACCGCCAAGTCCCGCTACCTGACTGCGCTGCACCGCGGCGATATCGTCGCGTGCCAGCTGTTCAGCGAGCCGGGGGCCGGTTCAGACCTGGCCGGAATCGCGACCCGCGCGGTCCGCGAGGGCGAGGGATGGCGCATCAACGGGCAGAAGATCTGGAGTTCGGGCGCACATCTGAGTGCTCTCGGTTTGCTGGTGTGCCGCACCGGCGACCCTGACAAGAGGCACGCGAACCTCACTGCGTTTGCGTTGCCGATTGACAGCGAGGGAGTCGCGGTAAAACCGATCCGACAGATGACGGGCGGATCATCGTTTAACGAGGTGTTTCTTACCGATGTGTGGATCCCGGACGAGCTGCGCTTGGGTGAGGTCGACCGGGGATGGGAGGTCGTGATCGCTACCTTGATGAACGAACGCGCCGCGGTGGGTGGTCCGGCCGCCGGCGGCAGCGGGATCTTCAGTACCGAACGACTCGCGTCGCTTCTGCGCCGATTCGGGCGAGCTGACGATCCGGTGATGCGGCAGGAGTTCATGCGCCTGCATAGCGAACTTGCGGTGGCGAAGTGGACCCGGTTGCGGAGTCAGGCACGGTTGCGGGCGGGGCAGCGTCCGGGTCCCGAGATGTCCATCGGCAAGCTCGCATTGACGAACAACCTGGCATCTCTGAGCCGGTTGGTATCGCATGCCTTGGGGCCCCGAATCGTCGCGAACACCGGGGAGCCCGCAACCTACATGTGGTCAGAACTCGTCCTGGGACAACCCGGTCTGCGCATCGGCGGTGGGACGGACGAGGTCCAGCGGAACATTCTCGCCGAGCGCGTTCTCGGGCTGCCCCGCTGACGCGTCCAGTGCAGCACTCTTGAAAAGTAAATACCCACTATACTAATATCGAGCACTATGACGGACATCATCGAATCCGGCGATTCATGGGGTAGCGACGTAGCGGAGATCGAGGTCCTCGGCCACCCGTGCCTCAGCTTCGTCAAGCGCCGGCATCACATCGCGGACCTACTCGCCGACGGGCGACGCTTCACCGATCGAAATTACCTTGTACAGGGATCGCGACGCATGTCGTTCGCGGAACACGAAGTCGCCGTCGACCGGATCACCGCGCTACTCGATGAACGCGGCGTGCGCCCCGGGGATCGCGTCATGCTGTTCGGGGCGAACTCAATCGAGTGGGTCGTCGCGTTCTGGGCGGTGATCAGATCGGGTGCTGTGGTCGTGCTGGCGAACGCCTGGTGGAGCCGGACCGAAGTAGACCATGCGCTACGCACGGTGACGCCCCGCTACGTCGTCGCCGACGACGTGCGGGCGCCCCTCCTGCCGGACACCCAGGAGCGGATCGATTTCGCCGACATCACAAGCACACTCGAAGGCGACGCCGCCCCCGCGATCACCCGTCCTACCGCAACCGAGGACGACGCCGCGATCGTCCTGTTCACCTCCGGAACAACGGGCCTGCCCAAGGGGGCAGTCCTCTCACACCGAGGCGTCCTGGCGACCCTGCAGAGCCTCGCGCTGCTGACCCGCCGCCTCCCAGGGGCCAGCAGCAAGTTGCCCGCACCGAGCACTGCGCTGCTGAGTATCCCTCTCTTCCACGTCGGTGGACTGCAGCAGATCATCACCCCGATGCTGGCGGGCGGATCCCTCGTCTTCACAGAGGGACGGTTCGATCCGCAGAAGGTTCTACGATTGCTCGACGAGGAACAGGTATCAGTGTGGTCGACGGTTCCAACGCTGGTCAGCCGCGTCATGGACCACATGGAGGCAGTGGGGCACGAAGGTGCCTCATCAGTGCGAACGGTCGGTCTGGGCGGTTCCCCGGTCGGGGCCCAGCTGCGGAACAAGGTTCCGCGATGGTTTCCCAACGCCTCCCGGGGCGTTGCGGTCACCTACGGGCTCAGCGAGGGCGGTGGTGTCCTGGCCACCGGGATCGGCGCCGACCTCGTCAACAGGCCCGGTTCTGTGGGACGCCCACTACCCGTCGTCACCATCCGGATCGAAAACCCGGACGAGAACGGCGAAGGCGAGATCCTCGTCCGCAGCCCATCGGTAATGTTGCAGTACTGGACCGCGGAGGAGCGCTCACTCGAGCCGGTCGACGATCCGATCACACCGGACCGGTGGCTACGGACCGGTGACATCGGCCGGCTCGACAACGATGGGTTCCTCTATGTCACCGACCGCCGCAAAGACATCGTGATCCGCGGTGGTGAAAACATAGCCACACCCCACGTGGAGAACCGTTTGCTCGAGCACCCCGGCGTCCGGGAGGTGGCCGTGGTCGGGCTACCCCACCCGAACCTCGGGGAAGAGGTCGGTGCGATCGTCGTTCTCCGTGACGACTCGACCGTAACCGAGGAGGAACTGGCCGCGTTCGCACGCGAGCAACTCGCGTATTTCGAGGTACCTACCCGGTGGCGAATCAGTCTGAAACCACTACCTCAGAACGCCACCGGAAAGGTCGTCAAACGCACCGTGCGCGACGAGTGGATCGCCGAGATGTCCTCGGTCAGTACCCCTTCGTCGCACTGATCACCCGTCTGGCGCGAGACGAGCGAGGCTGACCATGTGCGGACGAAATCCACCGTGCGCGCGCAATTCACACGGCACATCTATTCCTGAGCAAGGTACGAAACCATGAACTGTCACGAGTATCGCCGACGGCGTCAGAGGCGCCGTGCCGCTTCGATCGACGTCGACCGCAAACACAGAAGTCCTGAGGCAGAGCTCCTCATCGCGTTCGCCAGCAAGTGGGCACCATACGGTGGCGCAACCGAGGCGGAAATATTCGTCCACTTCGGAATGACATCGCACCGGTTCATCGACCGTTTGTGGCAGGTAGTTCCTGAATCCGACTGTACTCGAGAAGAACTACGCAGCTTGGCAAGCGCATATCCGCACTACGGCCGAACGAGCGGCGCTCAGCCCGTTCCTTAGGACCCTCAATGTTCGATTTGGATCGACCAGGGCACCGAGCGGTCCGACAGATCCCACGAACAACCGCAAAATAGAGTAGGCAACGAGGCCGAATTCAAATGTGGCACAGCGATCGCGACAACGACATTCTCGACTTTGCGCTTCTCTGGGAACCGCTCGGAGGGCCCACTCCGGAAAACGTTGCAGCCGCCTTCGCGATCGATATCAGCGAGTACAACCGTCGGCTCCGAGCAGCTGCGAGGCTCCAGTTGGCTCGACTTCAACAAGGTGTCACCTCCTCCGAGCACATCTATGGGCTCTCCGTGATGGCCGCGCTCGATCGAGGCCTACCGCTAGAGCACACCGAGTGGCCGGATTCTTCTAGTGGCATGACGTTGAAGATGTTGGACGACATACCTTCCTGATCGCGGAGGCGACCTTCTGGGTCGCGCGAAGTAGTGCGCCACTGGTCGTTCCTTGACGAACGCGCTCATCCCGTCGGGTCCCTCCGCGGGGCGGACCCGACGGTGCCGCGTGGGATGGCTTTGCGCTTGCTGACGCCGAGCCGCAGCTCCGACGAGGTTCACCACCAACGGCGGCTCCGGGTTGAATGAGAGTGATACGGGCTTGGTGGCGGCTGCACCCGTACGCGCGAAACCCTCGGTAGGGTGCCGCGGTTGATCCGGAGGGGGAGCGCCAGCAGACGCGAACGCCTTTGACGCAAACTGTGCTTCATTTCAGTGGTGTGACAGACGTGGCGGTGATGATCTGGTCGCGATCCGCGGATGCCGGACTTGTCGCCGGCATATCCCACGAAAACACGGCCAGCTCATGCCGTGCTCGCCACCAAATTGGCATCTGGAGTGAAACACGTAGTTGCCGAACGATTCCCGCGTGCGACAACAGCAGACCTCAACGGAATGTCCGGGCATGAACGCAAGCATCAAATCGGATCCGATCGACCGCGAGCGTACCCACCGGACAACTCCCCGCAGTGGATATCAGGAAGGTTCAACTGCTCGCAGCGCGGTCAACTCCGCCAGCATCAAACGAAGACATCATTCACCCGCCCGTCTTGAAAGCTGACACCGTGCTTTTCGATTGTGCTTGCGAACATGAAAGCGTCAGCAGCCCTTGATGATATAGACCACAAACGTCTAACATGTGTGATCGGCACCATATTTCGAGTCGAACAGACCCCCACACAATTCTGCTTGGCAAAAGGAGACTTCATGCCACTCGAATCACACATGCACCTGGTCTCAGTCGATGACCATCTCATCGAGCACCCCAATGTCTGGCGAGACCGCCTGCCGCAGAAATACCGTGACATTGGACCGATGATCGTGGAGACGACCGGCGACGAGATCGACTCCTACGGATTCGGGCAGAAGGTCTCGAAGGGCCGTCAGGTGTGGCAGCTCGACGGACAGATCTATCCCGAGCTCGGACTCAACGCCGTGGCCGGAAAGCCGCGCGATCAACTCGGCACCGACCCGGTCCGGTTCGACGAGATGCTGCCAGGCTGCTACGACCCGGCGGCGAGGGTCAACGATATGGATGTCGACGGTGTGCAGGCGGCTCTGCTGTTCCCATCGTTTCCGCGTTTTGCGGGCACCCTCTTCAGCACCCTCGCCGATCGCGAACTCGCCCGACTCTGCATCAGGGCCTGGAACGACTTCGTGATCGAGGAGTGGTTCACCCCCTATCCGGACCGATTCATCCCGATGGCGATTCTGCCATTCTGGGACCTCGATGAGTCGATCGCTGAACTCGATCGAATCGCCGACCACGACATCCGCTCGATCTCGCTTCCGGAGAATCCAGCCAAGCTGGGCTATCCCTCGTTCCACTCCACGCACTGGAACCCGCTCTTTGCGGTCCTGGAGGAACGCGGCATCGTGATCAATCTTCACTTCGGGACATCGGGTCAGGTGCAGCGAACGTCCGACGACGCACCCATGGCCGTCATGATGAATCTGATGGGGACTAATTCGATGGCCGCGACTTCGGATCTGCTCTTCTCTCCGGTGTTTCACACGTTTCCGAATCTAAAGGTCGCTCTCTCGGAAGGGGGGACAGGCTGGATCCCGTGGCTACTGGAGCGCGCGGACCTGATCTGGGAGCGGCATCGGTTCTATCAGAACATCAACCAGAGTGTGCGTCCCTCCGAACTGTTCCGGCGGAACATCTGGGGCTGCTTCATCGTCGACCAGTACGGCATCGACAACCGCCACGCGATCGGCGTCGATCGCCTGATGTGGGAGTGCGACTATCCGCACTCGGACTCGTTCTGGCCGAACAGCCGCAAGATCGTCGAGGAGATGTGCCACGCCGTGCCATCCGACGAAGTGCACCAGATCGTCGAGACCAATGCCCGCGAACTCTTCCGATTCCCGCGCGCATGAGTGAGGAAACGGTGATCCCGGCCGAAGAGATGCTCGGTGAATCTGATTGGGACGATCAGGACCTGCTCACTTTGGATGAGGCAGCGACCCGCCTCGACGCCGAGATAGCCGCATGTCGGCAACGACTCGATGACCTACGCAACACGTCCCACCCACCTGCCGACGACATCGGTCGCACGCAGCGGCGCCTCGACGCCCTCCTGAGCTGTCGCGACGCCGTAGCGCACGGGCCAACCGCACTGGCTAAACCCTAGCGAGAAGGACTCCAGCGTAAACGTGTGTTCGGCGCGGCCGATCGGTCTACGCGACCCCGCCGGTGAGTGCTCTACCGATTGTGTTCAAGGCTGGTCGCACAAATGGGAGGAAAGCGCGCGTCGGCCCCTCTGGAGCTGAGCATCAAGCACGGTCCAATCCGCCCGTTCTGCGACGTGCAGGTTTCGCCGACTCTCATACGTCGACGGTTGCGGCAGCGCCGAGGCAATCCGGCGCCGCCGCCACCGTCGTCGGCGAACTTCCGTCAGCCCGAGGGTCCGATCAGGTCGATGACTCAGAGCAGCGAATGGATGACCTGTGTGACTGCCCTAGAGCTCGGCCGGAGCACTTCCAGGCCGAGTGGATGCCCTGGTCAAACCGATCTCCGAAACTGAGGCCCACCAGCGACCGGCTAGAACATCACCGCCACCCGAATCCTCCGCGCCCTGGCCGAGGGGGACGGGAGCGGGAGCCTGGCAAACTCAGACTCACCGCTGGTCGTGCGCCCGACCTTGTCCGGCAGGCAGACAAAAGCAGTCGACAACTGCAGCCAATGCCTCGGCTACGGTGTGGTCTGCGAGGACCCCGGGTGAAAGCGAGCCGAGCAACCTCGATGGCGACCAACGACCGCGCTACGGTGGAGCGCAACGTGAGCCTGGGCAGGATCGACCACCAATGGGCGCAGCGCGTGACTCATCAAACGCCATCGCCTCGATCAGGCCGGGCGACGTTCGTCATGGAAGGACATCGAGATCGGCTTCACCTGGCCTGCCGCCGATCGGATCGCAATTGTCCGCTGCTCGACGGACGATTCCCACCTCGTGCTCCGCTCGGGTAGATGCCACCTCGCTGAACGTATTGTCGCTGTCGCGCCCGCATTCCCCCACGGTCTCGTGCACAGTGTGGACTCGGATTCCGTGCGGAACCAGCTGTCGGGCGAGGGCGTCGACATAACGCATGACCGCCCGTCGCGCCCATGTCCGACCCGTAGGTTCAGGTGCTGGCGTGCCCCTCGCGGTGCCCGGCGCCGCCGACGTGATGACAACGACGATCGACGAACCCGGCTTCAGGTGCGGCAGACACACCGCCACGGTATTCATCACCCCGATGAGGTCTGCGTCCACGGCGTCGACGAATCTTGCCCGGCTATCGGCGCCGGCAACTGGCAGGTTGCCGGTGACGGCGACGACGAGATCGAGGCGTCCGAGTCTTCGGACCCCATCGTCGACCGCTGCGCGCAGGCCCTGACGGTCGCGAACATCGACAAACGACGCCACAATTGTGCGCCCCCGTTCCTCCACCTGTGCGATCGTCCGCTCGAACTCGTCCACAGTTGCAAGTGGATGGTCGACGGTGTCGATCCGACCGCTCGCGTCGACAGCGACGATGTCGGCGCCGGCGGAAGCCAGTCGGACAGCGTGGCGGCGTCCTGGACCGCGGGTGGCGCCGGAAATGAAGGCGACCTTACCTTCGAGCCTCCCCATTGGGATATCTCCTGTTCTGTCGCAACGGTAGTGGCTTCGCGGCGGACCGGAGCATGGCGAGGCGACTCCGGTGCGATGATCGACTCGCCGGTGTGCCGGCCATAGTCGTCCCGCTCTGTACCCACGCCGCTGGAAAACCGAGCCTAATGACGCCGTCGCAGACAAGTCAAGTAGGCACTATACTTAGTGTGGTCCATGGAACTTGGCGACACCGCGCACGGCGCGGCGGCAATGGAGGCATTGATGGTTCACCATCCCGACGCATTCGTGACACTCACCCGCGTCACGGTTGACGACGCGAACCGCGACGCGGTGCTCGAGATACTGCGGGAGATTGTCGCGCTCGACGCGACTGAGCCCGGTACGCTGGTCCAGACCGTCCAGGTGGACGAAGAGAACGATCAACACGTGTGGCTCTACGAACTGTGGGCGAGCCCGCATGATCGGGATCTCCACCGCGACAACGGTGCCGAACTCCGGGGGCGCCTTGCGCCCTTGATCTCGGTGCCATTCGAGGTGATCACCTGTCGACCGCTGTTCGGGCATGGTCTCGACCTGGCCCGCCTCGTCACGGGGGAGTGAGGGCTGCGCCCGATCGTGCGATGTGTCGAGTTACAGAACGTGCCTGACCTCGTGGATTTCGACGGTCATCGCGCCGGCGATATAGAAGGGCAGGTGTTCGATCTCGGCTCGCGCCGCCGCGGCGGACTCTGCCTCGACAAACGTGTACGACTGCGCGCCGTCGACTCGCGAGTACACGCGTTCGATGACACCTCGGCTGTGCAGGCTCTGCACGGCGCGAGTCTCCTCTGCCTGTAGGGGAGTGCGGTCGACAGACGGCACGGGAGTCGCGATGACGACGAACTTCACGGTTCCACCTCTGTTGCGGGGGCTACGACCCGCTCAGTCTAGTACGGATAGTAGTTACTTCGATAACATCGACTTTACCCAATCGCTTCGCCGCCGCGGCCGTAGGCGTCGGTGAGCGCCCCTTCTGTGAAGAAAGAGATGCCGTGAGCACAACAACCGAAACCGCGACCTCCACCGAGACGGGAATCGTCCTCACAAGGGACGACCGAAACGCCGACGTCGTCACCGTTACGTTGAACAAGCCGAACCGTAAGAATGCGATGAGTTGGGCGATGTGGCAGGAGCTCCGAGCCGTCCTCGACGAGATCGCTCTCGACCCGACGATCCGTATCGTGATCCTCACCGGTGCTGGGGGGTCGTTCTGCTCGGGTGCGGATCTCGCTGCCCCGTCGCCGCGGATGCACCCGCTGGGCCAGATGGAGGTGATCAACTCCGTTGTGCTCGCGCTGCACCGTCTGCCGAAAGTCACCATTGCGAGGGTCGACGGCGACGCGGTGGGGGCGGGTATGAACCTCGCTCTGGCGTGCGATCTCACCGTGGCGACGGAAAGGAGTCGATTCTCGGAGATCTTCGTACGCCGCGGATTGTCGATCGACTGCGGTGGATCGTGGATCCTTCCGCGGCTGATCGGATTGCACCGCGCGAAGGAGTTGTGCCTGACCGGTGACATTGTGTCGGCCGCGGAAGCCCGGCAGCTGGGTCTGCTGAATCGGGTAGTACCGGATGGGGCGTTGGACGAGGCGATGGACCTGCTCGTCGAGCGACTTCTGCTCGGTGCGCCGATCGCCCAGCTGGTCACAAAGCGCCTGTTGACTGCAGGCGGGTCTTCATCGCTCGACGAGAGTCTCGACCGTGAATCGATGGCGCAGATCGACAATCTCGGGTCGAGTGACTCAACCGAGGCGCGGGCGGCGTTCGTCGAGAAGCGCGCCCCGCGGTTCACCGGCGCCTGGCCGGGGCGATCGTAGCAAGGCGACCGGCGTAGGGGACGGCGGCGATTCGAAGGCTTCGGGCGCCGCCGCCCCCGACGCCGGGCGGGCGTCAGTTTCCGCGTGGAAGTCCCAGTACGCGTTCCGCGACGATGTTGCGCTGGACTTCAGCCGTCCCACCCCAGATCGTGCTCGAACGGCTCTGAAGCATGCTCGCCGTCCAATAGTCCGGTTCGTACCGTCCGGCCGACTGCAGCGGGAGGACCATCGCCTCCGCCCCCCGCACATTCGCTATCCGATCGAGGAATGCGCGTGAATACTCCGACCAGAACATCTTGATGATGGATGCTCGTGCACCGGCCGTACGACCTGCGATCGCGTCGCCGAGCGACGCCAGGCCCTGATATCGCATGATCTCGACATGGGTATGAGCCCACGCAAGCTGCTGGCGTACTACCGGATCGGTGTTGGTCCCATTGGATTGTGCGAGCTCAATAGCCATTCGCAACTGGCGTGCAAAGGGAAGGTGCTGCGTTGTTGTGCTACCGGCACGCTCGCTCCCTAGCGTCGTCATCGTGACGTTCCACCCGTTGTTCACGCCTCCGATGATGTTGTCGACGGGCGCACGCGCTTCATCGAGAAACGTTTCCGTGAAATCGGAGTCGCCGGTCATCTGTCGGATCGGGCGTAGCTCGATACCGTTCGCAGAGCCATCCGGGTGCCGCATCGGGATCAGTACGTAGGAGATCCCGCGATGCCGCGGAGCATCAGGGTCGGTGCGACACAGACAGAACAGCATGTTGGCGCGAGTGGCGCCGGATGTCCAAACCTTCTGTCCGCTCACGACGATCTCATCGCCGTCTATGCGTCCCACGGTGCGGAGCGAGGCAAGGTCTGAGCCGGCTTCCGGCTCGGAGAACCCCTGGCAATAGACGTCGGTGCCATCGAGAATCCGCGGAAGAAAGTACTTCTTCTGCTCGTCCGTACCCCAGGCCATGATTGCAGGCGCGACCAGCCATTCGCCGACGCCTCGGGTTGGTCGAGGAACGTCAGCGCGTGCGAATTCCTCGTCCAGTACCGACATCTCGATAGAGGAGAGGCCTCGCCCGCCATGTTCAACCGACCATGAAATGCACATCAGACCGGCCCGGTGGACAGTCACGGCCCAGTCGGCCAATGCCGCATTCTGGGCGGTCGTGGCATGGTCCGGGTCCACGCCGATCAGTTCGGCAGGTCTGTTGATCTCTAGCCAATTCCGCACTTCTGCGCGGAAGATGTCGGCCTCGGGGCCGAGCTCAATTTCGAGGGTCACCGCGTCGCTCCCAAGTTTTCCGGAGTTCGATCGTCCCGTCGACGAATGAAAGTAGACACTACAGCAGTGGGCTTCTCCGTCTCAAACATCGAAGGTGTCGGAAACTGCCGAGTCGCCCGATCGTGCGCGTCGATTCGGTGTTTCCGCACGTATACGCGCTGCTTCCCGAAGTGAGAATTGCCACCGCCGGAGGTCTGGGTCCGCAGCTGCGCGAAACTTATAGTTGTGGAGTACTTACTTTACTACCTAGGATGAGGTCATGACCGTAACAACTGCCAAGATCCCCATGGTCGGCTATCTGGTGCTCGACGATGAACCGCATCTGGTCGCGCAGCGTTGCGTCGCGTGCGGCGCGTTGTTTTTCGATCGCAGGAATGGTTGTGCACGCTGCAGTGCAACCGAATTCGAGAGTCATCCGGTCGCCAACACCGGCTACATCCGCAGCTACACAATCGTGCACCGCGCTGCGCCGAAGGTGCCCGCACCGTACGTCTCGGCGGTGGTCGAACTCGACGGCGGCGGAGTGATCAAGGCCAACCTCGTCGACGTCCGGCCGGACCCTGACGCCGTGAACATCGGCGGGCGCGTCCGGCTCACAACATTCGTGGCCGGCGTCGACGACGACGGCACGGAGGCCGTCGCATTCGGATACATCCAGGAACAGTGAGGGAGTTCGACTGATGAGTAAGCAATCCACCTGGATCGTCGGTGCAGCGATGACCCGCTTCGGCCGTCTCCCGGACATGGACCTGATCGATCTCGGTGCCTCCGCAGCACAGGCCGCGCTCGCGGATGCGGGCATGACGATGGACGACGTTCAGGTCTTCGCCGTGGGTAACGCCTACGAGTCGAGCGGGATGGTCGCACAGAGAATCCAAAAGCAGATCGGTCAAACGGGAATCGAGACGTACAACGTCTTTAACGCCTGCGCGACGGGGGCGACAGCCGTGCGTGCCGCTCACCTGGCGATCCAGGCGGGCGAGGCCGATGTCGCGCTCGTTGTCGGTGTTGAGAAGATGGGCAAGATGGGAATGCTCGGGGCGGGCGCAAAGGCTCGTTCCGACCGCAAAGTGTATACCCCGGGTGGCCGATTTGGCGCGGTGATGGGAACCGAAGGAATCCTGGGGACCGGCCTCATGCCGGGCGTGTTTGCCCAGGCGGGCATGGACTATGCGCGCCAGCACGACGTTACGTTCCGGCAGTTCGCCAAGGTCGCCGAGAAGAATCACTACCACTCGTCGCTCAACCCGCTCGCCCAGTACCGCGATGTCTATGACGTCGAAGCGATCATGGCCGCTGAGATGATTGCCTATCCCAACAGCGTCCTCATGTGTTGCCCAACCGGGGACGGAGCGGCCTCCCTGGTGCTCGTCTCGGACGAGAAGCGACGGTCCCTCGACGCCGCGCAACGTGACCGAAGTGTCAAGATCAGTGCCTCGATTCTGACGACCGACCCCTACACCCCAACCGGTCACGCGATGCCCGATATCAACACACTCACCCGTCAGGCAGCCGATAAGGCCTACGAGGTGGCCGGTGTCGGACCAGCCGAGCTGGACCTGGTGGAGTTGCACGACTGCTTCGCGACCGCGGAGCTGGTGCACTACGACAACCTGCGTCTGTGCGAGCCCGGCGGCGCCGGCGAGTTCATCGACTCGGGCGCGCCGCGCCGTGACGGATCGACCCCGGTCAACGTTTCCGGCGGCCTGATCTCGAAGGGCCACCCGATCGGAGCAACCGGCGTGGCCGGCCTCTACGAGGTCGCCACCCACCTGCGCGGCGAGGCAGGCGATCGCCAGATCGACGGCGCACGGGTCGGCCTTGCCCATGTCATCGGGCTGGGTTCCGCTTGCGGCATCCACATCCTCGAACGCGCAGCGTAATTCGATTTTCACCTGAACCGAGAACGGAGACACAGAACATGGGACAGCTCGACGGCAAGGTAGCAATCGTCACCGGTGCTGGACGTGGCATCGGACGTGAGGAAGCCCTCGCATTGGCCGCGGCAGGCGCGAAGGTCGTCGTAAACGACATGGGCGGTGACTGGAACGGCGAAGGCAGCGACGAAAGGCCCGCGGCGACCGTGTGCGACGAGATTCGCGCGCTCGGTGGCGAGGCCACGCCGAACTTCGACAACGTCGCCGATCCGGCCGGGGCCGAGCGACTGGTCAAGCAGACGCTCGAAACCTATGGCGACGTCGACATCCTCGTCAACAACGCCGGAATCCTCCGCGACAGCATGGTATTCAGCTCCGAACCAAAGCAGTGGGCGTCGGTGATCGACGTGCACATTCTCGGCCACTATCTGCCGACGCGCGCGGTTACCGCGCACTGGCGCGAGCAGTCGAAAGCGGGTACAACCAAGCACCGCGCGATCGTGAACACCACGAGCGAGTCGGGCCTGTTTGGCAACGCCGGCCAGTCGAACTATGACGCGGCAAAGTTGGGCATCGTATCGTTCACCATCGCGGTGGCAAAGGAAACGGCCAAGTACGGGGTCACGGTCAACGCGATCGCACCGCGCGCGCGGACCAGGCTGACCACCACGACCTTCGACGGATCGAACCGCGCGGGCGAATTCAAGGTCGTCGACGGTGTCTTCGACGCGATGGATCCGTCGAACATCGCACCGTTCGTCGCGTTCCTCGGTACCGACGCTGCCGCCGAAATCACTGGCCAGACCTTCATCGTGTACGGCGGGATCGTTGCACACGTCAGGTTGCCCCATGTGGCCGACCTGATCGTCAAGGACGGCCGGTGGACGATCGATGAACTGGTTGCTGAGCACGGCGGACTGTTCAAGGAGATCGGGTCCAACGTGTACGAGGGACCGCGAGGGTACGTGCGGTTGCCCAAGCAGTAGTACGCACCCGGGCCCTGCCAGAGACTTCGACGGGGCCCGGGCAGCCGTTGGCCGCGTGACCGCTCGGTCACCGTCCAGCGAATCCGAACAGGCTTTGTGAACCCCGTACGACGGGGGAGAGGTGGACCAGCCGCGGGCGGTCCCCGACATTCGACCGTAGGAAGCGGAGACAGCAATGAACTTCACCTTCGATACCGACCAGGAGGAACTGCGCACAACCCTCCGCAGATTCCTGCAGGCGAAGTCGCCGGAGTCGGAGGTCCGCCGGCTGATGGAGACGGTTGAGGGCTACGACCCCGCCGTATGGCGACAGGCAGCTGAACAGCTGGGCTTGCAAGGGCTTGCGATCCCCGAG
Source organism: Rhodococcus jostii NBRC 16295 (assembly GCF_001894825.1). GTDB lineage: Bacteria > Actinomycetota > Actinomycetes > Mycobacteriales > Mycobacteriaceae > Rhodococcus_F > Rhodococcus_F jostii. Next base: position 29,038 of record NZ_BCWY01000026.1, on the reverse strand, counting down.
AAGTTCGGAGGCAGTGGATTCGGCTACCCAGAACTGGTCCTCGTGTTTGAAGAGATGGGACGGGCACTGTATTGCGGACCATTCTTCTCAACCGTCGCGCTCGCCACGAACCTTTTGTTGGCCGTCGACGACGACAGCGCTCGCGCGGACTACCTGCCAGGCCTCGCCTCGGGGGAAACCATCGCGACGGTCGCTCTCGCCGAACAGTCCGGTCGCTGGGATGCCGAGGGTGTACAGCTGCGCGCCATTGAGACGGACGGTTCCTGGCAACTGACAGGTGAGAAGTTGTATGTGCTCGACGGGGCGGTCGCCGACTTGATCCTCGTCGCTGCGCGCACGGCGGCCGGGGTGTCGGTGTTCGCCGTACCGGCGGGGGCACCAGGGCTCGTGGTGGAACCGCTCACAACCATGGACCAGACGCGAAAGCAGGCCCGGATCACGTTTGCGCAGACACCCGCGCGGCTGATCGGTCGGGACGGAGACGGCTGGAGCGCACTCTCGCACATGCTCGATCTAGCCGCCGTGGCCCTTGCCGCAGAGCAGGTCGGCGGCGCCCAGTTCGTATTGGAGATGTCCGTCGAATACGCGAAAACGCGAGTGCAGTTCGGCAAGCCGATCGGCACATTCCAGGCGATCAAGCACAAGTGCGCCGATATGCTGCTCGAAGTCGAGTCGGCAAAATCCGCCGCATACTACGGCGGATGGATCGCCACCGGCGGGGAAGACGAACTGCCGGCGGTCGCGAGCCTCGCCAAGGCCTATTGCTCCGAGGCATACCTCCATGCGGCCGCCGAGAACATCCAGATCCACGGCGGTATCGGATTCACCTGGGAGCACCCCGCACACCTGTATTTCAAACGGGCCAAGACGAGCGAACTGCTGTTCGGTGACCCGACCTACCATCGGGAACAACTCGCCAGCCGTATCGGAATCTGATCCGCAGTTATCAAATACACGCTCGGGATCCTGAAGTTCTCGCACGGAACCGCCTCGTCGACCACCCGATGAGGCGGACAAGCGGGCGACCCTCCCGGTGTCCGAGCGCCCTTGCGGACTGTCGGCGTGCGCCCCGAACCCGATGACCAGCGTCCGCGGATGGTCGCAACTAGCGCGACCCCGCGCGCCTTCGGTATATGCCTCCGGCCGGCGTTTGCAGGTGACGTGAGAGCAGAGTTCTTAAGTGAGGCTATCGCTCCGATCGATTCGATCATGACGGCTCAAAACTACTGCCAAGTACCATATTTCAATCTCAATTAATGAAGGATAGTACTTACTTGACATGCTGATCGTGGGCGTCATAGTGTGTCGTACGACACACTCGGCCTGCTGGGCTCGAGAACGACTCAGAGGAGTGGCAGTGCGAACAATCGGCCGTCGGATCGGCACAGTCATCACGGGAGCAGCACTGGTGATCAGTGCGAGCGCAGCATGTTCGAGCTCCGGCAGCGGCGCAGACAGAGGGACCACACCCCAGGAAAACATCGACAATGCACGGGCACGGGTCGCCCAACTCGAGCAGCCACCAACCGTCGACTACGACCCGGGGCCGCTCCCGGGGAACCCCGCCGGCAAGCGCATCGTCGTGGTCTTGCCGACAACCGCAAAAGGCTCAGCCAACGACGCATTGTTCCGCCACGCGGCGGAACAGCTCGGCATCAAAGTGGAAATCCGCACCGTCGACACGTCGTCGGAGAAGATCACAGACACGTTCGACGAGATAGCCCGTGACCCCAACCTTGACGGACTCTACGTCAACAGCCGCGATCCAAGCCTGTGGCAGGCCCAGTTCGACCAGATCACCGGCCGCGGCGTTCCGATCGTGCTCGGCGCGATCACGGACGACCCAGCGTGGACCTCACGGTCGGTCAACGTCATGTCGTCGAGCCGGGTAGTCAAGCAGATCACCGAGGACGCCGCCGACTGGATGGTGGCCGACAGCAACGGAACTGGATCAAGCGTCGTATTCACAATCCCCGTGCAGCGGACGCTGGCGGGAATCGGAGATACATACCGCACCCGCCTGAACGAAACATGCCCCGGATGCGGAGTCGAGGTCGTCGACGTCAAAGGTTTCTCGTCGATCGGCAAGGACCTGCCAGGCACGGTGGTCAGCTACCTGCAGTCGCATCCCGACGTCAAGTACGTCTTCCTGGCGTTCGGAGACATGGTCACAGGCGTGCCCGACGCACTGCGTGCAGCAGGCCTGAGCGACGTCAAGTTGTTCACACAAAGCGCCGGCGCCAGCAACATCCAATACCTCAATCAGGGTACCGAGGCCGCCGACCTTGCCTACACCCATCCGTACATGGCATACGTCGCGGTCGACGCGCTCGCGCGAGGCATGCTCGGCGGCTCCATGCAGACCGCAGACGAGTGGTTGATGCCCACGCAGTTGCTGACCCCGGCGAATGTCGGTAGCGCCAACGTAAACCAAGAAGGCACCATCGTCCTGCCGGAGCTGGACGAGCACTTCGCCCGAATCTGGGGGAAGGGCACCCCACAATGAATGAGTCGCCTGAATCCGTGCCGCTCGCTCTCGACATCCACGACGTCTCGAAGGCGTTCGGCGGCAACACCGTTCTCGATTCAGTAAACCTCAAAGTCCGCTCCGGAGAGATCCACGCGATCGTGGGTCAGAACGGATCCGGCAAATCCACACTCGCCAAAGTATTGTCCGGATTCCATACACCCGAACCCGGGGCCACGGCGTCGGTATTCGGACAAGAGTCCGGCTTCCCACTCAACGCCGAGGCGCGCACACGGACACACTTCGTCCACCAGGACCTCGGTCTTGTGGAGTCGCTGAGCATCCTCGACAACATAGGGTTGTCACACGGATACCGCACCAACCATTTCGGCAAGATCGACTGGCGCCACGCCCGCGCCCGCGTCCAGTCCGTTCTCGACGGCTTCGACTTGGGCCACCTCGACCTCGAGGCGCCGATCACGAAGCTGACCGCCAGTGAACGGGCGATCGTCGCGATCGCACGCGGTCTGCTGGGATGGAAGACAGAGTACGGGCTCATGGTCCTCGACGAGACGACCGCGGCACTGCCTCACGACGAGGTCGAGGTCCTGGTGAAGTCGATCCGCTCGGTCGTCGCCCGAGGCGCAGGCGTCCTCTACATCACCCACCGTCTCGACGAGGTCTTCGAGTTCGCCGACCGGGTGTCAGTCATACGGGACGGACGTCTGGTCGGCACACGCGAGACGGACGTGCTCACCCGCGAGGAACTCGTCACCATGATGATCGGGGACCGATTGTCCACGCCGCGATCCCTGGCCGCGCCGCGCTCCGATATTGCACTACAATGCCGCGGACTACACGCTCCCGGGCTCGAGGGCATCGACATCGACGTACGATTCGGTGAAATCGTCGGTGTGGCAGGAATGTTGGGGTCTGGCCGCGAGCTCCTCGCCGACGCAGTCTTCGGCGCCAATCCACGAACAAGTGGAGTGGTAGAGATCGCCGGGCATCCGGTCACGGCGGATTCACCTCGGCGATCGATAAATCAGGGCATCGCCGTCGTTCCGAGCGACCGGCTGCGCCGCGGCGTGATACCGAATCTCACGGTTCGCGAGAACATCACACTGGCCCAGCTGAGTTCGCTCTGGCGCCACGCGACACTCAGTCGGGCGACCGAGACGAATGAAGCCCGAAAATGGATCGACGCAGTCGGCCTGCGACCCTCCGACCCAGAGCGAGTTATCTCGACCCTCAGCGGCGGCAACCAGCAGAAAGCCCTGCTCGCAAGAGCCCTACGCCTCGACCCGAAGGTGCTCGTCCTCGACGAGCCGACCCAGGGGATCGACGTGGGCGCGAAAAGCGCCATCTACGAACTGTTGCGCGAATCGGCCGCCAACGGCACAGCGGTCCTGTTGTGTACTGCAGAGCCTGAAGACTTGCCGGACGTATGCCATCGCGTTGTCGTCATGCGCCGAGGAAAGGTCGCCGACGAGCTGTCCGGCGATCGCCTCAACCAGCACGAATTGCTTGCCTCCTGCGCCTCCTGAACACATCGAACCGGCCCGGCACTCTCCGATAGGTCATCATGAGCGAACACCTCGTCAACGACTCCACAACGACGTCCACCACTGATACATTGCCCGATCGCCGCGCGAAGACACCATCGCCACCGCGGAAGACACTGTCGCAAGTCCTGTCCGCACTCTCGCCGAGTAAAGTCAGCGCACTGTATGTCGCAGGTTTCGCGATGATCGTGTTCGCGTTCTGGATTCCCGATCTCTTCTACACAGAGACGACCTTCAAATCGCTCCTGTACCAGCAGGCGATCACGGCCCTCGTCGCGCTGGCCTTCCTTATCCCCTACACGACGCACAACTTCGACCTGACCGTAGGTGCGACGGTCGGCGTCAGCTCGCTCGTTTGCGCGTGGCTGATGACCAGCGGGAGCGTGCCCTGGCCGGCGGCGATCGTGATCGCGCTCGCCTTCTGCTCACTGATCGGTGTGCTGAACGCATTCCTGATCACCGTCATCCGCATCGAATCAGTGATCGCAACAATTGCGACGATGTCGATGATTGAGGCAGTCGGGTCGGCAGCGTTCAATGGCCAGCAGATCTTCGGATTGCCCCAGAGCTTCCTCGCCCTCTCGCAGAACGAGATCTTCGGTGTCTCAGTAGTTTTCTACTATCTGATCATCATCGCTGTCGTGCTGTGGTACGTGCTCCGTCACACCCCACTCGGCCGCTACCTCTACGCCATTGGCGGGAACACCGAGGCGGCGCGATTGGCAGGTTTGCAGGTGCGACGATTGATCTTCCTGACGTTCGTCGCCAGCGCGCTGCTCGCAGGAATCGCAGGCGTCCTAGTGTCCTCACGCGTGGGTACCGGAGACTTTGCAATCGGCCCGCACTATCTCTTCCCGGCGGCGGCCGCGATGTTCTTCGGCTCCACCCAGGTCAAACCTGGCACCTACAACGTGTGGGGCACACTGCTCGCGGTCTACACCCTCGCGATCGTTGTCAAAGGGCTCGAACTCGGTGGCGCGCCGTTCTGGGTGACCGAGGTAGCAAACGGAGTTGCGCTCTTGATCGCGGTCGGGTTCCAATCCGTGCGCGTTGCACGGTCGGGGATGCCCACCTCCGGAAGCTGGATGCATCGCCTCACGCAGGTTGTAGCACCGAGCCGACGTCACTGAGGTCCTCGACAGCCACACCCAACGACGCCTCATCCCAAGCCGGCAGGGATGAGGCGTCGTTTCGGTTTCCCCTTGTCGAGCAGTTTCGTCGGATGCCCCAACGACTGACGGCACCGTCCCCATCCGGGGCGGTGCCGTCAGTTCCTCTGAAATGCTCGGTCAGGACGGTTGCGTCAGGCACCCGTACTCGCTGCTGCCGACCAATCGACGCCGTGCCTCGGCGTACTCGTCGACCAGCCTGTCCACGACAGCGGCGGTTGGCTGAATTGAATTGACCGCGCCGATGCCCTGCCCAGCACCCCAGATATCGCGCCACGGTTTCGATTCACTGACGATACTCACCTGCGACTTCTCCGCAAAGTTCATGGCGGTCGGGTCGGAGGAGGGCAGGTTGTCGGGATCGAGACCGGCCGCGAGGATGCTCGGCCGCAGATAGTTCCCATGGATACCGGTAAACAGATTCGAGTACACGATGTCGGAAGCGGTGGAGTCTACGATCATCTGCTTATACGCGATATCGGCATTGGCCTCGTCGGTCGCTATGAAGGTCGAGCCGATGTAAGCAAGGTCCGCGCCTGCGGCTTGGGCTGCGAGTATCGCGCGCCCGTGCGAGATCGCACCCGACAGCACGAGTGGCCCGTCAAACCATTCGCGGATCTCCTGTAACAGTGCGAACGGTGATTGCGTGCCTGCGTGTCCGCCCGCTCCTGTCGCGACGGCAATCAGGCCATCGGCATTCTTCTCGACGGCCTTATGTGCGAATGCATTGTTGATGACATCGTGCAAGACGACCCCGCCGTACGAATGGATTGCATCGTTGACCTCCGGACGGGCGCCGAGTGAGGTTATGACGATCGGGACTCGGTGACGGACGATGGTATCCAGGTCGGAGTCGAGGCGGTCGTTGCTGCGATGCACGACCAGGTTGACTGCGTAGGGCGCGGATGGGTGGTCGGGGTGAGCGGCGTCGTGTGCCGCCAGATCGTCCCCGATTTGGGCGAGCCAGTCTGCAAGTACGGCCTGGGGTCGCGCGTTGAGTGACGGGATGGAGCCGACGACACCGGAAGTCGATTGCGCGACCACTAGTTCGGGTCCTGACACGATGAACATCGGTGAGGCAATTACGGGCAGGCGTAGGCCTCTGCTCAGGGAGACGGGCAAACTCATCGGGGTCCTCTCGGTCGTGGCAGGGGGATTGGCGGGGTACACCCTCCGGTTGTGCACACGCGACAGTGACGCCGTCCTACCGGACTGATCGGGCGGACGGCATCACAAATACGGATCCGCTAGGTCGGATCCACCGTCACGGCGTCGGTGGCGGGCCATGGAAAGTCGAGCGCGAGAAGACTCGCGCCGTCCGCGCCTGCGGTGAGCGTCGCGACATCGTCATCGTCGGAGTGTTCCTGCCAGCCGATCGATCGGGGGCCTTTTGATTGGTCGGACGTAAGGATGTCACCGGCGAGTACGCACCACGCGCGGCCAGCCGTTGCGGACGTCGACGGGGTAGCGTACGTCGCCCCGGCACCGAGCCGCACGAGTGTTGCCGCGAGACCGTCCTGGTCGCATGGGAAAATCTCGACCGTATCGTAGGCGCCGGTTCCGGGGAGGCCGCTCGGTTGCCAACCATCCACAGACTTCGATAGCTGGCGCCGGCCGACGTGCGGTCGCTCGGTGCGTGCGCCCGGCATGACACCGCCATAGTTGCTGGACTTCGCCCTGATTGTTGCATATAGCAACGGCGCGTCCTGTGCGGCGGAAAATGGACCGTAGGACGAGTATGCATCTGTGTAGTGCACGAACACCGACGGAATAGGCTTGCGCTGGAACACCGCCCCTTCGGTGCCGAAGAAGACCTGGAACTGATCGATGCGATGGAAATGTGCGGCGAGTTTGACACCTGGGTCGACCGCGTTGATGTAGATCTGCGGACCGGGCCCCTCGGCCTTGCGGTCCCCGAAGAAGACGTGGCTGTCGAAGCCATGGGCATCTTCCCGGACGTAGCCGGCCTGATCGAAGGCGACGAATTTGAACACCCCAACCTCCTTTGCTGGAGTCTGTACTATACATACTTATCTGAGCGGTAGTCCAGCCCTTTCGGGCCCTTCGATGTGGGGCCAGCAAGTTCTATCGAACCAACTCTCGCCGTTCAATGGACATCATCGATAGTGAGTGCTAAACAAATTGCGTGGAGGATGCACACCGATGGAAACCGTGACACATGTCCGGCCGGCCACTACGGCCACGGCCCGGCACCTACCGCTCGACGTGTTGGCCACTGACGTGCTAAGCGAGGAATCGCTGCCGCGTGCGTGGCGCGCGCGATGGTTGGAGAATCCCCGTGCGGTGGTCGCCCGAACCGAGGACGGCTCGCAGATTCGTGCCGACGAACTCGAGGAACGATCCGCCGCCGTGGCGGCCCGACTAGCATCTGCCGGTCTGGTCGCTGGTGATCGGCTCATCCTCTCGTCCGGTCCTTCGATCGACATGCTCGTGGCGTACGTTGCCGCGCACCGAATGTCCTTGGTGGTTGTGCCAGTAAACACGGCGTACGGGCCGACTGAGATCCGACACGTCGTCCAAAACACGACGCCACGTGCCGCTATTGTCGACGATAAGCGACGGGGACAACTGGTATCCGAAGCGTCGACCGAGCCGATTGTCATCACCGGATGCGATGTTCGCCTGCCCACCGGCGGTGGCGTGCCCACACTCGACGTCGCTGATCGCGACACGCCAGCGTTGATCTGTCACACCTCGGGGACGACCGGCGCGCCCAAGGGCGCAGTACTGACCAGCGGAAACCTGCTCGCGTCGGCCGAGTCGGTCCGGCTGGCCTGGCGGTGGAGCCCAGATGACCGACTCATCCTCGCGCTGCCCCTGTTCCATCTGCACGGGCTCGGGATGGGTATCAACGGCTCGTTGGTGTCAGGAGCGTCAATAGGGTTGATTCCCAGGTTCTCCCCGGAAGCTGTCGCGGACGCAGCACAGGCGGGCGGCACGATGTTCTTTGGCGTACCCACCATGTACCACAGGCTCGCGAATGGACCACATCTCCCCGCGCTGCGTCGACTGAGACTGTGCGTATCCGGATCCGCTCCACTCGCTGCGCAGCTTCATGCTCAAATCGAGAGTGGCTGCGGCCAGCACGTCCTCGAACGGTACGGAATGACGGAGACAGTCATCACGATATCGAATCCGTATGACGGCGAGCGTAAGCCGGGGACAGTGGGGACCCCACTCCCCGGTGTCGAGGTGCGCCTCGCAACCGATGGCCTGGGCGGTGCGGGTGAGATCGAGCTGCGCGGACCGAGTGTGTTCGGCGGATACCTGAACAACCCGACTGCTACGGCGGAGTCCTTTACGCACGACGGCTGGTTCCGGACTGGTGACCTGGGGGAGTTCGACGCCGACGGCTACCTCGCCATCGTGGGGCGTTCGAAGGAGCTCATCATCTCGGGAGGCTACAACGTCTATCCCCGCGAGGTCGAGGAAGTGATTGGTCGCCATCCAGCCGTGGTCGAGGCGGCAGTCGCTGGCCGGCCATCCGAAGAGTGGGGTGAGTCGGTCGTTGCATTCGTCGTTGCTGACGGGCTGTCGTCTGACGATGTGATCCACTGGGCAGCAGAGCGGTTAGCACCGTACAAGCGGCCAACCGAGGTTCGTTTCGTCGACGCGCTGCCACGCAACGATCTGGGCAAGATTCGCCGCGATCAACTGCTGTCCTGAAGGCGCCAGCATGGCGGTGAGGGCCTTGACGGTGTGGTATCGGCCACTTAATGTAGTAAGTACTAACCAATCTGAATTGGGAGAGATCCGGAACTCCCGCGCCGACTCCGCGGCTAGCCGCTGGGCCGGGCGCACTGTTCGCCCTGCGATGCCGGAGGGAAGCCCTAAGGAGATTGTGGTGATTCGCGACTTCTCGAAGAAGATTGTGGTGGTGTGAGCGTGATCGACAAGGGATCTTCCGACGACCTGACCAAGGCCAATGCGGTGGTTCCGGTTGAAGTCGTCGGTCGAGAACACGTGGCATTGGATGTCGTCGCGCTGGAATTGTGCCCCACTGACGGTTCACAGCTACCCCCATGGTCGCCGGGCGCACACGTGGATCTCGTACTTCCGTCGGGGCTAACCCGCCAGTACTCGTTGTGCGGTGATCCGAGCCGCCTTGGCGCGTATCAAATCGCGGTACACCGGGTCGACCATGGCCGTGGCGGATCGATGGAGGTTCACGAGCACCTGCTGCCCGGCGCGATTGTGGGGATCCGTCCGCCACGAAACCGGTTCCCCCTGGTCAACGCAGAGAAATATGTGTTCGTTGCCGGTGGAATCGGAATTACCCCAATTTCCGCAATGGTAAGAGAGATCGAAGCACGTGGTTTGCCGTGGCGTCTTGTCTACGGGGGGCGCTCCCTCGACCGAATGGCATTCACCGATGACCTCACCGCGTTGGGTAGCGACCGCGTCGAGCTCGTCCCGCAGGACGAGGCAGGATTCCCAGATCTGCGAGCGGTTGTGCGAGACGCCCCCGCGGGGGCGGCAGTGTACTGCTGCGGACCAGCACCAATGCTGGCGGCGATCGAGCATGAAGTGTCGGCGACCCGCGACGACATCGAGCTACGCATCGAGCGGTTCGTCGCGCCCGACGAGCCGCAGGGGGAGCGGCAAGCGTTCGAGGTGGAACTTCGTCGGTCCGGAGTAACGGTCACTGTGCCGGCAGACCGATCGATTCTTGATGTTGTGATCGATGCAATCGGCGATGTTGAATTCTCCTGTGAACAGGGTATCTGCGGGGCATGTGAAACGAAGGTACTCGCGGGGCGACCCGAACATCACGATGAATTGCTGTCCCCGGAAGAACGAGCAGAGGGCGTCACCATGATGATTTGCGTGGGACGGTCGAAGACCCCACGTCTCGTACTGGATTTGTGACAACGGAATTCGCAACGTTCGGGAGTCCACAGCCCATATCCCGATCGTCTGTCAAAAGTAGATATCACCGAAGACTGGAGTGAAAGATGGCAGTGCAAGTCAAGTTCCATCACATCGGCATCACCGTTACAAGTCTTGAGCGCACTCTCGCGTTCTTCGAGGATGCGTTCGGCGTGGTCCCCGGGATGGCTCTGCACGTGAAGTCGGGAGCAGACACGGCTCAGGCCCTCGGCCTGCCCGAACATGAGCAGCGAGTTGCGCTCCTAGCCATCGGGGATGTGATCTTCGAGCTGATTGAGTTCCACCCTGTCCGTCGTGCTGAATTCGACGGACGACAGGACGACATCGGCTATGCATACCCCTGCCTGTCGGTCGAAGACATCGATGCGGCATACCACGAGTGGACGGCAAAGGGATACACGATCCACGCAAAGCCTCAGGTGACCGAACACGGACCTGTTGCGGGATCGAAATTCATGATCCTGAAAGACCCCGATGGCAAGAATATCGAGATCGTCGAGACAGGAAAGTATCTGGTGGCATCGAACATCCGCGCCGGGGAGGGCACTGCATCGCTCGACGACCCAGTCGTTATCGGCAAGCACTGATCTGCCGGAGATCGCGGCCGGGCGGCCGGAATCGGCGCTGAGGTTGCCTTCGAAACTCGAACTGGCACAATCGATGATCGAACAAACTCTCGACTCGAGTGTGGCTTTCGGATGGCGGAGCCGGCGACGAGGCCTACGCGCAGGTAGGCAGGCTCCGATGTGGATCGAATCCCGCGGTGTGGCCAACGGCCTCGCCATCCCGACATCGCAGAGGGTCAGCTGGGTGGAGCTGCGTCAGTGCCGCGCCCAAAGTGCGATCGCCGAGCAACCTGCGACCGGATGGCATCGGATCGACTGCATCGACGCCGACTTCGGCCCGTTCGTCCTTGGGGTCGAGATCGGTCAACCGGTCGCAGATTGCCTGCTGTAGATTGGGGGCGTACGGCGGCGAGTGCGGTGGACACTAGCCCGCCCTTCGCCCGTCTGACGTCGGGCTCGGTGGTGGCCGTCGATGCACAGTTTGGGTTTGTCGGGAGGTGCGACACCCGGGTCGACGCGCTGTTGCGCAAGTGGCTGGCGATTCTGTTGGGTCCATTCACCGATGCCGATCGGGACGCAGGCTACCGCTACGACCTGTCCATCCTGCTGGCGGAGTTGTCCTTGACGCAGATGCTCGACGCCCCCAGTCTCGGGATGGGTCGATCTCCTCACCGCCGCAGCGCAATTCGAAGCCTGAAATACACAAGCGGCCAAACGCGACCCGAGCACCGCAAACTTGACCCAGAATCCGGCTACGCCGCTTCGCGCTCTAGCTGAGTTTCTCAGCTACTTGGGATTGCGCTATGCCGCCAAGCATCATGGCGGCATCCTGAACAGAAGTCGGAAGTCCTCTAGAGCAAGGCAATACACATCGGTACGTTGCGTAGATACACCGACTCCACGGTGGGTGTCCTGCGCGCCGCGCGGATGGTGGAACGTCGATCGGCGAGCGAGTTAAGCAGGTCGGATCCAAGTATGGTTCAGAGTCAGGTGAGTAGGTCGAGTAGCCTGTCGACGTTGATGACACGCGCCCGGGTAGGGAAGACCTTCTCAACGAGAACCCGATGGACTTCGGGGTCCATGTCGGCGACGGCGTCGCTGAGGACGTACACGCCATAATCGCGGTCCGCCATGTCTGCGACCGTGCTGAGTACGACACCGCCCGTGCTGATCCCGGCAAGTATGACGGTTGTGATGCCCCGAAGCGTGAGTTGGTCGTCGAGGTCGGTGGTGGACAGCGCCCCGATCCGTGTCTTGCGGACAACCAGATCACCTGGCGCAGGGGTTACGCGGCTGCTTATACCCGTAGACGGGTCGCCCTCGACCAGTTTCTTCGTCCTGGCAATGGCGGTGAATGTGATGTTCGTCGGGGGAACGGCGGTGCGGTCCCGTTCGGTCAGCGCCACCCGCACGTAGCCTACCGTGGCGCCTGCGGACCGCACGCAAGTGATCGCCCGGAAAACTGAGTCGAGCAACGGCTGCGGATCGGGCAATGACGCGACGATACCGTCCTGGATGTCGAGGACAAGTAGCGCGGTAGACCGCGGATCCAGCCTTGTCTCCCTGGTCGTCATGAATCTTCCTTGGGAACTCGATGGTGTCGCCGGACATAAGGGTGGGATCGTTCTGGCCTGATTTCTGCCAGTGTCATGGGACTATCTCGGCGCCGCGTCGGAATCCCGTCGGAAGGTTCGGGTCGTCGCGGCGGTATTCCCGGTACGGAGGGATCGGCATGGCGTTTCGGGAGGTCAATGGGAACGACACGTCAAGATGTGCTCCAGGGTCAGGCTCGGGTGCCTGGATCCCGGTGGGGGTGGGCACAATTGCGGAGCAGTGCTGGGTGCCTGCGTAAGGCGCGCCGGTATGCCGAGGCCGCGGGTCTGCAGCGCATCGACAGGAACGAGGCGCTGGACGACTCGCTTATCGGCAGGTGATCGAGGCGGTGCGCACGGTCCGTCCGAACCGGCACGGTGCCGCCGGGGATCAACTGTTGGGCTTCGAGGACCAGATTCGGGCGTGGCTGGCAGGTGACCGCGCATCCACCGCTGACGATCAGTAAGCGCCAGCCGGGTACTCCCGGCCAATCGCTCGGCAACGGACGGTGCGTGTATGCGTTCAGCCGATGTCCTCCGATCCATGACGAGAGCCCGCGCCGCTCGAGATGAAGGCGGGCGGGGCCAGGATGTACCTGGCGCCGGCGCCCAATGGTGATGGGACACTGAAGTCTTATCCCGCCCGTCCATCCACCTCGCCCAGCTACAAACGGCGCTCGATGCCGGTGATCGTGAATCAGCTGGTGGGAAGTCCTCGCGCGGTGCGGAGCTCGTCGATCAAGTGGTACATGTCGGACCGTTCGTCGCGATCGGCGAGCCGGTGCTCGGTGCGTCCGCGACCGCGTTCAATATGCCCCTCAGCACGGCTCCAGTGATGGACGTAAACATCGCGCATTCCATGTTCTGACCCCATGGCGATGATCTCGACGTGATCAGGGTCGGTCAGGTGGGCGATGTGGTCGTCCTCGGTCTCCCAAACCTCGGTCAGCACGCGCGCCTGCGGGTCATGCGGGTCATGCAATACCTGATACATGACATTTCCGGGTAAAGCGCGCTGCTTGTCAGCCAAGGGCAGTAGCCAATTGTCGAACGCCTGGCCATCCCCTTCGACGCGAAAGCGCGACAGTGTGATGTACACGAACGTTTCTCCTTTGTTGTCCTCGACGGCTTCCCGTCGAGCCTGATTTGTGGGTCCGATCGAGCAGTGTTGCCGTACGGCGTCGGACTACAGTCACCCACTCGTGCCGCTGTGGCTCGGGTGCGCTCCGGGCCGGTGTGCATTACTCGGCGTCGGCGAAGAGCTCCGTCGGCCGCCACGCGCGGCCGCCGGCGCGGAGGTTGACCAGTCGGCTGGTCCGGAAATTTTGATATCCCGCTGCCCCGGTCACCGAACCGATTCCGGAGTCCTTGTGTGGATCACGCGGTGCAAGCAGATTCGTGGTGTACCCGTTGATAGTGACGCTGCCCGTGTCCAATTGTGCGGCGACTGCTCGGGCGCGCTCGTCGTCGCGGGAGAACACGCTCCCGCCGAGCCCAAAGGGGGAGTCGTTCGCAATAGTGATCGCCTCGTCGGCGTGATCGTACGGCAGGATCGTCACTACCGGACCGAAGATCTCCTCGCGGGCGATTGACAACGAGTTGTCGCCCACGAACAGCGTCGGCGTCACGTACCACCCCTGCGCCGGCTCGGTCGGTCGTTCGCCGCCGTAGACCAACCGGCCGCCCTCCTCGCGTCCCTCGCGGACTCGTTGAAGAACCCTTTGATGATGTTCGCGGGTGGCCATCGGGCCCATCGTCGTCGTGTCCGCGAGCGGATCACCCACTACGACGCTGTTGGCCTTCACACGGAGCATCTCGACGACGTCGTCGACCGCGTGAGCGGGAATCACGAGGCGGGACAACGCGCTGCAGATCTGGCCGGAATTGAAATACACGCTTGCCGCGACGCTGTCCACCGCGAGTCGCAGGTCGGCATCGTCGAGCACGACCGCCGCTGACTTGCCACCGAGTTCGAGAACGACCCGCTTGAGGTTGCGCCCGCACAGCTCGGCCACGCGCCGTCCCACCCCGGTGCCACCGGTGAACACGACGAGGTCCACCCCGGGGTGTGCCACCAGGTGCTCGGCGACTGACGGATCGGCGGCAAGGACGCTGTAGACGCCATTCGGCAGACCAGCGAGTTCGAGGGCCCGCGCCCACTCCACCACTGCAAACGGTGCGGTTGGTGGCGGCTTACTGATCACGCTGCAACCGGCGAGCAGGGCTTGCGCGGACTTCATCATCGTGGCCGTGAATGGACTGTTCCACGGAACGATGTCCACCACGACACCCGCGGGATCGCGCTGGATCTCGAAGTCCCACAGCCCAGTGCCCGGCTCGACGTCGGGAACGGATCGGGCCTGCTCACCCATCCCGCGGACGACGTCGAGGACGACGCCTGTCATCATTCGGGTCACTTGGACTGGTGCACCCATCTCATGCGCGGCGATCTCGGCGATAACGCCTGCTCGTTCGGCGATGAGGGCGCACGCTCGGTCGATGACGGCAACCCGCTCGGCAACGGGAGTCGTACGCCACGTACCCGTCTCGAATGCTCGGCGAGCCGCAGTGACCGCAGCGTCAGCGTCGGCGATCGTCGGGACGACGGCGTGCGCGTAGATCTGTTCGGTGGCCGGCGCGACAAGAGGCGTCGTCGCCGCGGTCGACCGGGGCGTCCACTTGCCCCCGATGTAGAGGCCGCCACTGTTGTGAGCAATCGCGGATGCGACCGACTCAGGTCGGTCGGCGACCGCGGAGTCCTGGACCTTCATGCGTTCATCACCTCGGATTCAGGGATCGTCGAGAACGGCCCAAAGGCGGTGCCTCGACGACCGTTCAGGCGGGGGGAGTTGTCTTGCCATCGGACAGACGTCAGGTCCGATACCAGGCATACGTTCATGACCCGACCACTGCCACGCCGCGGATCTCGCCGAACTCACGTTCGCATAGCTGCCACGACGAGCCGCCGTCAGTCGTGGTCGCGACCTGTCCGAACAGCGTGACCGCAGCGAGCACGTTGGCGTCGTGCGGGTGTCCGGCGATCTTCCACACGACCGAGCGCAGGACCGGGCTGACCGGCCGCCAGGTGAGGCCGCCGTCTTCGCTGCGATGAATCGCGCCCAGCGACCCGTGGTCCGGTGGGCGACGGCCCACGCCCACGACCAGCACGGAAGGCTCGGCGGCATTGGCGTGGAGGCTGCGGGTATAGAAAAGCGATGACTCGTACGTGTCGTCGACCGGGTACCGCGTGCACCGCCACGTACGATTGCCGTCGTCGGATGCAAAGAACCCGATCGGGGTGGCAACGAAAACGCTGCGCCTTCCGTCGGCGCTGCGTCCGGCAACCACATCGTGTATGTCGGCGTGGCGTTCGTCCTTCCAGATCTCACCCTCACCGAGGAGTACCTGCCCTCCGGATACCTCGAACCGTCGCCAGCTCCCACCCCCATCTGTGCTGTGGTACAGCCCGTCGATCTCGACCGACACCCAGATTTCGCCGGGGACATCGGTGTATCGGATCGCAGTCACCCGGGTCGCACCGATGCTGCATTCCGGCGACACTCCGACGGGAAGTTCGGTCCAGTTAACACCGCCGTCGGTGCTGCGGAAGACTCCGCCCGGCCGTGTGCCAGCCAAGATTGTCCGTGGAGAGTGCGGGTCGACGGCCAGGCTGAGTACCTGCCTACCCTGGGCCGGAACACCCACGTACTGGTACGTTTCGCCGCGGTCGACGCTCCGGGCCAGAATGTCCTCGCCGCGTTCGGAATCGATCGTCGCCCACACCGCGCCGGAACCATCAGGGGACGCGGTAATCGCCCGGACACACAGTTCGTAGGGATACTTCGGATTGTCGCAATGCGACAGGATCCAACTCTTGCCACCATCGTGACTCGTCCACAGCCCGGCTCCTGTCGTGGCCAGACAGATCGAATAGTCCACCACACCCTCATTTCTCCGAGAAATACGTCTTCGGTGTTCCGGTCCAGTCGGCGGGAACGACCCTTATCAGGTAAAGGTAAGTAGATACTCTATATACGTGCCGTGGTAGAGGCGCAAGCCTTGCGCCAATGGGTCATACTAGTATAGTTGTTACTTACTTGATAGGAAGTTCTTTTGGTCCAAAGCGCCGAAACATATGCCCGTTCGGGCGGCGATCACCACAGATCTCGGCAACCCCGAGGTCGGTGCCGCACTCGGAGGGCCACGGCGATCTGTCGGTGCGGGGCGCCTATCGCCCCACTCGCCGTCCGAGAGGTTCGAATCTCGTCAGTCAGGTCCGAGTTCGAACGGCGTCGCCCGGATAGCGCGCGTGACGCATAGTTGGACACGGTACTCGACAAGGTGTTCGAGCCACGACAACAATGGAGTTGAATCGTGAAATTGACAGCAGGGCAGGTTGCGGTAGTCACCGGTGGCGCAAGCGGCATCGGCCTCGCGCTGTGTGAGCAATTCACGCAGCGCGGCCTCGACGTCGTGATTAGCGATATCGATGAGGCAGCACTCGCATCCGCCGCGGAAGGGCTGAACGGGCAGCCCGGTAGGGTCCTGACAGTCCCCACCGACGTGACCGATCCGGAGGCCGTCGATCGCCTCGCCGCTAGGACGCTCGAGCACTTCGGCCGAGTGGATGTGGTCTGCAACAACGCCGGCACCGTCGGCAAGAATATGCCCCTGTGGGAATTCGAGCACGTCGAATGGAAGTGGCTCCTCGGCGTTGACATGTGGGGTGTCATCCACGGGATCTCCTCCTTCGTGCCACATCTGGTATCCCAGGGATCCGGTCACGTCATCAACACCGCGTCAATGGCAGGAATTGCGAGTGTCCCCCTCAATGGCCCGTACAACGCGGCCAAGCACGCAGTCGTGTCGATCTCCGAGACGCTGGCGTTAGACCTCGCCGAGCGAGGCATCGATGTCGGCGTCACCGTCCTGTGCCCAGGACCGACACTGACTCGATTGATGACGGACGGTCCGCGGGACCGTCCCGCGCACCTCAGACCCAAAGCGGACCGCGGGGTGGACCCGCGCTCGAACCCTGGAACCTTCGCGGCGTCCACCGGGCAGCTCGCCCAAGCATCGGAGGTGGCTCAAGCGACTGTGGCAGCTGTAGAAGAGGGGCGATTCCTGCTCGCCCCCCATCCCGGGTCGCGCGACCGATTCGATCAGCGAATCGAGAGGTGGCGTGCGGATCTTACGGGTTGACGCACAGGCCCCGCGATCACTGCCCTGAGGCGAACCGCCGGGTTGAGAACAACACAGCAAACACAGCAAGCAAATGGATACAGCACCAGAGGGAGTGGTCATGGGAAGGTTGACGGACAAGGTCGCACTCGTAAGCGGCGTCGCGCGTGGGCAAGGTCGCTCTCACGCACTTCGTCTTGT
Source organism: Rhodococcus jostii NBRC 16295 (assembly GCF_001894825.1). Classification (GTDB taxonomy): domain Bacteria; phylum Actinomycetota; class Actinomycetes; order Mycobacteriales; family Mycobacteriaceae; genus Rhodococcus_F; species Rhodococcus_F jostii. Next base: position 11,386 of record NZ_BCWY01000026.1, on the reverse strand, counting down.
GTCGGAGGGTGTTTCGATCATTGGGTTCGACGGACTGTGCACATACGACACCGTCCCCTATAAGCAGGCCACCCAAGAAGATCTCGACGAGACGGTCAGGTTGGTCGAGGCCGCCGGAGGTAAGATCGTCGCGGGCAGGGCCGACGTCCGCGATCGTGAGCAGATCACCACAATTGTGGATGAGGGACTCAGCATGTTCGGCAAGATCGATATCGTGATCGCCAACGCGGGGATCGGTATCAACTCGCTTCCGTTTTGGAAGGTGTCGCAGCAAGAATGGGATGATGTTCTCGCAGTATGCCTGACCGGAGTATGGAACACGGTCTCAGCAGCGGTCCCTTCGATGATCGACGCGGGCCGTGGTGGCTCAATCGTAATGACGAGCTCGGCGGCCGCGATCAAGGCGGCCCCCCAGCTGGCTCCGTACATTGCGGCAAAAACCGGAGTCATCGGAATGATGAAATCGATGGCCAATGATCTGGCGCCACACAAGATTCGAATCAACTGTGTGGCCCCAACTGCTGTCCCCACCGACTTCGTTCTGAACGATCGGCTGTATCAAATCTTCTGCCCAGACAAGGAGAACCCGACCGTCGAAGACGCCGCAAACGTGATGCGCAAGATGCATCCCCTCGATGAACCCTGGATCGAGCCGGCCGACATCTCCGCGGCAGTAGCCTATCTCGCATCCGACGAGGCACGCTATGTCACGGGTATCGTACTGCCAGTGGACCTGGGTCTGTCGTTCGCTTGGTAGGCCTCGAACCAAACGCAGACGCCCTGCGCCATAGTCCGAACTGAGATCGGAGGCGCAGGGCGTCCGCGTTTGGTCACGCGCGCGGTGCGAGGCCGTCGTGCTCGGTACCCACGAGGAACACCCCAACTCGAGCGACCTGATCCGTGTGGTTGCGCCATCCGTGCATGGTCCCGTTCTGCACGATGCTGTCACCCTGCCTGAGGTGCACCTCGACGCCGTCCGAAAGTTCGAGCCAGACCTCGCCCTCGATCACTACGCAGCAGTCGACTGACGCGGTGGTATGCATTCCCGGCCTCTCACCCTCGGCGAGATGCACGTTCTCAACGTTATCGGTTGCGTCGTCGGCCTTCCCGTCAGGCAGAACCATCATCTGAACGAATCTGATCCCGCCCACCGGAGGGAAGGGCACGACACTGTCGTCGGCGCCACCGTCGTCCGGAAAGCGCGGCAACGAATCAGCACCCCAAAGCAGATGGAAAACGGTTCCCGCGGACGGGACCGGAAATCGGCGCACCGGACGATCGTCACGAACTACACTGCGCCCCTGGCCATCGTGGCCAGTTACTACGACTCGGACCTCATCGGTCATGTTCGATACCACTTTCGACCCCTTCGTCAATTGAGTTCGCTACGTATGCTGGCCCAGTCTGCAGGAATTCGGACGTGCGAAAGGTCGACTTCATCAATCGACGCACAGCCGAGAAACGCCAGCGCACGCTGGATATCATCCTGAAGAATATCGAGGACACGCCCGACGCCGGCGGCGCCACCCGCAGCGAGACCCATCACATAGGCGCGGCCGACGAGAACAGCGTCAGCACCGAGCGCCACCGCCTTGACGACATCGTTGCCGGAACGGATTCCACCGTCGATAAGTACCTGCACTTGTCCATTCACCGCCTCGACGACTTCCCGCAGCACGCTGAGAGTGGCAGGAACATCGTCGAGGGTGAGTCCGCCGTGGTTGGAGACGACGATCGCTGCAGCGCCGAGATCAACTGCTCGTCGGGCATCATCGGCCGTCAAAATGCCCTTGACTACGATCGGCCCGCGCCACAACTCGGACATCCAACGTAGGTCATCCCATGCAAGCGGGCGAGCGTCGGGATCGGGTGTGGCTCCGACGGCCCGATTCGCGACGCCCAAACGCATTCCATCCCGCACAAACTTTGCCGTCCAACGCGGGTGACGGATGAGATCGGGCGCAAATCCGACGACCGTGCGGGTGTTCAATCGAATCGGTGGAACTTTGGGGCGCAGCGCTGAATCTACAGTCACAACGAGCGCGTGGTATCCCAGGTCGTGCACCGTGGCGATCTGCTTCTCGGCGCCATCTCGACCTCCGATCGCCGTGGTGACCTGGGACCATAGTGGTGTGGCGCCGGATCTCGATGCAAGCTCGTCGAAGGAGTGTCCCGAGGCCGGGCTGATGGCGCAGATTGTGCCGAACTGCCCAGCCGCGTCCACTGCTGCGGCGGCCCCTTCGGGGTGCTGCAGCCTGAGGGCGCCGACCGGCGCCAACAATACCGGTGCAGTGATCGGAACGCCGAGAATGGTGGTCGATGTCGCGCGGATCGGCGGGACGGTCGCCGCTCGTGGGCGGAATGTCACGTCACCGTATGCTTGTCCGTTTGCCCGCATCGTTCGGCTCTCGCCAGCACCGCTATTGAGGCGAAGATACATAGCGCGGGGAAGGACTTTGCGCGCCAGGGCCTCTGCTTCGGCGACCGAATCGAAGTGCCAGCGATATGGAAGGCGATAGTCGCCCTGAGTACGCCCTCGACGGTCAATGGACAACTCGAGCCTCCTATCACAGAACCTTCATGAAGTGAGTACTATACAGTATTAAGGCGTTGATGCCTACGTTTATCGGGTGTTCGGAGCGTCGGCGACAGATTTCTTTGATCCGGTGCTGATTGGAATCTGGGTTCACCTGGCGTGAGCTGGCGTGCGTGATCTGATCTGAGCTTCGGTTGATCTTGGTGGATCCCGCAAGCAAAGCTGAGCCCTCGAAGCCCACGAGCCGGGGGAGACGCGTGCGTTCCTTTGTCTCTACTGCATCGGAATGTGTGAATATCGACTGAAAGAACTGGTGGCCAGGTGAGGCCAACTTTGCGGCAAGCGGTCCGTGCATGGAGAAACTCAATCGAATCTCGAATTCCCCTCAAAAGTGCCAGCTCGAGACCGAATTTGCGGCGGTCGATTCCGGTTCTGTGGGGTGGGCTGCGGGAAGTCGCAGCCAAGCACCGATTGGTGTAATCAAGAGTTCCGCGTGTCTTTGGCAGGTTTCGCTGTGATGTTGGGGCGGTTGCCATATGGCGAGCCAGCCGGGTGCGAGGCAGGCGGGTCACTCGGGCGATGGTCACCGCCAGCGCCAGGCCCCGGCCCGGCCGGCCGGGTCAGGCAGCGTCAGCAGACCCAGCGCCCGGCCTGCGTGGCGACCGCGGCCACGTGACCGTGCGGCAGCGACCGCGTCACCTCCACTGTCCCGGTCGTCACCGTCGCGGCGCGGGGCGGTGCCGCGCGTACCGCTTCGATTGTCCCGGCCGGCAGCGCGGGACAAGAAGGACTCTCGCCGATCGAATACGGTCGCCGACCGACCCGGTGTGCCGCCCGATCGCGCGGTGCTGGTGATCTTGGGAACACCGCCGACCCCGCCCCTCGTCGAGACCGTGCGCACCGCGTTCGGGCTGCGCGTGATGGTGATGGTTGGCGACCGCAGCATGATCACCTCCGCCCTCATTGAAGTCAGGCGACCACCCGAGTGCGCGTAGGTCGCGACTACGTCACATACGGATTCGCGCGCCGAATGTTCTCGGAATATCCTTCAGGCTGACTCTCGTTGCAGTTCGAGGCCGTCTTGTGGAGCGATAGGGCGGAATGACGTTCCGAGCAGGCCGCCGGCAGCCGCAACGCCCAGTATCCCCGCGATGAGGAAGCCGGCCCAGCCCGACAGGAGATTCCCGCCGAAGATCACCCAGTCGACACTCAGGCGCCCGGCGCCAGCGACGGCGACGGACAGCGCACCGACGGCGAGCACCAGGTTGTACTCCCACCCGTCGGCGACGACAAAGAATCCGTGCCCACGATGCACGGTCCAGGCGGCGGCGATCATCAGCGAGACGAACGCCGCCGCGGCGAACGGTGTGAGCAGGCCGATCGCGAGGAGTAACCCGGCACCGACCTCGGTGAGCGCCGTCAGCCATGCGTGCGCCCTGCCCGGGCGCATGCCGATGCTGTCGAACCAGTCGGCGGTACCGGCAATACCGTTTCCGCGGAAGAGTTTTCCATAACCGTGTGCAGCCATGGTCATGCCCAGGCAGATCCGGAGAAGGAGGAGGCCGATGCCGATCGAACTCACGATGTGTCCCCTTTCGTGGCGGTGTCGGTTGCGGTCCTGCCTGCACCGCTGGCGCCGGTCGCCGCGTCAGTGGATCCCGGTTCAAAACGCCCATGATCGGTCGCTGTTCCCATGTCCGCCCGACCACCTCGACGAGCGCGGTTCGGCGAACCCAACCCCCAGTTCACTGGCTTGCCGCTCGACAACGGCCTCCGGTCTGTCGCGGCTCAAGCCGACCGGCGCGCCGACACGGCTATGCGCGGCGTGGTGACGGGCGACCCAGGCCCCAACGATCAACGGCGAAAGGAGAAATAGGCTTCAGCGTGATGCGGAAGGCCTAGCCCAGCACGGAGGCACGCCCCGCAGCAAGGCGACATCGCAGCGGTGACCGTGGTCGGCCCCGACGCGGCAGCGGGCACACGCCGTGTGCGCATCGATTCACTATAGATGTATAGCATTTACTTGACAGAGAAGCGGTCCTTCAATACTGTGACGGACGGCACACCCCTCGTCGCGGATCAGACGCGACGGAGATCGTTGAAAGAGGCCGATCGTGATCGGCGACGCCCTTGGCTTTGGCGGCCACCCGCGCGCCGTCGCCGAAGAGCAGGTGCGGAGCGGAGAGTCGCCCAATCTGTGGGCCGCCTCGCTGGAGACGGGTGGCCATCCCCGGCGGTCCGTACGAGTTCGAGACACAGCAGATCGGTCGGTCGGCAACCGAGGCGGAGGAACCGAAGATGAAGTGGAACCATGATCTGTACATCGACGGTCGTGAGGTGGAATCCTCGAGCGCCGAACGCATCACAGTTCTCAACCCTGCCGACGAAGAGATCATCGGTACGGTCCCGGACGCCACGGCAGAGGATGCCCGACGGGCGATAGAGGCCGCACGCCGAGCATTCGACACCGGCCCGTGGCCTCAAACGACCCCTGTCGAACGGGGACGTGCCATCAAGAGGATGGCGAACATTCTGACCGAGCGCCACCCCGAGCTTCACGACCTCATCGTGGCCGAGACGGGTGCCACAGTAGGCGGCAACAGCATCGGCACCGTCGATTTCATCCAGTGCGCCGGCGCCGTCGATGCGGTTCACTGGTACGGAGACAACCTGCACAGCGCGCTCGACTGGGTCGAGATGGGGTTGCCGGTCGGTGGCCTGAGCGGTATGGGAGGCACTGCCGTCGTACGCGAGCCGGCCGGTGTGGTGTGTGCCATCACGCCGTTCAACTTCCCGTTCCAAATTAACCTGTTCAAGACGATCCCGGCGATTGCCGCCGGATGCACTGTGGTCCTCAAACCTCACCCCTGGACTCCGCTGGACGCGTATGAGATCGCACGCGCTGCCACGGATGCCGGCATACCCCCAGGGGTTGTCAACGTCGTGTCGGGCGGTGCCGAGGTCGGAAACCTTTTGACTGCGAGTCCGTTGGTCGACCTTGTCACGTTCACTGGATCGACTGTGACCGGCCGGAGCATCATGGCCAACGCGGCAGCGACGATCAAGCGAGTGAAACTGGAGTTGGGGGGAAAGAGCGCACGCGTGGTCCTCGGCGACGTTTCGGAGGACTACGCCGCCTCAGTAGGCTTCACGGACGTCCTTGCCCACTGCGGTCAGGCTTGCGTCGTGCAGAGCAGATTGCTGCTGCCGGCCCATCTGCGCGACGCCTACGTCGCGGGCGTGAACGCTGCCTACGCCGCGGTCAAGATTGGCGATCCGCGCGACGAGAGCACCACGCTGGGCCCCCTGATCAGGGCCGAGCAACGCGACCGTGTGGAGCGCATGGTGCAGTCAGGTGTAGATGAGGGCGCAAGCGTTCTTGTGGGAGGAAGGCGCCCTGACCACATGAAGTACGGCTACTACTACGAACCCACGGTTCTGATGAATGCGCGCAATGACATGCGGGTCGCGCAGGAGGAAATCTTCGGCCCGGTTCTGACCGTGATCGAGTATAGCGGCGAGGATGACGAAGCCGTCCACCTGGCGAACGACACCATCTTTGGTCTGGCCGGCGGAGTCGTGTCCGCGAACACGACTCGCGCCTTCAACGTCGCTCGCAAGATCCGCTCGGGATACATGGCGGTTCAGACCGAGGTGAACGGATCAGTTGCACAACAGCCGCCAGGAGAGGACCAGGGACCGGGATGGGGTCGCGCACCGTCCTCGATCGGAACGTGGGGAGCCTTCGGAGGATTCAAACAGAGTGGCTTCGGGCGCGAATGGGGAAAGCACGGTCTCGCCGAGTTCACCGAACTCAAGACGCTGACCTGGTCGTGAGTACTCTCCGTCACCCGCGATCGAAGCAGACCCGCAGCGCAGCGGGGACCGACACGGCTCCAACAGCGCGACCCGACTGTAGGTGCGCAACGTCTGCCCACGGACCACACCGAGAAAATGAGATTGAGAGGTTCATCTGATGGGGAATCTGGACGGTAAAGTCGCGTTCGTAACGGGGGCTGCACGAGGGCAGGGCCGCAGTCACGCGGTGAGGCTGGCCTCCGAGGGTGCCGACATTATCGCAGTCGACATCTGTGATCAGATCGGTACCGTCAACTATCCGTTGGCCACATCGGACGATCTGGCCGAGACCGTTCGGCAAGTCGAAAAGCTCGACCGGCGAATCGTTGCGTCCGTCGCGGACGTTCGGATCCGTCACCAGCTGACCGAGGCGGTGGCCGAAGGGCTCACCCCGTTCGGTCGTCTGGATATCGTCGTCGCCAACGCGGGGATCTATCCGGGTCAAGGGGGCTCGCGCTGCGAGGCGTTCATCGACGCTACGGATGTCGACCTCATCGGAGTGATGAACACAGTCGCGGTCAGTCTGCCGCATCTGCAGGCCGGAGCGTCGATCATCGTGACCGGCTCGACCGCCGGAATGATCGAGGGAGCCACCGAGAAGCTCGGCCCAGGCGGCTCCGGGTACTCGTGGGCAAAGCAGACGATCGCGCGCTACGTCGAGGCGCTGGCCCTGCAGCTTGCTCCACAATCGATACGACTCAACGCAATCCACCCGACCAACTGCAACACTCTGCTCCTGCACAACATTGACGTATACAAGGCCTTCCGCCCCGACTTGGAGGAGCCGACCCGCGAGGACGTCGTCGATGCGTTCCCCGCTATGCAAGCGATGCCGATCCCGTATATCGAGCCGATCGACATCTCCAATGTCGTTGCCTTCCTCGCCAGTGAGCAGTCGCGCTACATGACAGGAGTCAACCTGCGTGTCGATGCCGGAGCGATGCTGAAACCCGCACCCGTCTGAGACTAAGGTTCATACCCTTTAGCCATCTCCATGAGTCGGCGGACCCCCGATTCGGGAGACCTCGCTTCGAGGAAACGACACGGACGTTCGCAGTTCGTCTTGGTTCTGCATCGAAGGCCGCATTCATCAGCTGCTCCGCTTCCTTGCAGGTTGGACTCCGATGTGGGCTCGCGCGGCCGGCGCCGAGATCAAGGCACAATCACCGAGAAAGTTGTATAGTATTTACTTGAGGCGTCAGGCAATGATCGGGCATCGTCACCGGTTCGGTAGTCGGCAGTCGGGTTCCCTCCGCGGTCAGCAAACGCTGCGACGCGACGGAACGGGTTGTGGTCTCCGCGGTTGGTCGAGTTCGGCGTGAGGAGTTCTGGATGAACGAGAGATCTTATGTGCCCGGCGCCGGCCCGCTCGCCGGCCTGCGGGTGGTGGAGTTGGCGGGCATCGGGCCGGGCCCGCACGCAGCGCTATTGCTTGCAGACCTGGGCGCGGAGGTAGTCCGTGTTCAACGTGGCGGACGCGTCGCGTCGCACGACCAGCAGTTGCGCGGCCGATATGCGTTGGTCCATGCCGACCTCAAGAAGGACTCGGACGTCACCCAGGTACTCGACCTCGTCGATCGTGCCGATGTGCTGATCGAAGGGTTCCGGCCCGGCGTGACTGAGCGGCTCGGCCTCGGCCCCGACACGTGTCGTCGCCGCAACGCGGGCCTGATCTACGCGCGAATGACGGGGTGGGGCCAAGACGGGCCCTTGGCCGAACGCGCCGGTCACGACATCAACTACATTTCACTCACCGGTGTCCTGCACGCCATCGGGCGACGCGGTGAACGTCCCGTTCCACCGCTGAACCTGATCGGCGATTTCGGAGGCGGCTCGATGCTGCTGATCGTCGGTGTGCTTGCGGCGCTGGTCGAGCGGCAGCGGTCCGGACTCGGTCAGGTGGTCGACGCCGCGATGGTGGACGGTGCCCTCGCGATCTCGCACATGATCTGGGGACTGCGCGCTCGTGGGCAGTGGTCGGACGAGCGCGGTGTCAACGTGCTCGACGGCGGGCACCCCTACTACGACACCTACGAGACCGCGGACGCGAAGTACGTGGCGGTGGGAGCGATCGAGCAGCCGTTCTACGCCGAGCTGCTGCGCGGGCTCGGGTTGAACCCCGAGGAGCTACCCGCGCAGTACGAGACTTCGACGCACCCCGAGTTGCAACGAATACTCGCCGATCGATTTCGGTCGAAGACACGGGACGAATGGGTCCGGGTGTTCGGCGCAACGGACGCATGCGTAACTCCGGTGCTAACTTTCGCGGAAGCGAGCGAGCATCCCCACATCAAGGCGCGCAGCTCGTTGATCGAGCTCGACCACACCATGCAGCACGCACCGGCTCCACGATTCAGTCGCACTCCGAGCGCCATCCCGGCCGCCCCACCGACCTCGGCGACCCCCATCCGCGACGTCTGGCGCTAGCGCACCTTGATCGCTAGCACTCACGGTTTTCAGACCACGGCGAGTCGTGCTGTATCGACGTAGTCGCGGATGTGGTGATCGATGGTTTTCAGAGCTTGACGCAGATCCGGCGGTGCGGGCGGGTATTTCGCTGCCAGCAGTGGACGTAGGGGTCGGGTGGACCTTGATGTAGATGATCGCGCCGCGCTGCCCGCCGCCGGAGTGGACGTAGGTGTTGGTGTGCGGTAGGCGTTCGATGAGTCCGTTGCGCGGACGCATTCAAGATCGAGCGTGCGACGGTTGACGTCACGGGCTTTGTCGAGATTGGTCAGACTCCGGTGACAGCGCAGGGCGTAGGGCGAATTGATCACGGTCTACGCCCGGGGCCCGTCGCTGCGGGTCAAAGACCATCGTGCGCGAGACCTCGATCTGTCGCATGACAGCAGTAGTGTTCTTGCCGGTCTCCTTGGTGGTTTAGAGCGTCGGGCGAGCAACTAGTGACCGCGACCGAGCTCCCGGAGTGCCCGGTTGTCGACCACCGCCCAGTCGTAGAGCGTGGGTCCGTCGCCGCAGTTGATCCGCTTCCACGCGGTTTCGGGCAGGTCGGCGATCCCGGCGTGGGTTCGGCGCTGACGCAGCTTCATTGAGATCATCATCTGTGACTTCGGGATAGCGAGAGCATGGGCCACACCACGGGATTCGAGTCACATGCGGAGCCTGCCGACCTTCCCGTAGGCCTCGTCGCCGGTAAACCACCGGAACGGCAGCCCCCCGGCGTCGAGGGCTCTTTTGCTCATCGTCTGCGCCAGTTCGGGTTTGGTGGCGAGTTCCGCCTCGTCGCCGATCCCGGCGGCGCGGCACCGTCCACGGCCCGCGGCCTTCGGCGGGTACAACTCCCAGTCGATCAACGCCCGGTCCGGTCGGAGGCGTGGGCGAGGAACACCCCGATCTGGCGTTCACAATCCGCCCAGCGGACCCGGAGTACTGTCGGGCCACCTCGGCCGAGCGCGCGCCCTTCATCAAAACCCTGTCTCGTGACGTATCCCGACGTCGGCATTGGTCAACGAAACACGTCCTCGCCCAGGTCATCGACCGCCTCGAAGAAAGACCTCACCCTACGTCACGCCCTCCGCGGGTCCTGTCGCAGTCCCCGGGAATAGAAGTTCAGCAGCCGTTGCATGCCCTCCGGGCCCGCATCACCGGCCGCCTCCGCCAGTGTCCATCCGTTCATGCGCTCGACCTCACCCAGCAGTCCCGCGCACGTACGCGCCCATCCGCCGCCGCGACTCCACCCCCGAAACCGATGCGCGAATAGCACATAGAACGCAGTGAACCCCACCGGTCGCTCCAGCACCTCTGACTCCACATCGGATCAGTTACCACGCCAGTCTCATCAGTCGCAGACTGGCGATGCAGTACTAAAGAACTGCATGATGCCTTCCGAGTGCGCGGCCGACGCGACCGGTCACAGTCAGAGATATCCTCTGAGAGGACGCTATCGAGAGGTGGGTCCACGGTTGTATTTGCGCTGGTCGTGCCGTCGGGACCAGTGCGGAGCCACGAGTCGGCGGAGTGAGTAGACCGTCCGATGGGTGAAGGTGATCCGCTCGACACTCAGCGGTACCCGCCGTCCCCGGCCGCCGAACTGGGTGGAGCTGGTTTCGCTGACGTGCAGGAGATCGGACGCGGCGGTTTCGGCGTGGTCTATCGCTGCACCCAGGAGGACCTGGATCGCACGGTGGCGGTGAAGGTACTCACCGTCGAACTCGACGAGGAGAACCGGGCCCGGTTCTTCCGGGAGCAGCGGGCGATGGGGCGGCTCACCGGGACCCGAACATCGTGGGCGTCCTACAGGTCGGTGCCACCGGCAGCGGACTTCCCTACATCGTGATGCCGTACCACTCGCAGGGTTCGCTCGACGTGTGGATCCGCCGTCGCGGTCCGCTGCCGGTGGAGAAGGCGCTGCGCCTCGGGGTGAAGATCGCGGGCGCGGTGGAGTCGGCGCACCGGCTCGGCATCCTGCACCGGGACATCAAGCCCGCGAACATCCTGCTCACCGATTACGGCGAGCCGGAACTGGCCGACTTCGGCATCGCGCACGTCAGCGGCGGCTTCGAAACCGCCACCGGCGCCGTCACCGGGTCGCCCGCATACACCGCACCGGAGGTACTCGGAGGTGAGCCACCGCATCCGCCCGCCGACGTCTACGGCCTCGGTGCCACCCTGTTCAGTGCTCTCACCGGCCATGCCGCGTTCGAACGTCGCAGCGGTGAACAGGTGGTCGCGCAGTTCCTGCGCATCACGACGCAAGAGGTGCCCGATCTGCGTGAGCACGGGATCCCCGACGACGTGTCCGCGGTGATCGCACGGGCGATGTCCCGCGAGCCCGGTCAGCGCCCGACCGCCGCTGCCGACTTCGGAGAGGAACTGCGAACCCTGCAACGCGCCCACGGCTTCCCGGTCGACGACATGGCGCTGCGCGCCGGACCGGACACACAGGGAAACGGAGTACAACCGGTATCGCATGGCGGTCGGTCACCGGCTCCCTCCACGGTCGGCGTGGTGGGCCTCCCTTTGGAACTGACG
>NZ_BCWY01000025.1 GCF_001894825.1 Rhodococcus jostii NBRC 16295 | reverse complement strand
AGCCGTGGCGGCCATCACATCGAGGCGGCTGCGGCAGGTAGGTAACAGAACGCGGGACCAGGACTCCACCCACCTGGTCCGAAACCGAACCGAAGGCAACCATGACCACCAACATCTCCGAACAGCTCAGCGTCACTACCGCCGATGCCGAGGGCCGGGACGTGCTGCGCGACCTCTACGCCGATTGGTCCCAGATCATGGCGGCGACGCCCGACCTGACCATGCGCCTGTTCCGTTCCATGTTCGACGAGTGGCACCAGCCGACCGTCGAGCCGGAGGGCGTGACGTACCGCGAGGACACCGTCGGCGGAGTCCCGGGCATCTGGTGCCTGCCGGACGGAGCGGACATGTCCAAGGTGCTCCTCTACACGCACGGCGGCGGGTTCGCCGTCGGCTCGGCCGCCAGCCACCGCAAGCTCGCCGCCCACGTCGCCAAGGCGCTCGGCTCCGTCAGCTTCGTGCTCGACTACCGCCGCGCCCCCGAGTTTCAGCACCCGGCCCAGGTCGAGGACGGTGTGGCCGCGTTCGATGCTCTCGTCGCATCCGGCATCGCCCCGCAGGCAATCACCACCATCGGTGATTCCGCCGGCGGCAACCTCGCCATCGCCATTGCCCTGGCCCTGAAGGAACAGGGCAAGCACGGCCCCGGCGGGGTCATCGCCTTCTCCCCGTGGCTCGACATGGAGAACAAGGGCGAAACCCTCGTCACCAACAACGACACCGACGCCCTGATCACCCCCGAACTGCTCGAAGGCATGATCGCCGGCGTCCTCGGGGACACGATCGACCCGAAGACCCCGCTGGCGAACCCGCTGCACGCCGACTTCACCGGTTTCCCGCGGCTCTACCTCACGGCAGGCAGCGTCGAGTCGCTCCTCGACAACACCACCCGCCTGGAGGAGCGTGCCGCGGCATCAGGTGTGGATGTCACCCTGTCGATCGGGGAAGGCCAGCAGCACGTCTACCCGTTCCTCGCCGGACGATCCGCCCTCGTGGCCGAGGAGTTCGAGAAGCTCGCCGCCTGGTACCGCAAGTAACTACCTGGGCCCCTTCATCTTTCACCGCTACTTTCCCTGCATCAGAACGACACAGGAGTTCGCCATGCCTGCACAGACCACCCCCCACATCGTCGACGCCGTCGTCATCGGCGCCGGATTCGGTGGGATCTACGCCGTCCACAAGCTGCACAACGAACTCGGCCTCACCACAGTCGGTTTCGACAAGGCTGAGGGCCCCGGCGGCACCTGGTACTGGAACCGCTACCCGGGTGCCCTCTCCGACACCGAAAGCCACGTCTACCGCTTCTCCTTCGATTCCGACCTGCTGCAGGACGGCACCTGGAAGCACACGTACATCACCCAGCCCGAGATCCTGGAATACCTCGAGGGTGTCGTCGACCGTTTCGACCTGCGCCGCCACTTCCGGTTCGGCACCGAGGTCAGGTCCGCGATCTACCTGGACGACGAGGGCCTGTGGGAGGTCACCACCGACACCGGCGCCGTGTACCGGGCCAGCTACGTCGTCAACGCCGTCGGACTGCTCTCGGCCATCAATCTCCCGAACCTGCCCGGTCTGGACACCTTCGAGGGCGAAACCATCCACACCGCCGCCTGGCCCGAGGGCAAGGATCTCGCCGGTCGCCGCGTCGGGGTCATCGGCACCGGTTCCACTGGCCAGCAGGTCATCACGGCCCTGGCGCCGGAGGTCGAGCACCTCACCGTGTTCGTCCGGACCCCGCAGTACTCCGTTCCCGTTGGTAAGCGTCCCGTGACCGCGGAGCAGATCGATGCGGTCAAGGCGGAGTACGAGGGGATCTGGACGCAGGTCAAGGGTTCGTCTGTGGCCTTCGGCTTCGAGGAGTCTGCCGTGCCGGCGATGAGCGTCTCGGAGGAGGAACGCAACCGCGTCTACGAGGAGGCCTGGCAGCACGGCGGCGGTTTCCGCTTCATGTTCGCCACGTTCGGTGACATCGCCACCGACGAGGAAGCCAACGAGACCGCAGCGTCCTTCATCCGTTCCAAGATCGCCGAGACGATCGAGGACCCGGAAACCGCCCGCAAGTTGACACCGACCGGCTTGTTCGCCCGGCGCCCGCTCTGTGACGACGGCTACTACCAGGTCTTCAACCGGTCGAACGTGGAAGCCGTTGCCATCAAGGAGAATCCGATTCGCGAGGTCACCGCCAAGGGTGTGGTGACCGAGGACGGGGTCCTGCACGAGCTGGATGTGCTCGTCTTTGCCACAGGATTCGACGCGGTGGACGGCACCTACCGGCGGATGGAGATCCGCGGCCGGGGCGGCCTGAACATCAACGATCACTGGGGCGGGCAGCCCACCAGCTACCTGGGCATCTCCACCGCGAACTTTCCCAACTGGTTCATGGTGCTGGGACCCAACGGCCCGTTTACGAACCTGCCGCCGAGCATCGAGACGCAGGTCGAGTGGATCAGCGAGACGATCGACTACGCCGAGCGCGCCGGGCTGCGCGCGATCGAGCCCACGCCGGAGGCCGAGGCCGAATGGACCGAGACCTGCACCGAGATCGCCAACATGACGGTGTTCACGAAGGTCGACTCGTGGATTTTCGGCGCGAACATCCCGGGCAAGAAGCCGAGCGTTCTGTTCTACCTGGGCGGCCTGGGCAACTACCGCGGCGTCCTGACCGACATCACCGCCGACGGCTACCGCGGCTTCGCGTTGAAATCAGCCGACACCATCCCGGCCTGACGCCCTTCTCAACCACACAGGAGAACCACCCATGGGTGTGTACACCACCATCGACCCGGTCACCGGGGATCAGATTGCGCAGTACCCGGAGATCTCGGATGCGGAGCTGGACGATCTCATCGGACGTAGCACGGCCGCCTACCGCTCCTGGCGCACCACGCCCTTGGAGCAGCGCCGCACCGTCCTGACCCGGGCCGCCGAGATCCACCGGGAGCAGGCCGACGAGCTGGCGAAGATCCTCACCTTGGAAATGGGCAAGCCGATCGCGCAGGCCAAGGGGGAGGTGGCGCTGGTCGCCTCGATCTACCAGTTCTACGCCGACCATGTGGAGGAGTACATCGCCGACGAGCCCCTCGACATCACAGGGTCCGGGACGGCCGTCGTGCGTACGGAGCCGATCGGCCCGCTGGTCGGGGTCATGCCGTGGAACTTCCCCTACTACCAGGTGGCCCGTTTCGCGGCCCCGAACATCGCTTTGGGCAACACGATCATCCTCAAGCATGCGCGGAATTGCCCGCAGTCCGCTCTCGCGATCGAACGGGTCCTGGCCGAGGCCGGGTTGCCCGCGGGTGTGTACCTCAATGCCTTCATCTCCTCGGCGCACGTCGCGAATACCGTTGCTGATCCTCGTGTCCAGGGTGTGTCGCTCACCGGATCCGAGAAGGCCGGGTCCGCCGTCGGCGAGGTCGCCGGACGACACATGAAGAAGTGCGTGCTCGAACTCGGTGGCTCGGATCCGTTCCTGGTGCTCGACGACGCCGATGTCGATGCGGCGGCGGCCGCTGCCGTCGTCGGTCGGCTCGGTAACGGCGGGCAGGCGTGCACCGCGTCGAAGCGGTTCCTCGTGGATGAACGCGTGTACGAGGAGTTCGTCGGTAAATTCGTCGACGGGATGGCCGGCTGGCAGCCCGGCGACCCGACCAGCCCCGACACGAAGCTCGGACCGCTGGCATCGAACGCGGGGGTTGAGGAACTGGACGAGCTTGTCCAGGACGCGATCTCCCGCGGGGCCGAGGTGCTGTTGGGCGGCAACCGGCCGGAGGGGGCCGGAGCCTACTACCCGCCTACCGTCCTGGCGGGCGTCACCCGCGACATGCGCGCCTTCAGCGAGGAACTGTTCGGCCCGGTAGCGGTCGTGCACTGTGTCGGTTCGATGGACGAGGCGATCGACCTGGCCAACGACTCCCCGTTCGGCCTCTCATCCAGCGTGTTCACCTCGGACCCGGACAAGGCCGACCGCGTGGCCGAGGAACTCGAGACCGGCATGGTCTGGATCAACGGCACCAGCAAGAGTTCGCCCGATCTGCCGTTCGGCGGTGTCAAGGGGTCGGGGTTCGGCCGCGAGCTCGCCAAGTTCGGCTTCAACGAATTCGCCAACAAGAAGTTGATTCGAAATCCGCAGGGAAAGAAAGGAATACCCGCATGACCACAGATCGCTACCAGCGCGGCCTCGACCGCATGATGGAGCTCGTTTCCCCCGAGCACACGAACACCTTCGACCACGTCAAGCTTGTGGAGTCCTACAAGAGCCTGGACGCGGACCTGTCCGACTACATCGTCTCCTTCGCCTTCGGAGACATCTATTCCCGAACCAGCCTGACCCAGCAAGAGCAGACGATGGTGACCATCTCCACGCTGGTCGCTCTGGGCACCGAACCCCAGTTGAAGTTGCACATCAACACCGGCTTCAATGTGGGCCTGACCAAAGAGAAGATCGTCGGGGCCTTGATCCAGTGCATCCCCTACGTCGGGTTCCCGCGCGTGCTCAACGGCCTGACCCTCGTCAAGCAGGTCATGGCAGAGCGTGGTCTCGATGCGGAGTTCCCCACGGACTGAGCCGATTTCGCCCCACCACGGCGTCCTCATGACGCCCGCCGAACCCGCCGACAGCTCGATGACTTGCTATGCCGGTCCGGCATCTTCTCTCACAACTTTCTCTCTCACACTCGAGGAACGCTCTTGCATGTGGTAATCGGACTCGGACCCATCGGCGGAAACATCGGCGCACATCTCGCCCAGCTGGGGCAGGAGGTGTACGGCTACGACTTCAACACCGAGCGCGTCCGCGAGTGGTCGGAGGAGACCGCGTCGCCGGCCGGCAGCGACCTGGCGACACTCGATTGGCCGTCCGTCGACAGCGTCCACGTCGCGGTGCGGCTGGCGGACCAGGTCTCGTCCGTGTTCACGGCGCTCCAGGACCACACCGCGCGGCCGCTGACCGTCTTCGTCCACACCACGCTCGCGCCCGCGGACGCCCGGAAGATCATGTCCTCGGCCCGGGGCAACTGGCGCGTCTTCGAGGCCCCTGTCTCGGGTGGCCCCCAGGGTGCCCGCCAAGGCTCGATGACCATCTTCCTCGCCGGACCCGCCACCGTCCCTGCGGAGGACCGGCTGCTGGCCGACATCTCCGGCCGCGTCTTCCGGATGGAGTCCTACGGCCAGCCGGCCCTGGTGAAGCTCCTCAACAATGCGCTGGCCACCTACAACCTGGCCGCCACCGCACGGATGCTCAACCTCTCAGCCGAACACGGGGTACCGGCCAAGGACCTTTTCGAGGTGATCGGCGTGTCGACCGGCCAGAGCTGGATGAGTGACAACCTCGTCGACGTCCAGTACGACCTGCTGCTCAAGGACGTCGGACTGCTCCGCGGCGAACTCGGGTCACTGCCCGCCGCAAATCTTGACGACGACGTCGAACAGGCGATCCTTCAGGCGCGTGCGCTGCTCGGCGCCGATGAGAGCGTGTCTGCTTGTGCCGACGAGATGATGGATGACGAGCGCCGCGTAGCAGGTGCCCGGGGGCCTGTCCCGCTCGCTGTTGTCAGGTCCGCACTGCCTCCAGGCGAGTAGCCTGACACTGCACCAGGGTCGGGATAGATCCAACACGAGAGGCTGACGCCGTGCGTCGTGCAGCAATTCGTCGTTCGTTCGTAGCCTGGGCCGCGGCATCCGTGGCGGTCCTCGCGGTCCCGCTCTGCTCGTCCGCCACCGCGATGGCGAACACGCCGACGGTCCCGGCTGCGACGACCACGGCGTTCCAGGTCCCGGTGCGGTTCGTCGCAGGATGGTGACCTTTGCGGCGGAGCGTTCAGCGACGAACTCGACCTACTGCGTCGCCGTGTCGGTGAACTGGCGGAATCTGACCACCGGCGTCGCCGGCACCACCGCCCTCCGACTCGTGGAGACCGACCACAGTCGGCCCACCGCACCGGAGGATCGGTGCCGATACGCCCCCGCGACGGTCGTCACCGGCAGCGGCACGATCGCCGCGGTTGCCGACGTCGGCGCATACCCCCCTGTCGACGGGTACCAGATACTGGTCAACCCGGGGCTCGCCACCTTCCCTGTCCCGTAGAGCAGGTGTGCTGAATGACCGGGCTCGAGTGCGGGATCGTGTGTGAGTGTTTCGTGCAGATGAGATCTCCAAAGACCTGTGGGCTGTGATCGAGCCCGTCTTGTAGGTCGACCACCCGCTTTCGACAAGGCTCGCTATCGCGAACGCAACACCATCGAGCGTGGCTTCGGGCGTCTCGAGCAATGGCGCGCAGTCGCTATTCACTACGACAAGTACGCCACCACTTACCTCTGCGGCATATCCCTGGCGGCGCCCGTCATCCATCACAGCGTCCGCAATTGGCAGACATGCTCTATGTTCGTGGTTCCGCCGAGCACAGCCACTCGAGGATGTCACCCCGGTCGGCGTCGATGCCGGGCGGCACGAGGTCGTAGCTGGCCGGCGTCGCCGAGAATGTGATCGGGTTGCGGACCCCGGGAAGCGCGTCGTCACCGTCTCCGACCGCCACGACCGGTTCCAGCCCGAGGCGCTGCGCGAATTCGATTCCGCCGCGGACGTCGTTGATCGGTGCGCACGGCAACCGTGCCTCGGTGAAGATGTCGAACCATTCGGACGCGGGCTTGGCGGCCAACAGTTCCTGCAGGATGGGGCGCAGTTCCGAACGATTGTGGCTGCGGTCCGGCGGTGTCGCAAACCGGGGGTCCGTGGCCAAGTCGTGGGCGCCGATGACATCGCACAATGTCCGGAACTGCCGATCGTTTCCGATGGCCAGGACGATGTCGCCGTCCGCGGTGGGCAGCGGCTCGTAGGGGTAGATGCTGGGATGCTCATTGCCCATGCGGGTCGGCACATTTCCGCTGAGCAGGAACCCGGCGGTCTGATTGACCATGCCCGACAACGCCGAGGACATGAGGTTCACTTCGATGCGCTGGCCGCGGCCACTCCGGTCGCGCTCGTGCAGCGCGGAGAGGACGCCGATGGCCGCATGGAGTCCGGTGATGACGTCGAAGACCGCGACGCCGGAGCGGTAGGCGGGGAACTCCGGATCTCCGGTGAGGCTCATCAGTCCGGACATCGCCTGGACGAGCAGGTCGTATCCAGGCAGGGCGGCTCCTCCGGCCGAGCCGAATCCGGTGATCGACGCATACACGACAGCGGGATTGCGTTCCGCGATGGACGCATGATCCAGGCCGAAGCGGTCCAGTCCGCCGGGCTTGAAGTTCTCGACGACGACGTCGGCGCTCTCGGCAATCCCGCGGGCCGTCTCGAGATCGTCGGGGTCGCCGAAGTCCAACGCGATCGACCTCTTGTTCCGGTTGATCGACAGGTAATACGTGGACTGGCCGTCGAAGACCGGCGGTTTCCACGCACGTGTTTCATCACCGGACGGGCCCTCCACCTTGATGACGGTGGCGCCCATGTCTGCCAGAAGCATGGTGCAGTACGGCCCGGCAAGGACCCGGCTGAAGTCGGCGACAACGATTCCGGCCAACGGCCCGCTTGCGGTGCGGCCGAAGGCATCCTGATGCGGTCGTCCCGGTTGCCGATCCTCGGTCGCCTCCGGGGCGAAGGCGGTGTCGTTGCTCTGCAGTGTCATGAGTCTTCTTCCATGTGGGAAATCCCCTCAACCATCCCACCGCCATTACGCGGCGTCCAATACTTACTGGTGGCACAATTATTTCAATTCATGAAATAATTCGGTTATGGATTTCCAACAACTGCGGGTGTTCCTCGCCGTGGCCGAGGAACTGCATTTCGCGCGGGCCGCCGAGCGGCTCCACCTCGCGCAGCCGCCGGTCAGCCGGATCGTGCGACAACTCGAGCGCGACCTCGGAACCGACCTCTTCATCCGGAGCACCCGCAGCGTCCGGTTGACCGCGTCAGGAACGGCGCTGGTGGCGCCCGCCCAGGAGATGCTCGCCGCCGAGCGACGGGCCCGCGCCACCGTGCTGGCCGCCGATCGTGGGGAGGCCGGGACGGTCACGTTCGCCTACGCCGGTGCGTCGACCCACGTACTCGTGGGAGTGCTCGCCCGGGAGGTCAGGAAGGCTCACCCGGGGATTGAATTTCGGCTCTACAGTCAGGATTTCGCACTCCCGGCCCTCGCCCGGGTTCTCCGGGGCGAGGTCGACGTCAGCCTCGGCCGGTGGGATTTCGTGCCCGCCGGCGTCAAATCCCGCATCCTCGTCGAGGAACACCTCGTCGTGGCCGTCCCGGCATCGCACCCGCTCGCCTCGAAACAGGAGGTGTACATGGCGGAGCTTGCCGGAGAGCCGTTCGTGGCCCTGCCTCCACACGAGGGCTCGGTACTGGGTGACCGGCTGCGCAGGCTGAGCCTGGGGGCGGGGTTCGATCCCGACATCGTGCAACGGGCACCCGATTCGTGGACCGCCATGGCACTGGTGGGAGCCGAAGTCGGATGCTCCCTGACGGTGTCGTCCGTGGCGGAGAACGTGACGGACCCGCATGTGCACTTCCTACGGGTGCTCGACGAGACCCTGCCGATCCACCTGCGCATGGCGTGGCGCCCGGCCTCGGACAACCCGGCTCTGCCTCCGGTCCTCTCCCTTGCAGAACGTGTCTGGCCCGGCCGTCCCGAAGACGCGGCCCCGCACGCGTAGAACCGCGATTCGGCGCACCCGTCCCGTCTGGTCCTCCCGTTCACGACGCGTGAGGCGGGGGACAATACGTAGCGAGCTGATCGGGCACAGGAGAAGAGGGGACGACAGATGACCGCAGCGCATGCCGTCTCGATCGCGGTGACCTTCGTCTGGCTGGGGATGGTGGTCGCGATCTCGTTTCTCGAGGCGCCGCTGAAGTTCCGCGCACCCGGGGTGACGGTGCGGCTCGGGTTGGGGATCGGCCGGCTCGTGTTCCGTGCCCTGAATGTCACCGAGGTGGTCTGGGCGGCACTGCTCGTTGCCGGGCTCCTCGTCGGCGGGCTGCCTGCCGGGGTGCTGGTAGCAGGAGCGACGGCGGTCGCGGTACTCGTGGTGCAACTGGTGGGTGTTCGGCCCCGGCTGACACGTCGATCCGACCGCGTCCTCGCCGGTGAGGAGGTTCCCCGTTCGCACGCGCACTACGCCTACATCGGCCTGGAGGTGGTCAAGGTCGTTGCGCTGCTGGTGACCGGGATGTTGTTGCTCGGGGCGTGAGGTTGACCGACCGTACCCGCCACACGCCTCTCCATTCGACCTCGCTGACAGCGCAGTTGACAATGCGCGGCACCGCAGCGGCGGACAGGTCGCCGAGCACCGAACGGATGAGAGCGCCGTGCGTGATCACCACGACCCGGCATCCGGGGTGCGTCTCGACGATCGCGTCGAGTGCCCGGCGGCCGCGTGCCGAGACCGCTTCGAGCGGCTCGATATCGGGGAAGTCGCGCTCCGGCCATCGATGCTCGGCGTCCGCGCGGGTGAGCCCTTCGGCGGCGCCGTAGCCTCGTTCGATCAGGTCGGAATATGTTCCCGTGACACTGGTCCCGAGTTGTGCGGCGATGATCCGGCCGGTGTCGACCGCGCGTGACAACGGGGAAGTGACCACCGTGTCCCACATACCGGCTTCGAGCATCTGCGCGGTATCGCGGGCCTGCGCGCGGCCGACATCGTCGAGTGGCACGTCGGTGTGGCCCTGCAGCAGCCCCCGCCGGTTCCAGTCGGTGCGTCCGTGGCGGACGAGCGCCAGTCGGGTGGTCTTGCTCATCGCGGTGTGCCGGCCAGCTCGGCCGCGTGGAGAGCGGGCACGTCGTCCGTCGTCGGGTCCGGGTAGAACAGGGCTCGAGTGATCGTCAGCCCGACGTGGTCGCCGACCACCGGCCGGGTTCCGCGTACCGCACACCGGAATTCCGCACCGCGGCAGGATACGACGACGTCGCTCGCGTCGCGTCCGAACAGCGACGACATCACGATTCCCTGGGTGGTGCCCGCGTTCTCCACCGATGTCACCGTGATGTCGGTGGGCAGCACGGCGAGGGTGCCGGCGCCGGTCGATCTGTCCGCCAGCCGATCCCGCCCCACGTGCATCGCGCCGTCGGCGCTCGAGAATCCATGGTCGGAGACGGTGCCGGGCAACAGGTTCGCGTCCGAGAGGAACTTCGCGACGAAAGCCGATCGTGGCCGCTGCAGGAGTTCCTCCGGTGTGCCGATCTGTTGGATCTGCCCGCTGTCGAGCACGACGACCCGGTCGGCGAGGGCGAGGGCCTCGGCGCGATCGTGCGTGACGTGCACGACCGTCAGGTCCTGTGCACGGGTGAGCGTACGCAGTTCCAGACGCAGCCGATCGCGCAGCGGTTCGTCCAACGCGGACAGCGCCTCGTCCAGCAGCAACGCCCGCGGCTGTGCCACCAGTGCCCGGGCGAGCGCGACGCGCTGACGCTGCCCACCGGACAGGGTCGCCGGATCGCGCTTCGCCAACCCGGGGAGCCCCACCAGTTCGAGCACCTCGGCCACCCGCTCGGCACGCTGCGCGCGCGGCACCTTGGTGACTTCGAGCGGGTACGCGACGTTGCGCCCGACGCTGCGGTGCGGCCAGATCGCGTGCTGCTGGAAGACCATCCCCAGGCCGCGCTTCTCGGGGGGAACGGTGCGTGTGCCGTCGGCGACGACTTCGTCGCCCAGGCGCACGAGCCCCGCGGTGGGGGCGAGGAATCCGGCGACGGTGCGCAGCAGGGTGGTCTTACCCGAACCCGACGGTCCGACGAGTGCGACGAATTCGCCGTCGCGCACATCCAGGTCGATACCGGACAGTCCCGCGGTGCCGTCGGGGTAGTGGAGGTCGACACCGGTGAGGGTGATCGCGGACATGAAGACGACTTCCGATCTGTGGAGTGGGTCAGCGCCCGGCGCGGGTGCCGGCGAGCAAGCCGATACCGGCGATGCCGACGAGCGCGACGAGCAGGGACAGTGCGGACGCGGCGTTGTAGTCGCCGGCCTGCTGCAGGTTGAAGATGGACACTCCGAGAGTCTGGGTGCCGGGTGCCACCAGCAGCACCGACATGGTCAGCTCACGCACCGCGGTCAACGCCACCAGCATGCCGCCGGTTGCGGCGGCCGGCACCGTCATCGCCCACGGCACGTCCCGCAGCGACCGCAGGCGGGACGCACCGGACGCGCGGGCCGCCTCCTCCAGAGACGTGGGCGTGGTGGACAACGGCGCACGCACCGCCTGCACGACGATCGCCAGGAACGCAGTGACATACGCGCACAGGATCACCCACCGGGTATCGAACAATCCCGTGTAGCGGCCGACGATCAGCCAGCCCACCGCGATGACCAGCCCGGGCACGGCCTGCGGCAGCATCGAGAGCAGGTCCAGGCTCGTGTTGTCCCGCGAACGGGTGCGGGTCGTGAGCACACCGATCACCAGTCCGGCTACCGCGCAGACGATTCCCGCGCCGACGGCGAGCATCAACGAATTCTTTACGCCGACAATGGTTCCCGGCGCGGTCACGGCGGCCTCGATGCTGTCTAGTGTCAGATTGCCCCAGGTCAGCGGCACACCTGGGGCGGGGAGCAGCGCCTGGGTGGCGAGGGCGAGGATCGGCAGTGCTGTCAGGGCGAGACCCACGGTCCAGGCGAGTGCCCCGGAGAGGATCCGGGTGCCGCCGAGAGGTAGCGGTTGCGGGGCGGTGACCGGGCCGTCGAGTTGCCGGGTCCGCCGAGACAGCCGCCGATCGACGAACACCGCGAGCACGGCGAGTAGCAGCAGCACGATCCCGATGGTGGAGACCACCTCGAGCGGACGGTCCACCGTGCCGGACTGGATGTACCGGTACACCATCGTCGACAACGTCACGTACCGCTCCGGCAGACCGATCAGGGCCGGAATCCCGAAGTCGGCCAGATTCGACACCGCGGTGAGAGTGAACGCGGCGAGCAGTGCGGGCCGCAGCAGCGGCAGCGTCACGGTGCGCATCGCGTGCCACGGGGAGGCGCCGCCGATCCGGGCGATCTGTTCGAGATCACCGGGCACCCTTCGCATCGCCGCCGCGATGATCAGGTACGCCATCGGGTACGAGTGCACCGTCAGCAAGAACACGACGCCGTCGCCGCCGTAGATGTTCCACAGCGGAGCACCGAACGTCTCGGTCCAGAACCGGTTCACCATGCCGCTCGGGCCGAGCAGGCCGGTCCACGCGATCGCTCCGACGAACGGGGGGATCAGCAACGGTGACAACAGAACCAGGCGCAAAATGCCGCGGCCGGGCAGATCGGTGCGGTCGAGCAGCAACGCCATCACGGTCGCGAGGATCACCGCGAACACCGCCGACAGACCGGACGACACCACGCTGTGCGTTGCGGCACCGGCGATGTCGTCGTCGATCAGTTGCTCGACGTGGTTGCCGCCGAGGCCGAGTGACACGACGGTGGCGAGCGGCGCGACGACCACCGCGGCGACGAACAACCACAGCGCCACCCGCACGGCGCCGACGGAATCGAACCGCCGCCCGGGCAGGGCCCGGACGGCGGGAGGCGCAAGGGTGTCAACCGACGAGGCCATTGAACTTCCGGACCGCCTCGTCCTGGATCCGGGTGATCTCCTGCAGATCGGGGGTGAGTAGCGCGAGCTCGGACAGTGCCGGCGCGCCGTCCGGGGTGCCGACGTCGCCGCGCACCGGCAGGTACTGCTGCTCGACCGCGAGTTCCTGGCCCTGCTTGCTCACGAGGAAGTCGACGAACTTGCGGGCTGCCTCGGTGCTGTCCGAGTCGGTGAAGATGCCCGCCGGCTGCGAGATGTACGGAACGCCGTCCGTGGGATAGGTCAGCGCGATCGGAGATCCCTTCGCCGCCAGTTCCCGCACCAGGTAGTCGACGACGATGCCCACCGGCTGCGTTCCGGCCGCGACGGCCTGCCCGACCGGTCCGTTGCTCTCGGCGACCACCGGTTCGTTGGCCGCGAGCGCCGCGAGCCAGTTCTCGCCGAGTTCGGGGGTGCTGAGCCACACCGCGGTGTTGAATGCGGCGGCACCGGACACATCGGGGTTCGGCAGCGTGATCTTGCCGAGGTACTTCGGGTCGGCCAGATCCTTCCACGCGGTGGGAGGCGAGTCGACTGCCGCGGTGTTGTAGGCGATCACCGTCGGGATGATGCGGGTGCCCACGTAGTAGCCGTCGGGATCGACGACGTCGGGGTTCAGTGCCTCCACGTCCGCGGGGGTGTACTGCTGCAGCAGACCGTCGGCCTTGTAGCTCTCGAAGGTGGGGGCGTCGGCCGCGAGCAGCACGTCGGCGCCGATCGTGCCGGTGGTGCGTTCGGCCTCGATGCGGGCGGTGAGGTCGCCGGTGCCCGCGCGGAACACGTCGACGTCGATGCCCGTCTCCTCGGTGAACGCGGCGACGAGCGCATCGATCTTGGCCTGCGGTTCGGAGGTGTACACCGTCAACGTCTGGCTGCCGCTCGCGGCGGTGCCGGTCTGTTCGGTTTCGGATGCGGCGGGCTCGGAGCACGCGGCGAGGGTGAGCGCGGCGACCGTGCCGAGAGCGGCGGCCGACACGAGGCGGGACAGGGATTTCACGACTTCTCCTGGTCGAAGGGGTGGGTGTCGAGGCGGAATGACGAGATCGGGTCAGGGTGCGGAGACGGTGAGCGTGGGGCTCGACCGGAACAGCACGTCAGGGGTGTTCAGTGGAATTGGAAACGCGCTCACTCCGTTTCGTGAGCAGCGGACTATCGAGTACGTCGGGGCGTCGAACCCGACGACGGTGTCGGCCGGCGTCCCGGTGTCCTGCAGGTAGGCGAGCGAACCGCCCACCCACAGCGGGATACCGGCGAACAGCCCACTCATCGGGTGGTGGAAATGGCCGGCGAGAATCGCCACCACGTCGGAGCCGTCGAGCGCCGCAGCCAGTTCCTCCGGGGCGGCCAGTTCACGTCCGGCCAGCGTGGCCGCGGGTGACGGTACCGGTGGGTGGTGCAGTGCCAGGAGTGTGCCGTTCGGTGCGGGTGAGCGCAGTTCGGTACGCAGCCGGTCCAGATCCTCTCGCGACACCGATCCTGTCGCGGTGTCGAGCCCGATCACCCGGAAACCGTGCACATTTTCGACGGGGTGCCGCCCGAAAGTCGTTGCGAAGCTGACCGGTTCGTCGTGATTTCCGGGGACGACGACCACCGGGCACCCGAGCCGTTCGCGCAACTCGTCGAACGCCGCCGCGAGGGCCTGGTAGGCCGAGGATTCGCCGTGGTGCGACAGATCTCCGGTGACCACCACGACGTCGGGACGCAGCATCGACGATTCCACGTGCTCGGCGACCTGCCGCACTCGGGCGGTGCCGTCGACCTGTGTGTAGAGCGGTGCGGTGGCGGTGGCGTGCACGTCGCTCAGATGCAGCACCGTGAGTTCGGTGGAGTCGAGCAATCGCACGCGCAGCGCCTCGAAGTCCGTCGCCGTGAACCCGTGGACACGAAGGTAATTCGTGACGGTTTCGTACCGGCCGCGGATATGACCGAGGGCGGTGGCCAGCGCCGACGGCGGCGAATCCAGGTGCAATTCGAGTGCCCGGGCGTAGTCGGCGGGGTCGAGTGACAGCCCCGTCAGCAGTCGCCTCACCGGTCCCTCACGATGGGGCCGTACCTGCGGTCCCGAGCGGGCGTAGTCGTCGAGGATCACCGCGTCCGGCACACCCACTGCCGCGAGCGCCAGACCGACGACCAGTCCGGTGCGGTCCTTACCCGCGGTGCAGTGGACCAAGACCGGGGCGGGGGAGTAGGCGAGGGCGCGCAGCGCCTCCGTGAGCGCGCCGCCACGTTCGTCGAGCAGAGCCCGGTAGACGACGGCGATGTCCCCGATCTGCGGCGGACCCGTGCGCGGGTCGTACAGCGGATGGTGCGCCACCGCCCAGTCGCGCGTCGCATTCGCCGTGGCACGTTCGGTGGCGTCGCGCAGGTCGATCACCGTGCGGATGCGGGACGCGCGCAGACTGTTCCGACCTTCGGTGCGGAGGTGATCGAGCGTTGCAGAGCGGAACAGTACGCCCGGTGAGAGGCCGGGCCCCGCGACCGCCCGCACATTGAAGGTGCCGGCTACCTCCATCGACTCCACGATCCACCCTCCAGCACTCAACGTTCCATTCGTTCCGGAACGGCGTTCCGTCGGTGACATCGTGTGGGGCGGGATTGAACGGGTGGGACCGCGTCGCCCAACAATCGGTGGCGGGAACGCTAACAGTCGGACGGGTTCCGGGTGTCGCACTCGTTCGGATAGCCCGGTTCGTCGGGCAGTGAATCGCTGAGCGCGTCTGCGACGACGTCGCGCGCGCCGGTGTCCACCGCTTCCCGCTCGGGATGGCCGAGCACCGCGCGTTGCAGGGCATACAGGATCGTGGACTGGCTGATTCGCGCCGAGAACGAATCCGCCTCGTTCTCGTGCACACCTGCACCGGCCCACAGGACGTGGTCGGAGATGCGGGTCAGTGGCGTAGTGGAATAACTCGTGATCGCCACCACCGGCGTACCCCGTTCCCGCGCCGCCGCGCACGCCCGCAACGTGTGGGTGTTCGCACCGGAGTAGCTGACCGCGAGACACATGTCCTGCGCGGTGAGCAGCCGCGCGGAGAACTGCTGCCCGAGAATGTCGAGCGGCGCTTCCACACTGCGGCCCGCGGTGGTGAACCGTAACGCGGCATCCTGGATCGGTGGGGAGGAGAAGCCGTTACCCACCAACAGGATCCGTCGGGCCCGGACGATCAGGTCCACGACGGCGGCGAACCCGACGGGGTCGATCGTCGCGCGGGTCGCGGTGAGCGCCTCGGCGGCCGCCCCGAACGCGGCGTCCACCGGGGTGGCCGCCGCGCACTCGGGATCCGGTGTGACGCGAGCCAGTTCGAGTCGAAGATGCTGGAACCCTCGGAATCCCAGTCGCTGGCAGGCCCGCACCACCGTTGCCGGGGACGTGCCCGACGCCGCCGCCAGTTCGGCCGTCGACAGTTCGACCACCGCCGCCGGCTCGGCGAGTACGGCTCGCGCGACCCGCTGCTCACCGGGGCCCAGAGTGGCCAGACCGGCGCGCAACCGCGCGAGGGTGGCGCTCGAACGCCACGGGTCGGCGGAAGAATGCGACATCTCGGCTACTGTCCTGTTCGTCCCCACGCCGGCGGACTCCGGCGGTGTCAGGTCCGTCAGGGTAGCGACTCCCGCGCCGGCGCCGACGGAGCGTAGCGACGGTTCACCGCGGCGTCATCGAGCGGTTGCACACAGGTCGCGCGCTCGTTACCGACGTCGAGCCCCCACCCGACCGACGTTCCCGATCACGTCACGCAGTACGCGGGTGACCGTCTGCACCGCCGGCGACGGATTGGAATCGTGCCAGGCCATCGCGATGGGGAGGGTGGGCACGTCGCCCGCGATGGGCAGGTATTCGACACCGTCCATCGTGAGGTGCGCCGTCGAATCGACCACCACGGCCACCCCGACTCCCGCGCCGACCATCGCGAGCAGGCTGTACGGGTCGGGTGCCTCGTGCGCGACGACGGGGGCGAATCCTGCTGCCGCACAGAGCGCGAGCGTCGCGTCGCGGACCACGGAGCCGTGTTCGGCGGGATAGATGACGAACCGTTCGCCCGCCAGCTCCTGCGGCGCGACCGGGCCGGCGTCCACGAGACGGTGCCCGGCCGGGACGGCGACCATCAGTGCCTCCTCGCGGACGGTGTGGGTGGCGAAGCCCCGGGGGACCGGCAGCCCCACGATGCCCATGTCCAGGGTTCCGCGCGCGAGGGCGTCGAGCACCTCCCCGGAGTACATCTGCGGGCGGAGGTCCAGTTCGATTCCGGGGTAGGTGTCGGCGAGGGACCGGGCGAGGACGGAGAGCACCGTGTAGCCGCCGGCGCCGCCGAAGCCGACGGTCACGCGCCCGGTCTCCCCGGCGGACGCCGCCTGCGCGATGCCGCGCACGATCCCGATCTGCGCCTCGATGACCCGCGCGGGGGCCACCAGCGCCTCGCCCGCGGCCGTGAGCCGCACCGAGCGGGTGGTGCGGACGAACAGGTCGGTGCCCAGCTCGCGTTCGAGCGCCCGCACGGTCTGGCTGAGCGGCGACTGCGCGACATGGAGACGCTCGGCGGCCCGCCCGAAGTGCAGTTCTTCGGCCACCGCGAGGAAGGCGTGCAGGTGACGGAGTTCCACGACCCCTCCTCGGACTATGTGTCTGGAGCACCTAAACAAGCTGAATTAAGTCTTGGACTCTACACGGAATTCCGACCATAGTGATGCACACCACCTCCACATCGGTGTGACGCCCGAGCATGAAAGTCAGGGAGAACCGTGAACCCGAATCCCGGCCGCGACGCGGCACCACCCGAATACAGCACCCGGCAGGCCCGTAAGGCGGGAGTCACCGCCTTCGTCGGCACGACCATCGAATGGTTCGACTTCTACATCTACGGCACCGCGTCCGCGCTCGTGCTGGGCCGACTGTTCTTCCCCGACGCCTCGCCCGCGGTGGGCACCCTCGCCGCGTTCGCGACATTCGCGATCGGATTCGTGGCACGCCCGCTCGGCGGAATCGTATTCGGTCATTTCGGTGACAAGTTCGGACGCAAGAACGCCGTGATCATCACGCTGGCGCTCATGGGGTTCGGAACGGTCGGAGTCGGGTGTCTCCCCACCTACGCGCAGATCGGCATCTGGGCGCCCATCCTCCTCGTCGCGCTTCGCGTGGTGCAGGGCATAGCGATGGGCGGCGAATGGGGCGGCGCCGTGCTCATCGCCACCGAGTTCGCGCCCCCGAACAAGAAGGTGCTGTACGGCGCGTTCGCACAGCAGGGTTCGCCCGTCGGCAACCTGCTCGCTACCCTGGCGTTTCTCGCGCTGACACTGATGTCGGACAGCGTGTTCGAGTCCTGGGGCTGGCGTCTGCCGTTCCTCGCGTCCGCCGGCCTCGTCGTCGTCGCGCTGTACATCCGGCTGCGCATCTCGGAGACCCCGGAGATGAAGAAGGCCGTCGTCGCGCAGGAACGCACCCGGATGCCGCTCGTCGAGGTGTTGCGCTCGCACCCCGTCGAACTCGTCCTCGGCGTCGGCGCGGTGGTCGCGGGCGTCGCCATCACCTACGTCAAGACCACGTTTGCACTCGCCTGGGCGACGGCCGATCTCGGGTTCGACCGCGGCGACTTCCTGCTGGTGATCACGGTCGCGCTCGTCGCGCAGGTGCTCGTCCAGCCCTTCGGCGCGGTGCTGGCCACACGGATCGACCCGTCCCGCGCGGTGCGGTGGATGCTGCTCCCGGAGTTGGTCCTGCTGCCGCTGATGTTCCTTTTCGTGCAGACCGGGTCGATGCCGCTGGCCATGCTCGGCATGGTGCTGGCCACCGCGCCGCACGCGATGTACTACGCGGCGCTCGCCGGCATCCTCGCCCAGGTGTTTCCCACCACCGTGCGGTACACCGGTATCTCGCTGTCGTACCAGTTGTCGACGGCGATCTTCGCCGGAACCGCCCCCATGCTCTGCCAGTTCCTGCTCACCCACACCGACTCGATCTGGCCGGTGGTCGCCCTCGGGCTCGGCTACGTCGTGCTGTCCCTCGCGTGCATGACCCTGCTGCTCCGCCGGGGCGAAGCCCGGAAGAGCCGAGACGCCGAGCCCCTTCCTGCCCACTCCTCGACCCGGAAAGATGCTGCCCACTCATGAATTTCGCTCACACCGACCCCGCGCTCCGCGCCGTCGTCGCCCGCTGGACCGCGCCGTCGGACCGCGACAAGTTGGACTCGCTGCTCGACCGGCTCGGTGCCGACGTCGCCGGCCGGCTCGACGTTCTCGCTGCCACCGCCGACAAGAATCCGCCCGTGCTCGAGCAGTTCGACCGGGACGGTGACCGCATCGACCGGATTTCGTACCACCCGGCCTACCAGGAACTGTGCCGCGCCGCCTACAGCGAATACGGACTGTCCGCGCTGTCGCACCGTGGCGGCCTGCACGGCTGGGACGCCGTGCCGCCGCACCTGGTGAAGTACCTCGCGTCGTACGTGTTCGTGCAGGCCGAGTTCGGGCTCGCGTGCCCGGTGTCGATGACTGACGCCGCCGCCCGCACGCTGCGCATGTTCGGCGACCCCGACGTGTTCGGCACCTGGATCGACGGACTGACGTCCACCGACCCGCAGCAGGCGATGACCGGCGCGATGTTCATGACCGAACCGCAGGCCGGCACCGACATCGCCCGGACGGAGACGCGGGCGGAACGGGACGGCGACGCGTGGCGGCTGACCGGGAAGAAGTGGTTCGCGTCCAATCCCGACGCCGACGTCGTCATCACCCTGGCCCGGTTCCCCGGCGGCGGCGACCACACGACGCGCGGCGTCGGAATGTTCATGGTGCCCAAGGTTCTGGCGAACGGCGAGCGCAACAGTTACACGATCGACAGGCTGAAGGACAAGCTCGGCACCCGCTCGATGCCCAGTGGCGAGGTGTCGCTGACCGGCGCATATGCCCTGCAGGTGGGGGAACTCGACCGCGGGTTCCGGCAGATGGCCGAGATGGTGAACACGTCGCGGCTCTCCAACGCGATGCGGTCGAGCGCCCTGATGCGCCGGGCGGTGCGGGACGCCGTCGAGCACACCCGGCAGCGAGAAGTGTTCGGCAAGAAGCTGTTCGATCAACCCCTCATGCGCGCCACCCTGCTACCCCTCGCCCTCGACGCCGAGGCGGCGCTCGCCCTCGTGGCGTACAGCGCGCAGTGTCTGCAGGCGGCCGACGCCGGAGACGAATCCGCGCGCGGGCTGATCCGGGTTCTCACCCCGCTCGCGAAGCACTACGTCTGCAAACGGGCCCGCGTCGTCACCGGCGAGGCCATGGAGGTCCGCGGCGGCAACGGCTACATCGAGGAATGGGCCCACGCCCGCCTGGTCCGCGACGCCCACCTGGGCTCGATCTGGGAGGGATCGAGCAACGTCATTGCCCTCGACGTGCTGCGGTGCATGCGCAAATTCGGTGCACACCGGCACCTCGCGGACACGATGCGCGGCGTCCTCGCCGGGCTCGGACCCGACTGCGCCGCCGGTGCCGAGGTGCTCACCCGGCGGTGGGACGACCTGATCGCGGAGGGCGACCTGCTGGTCGCCGGTGACGAGGGCACCGCCCAGGCCGGGTGCGCGCGCTACGCGAACGAACTGGCCCGCGCGGCGATGGCGACCCTGCTCTACGACCTCGCCGATTTCGGGATCACCACGGGGGGCGGCCACCGATCGCTGCTCGTGGCGAACGCCTACCTCGCCGGCGACTCCGGCCACGTCCCGGCCGCGGCCCTCCGCGAACTGGCCGCCGTCGTCGACGGCACCGACGTCGACGCCCACTCTGCGCGAGCCGCCGCACCCCGAACCGATTCGCCGACAGGAGTACTGCTGTGAACACGACCCACACCGGACCGGCGCCCCTCGCGGGTGTGCGGGTGCTGGACCTGTCCAAGATCCTCGCCGGACCGTACGCCACCATGTCGCTCGCGGACCTCGGCGCCGACGTCACCAAGATCGAACACCCCGACGGCGGCGACCCGACCCGGTCGTGGGGGCCGCCGTTCGTCGGCGCCGACGCCACGTACTACCTCGCCATCAACCGGGGCAAGAAGTCGGTGACCGTCGACCTCAAGTCGGAAGAGGGACAGGACGTCATCCATCGGATTCTGGAGGAGACCGACGTCGTCGTCGAGAACTTCAAGCCCGGCAGCGGATTGCAGCGCATCTTCGACTACCGGACGCTCTCCGAGCGGTACCCGCACCTGGTCGTGCTGCACATCTCCGCGTTCGGCGAGGAGGGTCCGCTGCGCGACGAACCGGGCTACGACATGATCGCGCAGGCCGCCGGCGGACTGATGTCGCTCACCGGTGAGCCGGGCGCGGCGCCGATGAAGGCCGGATTTGCGATGGGCGATCTGGGAGCGGCGCTCTTCGGACTGGTCGGCGTGCTCGCCGCCCTCGTGGAACGGTCGCGCACCGGCCGAGGGCAGTACGTGACGACGTCGCTGTTCGAGTGCCAGCTCGCCCTGCACGTGAACTGGGCGACCAACTACTTCGCCACCGGGAAACGTCCCGGGCCGCTCGGGTCCGGACATCCGAATCTGGCTCCCTATCAAGCGTTTCCTGCGAGCGACGGGTACTTCGTCGTCGCGGTGGGCAACGACAGCCAGTGGGGGAGCCTGTGCTCGGCGATCGCTCGGGAAGAGTTGACGACGGACCCGCGGTTCGTCCGCAACCGGGACCGTGTGGCGAATCGCGCTGATCTCGAGCGGGAATTGTCCGCGGCGTTCGCGTCCGGCACCGTCGAGCAGTGGTGCGACACCCTGGCCGCGCACGCCGTGCCGGTGTCACCGATCCGGCACCTCGACGAGATCTACGCCGACCCGCACACCGCGGCACTCGGCATGATCGGCACGGTCGACCACCCGACGTTGGGCAGCCTGCAGCAGATCGCGTTCCCGGTCAGTTTCGCAGGCGAGCGCCCGCATCTGACGTCGGCGCCGCCGGTACTGGGCGCCGATACCGACGCCGTCCTGGGGGTTCACCGGCCGCAGGCGGTGGTGTGAGAGCTGGTCAGCTGCCTTCGCGCAGCAGCGCGACGTCGGACACCATCCGGATGTGATCGGCCATCGCCCGGGAGGCGCCCGCGGAGTCCTGGTCTCGAATCGCCGTCGCAATGCGCCGGTGCCCTTCGAGCGAGGCCCGCGGGCGTTCTGCTTGGGAGAGCGACTCGATGCGGGTCTCCCGGATCAGCCCGGAGATCTCGTGCATCAGTTTGGCCAGCAGCGACGAGTGCGCGGCGACGGTGATGGCCTCGTGGAACTGCTCGTCGCCGACGACGCCGCGATCGCCCGCGGCGATCTCCGACTCCATCGTGGCCAGCGCCGAATCGATCGCGGCCATTTCCGCGTCGGTGCGGCGCTCGGCGGCGAGCCCGGCGAGTTTGACCTCGAGTGCCTCGCGGGCCTCGATGACCTCGGGGAGACGGTCGGCGTGCTCCCGCAGCGCCTTGACGGCTCGTTCCTCGATGGGGCGGCGGACGAGCACGGCGCCGTCGCCGTGCCGCACCGACACCACACCCTGCACCTCGAGGGCGACGAGCGCCTGACTCAGGGACGCGCGGCTCACACCCAGCTGAGCTGCGAGTTCGCGCTCGGCGGGGAGGCGGTCGCCGGGCGTCATCTCGTGGTCGGCGATATGGGCGCACAGCTGTTCGACGATCACCTCGTACAGCCGCGGACGCGCTACCGGACGCAGTTGCTCAGCCACTGGGCCACCCACTCTCCATTCCACTGAAACTACTCCACGGTATCTCGCATACGCATGTAACCGCACCCACAGTTCCTGTTGACAGTGATCCACAACACTGCTTTTATGAAGTGGCTAGGCCAATCTGCCACTGAGTCAATTTGCTCGCAGGCGGCGGTCGAGACCAGTTGCCACTGCCACAGAACCGGAGACTTTCATGTCGACCGAGTTGATCCCCATACTTGCGCTCGCCGTCATGTTCCTGGCGGCGACCGTGCTGCCCGTGAACATGGGCGCACTCGGCTTCGTTGCCGCCTTCTTCGTCGGAACCCTGTCGCTGCACATGAGCAGCGACGACATCATCGCCGGATTCCCCAGCAGCCTGTTCCTGACGCTGGTCGGCATCACCTACCTCTTCGCGATCGCCCAGAACAACGGAACAGTCGACCTCATGGTCCGCGGGGCGGTCCGGCTGGTCCGCGGTCGAGTCGCCCTGATCCCCTGGGTGATGTTCGGGATCACCGCGGTGCTCACCGCGATCGGTGCGCTCGGACCCGCCGCGGTGGCGATCGTCGCGCCGATCGCGCTCGGATTCGCCGCCCGCTACAAGATCAACGCCCTCCTGATGGGCATGATGGTCGTGCACGGAGCCCAGGCCGGCGGCTTCTCGCCGATCAGCATCTACGGCGTCACGGTCAACGACATCGCGTCCAAGGCGGGATTGACCAACAGCCCGCTCACCCTCTTCCTCGGAAGCCTCCTGTTCAACGCCGCGATCGGGGTGCTCCTCTTCGTCTTCCTCGGCGGACGGGACCTGATCGGCCGCAGCGTGCACGACGACGGCCCGGAGGAAACGGCAGAAACCGGCGGCGCCTCGGGTGGAGGAGTGCCCGCGACCGGAGGCAACTCGGGTTCGGGAGGAGCCACCGCGACCAAGGTGCGCCCGACGCCGACCGTCACGGACTCACCGGCGCGCACTCGTGTCACGTTCGATCAGGTCCTCACCCTCGTCGGTCTCGCCGCTCTCGCCGTGTTCTCGCTGATCCTCGACCTGGACGTCGGCTTCATCTCGATGACGGTGGCCGTCGTCCTGGCGCTGGCCTCCCCGAAGGCGCAGAAGGGCGCGATCGCCCAGATCAGCTGGTCGACGGTTCTGCTCATCGGCGGCGTCCTCACCTTCGTGGGAGTGCTGCAGGAGGCGGGCACTGTCGAGTACGTCGGAAATGCGGTGGCCAGCCTGGGAATGCCGCTCCTCGTCGCCCTTCTCCTCTGCTACATCGGGGCCATCGTGTCCGCCTTCGCCTCGTCGACGGCGATCCTGGGAGCGACCATTCCGCTCGCGGTCCCGTTCCTGCTCGCCGGTGAAGTCGGTGCGGTGGGAGTCATCGTCGCGCTCGCCATCTCTTCGACCATCGTGGACGTCAGCCCGTTCTCGACCAACGGTGCGCTGGTCCTCGCCAACGCGCAGAACGTCGATCGGGATCGCTTCTACAAGCAGATCCTGAAATACAGCGCGCTCGTCGTCGCGATCGGGCCTCTCGTGGCCTGGGCGATTTTCGTGGTGCCCGGCTGGCTCTGACCGTCGTCGGGTAGATCCGCCGGGCCCCTCGCCGGGCACGTCGAATTTTCGTCCTTGACATCGGTCGGATCAGATGTTTCATTTAATTGGCTAGTCCACTAGGTCACTGATCCAACAATCCAGATATCGCGGCTCTCGCCAGGAAGTAACGGTGGTTTCACATGTCCTCGAAAACGATGGAGCGAACCGGTCCGCTGCAAGGCGTGGTCGTCGTCGATCTGACCCGCGCACTCGCAGGCCCGCACGCGGCGATGATGCTCGGCGATCTCGGCGCGGAGGTCATCAAGGTCGAAACCCCGCGCGGTGGCGACGACACCCGCGGGTGGGGGCCGCCCTTCGTGGAGCCGGCCGACGCCGAGCGTGAATCCACGTACTTCCTGTCCGCGAACCGGAACAAGAAGTCGATCACCCTCGACCTGAAGGCGGACGACGGACGCGCCACCCTCGAAGCCCTCGTCCGGCGCGCCGACGTCCTCATGGAGAACTTCCGCACCGGTGTCCTCGACCGGCTGGGATTCACCACCGAACGGCTCGCCGAGCTGAACCCGCGCCTGGTCGTCCTGTCCATCAGCGGTTTCGGTCACGACGGGCCCGAAGGGGGACGCGCCGGCTACGACCAGATCGCGCAGGGTGAGGCCGGGCTGATGTCGCTGACGGGACCGAATCCGGACGAGGTCCAACGCGTCGGCGTTCCCATCGCGGATCTGCTCGCCGGCATGTACGGGGCATTCGGCGTCGTCGCGGCCCTGCAGGAACGCGAACGCACGGGCCGGGGCCGCGTCGTGCGAACGTCGTTGCTGGCCAGCGTCGTCGGCGTGCACGCCTTCCAGGGGACGAAGTGGACCGTCGCCGGCGAGGTCGGCGAGGCGCAGGGCAACCACCATCCGTCGATCTCCCCGTACGGACTGTTCCGCACCGCCGACGGCGCGGTGCAGATCTCGGTCGGCAGCGAAGGCCTGTGGAAGCGGTTCTGCGCCGGCTTCCACCTCGACCCCGACGCCCCCGGAATGGCCACCAACCCCGAACGCGTCGAGAACCACAAGCAGGTTCTGGAACTGGTCGAGGATGCGTTCGGCGCGTACACCAGCGACGAACTGCTCATCGAACTCGACCGCATCGGGGTGCCGGCGGGACGGGTCCGGACGATCTCCGAGGTCTACGAATGGGAGCAGACCAAGTCACAGGGGCTGCTCGTCGACGTCGACCACCGCACTCTCGGCAACATCACCCTGCCCGGCCCGCCCCTCCGATTCTTCGAACCGGACGGCACCGAGGTCACCGAGACCCGGCACACCGCACCCCCGGTCCTCGGCGCCGACACCGACACCGTGATGTCGTGGCTGAAGGAATGCAGCTGATGGCACGCCTGACCGCTCCCGAACTGCTCGACCTCGTGGTCGATGCCGGCACCTGGGAATCGTGGGACACGCCCCCGATCCCGGTCGCGGCGGATTCCGAGTACGCCGACGAACTGCTTCGCGCACAGGAAAAGACCGGCCTCGACGAGGCGGTGCTGACAGGGGTGGCCACCATCCGCGGCCGCCGAACGGCAATCCTCGTCTGCGAATTCGGCTTTCTGGGCGGCTCCATCGGCGTTGCCGCAGGCGAGCGTCTGGTCGCCGGGATCCGGCGCGCCACCCAGGAGCGCCTTCCGCTGCTCGCCCTGCCCACGTCCGGTGGCACGCGAATGCAGGAGGGGACGACCGCGTTCCTGCAGATGGTCAAGATCACGGCGGCGGTGATCAAACACAAGGAAGCACACCTGCCCTACCTCGTCTACCTCCGGAGCCCCACGACCGGTGGAGTATTCGCGTCCTGGGGATCCCTCGGCCACGTCACGATCGCGGAACCGGGGGCGCTCGTCGGGTTCCTCGGACCGCGGGTGTACGAGGCGCTGTACGATTCACCCTTCCCGGCCGGTGTCCAGACCGCCGAGAATCTCCACGCGCACGGACTCATCGACGCGGTGCGCCCGCCGGACCAACTCGCCGAGATCGTCGACCGCGCCCTGCGCATCATCACCTCGAGTCGCGGGGGCCGCGCGTCGCTCGCCGACGTGCCCGTGCACGACACTCTGCCGGAGGTCCCCGCATGGGAGTCGGTGGTCGCCTCACGCCGAGACGATCGACCCGGGGTCCGTGAGGTGATGTTCCATTCCGCGTCGGATGTTCTGCCGCTCAACGGAACCGGCCAGGGTGAGAACGATCCGGGCCTCATCCTCGCCCTCGTCCGATTCGGTGACGTGCCCTGCGTCCTGCTCGGGCAGGATCGCCGCGGTCAGACCACGCGGTCGCCGCTCGGCCCCGGCGCACTGCGGGAGGCACGGCGCGGCATGCGGCTGGCGGCCGAATTGAACCTGCCGCTGGTGACGGTCATCGACACCGCGGGCGCGGCGCTGTCGAAGGAAGCGGAGGAAGGCGGCCTCGCCGGTGAGATCGCGCGCTGCATCGCGGACATGGTCTCACTCGACGTTCCCACCATCTCCCTGCTGCTCGGGCAGGGCACCGGCGGAGGCGCGCTCGCCCTGATTCCGGCGGACCGGGTGCTGGCCGCCCAGCACGGCTGGCTCTCGCCCCTGCCGCCCGAGGGTGCGAGCGCGATTCTGCACCACGACGTGGAGCATGCCCCGGACATGGCCGCACGGCAGGGCATCCGGTCGTCCGACCTCCTTGCGAGCGGCATCGTGGACGAGGTGATCCCCGAATTCCCGGACGCCGCCGAGGAATCCGCGGCCTTCTGCACCCGGGTGGGTGCGGTCCTCCACCGCGAGCTGTCGCGCCTCGACGCGGCCGACACCACGCAGCGACTCTCCGAACGTGCGGAGCGATTCGACCGGATCGGTCTGTTGCAGCCCGCACCTGCATGACCACGGTGCCGGGATCCCGATCGGATCCCGGCACCGTGAATGCCCCTTTGTCTCAAAGGATGTGCGTCAGCACTCGACGAGGTTCACCGACACGTTGACGGCGAGGCCGCCGGTGGAGGTTTCCTTGTACTTCGAGCTCATGTCGGCGCCGGTGGCCCGCATCGTCTCGATCACCTGATCCAGGCTGACCCGGTGGGTGCCGTCGCCGCGCAGTGCCATCCGGGCGGCGTTGATCGCCTTGCCCGCCGAGATGGCGTTGCGCTCGATGCAGGGGATCTGCACCAGACCCCCGATTGGATCGCACGTCAGACCCAGACTGTGTTCCATCGCGATCTCCGCCGAGTTCTCCACCTGTTCCGGGCTGCCGCCGAGGATCTCGGCGAGACCGGCGGCGGCCATGGATGCGGCGGACCCCACCTCACCCTGGCAGCCCACCTCGGCACCGGAGATCGAGGCCCGCTCCTTGTACAGGGATCCGACCGCCCCCGCCGCCAGTAGAAACCGCACCGCCGTGTCGTCCGGATCGGACTTTCCGGCGGGGGTGTAGTGCACCGCGTAGTGCAGCACCGCCGGGATGATGCCGGCGGCACCGTTGGTGGGTGCGGTGACGATCCTGCCGCCGGAGGCGTTCTCCTCGTTGACGGCGAGGGCCACCAGGTTCACCCAGTCCTCCGCGAACGCGGGATCACGTTCGGGGTCTTCGACGTTCAGCCGCTCGTACCAGCCGCGGGCGCGGCGGCGCACCCGCAGACTGCCGGGCAGGTACCCGTCCCGGCCGATGCCGCGTCGCTGGCACTCGACCATCACGTCGCGGATGTGGAGAAGCCGCGCCCGGACCTCCGACTCGGGACGGAGAGCCCGTTCGTGTTCGAGCATGACCTCGCTGATCGTGAGCCCGTAGTGCTCGGTGAGGTCGAGCAACTCGCGCGCCGACCCGAACGACAGCGTGTTCGCGACGGCGTCGATGGACAGCTCAGGTTCGTCGCCCGTGACGACGAACCCGCCGCCGATCGAATAGTACGTCTGCGCATGCAGTTCACGGCCGTTCGCCCCCGTCGCGGTGAGGGTCATGGCGTTGGGGTGGAAGTCGAGGACCGTCAACGGGTGCAGCACCATCTCGTCTTCCGCGAGCGGGATGTCCACCACACCGGCGAGTCGGATCCGCCGGCTCGCCCGCACCGCGTCCAGCCGCGTTTCCATCTCCTCGGTGGCGATGGTCTCCGGGCGGTACCCCTCGAGTCCGAGGAGAATCGCGGACATGGTGCCGTGGCCGGCGCCGGTGGCCGCGAGCGATCCGTACAGATCGACGCGGACACCGGCGACGTCCCCGAGAAGTGCGAGTGTGTCGAGGTCGTCGACGAACGTGCCCGCCGCCCGCATCGGCCCGACCGTGTGCGAGCTGGACGGACCGATTCCGACGGAGAACAGGTCGAACACACTGATGGTCACGACTTACAGACCCGGGTAGAGCGGGTACTTGTCGGCCAGCGCCCGCACTTCGGCGGCGAGTGTGGTCGTGTCCGCGTCGGCGGGGGCGACGAGGGCCTGGGCGATCAGGTCGGCGACCTTCACGAAATCGTCCCGGACGAAACCGCGCGTCGCGAGTGCCGGTGTGCCGATCCGCAGGCCGGACGTCACCATCGGCGGCCGCGGGTCGAACGGAACGGCATTGCGGTTGACGGTGATTCCGATCGCGTCCAGCCTGTCCTCGGCCTGCTGTCCGTCGATGTCGGCGTCGCGGAGGTCGACGAGGACGAGGTGCACGTCCGTTCCGCCGGTGAGGACGCTGATTCCGGCTTCCTTGACGTCGGGGCGGCTGAGTCGCTCGGCGAGTACCTTCGCCCCGTCGAGGCAGCGCTCCTGGCGTTCCGCGAACGCGGGTTCGGCGGCCATCTTGAATGCCGTTGCCTTACCGGCGATCACGTGCTCGAGGGGTCCGCCCTGCTGGCCGGGGAAGACGGCGGAGTTGATCTTCTTCGCGATGGCCGCATCATTGGTCAGGATGATCCCGCCACGGGGCCCGCCGAGGGTCTTGTGCGTCGTCGACGTCACGACGTGCGCGTGCGGCACGGGAGACGGGTGGAATCCGGTGGCCACGAGTCCGGCGAAATGGGCCATGTCGACCATCAGGTAGGCGCCGACCTCGTCCGCGATCTCCCGGAATCGAGCAAAGTCCAACTGGCGCGGGTAGGCCGACCAGCCGGCGATGATCAGCTGCGGACGGTGTTCGCGGGCCGCCTTCGCAACCTCGTCCATGTCGATCAGGTAGTCCTTCTCGGACACCCCGTACGCCGCCACGTTGTAGAGCTTGCCGGAGAAGTTCAGGCGCATGCCGTGAGTGAGGTGGCCTCCGTCGGCGAGCGAGAGACCGAGGATCGTGTCGCCCGGCTTGATCAGCGCGTGCATCACCGACGCGTTCGCGGTGGCGCCGGAATGCGGTTGCACGTTGGCGTATTGGGCGGCGAAGAGGGCCTTGACGCGGTCGATGGCGAGCTGCTCGATGGAGTCGACGTGCTCGCACCCGCCGTAGTAGCGGCGTCCGGGGTACCCCTCGGCGTACTTGTTGGTGAGCACGGAACCCTGCGCCTGCATGACCGCGAGCGGCGCGTGGTTCTCCGACGCGATCATCTCGAGGCCGGTGCGCTGACGCTCGAGTTCCTTGCCGATCAGTGCGGCCACATCCGGATCGAAATCGGCGAGATCGTGGTTCAGGACGCTCATGCCTGCACTCCGTTCTTCTCGGCGTACTCGGCGGCGGTGAGGAGTTCTCCGGCGTCGGACGGCTGGACGGCGAACAGCCAGCCCTCCCCGTACGGGTCCGCGGTGACCAGACCGGGGTCGTCGACGGCGGCGGAGTTGATCAGGGTCACCCGACCGCTGACCGGCGGGTACAGCTCGGAGACGGTCTTGGTCGACTCGACCTCACCGCACGCCTCGCCGGCGACGATGGTGGCACCGACCTCGGGCAGATCGACGAAGACGAGTTCACCGAGTGAGTTGACGGCGACGGAGGTGATCCCGACCCGGACGGGCTCGTCGGGGAGAGCGGCGCCCGGCGTGATCAGGACCCACTCGTGGTCGTCGGTGTAGCTGCGGTCGTCGGGGAAGGCTGCTGAAGACATGGTTGTCCTTTTTCAGGGCTGAAGGATGTGGGGACGGTTCAGGAACGGCGATAGAACGGCGACGGGGTGACCACGAACGGTTCCTTCTTGCCACGGATGTCGACGGTCAGTTCGGTGCCGGGCTCGCGGAGCGCGATGTCGACGAACGCCAGCGCGATCGGATGTCCGAGCGTCGGCGACAGGGCGCCGGACGTGATCGTCCCGATCGCGGTTCCGCCGGACGCGTCATGGACGGTGTACTCGGCGCGGGCGGCCCGGCGACCGGTGCCCGCAAGGCCGACGAGCACCCGCTGCGGCGCCTGCTCCGACAACGTCTGCAGGGCATCCCGGCCGACGAACTCCTTGTTCAGCCGGACCACCTTGCCGAGACCGGCCTCGTACGGGTTCGTGTCGAGGGTCAGCTCGTGCCCGTAGAGCGCCATGCCGGCCTCGAGCCGCAGGGTGTCGCGGCAGGCGAGCCCCGCGGGCACGCCGTCACGGGCCGCGGTGGCGTCGAGAAGCGCGCGCCACAACTGCACGGCCTGGTCGTTCGGGACGTAGAGCTCGAATCCGTCCTCGCCGGTGTAGCCGGTGCGGGCGAGGAGGACGTCGATGCCGGCGACGACCGCGCGGGTCACCGCGTAGTACTTCAGGACCGCGACGGCCTCGACCTGCCGGTCGGGGACGAGGGACTGCACGATCTCCTGGGCGGCCGGTCCCTGCACGGCGATCAGCGCGGTCTCCGCCGACTGGTCGTCGACCGTTGCCGAGAACCCCTCGGCGCGGGCCACCAGTTCGCGGGACACCGCCGGAGCGTTCGCGGCGTTGGCGACCACGAGGAAATGCTCGTTGGCGAGACGGTAGACGACGAGGTCGTCGATCACGCCGCCGTCCGCGTTGCAGAGCAGCGAGTACTTGGCGCGGCCGACGCCGATCTTGGACAGCTCGCCGGCGAGTGCGTGATCCAGAAGTGCACCGGATTCGGGTCCGGTGACGGCGATCTCACCCATGTGCGAGAGGTCGAACAGTCCGGCGGTCTTGCGGACGGCATGGTGTTCGGCGAGTTCGCTGTCGTACTTCAGCGGCATCTGCCAGCCGGCGAAGTCGGTGAAGTGGGCGCCGAGCGCGCCGTGCTCGCTCAGGAGCGGGGACGCGGGGGTGGTGGTGAGGGTCATGCGAAGGCCTCCTCGGGGGTCTCGGCGATGGCCGGAGAATCGATGTCGGTGGTGTTCTCGAAGGCCGCGGGCGCGGGGCACGAGCACACGAGGTTGCGGTCGCCGTGCACGCCGTCGATGCGGCGCACCGGAGGCCAGTACTTGCCGCCGCGAAGCGACGCGACCGGGAAGGCGGCGAGGTGGCGCGGGTAGGGCAGATCCCAGGTGTCGGCGGTGACCTGTTCCGCGGTGTGCGGGGCCTGACGCAGCGGGCTGCGCTCGAGCGGCCAGACGCCGTCGCCGACCAGATCGAT
This sequence comes from Rhodococcus jostii NBRC 16295, assembly GCF_001894825.1. Classification (GTDB taxonomy): domain Bacteria; phylum Actinomycetota; class Actinomycetes; order Mycobacteriales; family Mycobacteriaceae; genus Rhodococcus_F; species Rhodococcus_F jostii. Next base: position 86,949 of record NZ_BCWY01000025.1, on the reverse strand, counting down.
TTCGCGGCGGATCGAGATCATCGCCTCGATGAACCGGTCGAGCTCGGCCAGATCCTCGGATTCGGTCGGCTCCACCATCAGCGTGCCGTTGACGGGAAAAGACAGGGTGGGGGCGTGAAAACCGTAGTCGATCAACCGCTTTGCCACATCCTCGGCGGTCACACCGGTCGCCTTCGTGACCGGGCGCAGGTCCAGGATGCACTCGTGCGCCACCAGACCGGAGGGCCCGGTGTAGAGGACGGGGAAGTGCGCGTCGAGCGCCTTCGCGACGTAGTTGGCGGCCAGCACCGCGGTCTTGGTGGCCTCCGTCAGCCCCTCCGGGCCCATCAGCGCGATGTACGCCCAGGTGATCGGCAGGATCCCGGCGGACCCGTAGTTCGCCGCCGACACCGGGGTGCCGAGCTGATCGCCGCCGAGCGGGTTGCCGGGCAGGAACGGCGCCAGGTGCTTGCGCACCGCGACCGGCCCGACGCCGGGGCCACCGCCGCCGTGCGGGATGCAGAACGTCTTGTGCAGGTTCAGGTGCGACACGTCGCCGCCGAACTTCCCGGGCTGGGCCAGACCGACGAGAGCGTTGAGGTTGGCGCCGTCGACGTACACCTGGCCGCCGGCCTCGTGCACGAGATCGCACACCGTCCGCACGTCGTTCTCGTACACACCGTGCGTGGACGGGTAGGTCAGCATGATCGCGGCGATCTTGCCTTCGTGCGCAGCGATCTTCGCGCGCAGATCGTCCAAGTCGATGTTGCCGTTCGACGCCGTCGCGACCACCACCACCCGCATGCCGGCCAGCACCGCGGACGCGGCGTTGGTGCCGTGCGCGGACTGCGGGATGAGGCAGATGTCCCGGTCGGGTTCTCCGAGGCTGTCGTGGTAGCCGTTGATGGCCAGCAGTCCGGCGAGCTCACCCTGCGATCCGGCGTTGGGCTGCAACGACACCCGGTCGTATCCGGTGATCTCGCTCAGCCACCGCTCGAGCCCGCGGATGAGCTGCAGGTAGCCGCTGGTCTGCTCGACCGGGGCGAACGGGTGGATGGACGCGAACCCGGGCCAGCTGATCGGCTCCATCTCCACGGCGGAGTTGAGTTTCATCGTGCAGGAGCCCAGCGGGATCATGGTGCGGTCGAGGGCGAGGTCCTTGTCGGACAGCGCACGCAGGAAGCGCAGCATCGCCGTTTCGGACCGGTGCTCGTGGAACACGGGGTGCCGCAGGTAATCCGACGTCCGCAGCAGCGACTGCGGCAGTTGTGAGGGCGTGCCCGCCTGGACTCCGGCGCCGAACGCGGACAGCACACGGCCCACGATCTCGTCGGTGGTGCACTCGTCGCAGGCGATCGCCACGTGGTCCGCGTCGACCAGTCTCAGGTTGATGCCGTCGCGGTCGGCGCGGTCGACGACCTCCCGCGCCCCGGCCGGAACGCGCACCAGCACGGTGTCGAAGAAGCTGTCGTGGACCACCGACTGTCCGGCCGCGCGGAGGCCGCCCGCGACGGCGGCAGCGTGTCCGTGCGCCCGAGTCGCTATGGCGCGCAGTCCTTCCGGCCCGTGGTAGGCGGCGTACATGGCGGCGACGTTGGCGAGGAGCGCCTGCGCCGTGCAGATGTTGCTGGTCGCCTTGTCACGCCGGATGTGCTGTTCGCGGGTCTGCAGCGCCAGCCGGTACGCGGGCTTGCCGTCGACGTCGACGGACACCCCGACGAGCCGGCCGGGGAGCATCCGCTCGAGCCCGCTGCGCACCGCCATGTAGCCCGCGTGCGGGCCACCGAAGAACAGGGGAACACCGAAACGCTGGGCGGATCCCACCGCGATGTCGGCGCCCTGCTCACCGGGCGGGGTGAGGAGCGTCAGCGACAGCAGATCGGCCGCGACCGTGGTGAGCGCACCACGCTCCTTGGCGCTGGCGATGAGCGGGGCCAGGTCGCGCACGTGTCCGCTCGCGCCGGGCGCCTGGAACACGACACCGAACAGGTCACCGTCCGGGAGTCCGCCGGCGAAGTCGGTCACCTCGACGTCGATGCCCACCGACTTGGCCCGGCCGCGCACCACCGCGAGGGTCTGCGGCAGGCAGTCGGCGTCGACGACGACCCGGTTCGTGCCGGACTTCGCCTTGTTCGCGCGCCGCATCAGCAGCACCGCCTCCATCACCGCGGTGGCCTCGTCCAGCAGTGATGCGCCGGCGAGGGGGAGGGCCGTCAGGTCTTCGATGACGGTCTGGAACGTGAGCAGCGCCTCGAGTCTGCCCTGGGAGATTTCCGGCTGATACGGGGTGTACGCCGTGTACCAGGCCGGCGACTCGAGCATGTTCCGGCGCAACACAGCGGGGGTGATGGTGTCGGAGTAGCCGAGGCCGATCATCTGCACGCGGGTCTCGTTGCGCTCCGACAGCGTCCGAAGATCGGAGAGCACCTGCTGCTCGGACCGCGCCGCGGGCAGGTCCATGGGCTCCGAACTGCGGATCTGGTCGGGCACCGCCGCGTCGATGAGCTGATCGAGCGTGTCGTACCCGAGGGCGCCGAGCATGCGCTGGGTCGCGGAAGCGTCGGGGCCGATGTGGCGTGACGGAAAATCGCTGGTGAGGGGCGCGCCGAGCGGCGCGATACGGGATTCTACTGACACGAGGTGACTCCGGTTTCGTTGAGTCCGGACCGCACCGGACATCGACAAGGGGGCACCTCCCCGCTCTGTCCTGAAACCTGAGAGTTTGGGCGTACCGCGTGCGCGGCGTGCTCTTCACCTTCGGTAAGTTCCGGCCGTGCGGCCGATTCTTTCTCCAGAGTTGCCTCTGCGCTGCGGTACTGGGGCCTGAGAGATTCCCGGGGAGGAAGTTGCTCCTACGGCGCCTCCGAAAAGGAGGTTCTCCCGCTGCGCGTCAACGGCGTCTTCAGTTGTGGTTGGCCAAACAGTACACAGGCTCCACAGGTTTGTCTCCCCCGGATTCCCCCGCGGCCGCCAGACGCCGACGGTGTTGCCAAAACGCCTCGTCATTTGGCATCCTCGACTGATCCTCGCTCGGACGTGACCGCACACGCACAGCGATGAGAGCCCAGACAGCCACAATTGCAACGGTTGTCGTCGTGTGCTCGCCTTCCCTTCACACTTCCCGTCGAGTGGCGCCGCCCGCGCGCCGTCCGACATTCCATACCGATCGGTCTCGGCCGATCGAAGGAGCTCCTCCATGACCACCTCCCCAGCGCCATCCCCCGTCACTCCGCTCGCCCCGGCCGGCAGGCGCTTGCTCCGCCTCGAGATCCGCAACGCCCAAACCCCGGTCGAACGCAAACCTCCGTGGATGAAGGTGCAGGTGCGGACCGGGCCCGAGTACCGGAAGCTCGCCGCGCTCGTCGAACGCGAAAACCTCCACACGGTGTGTCAGGAAGCGGGATGCCCCAACATCTTCGAATGCTGGGAGGACAGGGAGGCGACGTTCCTCATCGGCGGCAGCCAGTGCACCCGGCGGTGCGACTTCTGCCAGATCGACACCGGCAAGCCGGCAGACCTGGATCGGGGTGAGCCGAGGCGCGTCGCGGAATCGGTGCAGTCCATGGGACTTCGTTACGCCACCGTCACCGGGGTCGCCCGCGACGATCTGTCCGACGGCGGTGCCTGGCTGTACGCCGAGACGGTCCGGCAGATTCACGAGCTGTGCCCGGGAACTGGCGTCGAACTGCTGATCCCCGACTTCGACGCCGACCCGGCGCAGCTCCGCGAGGTGTTCGACACTCGCCCGGAAGTGCTGGCGCACAATGTGGAGACCGTTCCCCGCGTCTTCCGTCGCATCCGGCCCGCCTTCACCTACGAGCGGTCCCTCGACGTGATCACCCGCGCGCGGGAGGACGGTCTGATCACCAAGTCGAACCTGATCCTCGGGCTGGGGGAGACCACGGACGAGGTGATCCAGGCCCTCCGGGACCTGCATGCGGCCGGCTGTCAGCTGATCACGATCACCCAGTATCTGCGGCCGTCGGCCCGGCACCATCCGGTGGACCGGTGGGCGAAACCCGAGGAGTTCGTCATGCTCGACGAGACCGCCCGCGAGATCGGATTCCTCGGCGTCCTGTCCGGTCCGCTCGTCCGGTCGTCGTACCGGGCCGGCCGCCTGCACGCGGACGCCGTCGCCGCCACCTCGACCCTCTGAACTCATCCCCCGTCTCGTCCAGCTAGGAGTTTCTCATGTCCAACCGATCTGCAGATGTCGTCATCCTCGGCGGTGGTTCCGGCGGTTACGCTGCCGCCATCCGTTCGGCCGAACTGGGCCGCTCGGTGATTCTGATCGAAGAGAACGAACTCGGTGGCACCTGCCTGCATCAGGGCTGCATCCCGACCAAGGCGCTGCTGCACGCCGCCGAGGTCGCCGACAGTGCCCGCACCGCTGCACAGTTCGGGGTCGATGCCACGTTCGAGGGTGTCGACCTCGAGAAGGTGCTGAGCTACAAGAACACGATCGTCACCCGGTTGCACAAGGGCCTGCAGGGCCTCGTCGACTCGTACGGCATCACCGTCGTCAACGGCCGCGGACGGTTGGTCGGGCCCAACGGTGTCGAGGTCGACGGCGAGCTGATCACCGGTGCCGCCGTAATTTTGGCGACGGGTTCGTCCCCGAAGACGGTGCCGGGCATCGCCGTCGGTGGCAGGGTCGTCACCAGTGACCAGGCACTCGTGCTGCCGTCGGTCCCGAGGAAGGCGATCATCCTCGGCGGTGGCGTGATCGGCGTCGAATTCGCCAGTGTGTGGGCGTCGTTCGGGGCGTCGGTCACGATCGTCGAGGCGATGCCGAGGCTGGTGCCGAACGAGGACGAGACGGTGTCCAAGTATCTCGAGCGGGCGTTCCGTCGTCGCAAGATCGCCGCGAAGACCGGCGTCCGGGTGACCGGGGTGACGCAGGACGACGACGCGGTGTCCGTCACCCTCGACTCCGGTGACGTGCTCGACGCCGACGTCGTGCTGGTCGCGGTGGGCCGCGGTCCGAACACCGCCTCGATGGGGTACGAGGAGACCGGTGTGGTCCTCGACGGGGGATTCGTGGTGACCAGCGACCGACTGCGCACCACGGTGCCGAACGTCTACGCGGTCGGCGACATCGTCCCCGGGCTGCAGCTCGCGCACCGCGGTTTCCAGCAGGGCATCTTCGTGGCGGAGGAGATCGCCGGGCTCCGTCCGGACGTCATCGACGAGACCGGGATCCCGCGGGTCACCTATTCCCACCCCGAGGTGGCGTCGGTCGGGCTGACCGAGACCGCGGCGCGGGAGAAGTTCGGTGACGGCATCGAGACCGTCACCTACGACCTCGCCGGCAACGGCAAGAGTCAGATCCTGAAGACGTCGGGGGCGGTCAAACTCGTGGTGGCGCCGAACGGTGTGGTGGTCGGCGTGCACATGGTCGGCGACCGGGTCGGCGAGCTGATCGGTGAGGCGCAGCTGATGTACAACTTCCAGGTCGAGGCGGCCCGGGCGGCGAAGTTCGTGCACGCCCATCCCACGCAGGGCGAGGCACTCGGTGAGGCCCTGCTGGCAGTGGCCGGCAAGCCTCTCCATGTCCACGCCTGACCCCCATGTGAGTGGCAATGTGTGCTGGCGCACGCATTGCCACTCACATGGGATGTTCGGTATGCGAACGCGCCCTGGTGATTTCCGCAAAGGAGCCCCATTTAACACGATGGAACGGTGCAGTCATGCTGCCGTAATACGTCTGCGAAACAGTACGTCTCGAGTCGGTTCGACTCGGAACCATCTCGGTGGTTCCTCCCAATGAACCTGGCTGGAGAGTTCCGGGACCGAGTCCCGGGCGCCGAAGGAGCAAGTACCCACACACTCTCAGGCACCAGGACAGTCAGGGTCGGGAACTCTGGAGAGCAGTGTGTCGACGGTTTCGGCACACTCACCGACGGGGCACGATGACCACTCCCACGAGTGTGTCTCCAAACTCTCAGGTCACGGAACAGAGCGGGTGTCAACCGAGGTGATCCACCGGATCGCCTTCCCACGCTCGGCAACCGGTACCCGGTTGCTCACCTTCCCCGGGAGATCCATGAACGTGTCTGCTAGTGGGGCATCCACGAACATCATGGCCATCGCCAATGCACCCGTGCTCTGGGTGGCGGTGGTCGGCATCTTCGTCATCATCGTCGTGCAGTCGGCGATCTACATGACCGCGGTCCGCAAGGTCGCACCGGTTGCGGACATGTCACCGGAAGACATGAAAGTGTCGTTCCGCTCCGGCGCCGTGTCGGCGATCGGACCGTCCCTCGCCGTGTGCCTCGTGGCGATCGCACTGCTCGCGCTCTTCGGCACACCCGCGGTCCTGGCACGCATCGGACTGATCGGTTCCGCCGCCTACGACGTGTCCGCGGCCAGTATCGCCGCGGACTCCATGGGTGCGAAACTCGGCGCCGACAGCTATACCCAGAACGTGTTCGTCGTCGCGTTCTTCGCCATGAGCATCGGTGGTGTGATGTGGATGCTGTCGGCGCTGATCCTCACGCCGCTGCTCAAACGCGGAGACGCGAAGATCCGCACGGTGAATCCGGCGTTGATGGCCGTGGTTCCGTCCGCGGCGCTGATCGGCGCGTTCGCGTCGCTGGGCTTTCAGGAACTGACGAAGTCCAGTTATCACATCGTGGCGTTCGCCGCGTCCGCCGTCGCGATGGGCACCTGCCTCTTCGTGGCCCAGCGTTTCGGCAAGAGCTGGCTTCGCGAATGGGGACTGGGCATTTCGATCCTCGTCGCGCTCACGGTCACCTACCTGGCCACGTCCTGACATGACCACTGCGAAAGGTTCCCCGATGACTACGGATGACGCGGTGGCAGTGGCCACCGGAGAACGTGCGCTCGCCGAGTTCGACAAGACGACGTCCCGCTGGGGTCGCATCACGATGATCCTCGGGTTGCTCCTGTCGATCGGTGCGCCTCTGTACCTGGTCTTCTCGGGTGACGTAGACGTCACCGCCGCTCAGTTGTGGACGGCGTTCGCCGCGGTGGCCGGGACGTTCTTCATCATCTGGCTGGTCGAGCCGCTGACCTACTTTCCGATCCTCGGCCCGGCCGCGATGTATCAGGCGTTCATGATCGGCAACATCGCGAACAAGCTGCTGCCGGCCGCGCTCATCGCGCAGACGAACATCGGCGCCAAGCCGGGAACCAAGCGGGCCGAACTTGCTGCGGTCCTCGCGATCTGCGGCGCCGCGATGGTGCACCTCGTGTCGCTGGCGGTGTTCGTCGGTGTGCTGGGCACCTGGCTGATCAGCGTGATACCCGCCGACATCGTGAGCGTCACCCGCTCGTACATCCTGCCCTCGGTCCTGGGTGCGGTCCTCGTGCAGGCGATCGTCTCGATGAAGCAGCCCCGGGCCACCGTGATCGCGCTGCTGGTGGCCGCGATCATCACGTTCGTCGTCGTCCCGGCGATGCCGAGCCTCGCCCTGTCGTCCACCGCCATCGCGGTGATCGTGACGGCCGTCCTCGCCTGGTTCCTCCGGAACAAGAACGACCAGGGCCCCGCCGAGCTCGCGACCATCGAGTAAGAATCGATACGCGTCACCTACACCTGATTCGAAAGAAGGCTCCATGACCGACATGCCGATCGCGCTCACCGACGAGCTGCGGACGAAGATGCACGACCTCTATCGGCACCTGCACGCGAATCCCGAACTGTCGATGCAGGAACACAAGACCGCCGAACTGATCCAGAGTTCCCTCGTCGCCCTGGGAATCGACACCTTCGTCTGCGGCGGCACCGGTGTGGTGGGTGTCCTGACCAACGGCGACGGCCCCACCGTCGCGTTCCGTGCCGATTCGGACGGACTGCCGATCGCCGAGGACACCGGCGTCGACTACGCCAGCGTCGCGACCGGACACCTCGACGACGGCACCGAGGTGCCCGTGATGCACGGCTGCGGCCACGACACGCACGTCGCCACCCTGCTCACCGTCGCCGAACTGCTCGCCGGAGCACGGGAGGCGTGGGCCGGCACGATCGTGTTCCTGTTCCAGCCGGGCGAGGAAACCGCAGCCGGAGCGAAGGCGATGGTCGAGGACGGACTGTGGGATCGGGCGCCGAAGCCGGAGATCGTCTTCGGGCAGCACGTCGGTCCGATGCTCGCCGGAACCGTGCACGTGACCAGTGGCGCCGCGATGGCCATGGCCGACTCCCTGAAGGTCACCGTCTACGGGCAGGGCTCGCACGGTTCCCAGCCGCAGGATTCGATCGACCCGATCATTCAGGGCGTCAACATGATCAACCGCATCCAGACCATCGTGTCCCGCGAGGTTTCCCCGCTGAAGTCGGCGGTGGTGACGGTCGCGACGTTCCACGCGGGACTGAAGGAGAACATCATCGCGGACCGCGCCGAGTTCACGATCAACGTGCGCACCCTCGATCCCGAGGTGCGCGAACAGGTCAACGCCGCGCTGCGCCGCATCATCTACGCCGAGGCCGACGCGTCCGGGGCGCCGACGCCGCTGATCGAGGAGCTGTACACGTTCCCGCGCAACTACAACGATCCCGACGCCACCGCCGAACTCGTCGCCGAGCTGCGGAAGGTGCTGGGCGAGAACAACGTCATCGCGTCGTCGCCGATGATGGGTTCGGAGGACTTCGGTCTCCTCGCCGAGGCGATCGGGGTGCCGTCGGTCTTCTGGATGTTCGGCGGCCACACCGCGGAGACCCTCGACAGCGGAAAGCCGGTGCCGGTGAACCACTCACCGTTCTTCGCCCCCGTCGCGGAACCCACCCTCTCCACCGGCGTCCAGGCGGCGATGACCGCCATCCTGTCGAAGGTCGGGATCTAGGCCCTCCGGGCCCGTGAGTGGTTAGCGAGTCTCTGCACTCGTCAACCACTCACGGGCGCGAAGCGCCCAGCGGAGCAGCGGTGGTGGCGCCGGCGTCCGTGCCGGTCTTCTCGAACCGCAACCGCGAGACCGCGAGTCCGGCGAGGACGAAGGACGCGGCGACGAGGATGTACAGCTGGGTGGGCGACCAGTCGCGGTCGAGGAGAGCGCCGGCGACGATCGGTGACGCGATGGCGCCGACGCGGCCGATGCCGATGCCCCAGCCGACGCCGGTGGCGCGGACGGACGGCGAGTAGACCGACGGCGTGATCGCGTACAGCCCGGCGATGCACCCGTTGGCGAAGACGCCGATCAGGGCGCCCAGCCCGAACGCGATGACGATGGACGCGGTGGCGGGGACGAAGACGACCAGGAGCAGACCGGCGGTCGCCATGTAGGCGATGAGCACGCGCTTCAGGGCGAACCGCGCGGACAGTGCGCCGAGGAGGGTGGCGCCGAAGATGCCGCCGAGGTTGAGGAGCACTCCGCCGGTGACGCCCTGGTTCGCGGACATGCCCGCCTCGACCAGCAGTTTCGGGGTCCAGCTGGTGACGAAGTAGAAGCCGAACATCGCCATGAAGAACGCGAACCACACCAGCAGCGTGCTGCGGCGCCGCTCGGGCGACAGGAGGACGCGCACCGCGAAACCGGCGTCCGCGGTGGCAGTGGCACGGAGGGTGGGCAGGTCGTCGAGGCGTGGTTGACCGACCCGCACGGCGAAGGCGTTGATGCGGTCGAGGGCGTTGGCCGGTCGCCGGACGAGCAGGAAGTCGATCGATTCGGGTAGCCGCGCATAGACGACGGGAATGATCGCGGCCGTGCACAGCCCGCCGAACAGGAACACCGTGCGCCAGCCGAGCGAATTCTGCAGCACGACGGCGATGATTCCGCCGACCGTCGCGCCGACGGCGTAGCCGGTGGAGTTGAGGCTCACGGCCAGCCCGCGCCAGCGGTTCGACGCGTACTCACTGGCAATGACGTTGCTGCTGGCGAGGATTCCGCCGATACCGACGCCGGTGAGGGCGCGGAGCAGGCCGAGTTGGATCGCGTTCTGGCTGACCGCCGACAGCAGCATGCCCGTCGACGCGAGCGCCAGGCACAGCAGGATCATGGCGCGGCGACCGATGGTGTCCGCCCACGGTGCCAGGAACAGCGACCCAGCGGCCATGCCGAACAGTCCGGCGCTGAGCAGCAGGCCGACGACCGAGCCCGACAGGTCCCATTCCTGCGACACCGACTGCGCGGTGAACGCCATGACGAGGACGTCGAAACCGTCGAGCACGTTGAGTAGACCGCAGATGGCGATGGCGCCCCATTGGTAACGCGTCATCGGACTGTTGTCGATGCGTTCGCGTAGGTCGAATTGCATGTGCGGGACCTGCTCTTCCTCGGAGGTGGGCTGTGATGTGGCTCACGACCCACTTACCGTGGCGGACAGATCACTCGTTTCCAACTTCACTTCCGAATGTCGGAATGCACCTGTGAGTACTTGTTAACCGCCCGTGGTTAAGAAGTACTCACGGGCGGCGGAGCCGCAAAGACCATCGCGTCGTCGACGACCTTGCCGTGCCGCAGGGTCACCAGGTCGCGGAAGTAGTTCATCCGCAGCCGCCACGGTGCCTTCGACCCCTGCTTCGGGAACGACTCCACCGACCGCAGCACGTAACCGGCGGCGAAGTCGAGGAACGGTTCCTCGTCGACCGCACTGTCCCGCTCCGGGGCGCACTGCGCGAATCCGTTGTCGTCCATGTGCGCGAGGAGACGGCAGACGTACTCGCACACCAGGTCGGCCTTGAGCGTCCAGGACGCGTTGGTGTAGCCGATGACGAACGCGAAGTTGGGCACCCCGCTGAGCATCATCCCCTTGTACGCCATGGTCTCGGTGAGGTCGATGTCGCGGCCGTCGACGGCGAGCGTCATCCCGCCGAACGCGAGCAGGTTCAAACCCGTTGCCGTGATGACGATGTCGGCATGCAACACCTCACCGGACTTCAGCGTGATACCGGATTCGGTGAAGGTGTCGATGTGATCGGTCACGATCGACACCTCGTCGTTCCGGATGGAACGGAATAGATCTCCGTTGGGCACGAGGCACAGTCGCTGGTCCCACGGGTTGTACCGGGGCGTGAAGTGGGTGTCGATGTCGTACCCCTTCGGCAGCCATTTCTCCTGCATCTGCCGGATGCGCCCCTTCATGAACTGTGGATAGCGCTGGCACAGTTGGTAGATCGCCGTCGCGACCGACGCGTTCTTCAGCCGCGTGAGCGCGTACGCGAGCCGGGCGGGCAGGTGCCGTCGGAGCTTGTTGGCCAGTTTGTCCTTCGCCGGCATCGAGATGATGTAAGTCGGCGACCGTTGCAGCATGGTCACGTGTGCGGCCTCGGCGGCCATCGACGGTGCCAGCGTCACCGCGGTGGCCCCGCTGCCGATGATGACGACGCGCTTGCCCGCGTAGTCGAGGTCCTCGGGCCACTTCTGCGGGTGCACGACCTGCCCCGCGAACCGGTCGATGCCCGGGAACTCGGGGGTGTAGCCCTCGTCGTAGCGGTAATAGCCGCTGCAGGACATCAGGAAGCCGGCGGTGAACCGGACCTTCTCACCGGTGTCGGTGCGCTCCGCGTCGACCGTCCACTGCGCGTCGGCGGTGGACCACTCGGCGCGGACCACCCGATGCCGCAACCGGATGTTCCGGTCGATGCCGTGCTCGGCCGCCGTGCCCTTGACGTACTCGAGGATCGACGGCCCGTCGGCGATCGACTTGTCGTTCTCCCACGGCTTGAATCGGTAGCCGAGCGTGTACATGTCGGAGTCGGAACGAATGCCGGGGTAGCGGAACAGGTCCCACGTTCCACCGATCGACTCCCGGCTCTCCAGGATCGCGTAGGTGCGGCGGGGGAAGTTGTCCTGCAGGTGGTATGCGGCACCGATCCCGGACAGTCCGGCGCCGATGATCAGCACGTCGAGATGTTCGACGGGCGCTTTCGCGCCGGTGGTGTCGGCGGCGGTATCGGTGTGTGACATGAACACTCTCTCGCTGGCGGGGAAGGGTGGCTACTTCGGGTCGACGGCGACGTCGTCGAGAGCGACATTACGTGCGCTGGTGGACCGGCCGAGCTTCGCGGCCTCCTCGTCCATCAGTGGAAGGATTCGGGGAACGGGGCGCAGCAAGGTGCGATCCCCGACGCGCGACGTCACCACCGCTTTCAGCCAGCCGAACAGTCCGACCCACCGTGGCACATACACGCGACGTTTCCGCTTGGCCAGGCCGTCCACGAACGCGTCGACGCAGGAATCCACCGACGTCGTCTTGCCGAGCGGTCCGGGTAAAGCGGCGAGAAATTGGTTGAAGGCGGTGAGGTCGGCTTTCGCGTCCTGGACGAGCGGGGTGTCGATCCACGACATGTGGGCCGAGCCGACGGTGACGCCGCGGTGGGCGACCTCGAGACGGAGGGCGTTGGCGAAATGTTCGACGCCTGCCTTGCTGGCGTTGTACGCCGTCAGACCGGCTGCGGGCGCGAACGCGGCGAGTGACGAGACGACCAGGATGTAGCCCTTGCGCTCGATCACGGACGGAAGCGCAGCCCGGACGGTGTAGAAGACGCCGAGAATGTTGATGTCGATGACCCGTTTGAACGTGGCCGGATCGACCTGCATCACCGAGCCGAAGCTGGCGATTCCGGCGTTCGCGAGAACGAGGTCGATGCCGCCGAACTTCGCGACACCGGCGTCGACGGCCTTCTGCACGGCGGCCAGATCGCAGACGTCCGCGGCCACGGCGAGCGCGACGTCGTCACCGAGTTCGGCGGCGAGGGCCTTCAGCGGCTCGGCGTCCAGATCGATCAGAACGAGTTTGACGCCCTTGCGGGCGAGGGCGCGGGAGGTCTCGGCTCCGATGCCACGCGCGGCGCCGGTGACGAGTGCGACTTTGTTCCTGAGCGTGGGCATGCGATCTCCTGGCGTGTGATCTGGCACCGTTCGGTGTCAGTTTGTATCTGGAACTGTGCGGTGTCAATATGGGGGGCGTGAGTTCGCCCAGGCTCGACGAGACGGGCCGCACCTACCGCGGTGCGGGCCCCCGGCAGCGGCAGGAAGATCGCCGCGTGCGCCTCGTCGACGCTGCCGTCGAGGTGTTCGGGACCAGCGGATACCGGACCGCGACGGTCGAGAAGATCTGCACCACGGCGGGGTTGACCAAGCGCTACTTCTACGAGTCCTTCGACGACAGCGAGGCCCTACTGCTGGCGGCGTATGCGAGTGTCACCGACAGTCTGCGCGACAGCGTCCTGCGCGGCGCGGGGGAAGGCGGTGCCGATCTGGACGCCCGGGTGCGCGGCGCGCTGACCGCGTTCTTCGAGTCCGTCGCCGAAGACCCGCGCATCCCGCGGATCGCGTTCCAGGAGGTCCTGGGTGTCGGGCCGGAGGTCGACATCGCTTACCGCCGCGTCACCCGGTCCTTCGTGGATGCCGTTCTCGTCGTCATCGGGCCGGCCGTCGACCAGGCCGCGTTCCCCGACCCCCACCTGCGCACGCTCGCGACCGGCCTGGTGGGCGCGGTGCTGATGATCGCCCAGCAGTGGGTGCTGGCCGAGAACCCGCAGCCGATCGAGTCCGTCATCGACAGCTCGCACACCATTCTCTCGGCCGTCCTGGGCAGGCTCGGCCCCCACCCCATGTGAGTGGCAATGCGTGCCGGCGCACACATTGCCACTCACATGGGGTGACCTGGAATTACGTGTGCCAGGGGGAATTCGGGCAAATACCGGACACCATCACATATATGTTGTTAAATACCTGACATGCCCGGTGCTGTGCACTGCCAATCACCGTGGGTCCGCACCACGACGATCCGCTCGGTGCTCGTCGCGCTGCTCGGCGTCGTCGTACTCGCGGCGCCGATGCCAGCCGTCGCACACGCCACCGGTTACGAGAGCCTCCTCGACATCACGCCGGCAAACGCGGCGGCCGAGTCGATCGGCGGCCTCGACCCTCGGCTGCCCACCGACTCCGCCGCGCTCGGTGCCGCGCTGGCGTCGGCTCGCGCCGACGGAGTTGCCGCGACACGGTATGCGGCTCTGCTGCAACAGTATTGGCTCGCGCGGGGAAGCGAAGCGTCGGGAATCGACCTGGCCGCGTGGGATCCGAATGCCGGTCTGCTCGCCAACGCCGCCGTAGTCGACCGCGTCTACGAGAACTACGGCCGGTACCAACTCCAGCGCGCCGAGCTCTACTGGTCCGGCATGGCGGGTTTGGCGGGAGGGTCGTTCGCCGCGGGCTTCTGGGACCTCGACCTCGGCCGGACCGTGCTCGGCGTGGACGCCGTCCATGCGCTCGGCAACGCCGTCGCGTCCACGGTCGGCGGGTTGCCCGGCGAGGCCATGACGCTGCTGCCCCCGGACCCGAGAACGCTCGCCACCGTCGGTCCGGCGATGACCGCCGAGGACATGGACTGGTATCAGAAACGTCTGCTGATGATGCAGAAGCACATCTATTTCGACATGGTGCCCATGCACGAGGCGTATCTGAACGAGGGCAGGGCCGCCGTCGAGGAGATGGCCGCCTCCGGGCTGCTGGACGAGAACGCCGAGATCGCCTGGAACGGCATCTTTTCGGGGACGCCGGCGGGGAACGTCGACGCCCTGTTCCGGATGGCGTCGCGGGAACAGAATCAGATCATCGCCGATCAGTGGGACGTCACCGCCGCGGCCCGGGACGGTGTCGGCCGGGCACTCACCTATGCCACCACTCTGGCGGCGCAGCCCTCGGTTCCCGGCTCGCGTGCACCGGGGAAGGTTGCGCCGATGTCGGTCACCGGCGACGCCAACGGCTCGCACTACCGTCTCCGCACACCGCTGCCCGCTTTCAACTGGGCCGATCGGGAACCGCGCTGGCAGTACATCGTCAGCGACATCGCGTCGTCCTACCAGCGACTCGCCGAGGGCCGGCCGGGAGAACTGCGGGCTCTGCTCGCCATCCCGTTTCGCGACTTCGTCGAGAGTCAGCGGGTGCTGCGGCGGGTGCCCGACCTCGCCCGCGACATGAGCACCGGCTGGGAGCTGTCCCCGGCGCAGCCGTAGCCGGTGCCGACTTTCCAATGGATGGATGTGACGTTGCGCACGGGTAGGCGCGGTTGGCACGTTGTGTCACACCACGCCAGGCCCGATCGCAGGAGAGTCGATGAACGTTTCCGCCGTCACACACGACAGCCCGACCACCGCGAAACCCACCGAGGCCGCGAAGACGCCGAAGAAGGCGGCGCTCGCGTCGTTCCTCGGCAGCGCGCTCGAGTATTACGACTTCTTCATCTACGGATCCGCCGCCGCCCTCGTCTTCGGGCACACGTTCTTCCCGGCCGGCAACGACGCTATCGGCACCGTGGCCGCGCTCGCGACGTTCGGTGTGGGCTACGTGGCCCGGCCGGTCGGCGGAATCGTGCTGGGCCACTTCGGTGACAAGCTGGGCCGCAAGAAGATTCTGTTGCTGACGCTGCTCATCATGGGACTGTCGAGTCTGGCCATCGGATTCCTGCCCACCTACGAGCAGATCGGCATCGCCGCCCCGATCCTTCTCGTGCTGTGCCGCCTCGCGCAGGGTTTCTCCGCGGGCGGTGAGGCGGCCGGCGCCAGCACGCTGACGCTCGAGCATTCGCCGGAGGGGCGACGCGCGTTCTTCACCAGCTTCACCATGACGGGGTACGCCGCCGGCATGGTGCTCGCCACCCTCGTGTTCATCCCCGTGGCCGCGCTGCCGAAGGAGCAACTCGACAGCTGGGGGTGGCGAATCCCGTTCTGGTGCAGCGCCGTCATGCTCGTGGTGGCCTACTTCGTCCGTACCAAGCTCGACGAGACCCCGGTGTTCGAGGAGTCCCGCGATCGCGCGGAGGTGCAGAAGCTGCCCGTCGTGACGGTCGTGACGACGCAGTGGCGGGACGTCCTGCGCATCGCGCTGTGCTCGCTGTTCGCCGTCGGCCAGACGGTGTTCACCGTCTTCGGGCTGGCCTACGCCACCGGACCCGACGTCGGCATCGACCGCACCACGATGCTGTGGACGTCGTCGGTGTCGATCGCGGGTTCCATTGTCGCGATACCGCTGCTCGCCAAGCTGTCGGACCGCATCGGACGACGCCCCGTCTGGATCACCGGCACCCTCGGGTGCGCGGTGACGATCTTCGCGTACTTCTGGGCCATCTCGGTCGGTTCCGTTCCGCTGATCTTCGGTGCGGCGCTGCTGACGATGACGCTGTTCTACTCGATGGTGAACGGTCTGTGGCCGAGCTTCTTCACCGAGATGTTCGCGGCGCCGGTGCGCTATTCCGGTTTCGCGGTCGGCACGCAGATCGGGTTCCTCATCGCAGGCTTCGCCCCGGCGATCGGCTGGGCGCTGCTGGGCACCGGGGTGAACGCGTGGGTGCCCGTCGCGGCGTTCACGGCGCTCTGCATGCTGGTCTCGTCCGTGGCCGCCTTCACCGCCCGCGAAACGTACCAGGTGCCGTTGGCCGAACTCGGGCGTCCGTCTACCCCGTAGGAGTAGCCGGAGGACAATAGGGCGATGTCACGGACACCGACAGGAGAATCGGTTACTGCCCGCGTCGTGAGGATCTTGTCCTCCTTCGACGCGGACACACCGTCCCTGTCGGTGTCCGACATCGCGCGCCGGTCCGACCTCCCCGTCGCGACGGCGCACCGCATCGTCGGCGAACTCGTGAAGTACCGCCTCCTCGAACGCAACGACACCCGCATCAGCATCGGCGTGCGGATGTGGGAACTGGGCTCCCGCGGCTCGCACACCCTCAGTCTGCGCGAGGCCGCGATGCCGTTCATGGAGGACGTGAACGCCGCGATCAAGCAGCACACCCAGCTGGGCATCCTCGACGGCAGCGAGGTGCTGTTCGTCGAACGGCTCTCGACGCGCGGATCCGTCGTCAACGTCACCAAGATCGCCGGACGCCTGCCCGTGCACGCCTGCTCGTCCGGTCTGGTCCTGATGGCCAGCGCCTCCCGCGACGTGCAGGACGAACTCCTGTCGCGGCCGCTGGAACGCTACACCGACGCCACCGTCACCGATCCCGAGCAGATGCGACGTCTCCTCGCCGAGGTGCGGCACCAGCACTTCGCGGTGGCCGTCGGTCTGATCACCCCGGGCGCGACGGGAGTCGCTGTGCCCGTGCGGGACAGCGACGGAGGCCGGGTCATTGCCGCACTGTCCGTCGTCATCCCACACGATCAGGCGAACCCGCAGTCGGTGGTCGCGGCGCTGACGACGGCGTCGCGCGGCATCACCCGGGCGATGTCGCGCGGATCGCGGCACTGAAGAACCCTTTCCATCCATTGGAGTCGCGCTGTGACTCGGGTCTCGGTTCGGCCAGAGTAGGTGCCACGAACACGACGTCACCGGTCACGAAGGTCGAATCGAAAGCGACTGCACACCAGACCTTTCGCACATTCTGATCGCGTGCCGACTCCAGGGAAGGTCCACGAATGAGCTCGAAAACTGTCAAATGCGACCTGTTGGTCATCGGATCCGGGGCCGCCGGCATGGCCGCGGCACTCAAGGCGGCGAGTGAGGGCCACAGTGTCATCGTCGCCGAGAAGTCGCAGTGGCTCGGCGGCACCACCGCCATCTCCGGGGGCTGGGCGTGGGTACCGGGCAACAAGCAGGGCGTCGCGCAGGGCGACACCCGTCAGGAGATCGAAACCTACATCCGCGCCCTCGCGAAGGACTCCTACAAGGCCGAGATGGTCGACACCTTCCTCGACGAGGTCCCGGAGGCGATCGACTGGCTCGAGCGCGACACCGACGTCGAATTCGTCTATCCGGAAATGGCTCCCGATTACCAGATGGACGCGCCGGGTGCGAAGCCGTCGGGTCGCGCGATCTCGGGCAAGGTGGTCGACGCGCGCACCCTCGGCGAGAACCGGTTGCGGTTGCGCCCCTACCTCGACACCTACACCGTGTTCGGCTACATGCCCGAGGTCGGACCCGACATCGCGCAGTTCCTCCACGCCAACCAGTCGTGGAAATCGTTTGCCTACGTGTCGAAGAAGCTCCTCAAGACGTGGGTCGAGACCGTGCTGTGCCGCCGGTCGTTCGACCGGACCAACGGCAACTCGCTGATGGTGCGGATGGTGTCGTCCGCCGCGAAGCTCGGCATTCGCATGTGGACGGAGACTCCCGTCACGAAGATTCTGCAGTCGGAGAACGGCGTCGTCACCGGGGCAGTCCTCGGGGGCGTGCACGCGGGAACGGTGGAGGCGCGGCTCGGCGTCGTCATCGCGGCCGGCGGATACTCCTCCGACGCGACCCTGCGCGCCGAGTGCTGGGGGCATGATCCGCACGGCGACAACCACTTCACGCCCACGGTCGGCCACGACGGCGACAACGTGCGCCTGGCCGCACCGCTCGGCGGGCACGTCGACACCGACGTCCACGAGCCCGCCGCGTGGGCGCCGGTCACCGTGTTCACCGGACTACGCGGACAGCAACGCATCTTCCCGCACCTGCGGGCATTCGGGCTCCCGGGCCTCATCGCGGTGAACCGCAAGGGCGAACGTTTCGCCAACGAGTCGAGCTCCTACCACGACTTCGGCATGGCGATGATCGAGGAGAACGCCGGCGCGGATGAGACTTTCGGCTACATCATCGCCGACTCGAAGGCCATGAAGAAATACGGCATCGGATACGCGAAGCCGTGGCCGATCCCGCAGGGCTATTTCACGAAGACCGGATTCCTCCACAAGGCCGACACGGTCGAGGAACTCGCACGCACGATCGGTATCGACGCCGCCGGACTGAAGCAGACCCTGGCCGAGTTCAACACCGGAGCGGCCAAGGGTGAGGACCCGAAGTTCAACCGCGGGTCCAACTGGTTCCACCACTTCAAGGGCGACATGGAGCACCAGCCCAACCCGAACCTCGAGCCGCTCGACAAGGGGCCCTACTACGCCGCGAAGATCCAGATGGGCGACCTCGGCGCCTACTCCGGACTGGCCGTCGACCGGCACAGCCAGGTGCTCGACGACGACAAGCAGCCGATCCCGGGTCTTTTCGCAGCCGGTTCCGCGGCCGTCAGCATCTTCGGCGGCGGCTACCCGGGCTACGGCGCCAACATCGGGCCGGCCCTCGTCTTCGGGTACACCATCGGCCGGGACGCCGAGATCCTCGCGTCGCTGCGCGGCGAACCCGCCACACCGACCGTGCTGGAAGAGGTCTGAGATGCCGTTCTTCCTCGTCCGCTACGCATACACCGGCGACACGGCCGGCCGGGACGAGCACCGTCCCGAACACAAACGCCACCTGCAAGCTGCCGCCGATCGTGGACTGATCCTCGGGTCCGGACCGTTCGCGGCGGGCGAAGTTCCCGGCGCGGCCATGATCTACGAGGCTGCGGGCAGACGGGACGTCGTCGACGTCGTCGAGGGTGACCCGTTCCGCCTGCACGGGCACGTCGCCTCGTACGACGTCACCGAGTGGATTCCGATGATCGGCCCGTGGGCCGTCGCAGCAGTGGGAGGTAGGTCATGACAGGTCGAGTGGCAGGCAAGGTCGCCGTCGTCACGGGTGCCAACGGCGACCTGGGCGGTGCGACCACGCGGATGCTCGCACGAGAGGGCGCGAGGGTCGCCGCGCTCGACCTCACACCGCCGGGCGCCTCGTGGGATTCGGAGTCGGTCACGTCGTTCGCCGTCGACGTGACCGATGAGGCCGGCGTCGCCGAGGCCGTTGCAGCAGTGGTGGACACCGTGGGCGTTCCCGACATTCTGGTCAACTGTGCGGGCATCATCGGCAGGCCCGCGCCGTCCCACAAGGCGTCGGTCGCCGAGTTCGACCAGATCTTCGACGTCAACGTCAAGGGTGTGTGGCTGATGACCAAACACGTGGTGCCGCACATGATCGCCCGGAAGAAGGGCAGCATCGTGAACTTCTCGTCGATCCACGGGCTGACCGGAGGCTCCAACGTCCCGCTGTACCACGCGTCGAAAGGTGCTGTGCGACTGCTGAGCAAGTCGGACGCCGTCACCTACGGGCCCGACGGAATCCGCGTCAACTCGATCCACCCCGGGTCGATGCGCACGGAGATGAGCCGGCGATCGGCCGAGGGCAGCGCGCTCGGACCGGAGGAGTACTACCGCCAACTCGTGTCGGGAAACCCCCTCCCGCGGCAGGGTGAACCCGACGAGATCGCGTACGGGGTGCTCTATCTCGCCTCGGACGAGTCCGGCTTCACCACCGGCACCGAACTCGTCGTCGACGGCGGGTACACGGCGCACTGATTGTTCTGCTCGCCCAATGTCACATTGGTTCAGTTAGACTGCGCCGGTGTGACATTGGGCGAGTCTGTCAGTCGAAGTGCCGCGCCAGCCGCCGATGCCGGTGCCCGAAGAACCCACCCAGCACACGTGCGAGCACCGGTGTCAGCGGCACCAGCGGGAGTCTCGGCTCGAACGTGATCCGGTCGTGGACGCCGGTGCTCCCGTCGTCGAACGGGGTGAGGGTGCGCTCGTGCTCCCACCGGCGCATGCTGAGCATCGTCGACTTCTCGTGGAACCGCCGGACCGGTTCGAGTTCGGTGATGGTCAGATCGTCGTAGTCGAACGGGACGACCCCGAACAGTCGCAGCCACGCCCGCCCGAGCGGTTGCCCGACCGGGACGGAGTCGATGGTGATCGACTCCGCGCCCCGCGGAATGCTCATCGTCATCCACGGACGCATCTCGTCGTTGATCCCGTCGGGGTCGACGACCCTGGCCCACACCCGTTCGATCGGCGCGGCGACGACGGAACTGCGTTCGATGATCACCGTGCCATCATCTCCGGGCCGCACGACGGTGTGCAACGGGTTCGGCCGACGCCTGGCTGAAAACCGCCACACGATCGCCCGGTTACGCCTGTGTGTCAACTGCTGACACAGGTACTGGCAACAGGGTCTCCCCGGGGTTGCAGTGCAGTGACGTCGCTGTGTGACCGTGATCCGGATCGCGGATCAGGCAATTTCCTGTTAGGGATGCTAAGTTTTCACGATGCGGAGCGAACGCTCCGCTTTGTTGGGAGAATCCATGAAAACCGCTTCCCGGCGGGCGCACCATCAGTTGACGTTTGCCGTTCTCACCGTGGGCGTCGGCGCCTACGCCCTGCTGCAGTCGCTGGTGATGCCGGTATTGCCGACCCTCGAGTCCGAGTTGAGTACCACGCAGACCAATGTCACCTGGGTGTTGACTGCCTACCTGTTGTCGGCGTCGATCTTCACCCCGGTCATGGGACGCCTCGGTGACATGCACGGCAAGAAGCGTGTGTTCGTGGTCGCGCTCGTCGCACTGGCTGCAGGGTCGCTGCTCGCGGCCCTGGCCACCTCGCTGTCGGTGATGATCGCCGCGCGGGTGATCCAGGGAATCGGGGGCGGTGTGCTGCCCCTGGCGTTCGGGATCATCCGCGACGAGTTCCCCGAGGAGAAGGTGGTGGGAGCGGTCGGCATCATCGCCGCGCTCACCGCTGTCGGCGCCGGTCTGGGCATCGTCCTGGCCGGACCGATCGTGTCCGTGCTGGGATTTCACTGGCTGTTCTGGATTCCGCTGATCATGGTCGTGTTGGCGGGGTTGGCCGCCCAGATCCTGGTACCGGAGTCGCGTGTTCGCACCGCAGGGAAGATCAACTGGCTCACCGCACTGCTGCTGTCCGGATGGCTCGTCGCGTTGTTGCTCGGTGTGAGTCAGGCGCCCAACTGGGGTTGGGGTTCTCCGATCGTCGTCGGGCTGCTGGTGGCTGCCGCGGTGGTCGCGCTGACCTGGGTGGTCGTCGAATCGCGATCCGGCAACCCGTTGATCGACATGTCGATGATGCGGATCCGAAGCGTCTGGGCCGCCAATCTGGTGGCCTTGCTGATGGGTATCGGCATGTACGCCGCGTTCGGCTTCCTGCCGCAGTTTCTGCAGACGCCGTCGTCGGCCGGATTCGGCTTCGGTGCTTCGGTCACCGAGTCGGGTCTGATGCTGCTGCCGTTGAGTGTGGGAATGTTCCTGCTCGGGCTTGCGTCCGGCCGCCTGGCGAGTCGATTGGGTTCGAGAAACCTGGTGGTGGCCGGGTCGATCGTCAGTGCGATCGGCTACTTCGTGGTGGCGTTTCTGCATGAGACCGAGATGGACATCTACCTCGCAACATCCTTGGCAGGAATCGGTTTCGGCCTGGCGTTCTCGGCGATGTCGAACGTGGTCGTCGCGGCGGTGCCGTCGGAGCAAACCGGTGTCGCGAGTGGCATGAACGCGAACATCCGCACGATCGGTGGTTCGCTGGGTGCTGCCTTCATGGCCAGCATCGTCACCGCCGGTGCGTCCCCGTCGGGAGTCCCGCAGGAATCCGGTTACGTCAACGGATTCCTCATGCTGGGTGTGGCAGTTGGTCTCGGCGCCGTTGCGGCCCTGTTCATCCCGGCGTTGAAGCGGGACAAGGCCACGCATCTCGAGGAGACGGCCGAGCTCCGGCATCCGGAACTCGCGCTGGTCGCCGGCGGTACGCTGGCGGGCGACAAATCCGAATGAGGTCCAACGTGAGCGATCAGGTAGGCGGCAAGGTTCTGCGTCGCGACGCCGCGGAGAACCGACAGCGATTGCTCGACGCTGCGGCGACCGTGTTCAGTGCGCGCGGTCTGGATGTGGGTGTCGACGAGATCGCCCGGGTTGCCGGCGTCGGGATCGGAACCCTCTACCGCCGGTTCCCCACCAAGGATGCGCTGATCAGTGAGCTCGTGCGCCAGGTGCTCGAAGACTTCCTCGCCCTGGCCCGTGATGCCGCGTCCGCGCCGGCGGGCGAGGGGCTGGAGCAGGTGCTCTACGGGAGCGGTGCCATCCTGGCGTCGAACCGCGGATGTTTGTCTCGCATGTGGAACGACGACGAGACCACATCGCTGAGGAATGAGTATCGACGAATCCTTTTCGAGTTGCTGGCGCAAGCCAAGCGGCACGGCCGCATCCGTGAGGACGCCACCGACGCCGACCTGGATCTGATCTTCTGGTCCCTACGTGGC
Source organism: Rhodococcus jostii NBRC 16295 (assembly GCF_001894825.1). Classification (GTDB taxonomy): domain Bacteria; phylum Actinomycetota; class Actinomycetes; order Mycobacteriales; family Mycobacteriaceae; genus Rhodococcus_F; species Rhodococcus_F jostii. The sequence continues at coordinate 64,116 of NZ_BCWY01000025.1, read as the reverse complement.
GTCGTCGGAACCACACGCGGCGTTACCGATACCGGCTGGCGGAGAATCCTGGCGGTGATGATCGCGGGACTGCGGCCCGGCGCGGAGAGACTCGACGCGACACCGATGAACGCCGAGCACGTCGCGCATATCTTGGAATTGTTGGAGGCTCGTTAAGTATCACCTTGCGCGTCTTCCCGACCTTGCAACCGACGTTCCGACGGTGGACCATGTCGAAGACGACCCCTATTTCCGGCAGCCTGAGCGCGGAGCTGCCAAACGCAACGAACCGGATCGTCCCGCGGGTGTGGTCTGCCATTGGCGGTCTTCTGCGATCTCGTGGCCTATGACGAGAGCCTGCGAAAGATCGAGGCCCTCGATTGCGAAGTCATCCCCAGCCACGACTTCCGCGTCATCGAACGGTCGATCTTCAAGTAACCCTTCCGGTTTCCTCGTGTCCCGAGTTCTCGCGCTCATCGGACGTGCGTGAGGTCGCGACCCAGCTACGGAGCAGATCGAGGGCGTCGGCAGATGAGGATCCGGGATCTGCGAGATAGGCGACGATCCGAACGTCGGGAGTCGAAGCAAGGGTGAGGGTCTCGAACGCGACGGTGAGTTCGCCGACCACGGGGTGGCGGATCGATTTGGTTCCACTGGTGTGGATGGTGACCGTGTGTCCTGCCCACCAGGTGCGGAACTCGGGGCTGTGGGTGGCGAGTTCGCCGACGAGAGCCATGAGGGCACGGTCGGAGGGGTCACGGCCGGCGAGGAGGCGTAGCGATGACACGACCTGGCGGGCATTGCGTTCCCAGTCGACGTAGAAGTCGCGAGAGCGGTCGTCGAGGAAGAGGTAGCGCGTGTGGTTGAGCGGTTCGCCGTTGTCGGGGAACACGTGGGGGAACAGCGCTCGACCGAGAGCGTTGGCTCCGACGAGGTCGCCGAGTCGCCCGAGCGCCACGGTCGGAACGTCGGGCATCGTGTCGAGGAGTTGCGCCGCCCGCTGCGGTAGTCGCGACTGAGGCTTGGCGCGAAACTGCCTCACGCGTTCGGTGCAGGACCGTGCGAGGTCGAACAGGTGCTGAGTCTCCGCGTCGTTCATGTGCAATGAACTGGCCAGTGATCGCAGCACGCTCTCGGACACTCCGCGGAGGTTCCCGCGTTCCATCCGGGTGTAGTACGCCGTGCTCACTCCGGCGAGTTGCGCGACCTCCTCGCGGCGCAGTCCGGGGACCCGGCGCTCGCCGCCGAAGACCGTCACACCGGCCGCCTCGGGAGTGAGGCGTGCCCGCATTCCGGTGAGGAACTGCTGCACGTCGTCGCGGAGGTCCATGCAATCGACGGTAACCCGCCCGGTCGCCGTGTGGGAGTGTCTGTGAGTTCCCCCCAGCGGGCGCCTCTGGGGGATAACGACAGTGCCTGCCACCCGTCCACGACCGTACCTACCGTGAAGGCATGCCCGAGAACACCATCACACTGAACAACCACCTGGAGATGCCGGCAATCGGCCTCGGAGTCTTCCAGACTCCGCCCGACGTGACGACCGCCGCGGTCGAGGAGGCCCTCCGGGTCGGCTACCGCCACATCGACACCGCCGCCGCGTATGCCAACGAGCGCGAGGTCGGTGCAGGGATCGGCCGCTCCGGGATCGCACGCGACGACGTCTTCATCGAGACGAAGGTCTGGATCAGCGACTACGGCTACGACGCCACACTGCACGCGTTCGACAAGAGCGCGGGCAAGCTCGGCGTCGACCAGGTCGACCTGCTGCTCCTGCATCAGCCCCTGTCGAGCCGCTTCGATCTCACCCTCGACGCCTACCGGGCGCTCGAGACACTGCTCGCCGACGGCAAGGTGCGCGCCATCGGCGTGAGTAACTTCATGCCCGAACACCTCGACCGCCTCCTGAACGAGACCTCTGTCGTGCCTGCCGTGAACCAGATCGAGGTGCACCCCTACTTTCAGCAAACCGACCTGCAGCGAATGAATGCCGAGCACGGCATCGTGACCCAGGCGTGGTCACCCATCGGCGGCATCACCTCCTACGGCTCCGCCGAGAAGAGCACGTTCGAGGACCCGACGCTGCTCGACATCGCGGAGCGACACGGCAAGTCGGCCGCGCAGGTGATGCTGCGCTGGCATCTGCAGCAGGGACGGTCCGTGATCCCGAAGTCGACGAAGCCCGACCGCATCGCCGAGAACTTCGACGTCTTCGACTTCGAGCTCACCACCGAGCAGCTCGCTGCGATCGACGGGCTCGACACCGGAGTGCGCGGCGGACCGGAACCGGACAACATCACCCTCGAAACGTACGGCAGGGACATCCCCGAGGCCTGGGGTCACCGAAGGTCACGACAGCGGTGAGGAGACCGTCCAATGCCGAAAGAGGAGAGAATATTTCGCCTCGCCCAATGTGACATCCGTTCAGTCTGACTGCGCCGGTGCGACATTGGGTGAGGCTTTCGGCTGAAGTACCGCCCTTGCCCTCGAGTACGCGGCGGCCGGACGGGCACCCATGTGAGTGCCCGTCCGGTCATCTACCGCAGTGGTGGTGCGATGACTCCATCGGGGATCGGGGAGTCGTAGGGCTGCTTGGTGGTTCGTTCGACGAACTCTTCTGTTGCGAGTTTCAGAAGCGCGGGATCGGTGAGGAGGTTCATGGCGGTGCCCGCCATGACCTTGCCCGCGTGGATCATGCCCTTGTGAGCAGCGGGGAGCTTTCCCTGCGCGACGAGTTGCCACGAGTGCGCAGGCGTGCCGCGGGAGACGCAGGCGGTGGTGCACTGCACGGTGGGAGTGACCCAGCTGACGTCGCCGACGTCGGTCGATCCCGTCAGCACACGCCGGGGCGCACCGGCGTCGAAGGTGATCACGCCGTCGTGGAGGGGACTGTCGCCCTCTTCGATCGTGGTGCCGAACATGTCGAGCGGCTTGTCCGTGACAAACTTCCGGGCGGTTGCGAGGTCATCCTCGTCGAACGGTACCGGCCCGAGTTCGCGGAGTGTGTCCTGCATCGATACCTCGAGGACCGTGTTGCCCAGGAGGTTCGAGGAGCCACCGTCGATCTCGATCTCGACTGTCGTCTCGGTCATCTCGGCTGCGCCTCCGGCGATTTTGCGGACACGGTCGAACAGTGCACGCATCTCTCGGACGTTGCGGGCCCGGACGACGTAGTAGGCCTCGGCATACGGTTGGACGACGTTCGCCGAGCGCCCGCCGCCGTCGAGGATCGCGTAGTGGATCCGGCAGTCGGAGTGCATATGTTCGCGGAGGAAGTTGACGCCGACGTTCATCAGTTCGAGTGCGTCCAATGCGCTGCGGCCGAGTTCCGGTGAGGCTCCGGCGTGTGAGGCGACGCCGGTGAAACGCACGTAGGACTGCATGTACGCGAGACTGTGGTCACGTTGCACCAAGGTGCTGTCGCCGGGATGCCAGCAGATCGAGGCGTCGACGTCGTCGAAGGCTCCCGCCTTGACCATGAAGGTTTTGCCCGCCGCGGCTTCCTCGGCGGGGCACCCGTAGTAGCGGACGGTGCCGGGCAACCCGTTCTCCTCGAGGTGGCGTTTGACGGCGGTGGCGGCGAGCAGCGACCCTGCGCCGAGGAGGTGGTGGCCGCACCCTTGGCCGTTGCCCGAGTCGTTGGACGGGTCGGGGGTGCGCTCGGGATTTCCGGACTCTTGGCTCAGTCCGGCGAGCGCGTCGTATTCACCCAGGATGGCGATGACGGGTTCTCCGGAACCGGCCTCGGCGCTGAACGCGGTCGGCACACCGCCGACGGCGGGGGTGATCCGGAATCCCTCCGCGCGTGCCAGTTCGATGTGAGCGTCAGCCGAGCCGGTTTCCTCCCAGCGCAATTCGGGGTTGTCCCAGATCGCGTCGCAAAGTGCGGTGAATCGGGGTGCCAGGTGGTCGATCAGTCGTGCGAGGTCGTGGGTGCTACTTGTCGTGGTACTCATGTCTTGACCTATCAGTTTGGAGGGACAGCGGTTGCGCTCTGCCGGACGCAGATTCGCGTGTTCAGTCGAGAGTGCTCCAGTCCGGGGTCGCCTCCGGGCCGCGGTGTGCCTCGTACCAGGCGGCGACCTGCAGCACGGTCAGGTCCTGCCGACGATCCGCGGCGACCTGCAGTCCGATCGGCTTTCCGTCGTTCGAGAATCCACAGTTGATCGATGCTGCAGGGGTGCCTGCGGCGTTGAACGCGGAGGTGAAGTTGGCCGCCCCGGCGAATTCGCTGATCATCGGGCTCTCGGCGGGCCCGGTCAGGATGCCGGTGGTGGGGGACAGGACGGCGTCGTAGCGTCCGAGCATGTCCGCGGTCTCCTGGACGAACGGACCGATCGAGTCGTATGCCCGCATGAGTTCGAGGGAGGAGAGTGAGTCGATGCTCGACACCGCCGTCACCATCTCCTGGTTCGCTTTGGTGAGATCGTCGACGATGGTCTTGTCGTTCATTTGAGCCCACAGGTGCGCGGTGAAGAAGGGCAGGAATGCAGTGGAGAGGTAGTCCTGGGAAAGGTACGGGTCGAGGGCTTCCACGTGTGCGCCGCCGGATTCGAACACAGCGGCCGCCTGCTGAACGGCGGCGATGATCTCGGGGTCGACGCTCTTGCCTTCTACGGGGGCGAAATTGATGCCGATGCGGAGCCCACGAATATCGATGTCGAGGTCGGTCCAGTCGATCGGTTCGGCAGGCAGCGCGCTGTAGTCGCGCGCGTCGTGGCGGGACAGGAACGCCATCGTGTGGGCTGCGTCGCGCACGGTGCGGGTGATGGGGCCGGCGCAGCGACCGAGGTAGGTGTCCTGGATCGGCACGCGACCGTAGGACGGCTTGAACCCGAAGGCAGCGTTCATTGCTGCGGGCACGCGGATCGACCCGCCGATGTCGGTCCCGATGTTGACCGGCGCGTACCCGAGGGCGGCCGCGACCGCCGAACCGGACGACGAGCCGCCCGTGTTCCAGGCGGGATTCCAGGCGTTGCGCGTGATGCCGTGACGCGAAGACACCCCGGAGCCGATCCCGCTGAAGTCGGGCATGCTGGTACTGGCGACGACGACCGCACCGGCCTCCAGCAGTCGGTCGACGACGGGCGAGTTCTCGGTTGCGATCACCGGTTCGCGTGCGGCGGTGCCATACGACTGTGGCAGACCGACTTTCGCGGTGTTCTCCTTGATGGTCACCGGAACCCCGTCCAGCGGGCCGAGCGCGGTGCCGCTGCGCCACCTCTCGCCGCTGCGCTGTGCGGATGCACGCGCCTCGTCGGTGTCGATCACATAGATCGCGCGGTGGGTGTCGTCCTTCGCCGCGATCCGCGCGAGGGTCGATTCCAGGGCCTCGAGTGGCGTGAGCGATCCGCTGCTGAATGCCTCGTTCAGTTCGGCAACGCTCATCGAGTGGCAGGCAACTGTCTGGTCGGTCATGGGTAGATTCCTCTCGGTCGACATGATGAAGGTGACGGGATCAGGCGGGTGCCGGCTCGTTTTCACCGGCAGGCAAGACGGCGATCGCGCATGCACTCCGCGGGCGGCGTGGGTCGAGGAACGGGGCCGCCGCGGCGATGACGATGCACAGAGTTGCGCAGATCGCCCAGACGGCGGCGTAGGCGGTGAACGACGAGATCGAAGTCGTCTTCTCGCCCACGGTCATCGTGGTGACCAGCGATGACATGATGAGAGCGAACATCGCGCCGGCGATCGACCCCGCACCGGTTCGGGAGCTGTTGTAGATGCCGGAGGCGATTCCGACGGCGTCTTCGGGTGCGCGGTTGACAATGATGGACGGCACGACCCCGGCGAGCGTTCCCACGCCGACGCCCAGCAGGAACAGCCAAATCGAAAAGGCGAGTACATCGTCGTGTACGAGGATCATGGCGATGTACGCGGCGGCGCTGGTCAGTGCACCGAACACGACTGCGTAGCGGGGTGTGAACGTGCGCGCAATCCGGTCGCTGATCGTGGAGGCGATGAACGCTCCGGTGGCAGTGATCGACAGGAGAAGGCCCGCGACGGTGGCCGTCACCCCCAAGCCGTACCCGTATGTCGTCGGATCTGTCCTCGAAAACAACGAGATGGGCGCCTGCGAACCGAACGACTGCGCGCCGAGCAGCGCGGCGATGAGCACCGGAAGGACGAGGCGGCCACGACGCATCACACGGAAGTCGATCAGCGGGTTAGCCGCTCGATTCTCGACGATCACGAACGAGGCCAACGCGACGACGCCTCCTGCGACGAGCGCGACGATCAGCGGGCTCGTCCACCCGATCGCGTTTCCGTTGGACACACCGCCCAGGAGCATCAGCATCCCGGTGGAGAGGAGCGCTGCTCCTGCCCAGTCGATACTCCCTGCTTTGCGTACGGTCGTCTCCTGAACGAGGAAGTGCGCCACGGGAACGCAGAGCGCCAGCATGATCCCGGGCACCAGCAGCACCACCGTCAGGTTCTCGATGCTCGAGATGAACCACCCGGCGAGGAAACCGCCGACGATCACGCCGCCGGTGAGTGCCCCGATCAGACGGCCGATATTGCGACCCGCCCGCTCGGGATCCCGATGACGGACGATCGCGAATTCCAACGGCAGGAACGCGATCAACGGCGCCTGCAGGGCACGCCCGACGAGCAGGACAGCGAACGACGGAGCAAAGGCGACGACGAAGGATCCCACGGCGACCGCAGCGGCGGACGCCACCAGCATCCTGCGGTGCCCGTACATGTCACCGAGCTTGGCGATGATCGGCACGCAGGCCACCGATGCGAGGAGAAATATCGCATTCACCCAGTTCAGTGCTGCCGCCGAGGCGGCATGCTCTTGCCCGATGGTCGTGAGCAGAGGTGGATACCACCCCTGCAGCAGACCGCTTCCGAACTCCATGACGATCAGGAAGCCGACGGCCGCGGAGGATCCGGTGGCCCGCCTCGTGCCGGTGTGCGGCGTAGTGCTCATATGTTCCTCCAGCCGAAAACGTGTGGTGGCCGTATCCTCAGTCCGATTGAAATCCGATAAGTAAAATGTCAGGGAACAATGCAAAATGACTTCATCGAATCCGGATTCTCTGCGTAGAGACTCCGATCTACGGCTGATTCACGCTCTGCAACTCGAACCGCGGGCCTCGTGGTCCGAGCTGGGCCGGGCTCTGGCCACCGATCCTGTCGCGCTGGCCCGGCGATGGGCCAGGATCACCGACGAGGGTCTCGCGTGGATCAGCGGGCAACGACGGCACTTTCCCGCCGTGGCCGTCGTCGAGATCGAATGCGCGCAGGGGAAAGCTGCCGAGACCGCATTTCTGCTCGCCGACGAAGAAATCGTGCGCACCATCGATCACACATCCGGTGGCCGCGATCTCGTCGCCGTGGTCGCGGCATCCGATCTCGAGTCGCTGTCGGCATTCGTGATCGACCGCCTGGGCGATCAGCGTCTGATCACCCACGCTCGCACACACCTGGTCACCGAGGTTCTCGTGGAGGGCAGCGCGTGGCGGCTGAACGCCCTTTCCGAGGAGGAGGCGCAGCGTGTTCCCCGGGCCAAACCACCCCGGCCACGCGCGGCACGGCAGGTTCCCGCCGACCTGCAGGCGGTCATCTTCCGTGAGTTGTACCGGGACGGACGCACCCCTGCCGGTGACATCGCCGCGAAGGCGGGCGTCAGCAACCAGCGAGTCGCCGATGCCATTGCTACACTTCGCTACTCAGGCGACCTCGTTCTACGAACGGATGTCGCCCGCAGCTACACCGGGTGGCCGATCAACGCCTGGTACTTCGTGCAAGTGCCTGCGTCGTCCATCGATCGGCTGCGGTCGACGCTGTCGCGGCTCGCGGAAGTCCGGCTCGCGGTCACCACTGCGAGCCGCTACAACCTCGTCATGACCCTGTGGGTTCGAGACCTCGCCGACGTCAACCGATTCGAAGTCCTACTGGAGAAGGTACTGGCCGGCGCCCGCATCGCCGATCGCGCCGTCGTCATCCGGCAAGCAGTCCACGTCGGTCGCCTGCTGGACACGCGGGGATTCGTCACCAGACTGTCCAGATTTCACGATGACCCGGCCTCGAAACGCTGAGCCGTGTGGCGTCACGTCACCGACAGAGCGGGCGCAGGACCTCAGAGCGTTGGCCGGTTCAGCGGACGCGGCAGCGGTACGAGTGCACCGGCGTCCCGCAGCCGCTCGTACACGCGAACCACCGTGTCGATCTCCCCCGACGCTGCGATGTGCAGAAGCGCACCTCCGTCCGGCAAATCCTGACGGACCGTCCCCAGGCCGGTGGGTACCAGGACTGCGCGGGCTGCACACAGATAGCCGAACCGGCCGACGACAGGATCGCCGACGGTAAATCCGGCGTCGTCCTCGAGCGCATCGAGAATGCCGTCGTCGCTGACGTCACCGAAGTCCGGTTCCCACACCGACGCCAGCACCGCGAGCAGTTCGGATTCGGGGACGACGGCGCCGTCGGGCGCCTCTATCGTCATCACCAGTGACTGCAGCAGAAACTGCGGGGTACCACCAGCCACGCCGGAGAGCTCGACCGCCCACCCACCGTCCCCGGTACATGTCAGCCGTAACCCGGTCCCCGTCAGATCCGACCACGCTTCCGCGCCCTGAGCGACCAGTAGAACTGCCGTCAAGTCCTCCGGGGTACACGCCGTATCCGGTCCCGACGAGTGAACCTGCCGCCACCCGCCTCGCACCGGTGACACAGCACTCGGTAGCAGCTCCGTGACTCCCTCCAACGTCTGCCGCCACCGTCCGGCCAGCGTTTCGACCGGCTCCGGTCGCGGCCCCCAGAACGCCCGTACGACGCGTCGCATACGAATATGTCCTCCCTCGCGATCCGCGCGCCCTGCGTGTGATCAGTGTCCGCTGAGATCGGCGACTTTACATGCGGGCCCCGTCTGTTCGCACTCGTTGCCGTACCACCGTAGGCGGGATCGCGTTCGGTGCGTGCTTCGCCAGGGCGGCCCAACCCATGACCGTTGCCCCTTCCCTCGGCGGGGCCGCCGCCGGAGGATGGTTCGGACACGGAAGCCGAGTCGTGAGGTCGCTCGTGCGAAATGGCGGACCCTGTGCTCGCCCACGCGCCCTCGACGTTCGCTGCCACCTATCGCCTCGCCGGATGTGACATCTGTTCAGTCTGAATTCGCCGGTGCGACATTGGGTGACGCTGGGGGTCAGCGCGACTTGCGCACAGCACCCAGGATCGGCGTCACAAGACCTGCGGCTCCGTACTGTGTGTGCCGCTTTCGGCTGGTCCTGTGGTGAGGTCGACGAGCTCCTGCGCGAGCCGGTGGAGCTTGATGTTTCTTTGCTGTGAGTGGGTGACGAGGAAGTCGAAGGCGTCGTCCGCGGACACCCCTCCGGTGGCCATGACGATCCCCTTGGCCTGCTCGATGACGCTGCGCGACTGCATGGCTTTGGTCAGTCCGGCGATCTCGGCTCGGGCTTCTCGGCCGCCTTGTGCCAGCTGGATGGTCGGCGTGATCAGGTTCGTGTACAGCCGGAGCAGGACGGCGTCGAATTCCGAAAAGGCTTGGGCAACCGGACTGTACAGAGTCAGCGAGCCCGCCGCGTCGCCGATCGTCAGTGGAGCGCACAGAAAGCTACCTGTCTCGAACACCGCCGCTTCGGCTGCGGCCGCGAACGCAGGCCACCAGCGAGCGGTATCGTCCCCGAAGTCGCCTCTGAGCACCGTGTGCGTATCGGCAGCAAGCCGGCCCGGGCCTTGGCGTGTCTGCATTTGAGCGCTCTCGATCGCGGGGACGCGAGGGTTTGTGCACGCGATCGCGTCGTTGCCCATCGCATCAGTGCAAAGAACTACTCCGGCAATCTCGGCGTTGGCGAATGTCTCGACTGCCCACTTGCAGAGTCTTTCCAGCAGAGCATCTCTGGGCGCTTCGCCTTCGAGTAGCCGATGCAATGCGTCGAGTGCCCGTTCGACCGCCTCGATACCGTGGTCGGCACCGCCGCACCTGGACACGACTCTCCCCTCCAATCCTTCAGGCAATCCATGCCAAATTCCGAAGACCTGCCCCAAGCCGCAACCCCGACCTGCCCAGCGCGAGAAGGGTTGGTCGGGGTCGCGGATGGGCTTGCTAGACAGTGAAATCAGTATTACTGCGTCGTCTGGGACGGCGCAGCAACCCCTCGAATGTGGTCACGCGTGAGTCATCACCTGCCTTCCTGTGTCCGCGTCGGTACCTCCGGCTTCACCAGATTGGCGGAGAACGCTGAGTGGCAGATACTTCCGTGTTCGGACTCCGCGTCGGTGTGCGCAGCACCGAGTGAAGTGGAGGCCGGGTATTCTGGCTGTGAACCCGGGTGGCCACAGTAGGCACCGACCGCCTGTGGCCAGGCGTGGGAGCGTCCGCGAAGATACGGTTCACCTCGGCTTCCAGCAGCCGGTACTCGAGGTCATTCCAGACGCATGTGCTCTGTGGCAGTTCCAGTTCGACGGTCGTGGGGTCGGTAAGTACGGGCACCATTGCGTTCACCCCTCCCTCTATGCGTTTCGATCGGCGCAGGATCAGGCGCTGACAGCCTTCCGATCCTCGGTGTGGGCGATCTCGATCTTCCGAGCCTTGGCCCGTTCGGCCACCGGGATCGTCAGCCGGAGCACACCCGATTCGTAGCTCGCGGCGATGCGGTCGGTGTCGAGGTTGTCGCCGAGGAACAGTTGTCGACTGAAGACACCCTTCGGCCGCTCCGAGGCCAGCATCTCCTGGTTGTCGGCGCGGGTGGGTCGTTGGGCATGGACGGTCAGCACATTGCGCTCGACGTCGAGTTCGATCGCGTCGGCGTCCACTCCAGGTAGGTCGAACTCGACCACGAACTGTTCGCCTTCGCGCCAGGCGTCCATCGGCATGGCTGCCGGTCGCGCGGTGGTGCCGAGGATCTGCTGCGTCAGCCGGTCGAGGTCGCGGAACGGATCGGTACGCATCAACATTGTCTCCACCTCCAGAAACCCGAATCGTGATAGGTAACCTTCAGCAAATGCTGTAGATTCGTTATAGCAAACGCGGTAAGACGCCGCAAGGGGGTCTGCGGACTCTATTTCCGAGGAGGCCGCGCTATGGCGACCGACGACGAGTCGCGAGCGAAACGGGGGGTCTACGGCATTGCCGTGGCGTCCGAACTCTCCGGGTTCGGTGTCCAGGCGCTGCGCTTCTACGAGCAACACGGCTTGATCACCCCGGCGCGTACCAGTGGCGGAACCCGCCGCTACAGCGACGACGACCTCGTCCGACTGCGGCGGATCGCCGAGTTGATCGCGGAGGGGGTCAACCTCACAGGTATCTCCCGGGTCCTCGCCCTCGAGCACCTCAACACCGAACTCGTGAGCGACAACGCCCGTCTCAGCGAGACCAACAGCCGGCTCGAGATCGACAACGCAGATCTGAGGAACGCAGTCGAGGACGCGAAGAACCGAAGCCCCTCGCAGTAGGGAGCGGAGCCGAACCGGGCCTGGGCCGCATCCGTGCGGTGGTAGGCGTCCGAGCAACCTACTCGATCAGGTTGGTGACTACTCGGCGTACCGAGCTTCCGCTGCCCCTTGTCGCCCCGCCCAACGTGGCATCCGTTCAGTCTGACTGCACCGGTGTGACATTGGGCGAGACGCTCAGCCGCGGAGCATCCCGGGATGCCCTACCCGACCTACCTCCCGCCGACGATGCCGGTGTCGAGGAGTTTGGTGATGTCGTCGTCGGAGCTGCCGAGGAGGTCGCGGAGCACGCTGCCGGTGTCGTCGCCGACGGCGGAGGCGGGGGCGACGGTGGCGTGGTGCCCGTCGAAGGAGGCGGGGTGTCCGGAGGCGAGGTAGGTGCCGATGCGGGGCTGGTCGAGGAGGGTGAACATCGGGTTCTTTTCGAGTTCCCCGGATTTCACGACTTCCTCGAAGGTGCGGTAGCGCTCGGCGAGCACGGACGTCTTCGAGAGTGCTTCGGCCACTTCGGTTGCGGTATGTTCGCGGAACCAGCGGGCGAACAGGGCGGTGAGGACGTCTCGGTGGGTGAATCGATCGGTGTCGCGGGCGAAGTCGACGTCGAGTGCGGTGGCGAGTGCCTCCACGGCGGCGGTGGTTCCGGTGACGGCGACCAAGTCGCGGAAGTGGCGGGGGGTGAGGGTCACGATCATGAATCGCGCACCGTCGCTGGTGGTGAAATCCGTTCCGTACGTGCCGTAGACGGAGTTTCCGGTCGCCGGCCTGCCGATGCCGTTGATCTGGACTTCGGTGAGGTAGCCGAGCGTGCCGGCGGTGGCGAGCGCGACGTCCTCGAGCGGCAGGCGGATGTGGGTGCCCTCTCCGGTGGCGTCGCGGTGCCGGACGGCGGCGGCGACGGCCAGCGCGGCGTACAGCCCACACACCACGTCCCACGCGGGCAGGACGTGGTTGACGACGCCGGCATGATCGGTGGGACCGGTGATGGACGGGAAGCCGAGCCCCGCATTGACGGTGTAGTCGACGGCGGGGGAACCGTCGGTGCCGCCGAGGACTTCGAGGGTGATGACGTCGGAGCGCAGGGCGGTCAGCGCGTCGTGGGCGAGCCAGTCACGACCGCCGGCGTTGGTGACGAGAATTCCGCCACCCTTGCCGGGGGCCGCGACCAGTTGCTGGACGAGCTGCTGCCCCTCGGGGCTGCGCATGTCGACGGCCACGGACCGCTTGCCGCGGTTGAGACCGGTCCAATAGATGCTCTCACCGTCACTCGTGACCGGCCAGCGCTTGTAGCAGGCGGCGCCGCCGATGGGATCGACGCGGATGACCTCGGCCCCCAGCTGGGACAGCGTCAGCCCGCAGAGGGGAGATGCGACGAAGCTGGAGACCTCGACGATCCGAAGTCCGGCAAGGGGAGTGTGGGCGGTCACGAGAGTTGCTCCTTGGGGGTGGAGGTCAGGCCATGAGGGCGGTGAAGCGCCAGTCGAGGACGGGCACGTCGGTGGCGGTGGCGTTGTGCGCGAACACGAGTGAACGCAGATGCAGTACTCCGCCGCCGCCCGGCAACTCGTCGGCGCTCTCGATCTCGAGTTCGCTGGTGAGGGTGTCGCCTTCGTGGACGGGGCCGGTGTGATCGCAGGACTTCCAACCCAGGACGGTGACCAGGTTGGGCAGGGCGCGGGTGGCCTGACCGAGCGCGATGCCGATGGTGTGCCCGCCGTAGACGAGCCGGCCGTCGGCGCCGACGCGTTCGTCGTGGTGGGTGGCGGCGATGTTGAGGGTGAGGCGCGCCAGTTCGGGGGCGCTGGAGACCACGTCGCCGCTGCTCCGCAGGACGGTTCCGGCGAGGCCTTCCGAGAAGTGCTGTCCGGGAACCTTGTCGCGGTACACGGCGAGATCCCAGCCCTCGGGCGCGGAGAAGGACTGCTCGGACTGCGGACCGATCGCGGACAGGTCGTCGGACTTGCGGACGCGGTCCTCGTCGGGGCTCTCGCTCAGCGGGAGCATCGCGCACCGGTAGAAGTCGAGGACGGTGCGGCCGTCCTGATCGGTGGACATCATCCGGAGTGCCGCCAGACCGGTGGGTTTGCGTCCGGGTTTCGCCGAATTCTCCCGCAGGCCCACCACTTCGGTGCGCGTGTAAAGCGTGTCACCGAGGTGCGGGAAGTGATGGAACCGCAGGCCGCGGTAGAACAGGTTGGCCTTCACGTGATGGGTGGCCAGCGTGGACTGTCCGATGGCGACGTCGCAGACGAGACCGGGGTTCGCAACGGCCTGTTCGGATCCGGTGACCGCCCGGGACAGGTGCGCGTCGAGGGGGAGCCGCAGGCGGTCGCCGAGGATGGCCTGATGCGTCGCGGCGAGGCCACTCGTGAGGGTGACGGCGGGCGCGGTGTCGAAAACCTGGCCGACCTCGAGTTCGTCGAAGTACGGTCCGCCGACGTACGTCTGTGTGATCGTCACTCGGCACCTACCTGAGCCAGGACCCGCCGGGCCGCCACCGCCACGGCCTCGTCGAGCATCTGTCCGTCGAGTTGTGCGGCCCCGTTGCCCGCGGCCTCGGCTGCGGCGAGCGCGTCGATCACGCGTCGCGCATCCTCGACCGCCGTGTCGGTGGGAGTGAAGGCCGAAGCGGCGGACTCGACCTGGGCGGGATGGATGACCCATTTCCCGTCGAACCCGAGCGCGCTGGTCCAGGCTGCCGAGTGGCGGAAGGCGTCGTCGTCGGCGATGCCGAGGAACGGGCCGTCGACGGCCTGGATGCCGGCGGCGCGGGCGGCGACGAGGACGGCGTCCTGGATCGCGAGCCAGTGCTCGGGCAGGGCGGAGCGGGAACGGCCGAGGGCCGCGCCGAGATCGGCGTAGCCGATGACGACGGACTCGAGCCGGGTGACGGCGCGGGTGATGTCGCCGATGTTCTGCACCCCGACCGGGGTCTCGACGAGAGCCTGCACCCCGATGTCGGTGCCGGCGAGAGCCTGATCGGCGTGCGCGAGATCGTGCGCCGTCTCCGTCTTGGGAAGCACGACGGACGTGAGCGCGCTGCCGAGGGAGACGCACAGGGCGAGGTCGTCCTCGGCCCACGGCGTGCTCAGCGCGTTGATGCGGACCGAGACGGCGCGGGAGCCGTCGGACTCCTGCACGAGGCGGCGGACGAGGTCGCGGGCGTCGGCCTTTCTGGCCGCGGCGACCGCGTCCTCGAGGTCCAGGACCACCTCGTCGGCGGTCGACCGGAGTGCCTTGAGGGCCTTGTGCTCGTCGGATCCGGGGGCCACCAGAACGGCGCGCCTGCGGGTGAGGTTCTGCACGATGCTTCATTCCTAGGGTCCGGGAGCCCGGGTCGGGCTGGATATGTACGGCCAGCCTGATGGGGCTGCGCTGCTGATGCTGGCAGCGGCGCAGGGGTCATGTCAAGACCGATCCTTGACTTTAAGCAGACATTGTCGGATTCTGGCCGTACAAATGTTGTGGAGAGTGTGAGGTGGATTCATGGCCAAGCTGAACGAGGAAGAGTCGTATCTGGTCGAGACGGTGCGCGCGTTCATCGACCGCGACGTGAAGCCGACGGTGCAGGCGGTGGAACACGCCAACGAGTACCCCGAGAAGTGGATCGAGCAGATGAAGCAGATCGGGATCTACGGTCTGGCGGTCCCGGAGGAGTACGGCGGATCGCCGGTGTCGATGCCCTGCTACGCGCGGGTGACGCAGGAGTTGGCCCGCGGGTGGATGAGTCTGGCCGGGGCGATGGGCGGGCACACCGTCGTCGCGAAGCTGCTGTCGCTGTACGGCACGGAGGAGCAGAAGCAGCAGTACCTGCCGAAGATGGCGACCGGCGAGATCCGGGCGACGATGGCGTTGACCGAGCCCGGTGGCGGTTCCGATCTGCAGGCCATGTCGACGAACGCCAAGGCGGACGGCGACGACCTGGTGATCACCGGATCGAAGACGTGGATCTCCAATGCCCGCCGCTCCGGCCTGATCGCACTGCTCTGCAAGACGGACCCGCAGGCCACCCCCAAGCACAAGGGCATCTCGATCGTTCTGGTCGAGCACGGTCCCGGTCTCACGGTGTCGCGGGATCTGCCGAAGCTCGGCTACAAGGGCGTCGAGACGTGTGAGCTGTCGTTCGACGGCTACCGCATCCCGGCGACCGCGATCCTCGGCGGCACCCCGGGCAAGGGCTTCGGCCAGATGATGAAGGGCCTCGAGACCGGACGCATCCAGGTGGCGTGCCGGGCGCTGGGTGTGGCGACGGCGGCGCTGGAGGATTCCCTCGCGTACGCGCAGCAGCGGGAGAGCTTCGGTCAGCCGATCTGGAAGCACCAGTCGATCGGCAACTACCTGGCCGACATGGCGACCAAGCTGACGGCGGCCCGCCAGCTGACCTGGCACGCGGCGGAGCAGTACGACAGCGGCGACCGGTGCGACATGGAGGCGGGTATGGCGAAGCTGTACGCGTCGGAGGTGGCGATGGACATCGCCCTCAACGCCGTTCGCATCCACGGTGGTTACGGCTATTCCACCGAGTACGACGTGGAGCGTTACTTCCGAGACGCGCCGCTGATGATCGTCGGCGAGGGCACCAACGAGATCCAGCGGAACGTCATCGTCTCGCAGCTGGTGTCGCGAGGCGGTCTGTAGACCAGCGACCTGCACGTAGGATCGGTGCGCGATGAACGGTAGGGAACGAGAACGAGACACGGAGCCGGCGTACCAGCTGGTGTCGAGGCAGCTCCGCGAGCACATTGCGGCGGGCAAGTACCGCGGCGGTATCAAGCTGCCCACCGAGTTCGAGCTCGCGGAGCAGCACGGCGTGAGCCGGCAGACCGTCCGCCGCGCGTTCCAGGACCTGGTCGCCGAGGGCATCGTCTACCGGGTGCCGGGCCGGGGAACGTTCGCCGCCGAGTCCGACGGCCGATACCTGCGTCAGCTGGGGTCGATCGAGGATCTGATGAATCTGTCCACGGACACCACCATGGAGGTGGTCTCACCGCTGCGCCGGCGGGTCGACATCGAGGCCGCGAGCAGGCTCCGGCTCGACACCGACCTCGTCCACACGGTCGTGTTCCGGCGACGCCACGACGACACCCCGTTCGTGCTGACCACCGTGTACCTCCCCGACGAGATCGCCCGGCTCGTCGCCGAGGCGCCCGAGATGGCCGAGGGCGCCGTCAGCTCGTACACGATCATCGGCCTGCTGGAGCCGCACCTGCGGAGCCCGATCGTCGAGGCCGCGCAGTCGATCACGGTCGCGGCGGCCCCCGCGGACGTGGCCCGCGAACTCGGTTGCCCCGAGGGGCATTCGATGCTGCGGGTGGACCGCCTGTATTCCGACGCGGAGGGGCGGATCGTCGAGTTGGCGGTCAGTTACTTCCTGCCCGAGCACTACACCTATCGCGTGACGCTGCGCCGCGGCGGACGCTGACCGCCGCCCGAAAGCGGCTACGCCGGAAGGTTTTCGCGCGCCCAGGCGGTCAGGGCGTTCAGTGACGGCAGGAGTGCCCGGCCGGCCGGCGTGAGTTCGTAGGCGACCGAGACCGGCGGGCCCTCCTCGACGGAGCGCAGGACTAGTCCGGCGGTCGCCAGTTCGGCGAGGCGGTCGGACAGCACCGAGTCGCTGATGCCGCCGACGCCGCGGCGCAGCTCGGAGAACGTGGACGGTCCGTCCATCAGCACGCCGAGGATCACGCCGTTCCAGCGCTTGCCGAGAAATGTGAAAGCGCGTGCGAGTGCCGCGTCGCAGGCACGGGGTTCGTGCGTCACTTCGTCGTCAGCCACACCTCCACCCTAGCAATGGTGCTAGCATTCGCCCTGCAACTAGTATTTTAGAAGTAACAAGCAGAAAGGGAGTCGATGACGCACGCAATCGCTACAGGTAGAGGACTCGACGACGCGGCCCGGGCGCTGCTCTACACCGAGGCCCGCACCGCCAACAGCTTCGCTCCGACGCCGGTGAGCGACGAAGAACTCGCGCAGATCTGGGAACTCGCGCGCTGGGCGCCCACGGCAGCGAACACCCAGCCGCTCCGGGTGCTGTTCGTTCGCACCGACGAGGGTCGGGCCCGCCTCGTCGAGCACATGAGCGAGGGGAACAAGGAGAAGACCGCGTCGGCGCCCGCCGTCGCCGTCCTCGCCGTCGACCCGCGTTTCCACGACCACATCCCGGCGCTGCTGCCGTTCCGTCCCGAACTTCGCGACGTGTTCGAGGCGAACGAACCGATGCGCAAGCACACCGGGGACTTCAACGCGGCCCTCCAGGCCGGCTACTTCATCCTCGCCGTGCGCTCGCTCGGACTCGCGGCCGGACCGATGGCCGGATTCGACGCCGACGGCGTCGACGCCGAGTTCTTCCCCGACGGTCGCTGGCGATCGACCCTCGTGGTCAACATCGGCCACCCGGGCGAGAACCCCTGGTTCGATCGGCTCCCCAGGCTCGATCCTACGGAATCCGTCTCCTGGGCTTGATGATCGGAGTCGAGGTGCCGCCGGGGGTGGTGCCCGGACCCCAGCTCCCGAACTGCTCCACCACGTCCCTTGTCGTCGGGCGGAGACCATACGTGCACTCGGTGGGCCGGGGGTCGGGCACGAACGCCCACAGGAGCGCGCCCGCCGCCCCTGGATCTCGGCGCCGATCTGCGACGCCCGGTCCGCCGTGGTGGCGCATGACCCGGCGAGTTCGCCGATCTCACCCACCAGGAGCGGTTTCCCCAGCGCCGCAGCCTGTTCGAGGCGACGACCGAGACCGTTCCACTGATCGCCGGGCAGCGGAACGCCGTCGGCGCCGTAGTCGTGATACTGCACGACGTCGACATATGGTGACGCCGAGACGAATTGGTACTCGTCGCCCTGCGTTCCACACTGGCCGCCGCCGGTGAATCCCGCCGTGATCAGCGTCCGCGGATCACGGGCACACACCTCGGCGCCCGCCGTGTCGAAGAAGTCGCGCAGCACCTGCGCCGCGTCCGGCTCGCACGTGCGCGTCCACCACGCGCACTCGGCGTCGGTGCACGTGCTCGTCGCCGGCTCCCCGACGAGTTCCCACGCCGCGAGCGAGGACGAACCCTCGAGCCGGTCGACGGCGGTGCGCATCCATTCCTGAAAGCTCATGAGCGTGCGGGGAGCCCCCCGGGGGGTCGTCGTTCGCCAGCCGTCGACGTCCGGCGCCGGAGCGACAGTCGACACCGCGCCACCTCCCAGCGCCGCCAGAGCGACGGTCGCGATCACCGCCGCCGGCTTCGTGATGCGCGATTGCGTCAGGCTGAATAGTAGAGACCAGGCGGTACGAACAGCGGTCTGTTCGGTACCTCGAGCGACCGTCCAGTCCCTCTGCCAGGGGACGACGCCTCGAACTTCACCCCCTCGACCCGATAGTGTGCACGGCGGGGGCAAGCGCACTTCACCACCGAGAATTCGCAGAGGTTTACATTGTCGAGTCCCGAAACCGACGCCGAGCTCGCAGGCCGCGTCCAGCGCCTGCTGCAGTTCCTGCGCGAGATCGTCAGGGCTCGCACGAAGCCGGTTCTCCGCGTCGACCAGCACGAACAGG
This sequence comes from Rhodococcus jostii NBRC 16295, assembly GCF_001894825.1. GTDB lineage: Bacteria > Actinomycetota > Actinomycetes > Mycobacteriales > Mycobacteriaceae > Rhodococcus_F > Rhodococcus_F jostii. Next base: position 45,179 of record NZ_BCWY01000025.1, on the reverse strand, counting down.
TCGAATGGCTGCACCAGGACGGCCGGACGATCCAACTCGATCCCGACGCCGCGCAGGGCGACATCGTGCTACGGGTGCCCCTCATCGGCGTCGACGATCCGCCGGATCTGCCGACCGTCCTCGCCGGCTGGGTCGACGCATCGGCCCGCGCCGACAGCTCCCGCGCCGACCTCGAACTGAACGCGTCCGACGCCTACGCCGAGGATTCCGACGAGGAATACGACGTGCGCCGCGCCTACGACGTCCGGCAGGCGTTCGACGCGTACATGCCGCGCTGGCAGGCGTGGGCGAAGGCCGACCGCGAGCGACGCCCGCACGCCGATCTGTACCAGTCGTTGCAGATGATGCTGCAGGAGCTGAACGCGCGCCCCGAGTCGATCGAACTCGTCCTCGCCTCCGGTCTGCTGATCCTGTCGGGCGCCGGACCGGACGACGGTGTCCAGACCCACCTGGTCACGCAGTCCGCGAGTATCCACCGCGATCCGCGCACCGGCGACCTGCTGGTGCGGCTGATCGCCGGCTCCCAGCCCCGGCTCGAAGACTCCCAGTTGTTCACCGGACTCGACGTCTACGACAGTGCGCACGCGATGCCGTTGCAGAAGCAACTGCAGGACACCGCCGCGTCGCCCCTGAGCGACGGCGTCCGCACCCTGCTCACGGAGTGGGCGCCGAAGTCGCTGATGACGCCTGTCACCATCCGGGACGGCGTCAGGCAGCCCGACGCCGACGCGGACGGCACCCTCACGCTGTCGCCGGCGCTGGTCCTGCGCAAACGCAGTGCGTTCGCCCTGGTCGAGTACTACGAGCAGATGATCTCCCACCTCGAACGCGACGGTGCGACGGTGCCGCTCGGTCTCGCGCAGCTGGTCGAGGCGATCGAACCGGCCGACCGGCTGGCGTGGCTCGAGCGCACCGGCGCCGCCACCTCGTCGACGCTCGCCGAAGACCCGCTCTTCCCGCTTCCGGCCAACGCCGAGCAGTCGCAGATCATCGAGCGGCTCGGAGGCGACAGCGGAGTGGTGGTCGAGGGCCCGCCCGGCACGGGCAAGACCCACACGATCGCCAACCTGGTGTCGGCGCTGCTCGCGCGGGGTCAGCGGGTGCTCGTCACGAGCGAGAAGGCGCAAGCGCTCCGGGTGCTGAGGGACAAGCTCCCGCCCGAGATGCAGGAACTGTGCGTCTCCATCACAGACCTGTCCCGGGGCGGCTCGGACGAGCTCACCCGGAGCGTGGCGACGATCGCCGAGCGGAAGTCGTCGTTCAATCCGCACAGCGAGGGCCAGAAGATCGCCGACCTGCGGGCCCAGCGGGACGAGGCCGTGCAGAAGCGGGCCGTCGTGCTCGAGCAGGTGAAGGCGCTGCGCGAGTCCGAGACGTATCACCACGACACCGTCGCAGACGGGTACGAGGGCACAGCCGCCACCATCGTCCGCAAGGTCATGGGCCTGCACGACGCCTACGAGTGGCTCCCCGGACCGCTGCTGAGCGAACAACCGCCCCTCGTTGGCACCGAGGTCGAGACGCTGCGCCGGCTGTGCGTGACGGCGTCACCCGATCGTGCGCAGCGCTCCCGGCAGACTCTTCCCACGCTCGACTCCCTGCTGCCCAACCGCGCCGAACTCGAACGGCTCTGCTCGCGGGCGTCGACCAGCATCCCCATCGACACCCCGCAGTCGGCGCATCTGCTGGAGGTCCTCGGTGGGGTCGACCCCGAGACCGCGTACACCGTGCGCCGGCACTGCAAGGAACTGCAGGCGCGCGCCCACGACGTCCTCGACCTGGACGGCCAGTTCCAGACCCTCGCCGACACGGTGCTCTCCGGCCGCGCGACCCACCTGTGGGGCCGCCTCGACGCCCTGCCCGCGATCGTCGAGGCGGCCGCGGCTGCCGACCGCTACATCGGCGCGCACGACGTCCAGTGCTCCGTCATGACCAGGCCCGCACTGCAGGCGGTGGGCGCGTTCGCCGTCGCGATGGAATCCGGTGCCGTCGAGTGGAAGGCACGCTTCCGGCGCAGCGAAGAGCAGAAGGCCGTCGAAGAACTCGGCATCGACGCCGTCGTCGACGGTGTGCCCGCCACGACCGCCGCCTCGGTGCGGCTCGTGACCGAGCACCTGCGCGCCCACGACGCAGCGAAGACCGCCGCCACACTGCTGGCCGATCTCCGGATTCCGGTGGACATGAACGGTTCTCGTGCCGTCCAAGTCGACAGCCTCAACATGATCGTCGGCCGGGTGGCCCGCGTGCGCGCCCTCCTCGTCGCCCGCGACGCACTCGCCCGTGAACTGTTCGCGCTGTCGCCGAACGCGCCGCGGATCCGCAACCTCGCCGACGCCACCGCGGTGGCCGGGGCCGCGGAGGCCATCACCACGCGCGCCGATGTGGACGATGCGCGGGCCGCGCTCGACACCATCGTCTCCGCCGTGTCCACCGAGGTCGACGCGGGACCGTCGCCGGAAGGCACTGCCCTGGTGGCGGCGCTCGACCAGGCCGACAACGCGGCCCTCTCGGACGCCCTCACCCGCTACGCGATCGCGCGCGTCGAGCAGCAGGACCAGCGGCTCTTCGACGAACTGTCCGAACGACTCTCACCCGTCGCCCCGGCCCTGTACGAGTTGGTGCGCCGGACGGCGGCGCTCACCGAGTGGGACGAGATGAGCTGGCAGATGTCGGAGGCCTGGGCGTGGCGCCGCGCCCGCCAATGGGTCACCGAGCAGCACCGGGCCGGTCGAGAGCAGGAACTGGAAGCGGAACTCAATGCCGTCGACGCGGATCTCGCGCACCTGACGGCACGGCTCGCCGCGGCCACCGCGTGGCGCGACTGCCTCGAACACCTGACGGCAGATCAGGTCCGGGCACTGCAGACGTACCGCGAACACATCTCGAGCATCGGCGCGGGCGCCGGCAAGTACGCCGAGAAGTACCGCAGCGCAGCACGTTCCGCGATGGGTGAGGCGCAGGGCGCCGTCCCCGCATGGGTGATGCCGCTGCAGCAGGTGCTCGCGTCGATCCCGCCCGTGCCGGGCAGCTTCGACGTCGTCATCGTCGACGAGGCCAGCCAGGCCGACATCACCAACCTGTTCCTGCTGTGGCTGGCACCGCGGGTGATCGTCGTCGGCGACGACAAGCAGTGCGCACCCGCCGACATCCCCACCAACGGCACCCTCGACGACGTGTTCACCCGGCTCGACGCCTACCTGCCGGACCTGCCCGAATACGTCCAGGCCACGCTCACGCCGCGGTCGAGCCTGTTCTCGATCCTGCGCACCAGCTTCGGGCAGGTGGTCCGGCTCCGCGAGCACTTCCGCTCGATGCCCGAGATCATCAACTGGTCGAGCACCCAGTTCTACGGCGAGCTGCCGCTAGTCCCGGTGCGGCAGTTCGGAGCGGATCGGCTTCCGCCGCTGAAACATACGTACGTATCCGACGCCGCCGTGTCGGGCCGGGATTCGAGCCTGACCAACCACGTCGAGGCCGCCGCCCTCGTCGACCAGCTCATCGAATGCCTCGTCGACCCCCGCTACGACGGCAAGACATTCGGAATCGTCGTGCTGCAGGGACAATCCCAGGTCGACGCCATCCGCACCGAACTCGTCAAGCGCATCGGCATCGAGCAGTGGGAGCAGCGGCGACTGCGGGTCGGGACACCGCCGGACTTCCAGGGCGACGAACGGAGCGTCGTCTTCCTGTCGATGGTCGTGGCGCCCGAACAGAACTTCGCACCGCTGACGGCCAACCAGTACAAGAGGCGGTTCAACGTCGCCGCGTCACGGGCGCAGGATCAGCTGTGGCTGTTCCACTCCGTCACCGTCGACGAACTGAAACGCGCCGACCTGCGCAACTCCCTGCTCAGCTACATGATGTCGACGTCGCCGGCGCCCGCCGACCCGATGCCGCAGGACGTCGACCGCGACGTGCGGATTCCGCCGTTCGACAGCCTGCTCGAGCAGCGGGTGTTCAACGACATCGCAGAACGCGGCTATCACGTCAATTCGCAAGTCGAGGTGAACAATCGGCGCATCGACCTCGTCGTCACCGGCGGCACGATGAGACTCGCCGTCGAATGCGACGGCGACGCCTTCTCGACCACCCCGGAGCAGCGGATCGCGGACCTCGAACGGGAGCAGGAACTCAAGCGGTGCGGCTGGACGTTCTGGCGGGTCCGCGAGTCGGAGTACTACCTCGACCCGAAGACCGCGCTGTCGAGCCTGTGGGACACGTTGGACAACCTGGGCATCGCACCGCACGCGGTCGACCACGCGCTCGCCATCGAGGCCGCCGCCACCGAACGGGCGGCCCGCGATGCCGCCGCCGCGTCCGAGCGCGGAAAGCACGCCGCCCCCATAGGCGCTTCGCGCCCGTGAGTACTTATTAACGTCCCGCGGTTAATAAGTACTCACGGGCGTAGGCAAGCAACTCGTCCGATCTCCAGCGCCACCCAGACCGCACCGTCCGGTCCCACAGCGATCCCGTGCGGCTCCGAAGACGGTGTTGGTAAGTCGTATTCGGTGATGTCGCCTCCCGACCCGACGTGCCCGATGCGGTTTGCGCCCCATTCGGTGAACCAGCAACCGCCGTCGGGGTCGGCGACGATGGCGTGAGGTCGGGCCGAGCTGTCCGGGAGTGCGAACTCGTCGATCCGGCCGTGGACGGAGATCCGGCCGATCTGCCCGGCGCCGATCTCGACGAACCACAGCGTGTCGTCGGTCCCGCGGGTGATTCCCACCGGCCCGGCGGTGGGCGTGGGCAGAGAATGCACCACGACGTTGCCGTCGACGTCGATACGGCCGATCGCGTTCGCCTGGTTGAGGGTGAACCACAGCGCGTCGTCCGGTCCCGACGTGATCGCCGAAGGGAACCCGCCGTCCGTGGGCAGCGGGAACTCGGTAATCTGCCCGTCGGTAGTGATCCGTCCGATCCGGTCGGCACTCGTCTCGGTGAACCACAATGCGCCGTCCGGGCCTGTGACGATCCCGAACGGGCCGCTGTCAGGGGTTGGGGTCCTGAAGGAATCGGTCACGCCGTTCGACGTCATCCGTCCGATCCGGTGGTCGCGGAACCGCGTGAACCACAGGGCGTCGTCCGGACCGGACGTGATGATGGTGGGCCCGCAATCCGCGGTGTCGAGCGGATACGTCGCGACGTCGCCGTCGAAGGTGAGGCGCGCGATTCGACCGGCGTGGACGAGTGTCAGCCACAAGGCCTGGTCGGGCCCGGCCGTGATCGCATACGGCCCCGACCTCTCGTCGGCGACAGCGAACTCCAGAATCTTCGAACTCATTGTGCGCTCGCCCCCGTGAGTACTTGTTAACGTCCCGCGGTTAATAAGTACTCACAGGCGCGAAGCGCACAGTGCTCACGGGCGCGGGAGCGCACGACTGTCGCCACGGAACTCGGCGATGACGTCGTCGCCGCGCCGGACGGTGACGTCGTAGATTCCGTTGCGCCCGTAGCGTGCCCGTTCGACCGCGTCGGCGACGAGGGTGTCGCCGAGGCGGGTGGCCGCCAGGAACCGGATGTCGGCGCGGGCGGCGACGGCGGGCAGGTCGTATCCGTTGCAGGCCATCGCGAAGGCGGTGTCGGCGAGGGTGAAGACGAAGCCGCCGTGGGTGATGCCGTGGCCGTTGACCATGGTCTCACCCACGACCATCGACGCGACCGCGTGGCCGGGGGTCAGTTCGAGGATCTGGATGCCCAGCGCCTGTGATGCGGTGTCGGCCTCGAACATCTCCCGTGCGATTCGGCACTCCGTGGATGCGTCGACAGTCATGGTGCTCCTACTGGTTGTAGACGGATTCTTCTTCTTGGACGTACATGGTGACGCCGCCGGTGGCGAAGTTGCGGACGTCCTTGCCGGCCTGCTTCATCTCCTCGGACTGCAGCCCGGACTTCATGCTGTCGGCGTCGGGGAAGACGAGGCTGGCGATCGCGTAGTACGGCGGCTGGCCGCCGTCGAGAGCGCTGCACTTGCCCCAGGTGAAGTCGGACAGTCCGGGGATCTTGCGGGCCAGCGGCATGTGGGTGTCGCGGTAGTAGGCGTCGAACGCCTCGGTGTCATCGGGTTGGCCGTAGCAGACGGCGACCTTGAAACTCATGCGTTTTCTCCTTTGGCGACGAGGGTGAGAACGTCGTAGGTGGCGACGGGATCGCCGTCCTGGTTGACCACGACTGCGTCCCAGCGCACTTCACCGTAGTCCGCGCTGCTGCGCGGGGTGATGAGCTTGGCGGTGAGGGTGACGGTGAGAGTGTCGTCGGCCTTGACGGGGGTGAGGAAGCGCAGGTTGTCGACGCCGAAGTTGGCGAGCACCGGGCCGGGATCGGGGTCGACGAACAGACCGGCGGCGAGGGAGACCACCAGGTACCCGTGGGCGACGATGCCGCCGAACAGCGGGTTGGCGGCGGCCGCCTCGGGGTCGGTGTGCGCGTAGAACGTGTCGCCGGTGAATTCGGCGAAGTGGTCGATGTCGGCGAGGGTGACCTGACGGGGACCGCCGACGATGGTGTCGCCGATCCGCAACTGCGCGAGGTTCTTCCGGAACGGGTGCACGCCGTCGTCGTGGCGCTGCGAGCCGGTGACCCAGCGGTTCCCGACCGCGGTCAGGATGTCGGGGGTGGCCTGGACCGCGGTGCGCTGCATGTGGTGCAGGATGCCGCGGATGCCGCCGAGTTCCTCACCGCCACCTGCACGTCCGGGGCCGCCGTGCACGAGGACGGGCAACGGCGAACCGTGACCGGTGGACTCCTTCGCGTCGTCGCGGTTGAGGACGAGGACGCGGCCGTGGAACGGGGCGAGGCCCAGCACGATGTCGCGGGCGAGTGCGGAATCGCGGGTGACGAGGGAGGCGACGAGGCTGCCCTTGCCGCGGGCGGCGAGTGCGATCACCTCGTCGGTCCCGTCGTAGCCGATGACGGTGCTGACGGGACCGAACGCCTCGATGTCGTGGGGTTCGGTGGCGTCCTTGTCGTCGGACCGCAGCAGGATCGGCGGCAGGAACGCGCCCGTCGCCTTGTCGGCACCCACCACGTCGAAGTTGTCGGGGTCGCCGAAAACGATCTGCGCCGACTTGGTGAGTCCGCGAAGCGATTTCAGGACCTCGTCGCGCTGTTCGAGGCTGGCGAGCGCACCCATCGTGACACCGTCGGCGTCGGGGTCGCCGACGACGACGCGCGACAGCCGGGCCTCGGCGGCGGCGATGACGTCGTCCATCAGGGCGGTCGGCACGAAGGCGCGGCGGATGGCGGTGCACTTCTGGCCGGCCTTCACCGTCATCTCGGTGACGAGCTGTTTGACGTAGAGGTCGAATTCGTCGCTGCCGGGTTCGACGTCGGAGCCGAGGATGGACGCGTTGAGCGAATCGGCCTCGGCGTTGAAGTGCACGCCCTCACCGACGACGTTCGGGTGCGCGCGCAGGGTGGCGGCGGTGTCGGCGGATCCGGTGAACGCCACGGAGTCCTGCCCGCCGAGGTGGTCGAGCAGCCCGCGGGCGCTCCCCGACAGCAGCTGGACCGAACCCTCCGGCAGCAGCCCGGTTTCGATGATGCGACGGAACACCAGTTCGGTGAGGTACGCCGACTGGCTCGCGGGCTTCACGATCGACGGGACGCCGGCGATGAATGCGGGTGCGAGCTTCTCGAGGAAACCCCACACGGGGAAGTTGAAGGCGTTGATCTGGACGGCGACGCCGCGACGGGAGGTGTAGACGTGCTGGCCGAGGAACGTGCCCTTCTTGCCCAGCTGTTCGACCGCGCCGTCGAGGTAGACGGTGTCGTTGGGGAGCTCGCGCCGGGCCTTGCTCGCGTAGCTGAGGAGGGTGCCGAAGCCGCCGTCGATGTCGACACCGGAATCGCGCGTGGTGGCGCCGGTCGAGGTGGAGAGGGCGTAGAACTCGTCCTTTCCGGCCATGAGCGTCAGTGCGAGCGCCTTGAGGGCGGCGGCGCGCTCGTGGAAGGTCAGCTTCGCCAGCGCCGGTCCGCCGACTTCGCGGGCGTAGGTCACCATCTCGCCGAGGTCGAGTCCGGTCGCGGAGATGCGCGCCACCTCGGAGCCGTCGACGGCGCTCAGCAGCGGCGTTCCTTCGTCGGGCGCGGTGTACCAGCGTCCGGCAGCGTAGCTTTCCAGTAACTTGCTCACGACAACTCCATTTCACCGTACGTTCGGTCGGTTAACAGAATCGCTGTAGTAGCCGCTGGTTGTCAAGGTCGGATTGCAACAACCCGGCCACCACCTCCCCTTGCGTACCGACCGAAGATTCGGTTATTAATAGACGGCACCCCCGTGAAGGAGAAGACTGTGGCCGAAGTGTTTCTGGTGGACGGAGCCCGTACCCCGCAGGGTCGGTACGGCGGAGCGCTCGCAGGAGTGCGCCCCGACGACCTTGCCGGTCTCGTCGTGGCCGAGGCCGCCCGCCGGGCCGGAATCCCGGGCGAGGCCGTCGACGAGGTGATCCTCGGTGCCGCCAACCAGGCCGGTGAGGACAACCGCGACGTCGCGCGGATGGCCGTGCTGCTCGCGGGTCTGCCCGACAGCGTGCCCGGCTACACGGTGAACCGGCTGTGCGCGAGCGGGCTGACCGCCGTAGCGTCGGCCGCGCACACCATCCGCAGCGGCGAGGCCGACATCGTGATCGCCGGCGGCGTCGAGTCGATGACCCGCGCACCCTGGGTGATGGCCAAGCCGGGCACCCCGTGGGCGCGTCCCGGCGAGGTCGCCGACACCTCGCTCGGCTGGCGCTTCACGAACCCGCGGTTCGCCGCCGCCGACCGCGATGTTCCGGCCGGCGCCGGACCGGACGTGCGCAAGGTGACGCTGTCGATGGGCGAGACGGCCGAGGAGGTCGCCGCGCTCGAGGGCATCACCCGCGCCGAGAGCGACGCCTTCGCGCTGCGCAGCCAGGAACGCGCGATCGCGGCGGTCGACGCGGGCCGGTTCGAGCGGGAGATCGTTCCCGTGCCGCTGCGCGACGGTGAACTCACCGCCGACGAGACGCCGCGACGGGGCACCACTCTGGAGAAGCTGGGCACGCTGAAGCCGGTGTTCCGCAAGGACGGCATCGTGACCGCCGGCTCGTCCTCGTCCCTCTCGGACGGCGCCGCGGCCCTGGTCGTCGCCGGCGAGGCGGCGGTGGAGAAGTACGGACTGACCGTCCGCGGCCGCATCGTCACCAGCGCGAGCGCGGGCATCGCCCCCAACGTCATGGGCCTGGGCCCCGTCCCGGCCACAAGGAAGGCGCTCGCCCGCGCCAACTGGTCCGTGTCCGACCTCGGCGCCGCCGAACTGAACGAGGCCTTCGCGGCGCAGTCGCTGGGAGTGATCCGGCAGCTGAAGCTGGACGAGAGCATCGTCAACGCCGACGGCGGCGCCATCGCACTCGGCCATCCGCTGGGTTGCTCGGGTGCGCGGATTCTGCTGACGCTGCTCGGCCGGATGGAACGCGAAGGCACCCGCCGCGGGCTGGCCACGCTGTGCGTGGGTGTCGGCCAGGGTGTCGCGATGCTGATCGAGGCGCCGTGAACACACTGAAGGTCGAGGACCGCGACGACCGCGTGGTGGTCACGCTGCACCGCCCCGCGCAGCGCAACGCCATCAACGCGGAGATGATCTCCGAACTGCACGAGGTGTGCGCGACTCTGGAGGCGACGCCCAAGCCGATGCTGCTGACCGGCGAGGGCGACCACTTCGCCGGCGGCGCCGACATCGCGGAACTACGCGAACGCGGCCGCGACGAGGCGTTCGCCGGCATCAACCGCAACCTGTTCGACCGCATCGCGAAGCTGCCGCTGCCCACCGTCGCCGCGGTGAGCGGGTACGCGCTCGGCGGCGGCGCCGAACTGTCCTACGCCTGCGACATCCGCATCGCCACCGAGACCGCGGTCTTCGGGAACCCGGAGCCGGGGCTGGGCATCATGGCCGCGGCCGGCGCCAGCTACCGGCTGCCCGAACTGGTCGGCAAGTCCGTCGCCAAGCAGGTCCTCCTCGGCGGCCGGAACCTCGACGCGCAGGACGCGCTGCGCAGCGGACTCGTCATGAGCGTCGTCGCCCCCGGTGAGCACATCGACGCAGCGCACAAGGTCATCGACCGCATCAGCCGGTCGGCGCCGCTGGCGCTCAAGCTGACGAAGATGATCGTCGACGCCCCGGGTTCGCACCCGTTCGCCGACGACATCGCCCAGGCGGTGCTGTTCGAGAGCCGCGACAAACACGACCGCATGACTGCGTTTCTGGAGAAGAAAAAATGACGAGCACAGCACCGAAGAACGTCGGCGTGGTCGGCGGCGGCCGGATGGGCGCGGGTATCGCGCAGGTCTTCGCCACCCTCGGATCCACCGTCACCATCGCCGAGAGTGGCGACCGGCAGGCGGCCCTGCAGCGGGTGTCCGACGGACTGGACCGCGCGCACGAACGTGGCAAGCTCGGCGACGTCGATCCCGCGACGATCCTCGGACGGGTGTCCACGGTTGCCGCCCCCGACGCGCTTCCGCCGGCCCTGGATCTGGTGGTCGAGGCGGTGCCGGAGTTGGTGGACCTCAAGCTCGGCGTGCTGTCTGTCGTCGAGAAGACGGTCGACCCGTCCACGGTGATCGCCAGCAACACCAGTTCGATCTCCATCGCCGAACTCGGCAATGTCCTCACCGACCCGGCCCGGCTGATCGGCATGCACTTCTTCAACCCGGTTCCGGCGTCGACGCTCGTCGAGATCGTCCGCGCCCCCGCCACCGACGCGGCTGTCGTCGACCGGGTGCGCGAGTGGGTGTCTCTGCTCGGCAAGACCGAGGTGCTGGTCAACGACTCCCCGGGTTTCGCGACCAGCCGGCTCGGCGTGTGCCTCGGGCTCGAAGCCATCCGGATGCTGGAGGAAGGCGTCGCCGACGCCGAGTCCATCGACCGGGCCATGGAACTCGGCTACCGGCACCCGATGGGTCCGCTGCGGTCCACCGACCTCGTCGGCCTCGACGTCCGGTTGGCCATCGCCGAACACCTCGCGAAGACGCTCGGCGACCGGTTCGCGCCGCCCGCGCTGCTGCGGGAGAAGGTCGCGCGCGGCGAACTGGGCCGTAAGAGCGGCCAAGGGTTCTTCACCTGGTCCTGAGCGGCCACACACCACAACCAGCAGGAGGCACATTCTCATGAGTACTGACGACGTGGTCGGACTTTCCGTGGACGCGGGACTGGCCACCATCACCCTGCGCCGTGCGGGCGCGTCCAACGCACTCGACCGCGCGGTGAAGGAACAGCTGCTGGCAGCGGTGGAGAAGGTGGCCGCCGACGACGACGTGCGGGCCCTGCTGCTGCGGGCGGAGGGGAAGAACTTCTGCGTCGGCCAGGATCTCGCCGAGCATGTGGCCGGTCTCGAGGCCGACGCCGCGCACGCGATGGACACCGTCGCCGAGCACTACAACCCGCTGCTGCGGGCGCTGGCCGGAATCCGCGTGCCGGTGGTCGTCGCAGTGGGCGGGGCCTGTGTCGGCGCCGGGCTGGGCATCGCGCTGGCCGGCGACATCCGGATCGCGGGCGAGGGCGCCAAGTTCGCGACCGCGTTCACCGGCATCGCCCTGGCCGGCGACTCGGGGCTGAGTCACACGCTGGTCGAGGCGCTGGGCCCGAGCCGCGCGACGGGACTGATGATGCTCGGCGACCGGTTCACGGCCGCGCAGGCGCTGGACTGGGGGCTGGTGCACCGGGTGGTGCCCGACGCCGAACTCGGGGATGCGGCCGTCGCTCTCGCGCGCACGCTCGCGGACGGTCCCACGGCGGCGTATGCCCAGGTCAAGAAGTTGGTGTCGGCGGCGTCCACGGGGCTGTCCGACGCGCTGGAGCGGGAGCGGGTGGCGGCGGAGCAGCTCGGGCAGTCGCGGGACCACCGGGCCGCCGTCGACGCGTTCCTGGCCAAGCGCACGCCCACCTTCGAAGGGCGCTGATCCGCCCTCCGCACTTGTGCCGCGTGCCACAACCATGCATACTTGGACCAACCGATCATTCGGTAATAGAGGTAGGACATATGACCACGTCACACGCTTCGGATGACCTCCAAACGCTATTCGATGACACCATCGCGGCCGAACAGAGGGTCGAGCCCCGGGACTGGATGCCCGACGGCTACCGCAAGACGCTGATCCGGCAGATCGCGCAGCACGCGCACTCGGAGATCATCGGCATGCAGCCGGAAGGAAACTGGCTCACCCGTGCGCCGTCGCTGCGCCGCAAGGCGATCCTCATGGCGAAGGTGCAGGACGAGGCCGGACACGGCCTGTACCTGTACTCGGCCGCCGAGACGCTCGGAGCCGACCGGGCCGACCTCACCGAGAAGCTGATCGAAGGCCGGCAGAAGTACTCCTCGATCTTCAACTACCCGACCCTCACCTACGCCGACGTGGGGGTCATCGGCTGGCTGGTCGACGGCGCCGCGATCTGCAACCAGGTGCCGCTGTGCCGCAGCTCCTTCGGACCGTACGCGCGGGCGATGATCCGGGTGTGCAAGGAGGAGTCCTTCCACCAGCGTCAGGGGTTCGAGCTGCTGATGACGATGATGCGCGGCACCGACGCCCAGCGCGAGATGGTGCAGGAATCGGTGAACCGCTGGTGGTGGCCGGCGCTGATGATGTTCGGACCGCCGGACGATCAGTCGCCCAACTCCGAGCAGTCCATGAAGTGGGGCATCAAGCGGCACACCAACGACGAACTCCGTCAGCGGTTCGTCGACATGTCCATCCCGCAGGCCGAGGTGCTGGGCGTGACCTTCCCGGATCCGGACCTGAAGTGGAACGCCGAGCGCGGCGCTCACGATTTCGGTGAGCCCGACTGGAGCGAGTTCATGCAGGTGATCAAGGGCAACGGCGCGTCGAGCGTCGAGCGCGTCGCCAACCGGCGCGCGGCACACGAGAACGGGGCGTGGGTGCGGGAGGCCGCGACGGCCTTCGCCCGCCGCGAGAGCAACAAGGAGAACGCACGATGAGCACGGACGACACCGCGGTGCGCGCGGACTGGCCCCTGTACGAGGTGTTCCTGCGGGGCAAGCGGGGACTCAACCACGTCCACGTCGGATCCCTGCACGCCGCCGACGACGAGATGGCCGTCCGGCACGCCCGCGACGTCTACACCCGCCGCAACGAGGGCGTGAGCATCTGGGTGGTGCGGTCGAGTGCGATCGTGGCCTCGAGCCCGTCGGAGAAGGATCCCTTCTTCGCGCCCAGCGGCGACAAGGTGTACCGGCACCCGACGTTCTACGAGATCCCCGACAACGTTCCCCACATGTGATCCGGCCCTGACCTTTTCGCAGGCCGACGAGAATTCCGAGGATGTACCGATGACCGACCACGACAATGCCTACGAAGGCCTCGTCGACGAAGACAGCCACGGCCAGTGGGCGTTCGGCACCAGCTTCGACGACCCGCTGGCCGGCGTCGACACCACGGTTCCGGGTGATGTCGACCTCGTCGCCCTGGCCGCCTACTGCCTGATGCTCGGCGACGACGCGCTGATCAGCTCGCAGCGTCTCGCCGAGTGGAGCACGCGCGCACCGGAACTCGAGGAGGAGGTCGCGCTCGCGAACGTCGGACTCGACCTGATCGGGCAGGCACGACTGCTGCTCGCCCGCGCCGCGGCCGCCGACGCGTCCGTGGTGCCCCACGTCTCGGACACCAGCCCGATTCCCGCCGAGGACGCGCTCGCGTTCTTCCGCGACGAGAATCAGTTCCGCAACACCCGGCTGGCCGAACTCGGCAACGGCGACTTCGCGCAGACGATCACCCGGCTGCTGGTGTTCTCCACCTGGCGGCTCGCGCTGTTCGACCGTCTCCGCACCTCCCGTGACCCCGTGCTCGCGGCCGTCGCGGTGAAGGGTGTCAAGGAACTCACCTACCACCGCGACTACGCCGCACGCTGGGCGGTGACCCTCGGCTGCGGAACGGAGGAGTCGAAGGCACGCATGGTCGACGCCCTCACCCGCGTGTGGCCGTACGTCGAGGAGCTGTTCGTCCCGACCACCGAGGAACTCGCACTCGCCGCCGTCGGTGTCGGCGTCGACCCGCGGGACGTGCGCGAGGAGTTCGACACCGTGCTCGATCAGGTGCTGCACGCCGCCGAGCTGACCGCCCCGACCGGCCGGACCGTCGGCACCGTCGGTGGCCGTGCCGGACGCCAGGGGCTGCACACCGAGGCCCTCGGACTGCTGCTCGCCGAGATGCAGAGCGTCGCGCGGGCTCATCCGGAAGGAGTGTGGTGACATGACCACCGCAGTGCGCAGCGACGCCCGCCGCCTCGCCGAGGCCGTCCTGGACCCCGAGATGCCGATGCTCACCCTCGCCGATCTGGGTGTGCTGCGGGACGTCGAGGAATTCGCCGACGGATCGGTGGTCGTGACGATCACCCCTACCTACTCCGGTTGCCCCGCGATGGCCACCATGCGGGACGACATCGAGCACACACTCGCCGACGCCGGCTACACGGCTGTCGAGGTCAAGACCGTCCTGTCGCCGCCGTGGAGCACCGACTGGATCAGCGAGAACGGCCGGCGCAAGCTCCGCGAGAGCGGCTACTCGACGCCGGGTCCCGCGCCGCTGCGCACGTCCGGTCCCGTCCCGTTGACGCTGACCGTCAAGCCGCGGCCCGTCACGTGCCCGGTGTGCCACTCGGCGAACACCCGTCTCGACTCGGAATTCGGGGCGACACTCTGCAAGGCGCTGTACCGGTGCCTCGACTGCCTCGAACCCTTCGATCACGTGAAGGAAATCTGATCATGACCACAGCGGTCTCCCCGAAACCCGGTGCGGCATCACGCAACAGGGCGTTCCACACCCTCACCGTCGCCGACGTCGAATCCCTGTGTGACGACGCCGTCGCGGTCACCTTCGACGTTCCCGCCGGGCTCGCCGACGAGTTCGCCTTCGGCCCCGGACAGTCGCTCACCCTGCGGCGCACCGTCGACGGCGTCGAACACCGCCGCTCCTACTCCATCTGCGCCCCGGCCGGTTCCGCGCCGCGCGTCGGTGTGCGCGAGGTGTCGGACGGACTGTTCTCCACCTGGCTGGTGAATCAGGTGCGCCCCGGCGACCGGATCGACGTGCAGGGCCCGAGCGGAACGTTCGTCGCCGACCCAGCTGCGGGCGGACGCCACGTGCTGATCGCCGCCGGGTCGGGCATCACGCCGATGCTCTCGATCGCCGCATCGGTCCTCGCCAACCCCGAGGCCGAAGTCGTTCTGCTGTACGGCAACCGGCGCACCCGGTCGGTGATGTTCGCCGAGGAGATCGCCGACCTCAAGGACATGTACGGGTCGCGTTTCGATGTCGTCCACGTCCTGTCCCGGGAGCCACGCGAGGTCGAGTTGTTCACCGGCCGCCTCGACGCCGACCGGCTGCGGGCCATCTTCGCGGCCATCGTTCCGATCGCCGACATCGACCACTTCTGGCTGTGCGGACCGTTCGGCATGGTCACCGACGCCGAGACCGTCCTCGGCGAACTGCAGATCGACAAGAAGCGCGTGCATCACGAGCTGTTCTTCGTCGACGACGTCCCCCCGCCCATGGAAACCCACCGCGAACCCGGCATCACCGGGCCGAGCAGCGAGGTGACCCTGGTCCTCGACGGCCGCTCGACCACCGCGACGCTGCCACGGGACGAGTCGATCCTCGACGCCGCGGAGAAGTACCGCTCCGATCTTCCGTTCGCCTGCAAGGGCGGTGTCTGCGGCACCTGCCGCGCCAAGATCACCTGCGGTGACGTGGACATGCGCCGCAACTACGCGCTCGAGGACTACGAGGTCGACTCCGGCTTCGTGCTGACGTGCCAGACCTTCCCGGTCAGCGACACCGTGACCGTCGATTTCGACGCCTGACCATACCCAGCCCGCCCACCCCGGAGACTAGAATGACCAGTATCGCCACCCCCTCGCAGGATATCGAGTTCGCCACGCGCGACCGGATCTCATCGCTGCAACTCGAACGCCTGCAGTGGTCACTTCTCCACGCGTACACCAACGTTCCGCATTACCGGAAGGCGTTCGACGACGCCGGCGTGCACCCGAGTGACCTGAAGGACCTGTCCGATCTGGCGAAGTTCCCGTTCACCGCGAAGGCGGACCTGCGGGCAAACTACCCGTTCGGGATGTTCGCGGTGCCGCAGGAGAAGGTCTCGCGCATCCACGCCTCGTCCGGGACCACCGGGCGCCCGACGGTCGTCGGGTACACCACCGGCGACCTGAACAACTGGGCCGACCTGGTCGCCCGGAGCCTGCGGGCCGGTGGTGTGAAGCCGTCGGACAAGGTGCACGTCGCGTACGGGTACGGCCTGTTCACCGGTGGTCTCGGCGCGCACTACGGTGCGGAACGGCTGGGCTGCACGGTGATCCCGATGTCCGGTGGCATGACCGACCGTCAGATCCAGCTGATCGAGGACTTCGAGCCCGACGCGATCATGGTGACCCCGTCGTACATGCTGACGATCGTCGACGCGATGATCAAGAAGGGCATCGATCCGGCGAAGACGTCGCTGCGCACCGGTGTGTTCGGCGCGGAGCCGTGGACCGAGGAGATGCGCACCGAACTCGAGAAGCAGCTGAACATGGACGCCGTGGACATCTACGGACTGTCCGAGGTGATGGGCCCCGGTGTGGCGATGGAATGCGTCGAGACCAAGGACGGCCTGCACATCTGGGAAGACCACTTCTACCCGGAGATCATCGACCCGGTCACCGGTGAGGTGCTGCCCGATGGTGAGGAGGGCGAACTGGTCTTCACCTCGCTGACCAAGGAGGCCATGCCGATCATCCGGTACCGCACCCACGACCTCACCCGGTTGCTGCCGGGAACGGCGCGGTCGGTGCGGCGGATGCAGAAGGTCACCGGGCGCACCGACGACATGATCATTCTGCGCGGGGTGAATCTGTTCCCCACCCAGATCGAGGAACTGATCCTCACCGTGACCGGGCTGGCCCCGCAGTTCCAGTGCATCCTCGACCGCCCCGGTAGGATGGACGAACTGACCGTACGAGTCGAGGCCCGTCCCGATGCGTCCGCCACCGATCATCCGCGTTCCGCCACCGAACTCCAGAAGCTGGTCAAGAACCGCATCGGAGTGAGCGTGAAGGTGGATGTGGTGGCCCCCGGCGCACTGGAGCGTTCGATCGGCAAGGCACGGCGACTGATCGACAACCGCTCCGCTCTGTGAGGTGATCGAAGGTGCGTCTCGGTGGTGAACACGCGCGTCACGACGACGGGCAGTTCGAGCACTGGCGGCAGGCCGTCTCCACGGCATTCGTCCCGCTCGCCGTGGTGTCCACGGCCGAGGACGGAGCGGCGAGGTTCACCGGGACCCTGCGCACCACCGCGCTCGGCGGGTTGCAACTCAGCGAGGTCGGGGGACGGGCGGTGGACGTGCGGCGGACGCGGATGTCCATCAAAAGGTCCGACCCCGGGCTCGTGAAGGTGGGCCTGCAACTGTCGGGCCGCGGCGTCATCGTCCAGGACGATCGAGAGGCCGTCCTCGGGCCCGGCGACTTCGCCGTCTACGACACCAGCAAACCGTACGATCTGCACTTCGCGGAAGACTTCAGCATGTTCGTGCTGATGTTTCCCCGCGAACTGCTGCGCATCGCCTCACGGGAACTGGGTACCGTGTCGGCGCGCCGCATCCCCGGCAGCACCGGCATGGGCGCGCTGGTCTCGCCGTTCCTGAAGAACCTCCACCACTCCGTCGTGACCGGCACGATGCCGACGACCTCCCTCGTCGAGGACGCGGTGGTCGACCTGCTCAGCGCGGCCGTGCAATCGGAGGCGCCTGCCGACGCCGCGGCGCCGGGCGCGACGCTGCTGCTCCGCGTGAAGTCGTTCATCGACGCGCACCTGCACGATCCGGCCCTCGACACCACCACCGTGGCGTCCCACCACCACGTGTCGACGCGGCACCTGCAGAAGGTGTTCGAGGCAGACGGGCACACCGTCGCCGGCTGGATTCGGCACCGCAGGCTCGAACTGTGCCGCCGAGACCTGCGGGACGACCGATTCCGCAGCGACAGCATCGGAACCATCTGTGCCCGTCACGGTCTCGTCAACTCGTCGCATTTCTCGCGGTTGTTCAAGGACACCTACGGGGTGTCGCCGCGCGCCTTCCGCGAACAGGAACCGGAGTCGATCACGGCCTGACCGCGACCCGGAAATTCGGTCGCGCCGCGTCCCGGTCCCCGTCAGACTGGAGCGGGCATCGCGACCTGAGGAGTGGGACCGCTGGAACTGTACGAGTACGCCAGGCTCGACGCCGTCGGCCTGCGTGAGCTGATCCGGGCGGGCGAGGTGACGGCGACGGAGGTCGAATCCGTTGCGCGCGCGGCGATCGAGAAGGTCGACGCCGACCTCGACGCATTGACCCTGCCGATGTTCGACCCGGCACTCGATCACTCACCCGACGGTCCGCTGTCGGGGGTGCCGTTCGTGATCAAGGACAGTGGCCCGTTCGCGAAGGGGGTGCCGTTCACACTCGGTAGCCGCAGCATCCGCGGCGCCGTCGCCGGTGTGGATCACGACCTGATGTCCCGGTTCCGGTCGGCCGGCCTGGTGGCCCTGGGGCAGACGACAGCGCCGGAATTCGGGCTGAACTTCGCGACGGAACCGGTGCGGTACGGGCCGACGCGCAATCCGTGGGCGCTGGGTCGCGGCGTCGGCGGGTCGAGCGGTGGCTCCGCGGCGCTGGTGGCCGCGGGCGCGGTTCCGCTGGCGCACGGCAACGACGGCGCCGGGTCCCTGCGGGTGCCCGCGTCGTGCTGCGGACTCGTCGGTCTGAAGCCGAGCCGCGGCCGAATCCCGTGCGGCCCACTGGTCGGGGAGGCCGGGTTCGGGCACATCTACGAATTCGCGCTGACGAGGACCGTCCGCGACACGGCGCATCTGCTCGATGCCGTAGCCGCACCGCCGATCGGCGAAAAGTACGCGGCGCCACCGCCTGCGGGCAGGTACGCCGATGCGATGCGTGCCGATCCGGGGCGTCTGCGGGTGGCTCTGACGACCGAACCGTGGGGCGGCAGTGCGGTCGATCCGCAGGTGTCGGCGGCCGCGGTCGCTGCGGGCGCGATTCTCGAATGGATCGGCCACACCGTGACCGAAGACCGCCCGCACTTCGACGCGGACGACGTCGTCGAGGCGTCGATGCTCACCGCGGTGTCCACCGGTGCGGCGATCCTTCGGGCCCCGCGCAGGCCGGATCCCGCTCTGCTCGAAGCGGTGTCGCGAACGGTGCTCCAGGAGACCCAGGCGTTCACCGCACTCGACGTCGCGGCGGCGCTCGACGCTCAGCACCGGGTGACCCGATCCATCGGGATGTTCTTCACCCGCTTCGATCTGCTGGTCACCCCGACCGTCGCGTGGCTTCCGGTGCCGCACGGCACCCTCGACTACGACGACCCCCAGCACAGCGTTCGCTCGTGGCTACGCCGCATCTTCGAATTCGGGCCGTTCACCGCACCGTTCAATGTGTCCGGTCACCCCGCGATCAGCCTGCCGCTCGCGTCGAGCCGCGAGGGCCTGCCCATCGGAATCCAACTGGTCGCGGCCACCGGCAGAGAGGATCTGCTACTGCAGGTGGCCGAGCAGTTGGAGCAGGCTGCGCCGTGGAAGGATCGCCAACCGTCGATCTTCGTCGACTGACGACCTCTTGTCGTTGTCAGAGTGAGGCTTCCAGCCACACCGCGATCTCGAAGAGACGCTGCTCGGCGCCGGGCCGTCCGATCAGCTGCAATCCGAGAGGAAGACCCGCGCTGTCGTGTCTGCCGGGGATCGTGACGACCGGCAGTCCCATGGCCTGCCACGGTCGACTCAGCACGGGCGTGCCCGTCGCGTCGTGGCCGTGCGGCGCGGCGCCGAGCGCGGCGGGTCCGAGGACTACCTCGTCCTCGTCCAGCGCCGACAGCAGCCGCTGCCGGGTCTCGCGTATTCCGGCAAGGGCAGCACGGTAATCCGGTTCGGCGGTCTCGGCGCCCGCGCGGAACAGTTCCGCGAGGGGTGCGCTGATCTTGTCCGGCCGGGCCGCCTCGGCCACGCGCTCCCTGGCCGCCTCGTACGCCATCACCGTGTGGTGGTGTTCCGTCAGCGCGACGATCCTCGGGGCGGCGTCGACCTCCCAGCATCGGACGCCTGCCGCCTCGGCGGTGGCGACGGTCTTCCTGAGCGCTGCGGTCATCTCGCTGGATACCTCGCCGAGTTCGAACCCGCTCCACAGGCGAAGCCGGCGCGGAGCGGAAGGCTCGAGAACGGGCGCGCACGTGCCGTCGCGCAGAGCCGTCCACGCGAAGTGGAGATCGGATACGGTGCGTGCCAGCAGGCCCAGCGAGTCGAGACTGGGACTCAACCCGGTGATGCCGTCGGTCGGAAAATCGCCGTGGGCCGTGACGAAACCCGCGACTCCGCAGAACGATGCCGGCCTCGTCAGCGACCCCGCGGTCTGCGTGCCGAACGCCAACGGCACCATTCCCGCGGCCACCGCGGCCGCCGAGCCGCTCGACGACCCGCCGGGCGTGTGGTCCAGGGCGCGGGGGTTCCGGGTCGGGCCGGGCCTGAAATACCCGAACTCGGTGGTCACGGTCTTGCCGAGGGGGAGTGCGCCGTGGGCGCGCACACGTGCCACGCAGTCGGCGTCGGCGGCCGCCGGTTCTGCATCCGTCAGCTCACTACCGCAGCGCGTCGGCAGACCGGCGACGTCGATCAGATCCTTGACGCCGACGGGAACGCCCCAGAGGGCACCGCGCGGGCTGCCGTCCTGGATCCGGGCGGCCGCAGACCGCACCGCGTCGGCATCGAGGTGAGCCCATGCGTGGATTTCCGGATCGAGATCCGCGATCCGTGCGAGTGCCGCTTCCGCCACGTCGATCGGCGTCGTTCTGCCCGTCGCCAGTTGCTCGACCAGGTCCAGCAGTGGGCTGTGTGCCCGCACATCCGTCTTCATCGCACCGCCGCAATCTTCTCGTCGTTGGTGGGCTCGGTCTGCCCGGTGAGCGCTCGGGTGCGCATCACGGAGAAGAGTCGGTCCGCGCGGTCCTTGGTCTCTCCGGAGGGCGCGGTCATCAGCGCGACGAGGATGGACACCGCCAGCGAGAGGGGCGCCACGGCGAGCGCCGGGTTGGAGAATCCGAGAACGGAGTCCGGTCCCTGCACCACCGGGCTGAGCAGGATGACGGTCACCGACAGGACGAGTCCGACGACGATGCCGGAGATGACCGCCCGTGCCGTCATGCGCTTCCAGTACATGGTGAGCAGCAATGCGGGCAGGTTCGCGCAGGCTGCGATGGACATGCCCAGTGACGCGAGGAACGCGACGTTCTGCTTCTGCGCCGCGAAGGCGATGGCGACGCCGATGACACAGGTCGCGACGGTCGCGACCCGGGCCGCGCGGTGCTGAGCCTTCGCCGACACCGATCCGTTCCGGATCACCTGCCCGTACAGATCGTGTGCGATCGCACCGGACGTGGCGATCACCAGGCCGGACAGTGCGGCCAGAATGGTGACGAACGCGACCGCGGCCACGAACGCCAGCAGGACGCCGCCGCCGACCGTCTCGGCGAGCTGCGCGACCGCGAGGTTGCCGCCCCGGTTCTCGGATTTGATCACCTCGACACCGACCAGCTTGGCGGCGCCGTAGCCGAGCACGGGAACCAGAAGGTAGAACGCGAAGAAGATCCAGATGGCCGTGTAGGCGGACGTTCTCGCCTGTTTGGCGTCCGGAACGGTGAGGAATCGGATCATGACGTGCGGCAGGCCGAGCACGCCGAGGACGAGCCCGACGGTCTGCGACAGCTGGTCGAACGACGCTGCGCCCGACGTGCGCTGCGGCGCGACGAACGACTGCCCGAACTCCGCGAGGGCCGTGCTGAACGGGCCGAACGGGTTGAAATCGAACCGCACCAGCACGAGAACGAACAGCACCACGGCGCAGACCATGAGGAGACCGGTCTTGATGATCTGGATCCAGCTGGTGGCGAGCATCCCGCCCACCAGTGTGTACGCGGTGGTGAGTGTTCCGATGACCAACACGGCCACCACGTAGTCGAGGTCGAACAGCAACGACACCAGAAGCGCGGCACCGACCAACTGGGACACGAGATAGACCACGCTGATCACGACGGTGCTGACGGCCATCATCGACCGCACGTCCTTGCCGGGGAACCGGGTGGCGAGGACATCCGCCAGTGTGAAGCGGCCGAGGTTGCGCAGGGGTTCCGCGATCAGCAGCATCGCGAGGACGAACGCGACGGGCACGAAGACCGCGAGAGAGAAACCGTTGAAACCGGTCAGGGCGATCGCGCCGGTGACTCCGAGAAACGAGGCGGCAGAGATGAAGTCGCCGGCGATAGCGACACCGTTCTGCCTGCCGGTGAGGCTGCCGCCCGCGACGTAGTGATCGGCGGCGGACTTGTTTCGCCGCGATGCCCACGCGGTGATCATGAGGGTGACCGCGACGAGTGCTGCGAAGAGCGACGCAGAGACGAGGTTCATGGTGCGTTATCCCTTCGCCCGAGCGGTGATTCGCGAGTCGAGTTCGGCAGCCCGCGTCATGTAGTACCGGGCCACGTTGATGGCGACCACGAACTGCGCGACCGCGTAGAGCCACGCCACGGTCACCCCGCTGAAGACGACGCCGTCGAGAACCGAGGTGAACCCACCGAGGATCGGCAGGGGCAGGAACAGAGCGAGTACCAGGGCGCTGAGCCGAAACGTCAGGGCGGCACGGGTATCGGCGAGCACGTGCAGGTCGGAATCCGACGCGATGCGGTCGGGTGGCGACGAGGTGGCCATGTCTACTTACCTCCGGAATGGGCTGGAACGAGGGCGGGCGTCACGGTGATCGGATCGGACCATTCGTCGTAGAACAACCAGTCGGGCGACTCGACCGGGACCGACAGGCGATGGAACTTACGCTGGAAGTAGACGAGGCTGTCGCCCTGCTCACGAGTCTGGACGCGGTCCAGTTCGACGAACATCACGGAATGCGACCCGACAGTCTTGCTGTCCGCGATCCGGCCGGCGAGAACGACATGGGCGGCGCGCAGGATCGGCACACCGTCGGCGGTGTCTTCTTCCCAGATGTCCCACTGGAAGCGGTCCGCCATCGCGACTTTCGTCGCCCCCGCGAAGTGCATGGCGAGTTCTTCGTCGTCGCCGGAGAGCACGTTGATACCGACTCGGCCGTTGGTCTGGAACACGTTGTGCATGGCGCTGTTCTGATTAACGCACACGAGCGCGGTGGGCGGGGAGTCGGTGACCGAGCAGACGGCGGTCACCGTCATTCCGCAGCGCCCGGCAGGGCCGTCGGTGGTCACGATGTTGACCGCGGCCGGCAGGTTCGCCATCGCGGAACGGAAGGTCGATTGCATGGTAGTGAGTTCGGGCATTTCAGCCTCCATGAGTCGGAACAGGAAGTCGTGTATTCGCAGTGCATCCGCCTTCCCTCGAGAAGAATATGACGCACGTCATGTGCTGGAACAGTGGCGGCGACGCTACTTTCTCGCAGTAAGTCGCCTATCCGAGTAGGGGATTTCTTCAGTTGGCTATCGCTTCCGACACCGTCGGTGTTCACTGGACGGTGAAGCAGGCAGTCGTCTCGAGGCAGGATTCAATGGAGCAGCAGGAAACGCGCGTGTACATCGTCGACGACGATCAGGAGTTGTGCGCATCGCTTGCGTGGCTTCTCGATTCGGTCGACATCAAGGCGGAGTCCTACTTCTCGGTGCAGTCGTTCCTCGAGGGGTACCGGCGCGACCTTCCGGCCTGCCTGGTTCTGGACGTCCGGATGCCGGAGGTCGGGGGCTTCCAGCTCCAGGAGGTGCTGCTGGCGCACGAATCGCCGATACCGATCATCTTCGTGTCGGCGCACGGTGACATCAAGATGTCGGTGCGGGCGCTCCAACGGGGCGCGCTGACGTTCATCGAGAAGCCCTACGATCCGCAGCACATGCTCGACGTCATCCAGGACGCGCTCCGGGTGGCGCGTCAACGGTTCGGTGAGCGGCGTACGAGAGCCGAATTGCAGGCCCGGATCGACGCGCTCACGGCGCGGGAACGAGAAATTCTCGCGCTCGTGCTCGAAGGATTGCCGAGCAAGAACATTGCCAAGGAGTTGGGTATCAGCGTGAAGACGGTCGACGTGCATCGCACCCGGATCAAGGAGAAGACCGGAGCAGAGAGCATTGCGGTTCTCGTGCGCGACATCCTGCAGGCCGGAATTGCCGTTCCGTGATGACTTCTCGCCGTCATCGACGGTGAGAAGTCATCACGGAAGTTCGACGACGAGTCGCCCCGATCGAGCGCGCGACACACACGCCGCGATTCTGTCGCCCGCCTTCCTTTCGCTCTTGGTCAGGCAGTTGTCCCGATGGTCGGGCTCGCCCCCCAGCACATCCAGGATGCAGGTCCCGCAGATGCCCTCCCGGCACGACGTGTCGATCTCGATGTCGTTCTCCTCGAGCACCTCGGCGATGGACTTTCCGGCCGGAACCTCGAATACCTCGCCGGTGTCGAGTTCCAGCTCGAAGGCCGTGTCCTCCCCGGTCGAGACCGGGGCGGCCGCCTCGAAATGCTCGAAGTGAACCGAGTCCTCGCCGACCGCCGGTTCCGCCAACTCGCGGACCCGGGTCATGAAACCCTCGGGGCCGCAGGTGTAGACGTGCGTGGCAGCTGACGCGTCCGCGAGGATCTTCTCGAGCGCCGAGAGTTGGTCGTCCCTGGTCAGGCCGAAATGCAGGTGCACGTCCCGGTGGAATTCCGACGCCTCCAGCAACTCGACGAAGGCCGCCTGCCCTCTCGCCCGGGCGAAGTAGTGCAGGTCGAACGGTTGTCCCTGCCGATGCAACGCGAACGCCAGGCTCAGCATCGGGGTGAGGCCGATGCCCGCGGCGACGAGGATGTGACGATCGGCCTCCTCGGCCACGGCGAGCAGAGTGCGCGGCCGGCTGATCTGCAACTCGCTGCCGAGCGTCACCCGATCGTGCAGTGCGGCCGAGCCGCCGCGCGGTCCGTTCTCCCGCTTGATCGCAACGACGTAGGAGTCGGACTCGTGCGGCGGGCTGCACAGCGAGTACTGGGTGAGGACCTCCGTGGGCCCGAGAATGTCGATGTGGGCGCCGGCAGGGTACGGGTCGAACGGGGAGCCGTCCGTCCGAACGAGCCGGAAGGACTTGATGTCCGGCGTTTCCTCGACTATCTCCGCCACTGTGACCGTGAACAAACTCATGATGATCCTTCTCGTCGCGCGGACGGATTACCGCATGTACAGGCCGCCGTTGATGTCCCAGCACGCTCCGGTGACCGACGCGGCCGCCGGAGACGCGAGGAGGGCCACCGTCTCGGCGATGAAGTCGGGCGACCCCAGTGTGCCCACCGGGATGGTGGTGAGAATGGCCGCCAGCTTGTCCGCGGGCACCGTCTCGCGCACCACCGGGAGATCGAGCGGTCCCGGGGACACCGCGTTGACGGTGACACCCGACGCCGCGAGCTCCCGGGCGAAGACCTTGGTCAGCGTGCCGACGCCGCCCTTCGCGGCTGCATAGTGGGCCCCGGTCGCCGTGCCGCCGTTCTGGCCGGCCAGGGAGGCGATGTTGACAATGCGCCCGTAGCCGCGCTGCGCGAAGTAACGTCCGAACACCTGGCAGCCGAGGAACGCACCATTGAGGTTGATCTCGACGATGTCCGAGAACTCCTCCGGCGCAATGTCCATCAACGAGCCGGTCTGGGATCGGCCGGCATTGTTGACGAGCACGTCCGCCCCACCCCAGAGGTCGACGACCTGGTCGCGCAGGGACTCGAAGTCGGTCTTCTTCCGGACGTCGAGGGGCGCGGCGACGGCGCTGTTCCCGGAGGCATCCAGTTCCGCCGCGGTCTCTTTCGCTGCGGCCTCGTCGATGTCCGCGACCATGACCCGATATCCGCGGTCGTGCAGCTGACGGGCGATGGCGGCGCCGAGTCCGTGTCCGGCGCCCGTGACTACTGCGACATGATCCATGTCGAACTCCTTGTCGGCTGGGAAGAGGGAGAAGCTCAGAGAAGGTAGCCGGACGCGTTGACCGCAGCCTGCGAGTTGACGAGCCGGATGACCTTCAGGTCCAGCCGCGGCCCGGTGTCGGTGTAGCGGACGCGGTGCGTGACGTCGGCGGCGAGAGTCTGCTGTTCGTCGCGCTTGAATCCGACGAGGATCTGCGCGGACCGCAGCGTGATCGAGTCGTCGGTTCGCTCCTCGACCGTGAAGCGGGACACCGTGCGGACCGTCCGGGCTGCGGCCAGCGCGGACATGGAGTAGCCGGACGTCAACCGTTCGATGCGCATGCGCCGCATCCGGGTGTCGTCGTTGACCATGTTCAGCGAACCGTCGAAGTCGTCGGTGTCCGGGTCGATGGGAATGACGTACCGGCCGCTGTCGGTCCAGAGGGCGTCCCAGCTCTGGTAGTCCTTGGCGTCGAGGAGGGCCGCTTCGTGCCAGACGAGTTCGATCGCCTGCAGCACCCGGGTGTCGGACAGCTGGGCGGTCATGAGGTCAGTGCTCATCGTTCATCATCTTCTTCCACATTGCGTACGCCTCGCGCATTCCGGTCTCGTCGGTGACGTGCGAGGTGCGGTGTCCGTTGCTGTCGAGCCCCTCCCGACCCAGGCCGCGGTTCACCATGATCGGCATTCCGGGGGCACCGCGGGATCCGCGCTGAACCCGGTCCCACGCCTCGGAATCGTCGGGACTGCCGAAGCCGAACGGGCCCTGGAAGTGTTCGTGGATCCGGAGACGTTCCCGGTTGACGATCTCCGGTCCGCCGTCCATGCCGAGGGCGATGTGCCGGATCTCGGTCTCGTCGACCGAAATGGGGCGCAGCACGCGGAAGAACGACATCGACATCGCGACGTTGGGGAAGATGTTGAGATTGAACCCGGCTCCGTGCATCGAGCGGACGATGCGGCGAACCTTGTCGGCGGGCATCGTCTTCGACAGTTCCTCGACGATGTGGTCGAAACGCGCCTGAATCTTCTCGCTGCCGTCGTCGTGGTCCAGGTCGACGTGTTCGGGGACCATGATCGCGACGCTGTGGCCGTTTCCGAGCGCGTGCGTCACGGCGTTGTCGTCGGTCATGAAGGAGAGCATGTCCGCCGTCTCGGCGTCCACGGACGACATCCAGGAGCGGTGCACGATCGGGAAGTGGTAGCCGTCGGTGGTGTTCTCCAGCTGGATCTTCCAGTTCCCGCGGAACCGGAAGCAGTGCTCGCCCTGGGTCTTGATCGGGTAGCCGGCACCCTGCTTCATGAACAGGTCGATCCACACCTTCGCGTCACCGAGGAAGTCGTCGAGGGGTTCGACGTCGGGATTGAAGCTCGCGAAGATCATCCCGGCGTACGACTCGACCCGCAGGCTCTGCAGGGGCAGGTCCTTCTTGTCGAGGTCCTCGTCGTAGCCGTCGGGGTAGGGGATCCCGCGGAGACGGCCGTCGAGGGCGTACGACCAGCTGTGGTACGGGCAGGTGAAGCCGTTGGCCTTGCCCTTGGGCACCTCACACACGCTCGCCCCGCGGTGGCGGCACCGGTTCAGCAGGACGTTGAAGTTTCCCTTGCGGTCCCGGTTGACGATCACCGGTTGCCGGCCGATGGTCGCCATCTTGTAGCTACCGGCCTCGGGGATCTCGCTCTCATGGGCAACCCACACCCAGGTGCGGTAGAAGATCTTCTCCAACTCGGCCTCGAACATGTCGGGGTCGGTGTACAGCGACCCGGCAACCCGGTCGTCGGCGGCGAGGTCCGCGAAGTGGGTGCCGGTGGCGGTGGGATCCAGTGAAGTGGTCATCACGTTCTCTCTCAATTCGATTCGAACAGTCGTGTCGGCTCGTCGAGGCGAGTCACGAACAGCTTCTCGGTCGTGAAGTGCTTGATTCGGGCGGTACCGCCCTGAACCTCACACTCGGCGGTGACACGCGCGACGAGCAGTTCGGACGATCCGTCCTCGTAGGTGGACAGCTGTTGCATGATCCACCGCCCCCGCGCCGGGGTGCCGTCGACGTCGATCTGCGCACTTCCGAGGAGGTGCACGTTTCTGCGGAAATGCGTGCTCGGGGGCAGATACTCGGCGAGCATCCCGATCACGGCGCGGCGGCCCACCCGCTTACCGAACTTGCCGGAGTAGGCGCTGCCGATTCCCTCCCAGACCGCGTCGTGAGTGAAGAGCGACGCGAGCTCGTCGAGCGAAAAGTTCACGGACGGAACGTCGCACAACTCCATGTAGCGGCACATCACGCGGTGAACGGCCTCGCGTCTCTCGATGCACTCGGTCAGGGCCGCCGACTGCATTCCCATCACACGCCGAGATCGACGTCTTCACGGACGGTGAGCGCACGACCGATGCGGGCCTCGATCTTCGCGTACCGCCACAGCGTGTACTCGCCCACCTGGGTGGTGCGGAAGAGGTTGCAGACGGCCTTGACCGTCTCCTGGGTGTCGACGTCGGCGAGGATGTAGCAGGTCCAGGGCCAGCCGTCCGACGGCCCGACCATGTGGCTGTCATCGTCGATATCCCCGATCACCCGAACGCCGGGCGTGTCGGCCACCGCGTCCATCATTCCGGAGAACGCCTTCCACACCAGCCCGCCTTGGCCGGTCGGGAGGTCGAAGAAGTTCTGGTTGATGCCGATGCAGAACAACACTCGCAGTGGTGCGGTCATGGCTGTGCTCCTGAAGAGGTGAGTGGCGGGAGAGTTCGGTCGATGCTCAGATGAAGCCGGGGAAGGGCGGAATGTCCATGAGTACTGCCCCGGCGCTGTCGTAGATGCCGTCCCCGAGGAACGCGTGCTGCGGTGGGACCAGGGCCTCGCGCATGTAGCGCTGCATCGCGTTGCCGTCGTAGATCGCGCCCGTGC
The DNA here is from genome assembly GCF_001894825.1 of Rhodococcus jostii NBRC 16295. Taxonomy (GTDB): domain Bacteria; phylum Actinomycetota; class Actinomycetes; order Mycobacteriales; family Mycobacteriaceae; genus Rhodococcus_F; species Rhodococcus_F jostii. The sequence goes on along the minus strand of NZ_BCWY01000025.1, from coordinate 16,326 downwards.
CCGACAACTGGAACGCGGTGTGGACGGCGGAGGCTCCCGCCTTGGCCACGTGTGTCGAGGACAGCCGGAGAAGCGCCGCAAGCCGGTCCGGGACCGGATCGCCGGCGACAACCGTGGCGTACGCCTCGTCGGTGACCTCGTAGAAGAAGGCGCGAGCCGACCGCAGCGTTGCCTCGGCCTTCGCGAGGTCGATGCGGTAGTACGCCCGATCGGCGAGCTTGGGCGCCCCGGTGATGCCCGTTCGTCCCGCACCGACCTTGATCGCATAGTCGAGGGCCGCACGTCCCACGCCGAGATTGACGACGGCGAGAACCTGAGCGGCGTAGGCGATGGAGGGATAGCGGTAGAGGGGTTCGTCGACGGTCGGGGTTCCGCCTCGGATGAAGGTCCAATCCTCGGGCACGACGACCCCGTCGACCTTCAGTTCGTGGCTCCCGGTTCCGGACAGACCGACGACGTCCCAGTTCTCGACGATCTCGACGTCCTTCGGCCACAGCAGCGCGGTGCGCGGTTTTCCGGCGGTGGACTCTCCGCCGCGGATTCCGACACCGAGAATGTCGGCGCCCTTGCAGCCGCTGGCGAACTTCCACTGCCCGGTGATCTTCACACCGCCCGGCACCTGTTCGGCGGGCTGGACCGGGAACAATCCGCCTGCGAAGACGAGGTCCGGGCTGTCCTTGTACAGCTCCGCCTGCGTGGCGAGTGGCAGTGCCGCCAGATAGACGAGGGCGGAGCCGAAGCTCGCGACCCAGCCCGAGGAGGCATCCACCGCGGAGATGCGTTCGATCATCCGCAGAAACTCGCTCGGCGGTAGTGCGTCGCCACCGAACTGGCGGGGCGTCGCCGCGCGATAGATGCCGATCTCCTTGAACTCGTCGATCATGTCGCGGGGCACGAACTTCTGGCGAGCGAACTCCTCCCGCCGCACAGCGACGTGTTCGAGGACGTCCTCGAACGACAGCCGTGTGCTCGCAGTGGTGTCCGTAATGTCCAGGGTCGGTGCGTTGGTCATCGAATACTCCGATCGACGCGAAGTAGAAGGGGTGTGGCGTGGTTCGTGTGACATTCACGCTATTGAGCCGGCCGGCCTCACTCAATCGGTGCTTCCCCCCGCGTGCGTGCAGAGATGTCGCCCCGGACTGAAGGAATTCCCTATCGCGTTCGGCGTCCGTCCGCTCAGTAGACTCGAATCGAGCCGAAGGAGGCTGCAGTGTCCGATCTCGCGCCGTCCGACTACGAACGACTCGTCGAGTCCCTCCGTTACTGCGTCCTGGTCCATGATGCGGCGACGAAGGACATCCTCTGGGCGAACAGGGCCGCATCGGAACTGCTCGAGTTCACGGTCGAGGAGCTCAAACCGCTCAAGGCGCCGGACATGAGTTCGCGTGCGAAGCGTTACCGGCGATCGGTGGGGCGACGATGGCTTCAGGAGGCGGTCGATCGGGGAGTCGCTGTCACCGAGTGGGCGTATCGCGCGAAGAGCGGGAGAGAGGTCCTGACCGAAGCGATCGCGGTGCGGGTCGAACTGAACACGAGGACCGTGGTGATGGTTCAGTTCCGCGACATCGAGCAGGAAGCCTCGATGCGCCGCGACCTCACCCGCACCGAGGCGGATCTCACCCGGACCGAAGCCCGGCTGGCGGCCTTTCTGCGGAACATGGCCGAGGGAATTCTGGTGCTCGACGACGACAGCCGGATCACGTACGCGAGCGAGGCGGCGTCGTCGCTCCTCGAGGTTCCGGTGGCATCGCTTGTCGGCGAGCGTTTCACGGAGTTCTGCCGGGCCGGACAGTCGCGGGAGAGTGTGCGACGCGCCCTCGAGCTGACGACCGCGGACGGCGGCTCGCAAGGCCTGCGCTACGAAGTCGAACTGCCGTCCGCGCAGCGCCGTTGGCATGCGGGTAGCTGCCAGCACATCGCCATCGAGAACGACCTGAGCGGCCACCTGCTGCTCTTTCACGACGTGACCGAACACGTCCACACCGAACAAGAGCACGAACGGGATTCGCAGTACCTCAACTACCTCGCCCGCTACAACGCGATGGGCGACATGGCGATGGCGATCGCTCACGAGCTCGCCCAGCCTCTCGCGGCCGCCACCAACTTCATCGCGGGAACCCAGAGCCGCCTCGACGACGGTGAGAGCCGCCGCGACGAGGTGAGTTGGGGCCTCCGGGAAGCGCGCAAACAACTCGACCGGGCCAATCAGATCGTGCGGAGCCTCCGCGAATACGTGACGCAACTCGAGGAGTCGCAGCAGATCGTCGATCTGAACGACATCGTCGACGAATGCGCGTACTTCATCGATATTCGGGCGCGGCAGAAGGGGGTTCGCGTCGAATACCTCCGTGCGAACACGGACGTGTCCGTCGTGTGCGAGCGCGTGCTCACCGGGCAGGTCGTCCTGAACCTGTGCTTCAACGCGATCGACGAAATGGCGGACTGGCCGCCTGCCGAGCGTGTCGTGACGGTCCGCACCGAGGTCAGGGAATCGGAGGGCGTCGTCAGCGTCGAGGACCACGGCAAGGGCCTCTCCCACATCCCGGACGGGCGAATCTTCGACGGCGCGTTCACGTCGAAGTCCACGGGACACGGAATCGGGCTGGCGCTGAGCCATCGCATCATCACCCGGCAGGGCGGCACGCTCGGTGCGCGGGAGAACGATCCGCACGGGGCCGTCTTCACGTTCACGTTGCCGGCCGGCACGAACCACTGACCGGGTGACCCCCACGCAGGTAAAGGTTTCTCGGCTTCCGCCGGGCTCGAACCGCTTCTAGCGTAGGGCGAAAGATCGCCGCGGCCCCGGAGGTATCTCGTGGACTATTCACATCATCATCGGACATTCCTGACCTGTTACGCCGACACGCACCGGTACGGGTGGCACCACGTCGACCTCTTCGTGCACGACGAGGACGGCAACGAAGTGAACTGGGTCCATTGGCAGACCCGCGAAGACGGACCGGACGGCGCCGACGCGGCCACTGCCCGCGTGGAGCCGAACCTGCGGCGGACCACCGACTGGCAACGCGGAATCAGCGCCGACGGCAGTGAACACTGGATCGCCGAGGCGGCGTGGGCTCAGTGAACCGGTGGATCGAATAGAACGCCGAAAGCCGGTCCGCCGACAAGAGGCGGACCGGCTTTCGAATACTGGAAGAGAGCTTACCGGACGCTCTCGAGCACGCGCTGGAACACGACCTTCCCGCCCAGCACGGTGGTGACGACCTGCATTTCCGGGATGTCGTGCGGGTCGGCGGTCTCGAGGTCGCCGTCGAGGATGCACAGGTCGGCCACCTTGCCGGGTTCGAGGGACCCCTTCCAGTCCTCGGCGAAGTCCTGCCAGGCCGCGTTGATGGTGTAGGTGCGGACGGCGTCCGCGAGTCCGATGCACTGATCGGGTCCGCTGACCACGCCGCTGGCCTTGCTCTCGCGCAGGACCATCGTCGAGATGCCCTGCCGCCAATCAGGCGGGGTGACAGGAGCATCCGAACTGCTCATCAGGTGGACCCCGGATTCGACGGCGCTGCGGTACGGCCATTCGTAGGCGGCGCGTTCGGCCCCGACCACCCCGACCTCGAGGTCGGCGATGGTCCACTTGATCGTCGGATTCATGTTGACTCCGATGCCGTTCTCGGCGAGACGCTTCAGGGTGGCCTCGCTGATGAAGTCGCCGTGAATGAGGTAGTGCCGGGCATCCTCGCGGGGGTGCGCATTCTGCGCGGCGATGATCGCGTCGGCGACGGTGTCGATGGCGCGGTCGCCGGTGACGTGCACACCGATCTGATGGCCGGCCTCGTGGCCGATGCGGATCATCTCGGTCACCTCGTACACCTGACGTTCGTCGGTGTCGCCGCCGACGCAGAGCGAACCGCAGCCGCCGCCGACATACTCCTCGTGCATCCACGCGGTCTTGCTGGGCGGGATGCCGTCGGCGAACACCTTCACCCCGAGCACCCGGAACATCCGCGGATCGGTGGTCTCCGGAACGCCGATCCCCACGAGGTTCTGCCCGAAATCCTCGGCAGAACCCGACATTCCGGTGGGCAGGAGGAGCAGGTTGACGCGGGCACCCAGTTCTCCGCGGCGGGCCAGGTCGGCGTACACCTCGAGGCCCTCCGCCCCCATCGCGCCACCGGCGAGGGCTTCGCCGCCGGGACCGATCGCAGGATCGGTGAAGCTGGTGATGCCTTCGCTCTGCAGGATCGAGATCGCGGAGCGGAGTGCCTCCTCGCGGCGCTCCCGGGTGAGGGTGGGAAGAACTCGCTGCACGAGGGCCTGCGCACCCTCCATGACGATGCCGGTCAGCAGTCCGTCGGCACCGACCGGCATGAGGCTGCCGGGCGGCAGCGGGGTCGTCTCGTCGACGCCGGCGAGAACGAGCGCCGCGCTGTTCACCCACGACGTGTGCCGGGAGAAGTCCTGCAGGAACACCGGGTTGTTCGGGGACACCTCGTCGAGGTCCCAGCGGGTCGGCGTACGTCCGGATTCGGCGAGGCACTCGTCGAGATAGCCGTCGTCCCATCCGGTTCCGATGATCCACGCACCGTCCTCGGCCGCTGCGGCGGCCTCACGCACGAGTTCGCGGACGTCGGCGATCGACCGGACCGTCGGGAACGACACGTCGAGCGAGAGCGGCGGTGTGTCCAGACCGTACGCGATGGCGTGCAGGTGTGAATCGTTGATTCCCGGGAGGACGGTCTTCCCGCCCAGGTCGGTGACCACGGTGTCCGGCCCGATCAACGCCTCGATCTCGGTGTCACTGCCCACCGCCTGGACGAGTCCGTCACGCACCGCCAGGGCCGTGGTGATCGTGAAGTTCTCGTCGACGGTGAAGACCTTGCCGTGGGTGTAGACGGCATCGGCGTAACTCATCGGTTCCTCCAGGTTGCTGTCGGGCAGAGCGGTCAGACGGCCATCGGCGCCATGCCGAGGATCATCAGTGCGGATCCCGCCGCCGCGGTCCTGACGCCGGACCGGCGTTCGCGGGGTGGGGTGGATCGAAAGAGGTGCAGTGCCAACAGGGCCCAGCACACGAGTACGGCCACGGGCAGCCAGCCCGTCGAGATTCCGGCGCCGCCGTGATGGTGGCCCGGCGGCACCGATGCCGACGCCGCCGGCATCGGTGCCGCCGTCGGAGCGAGCAGTAACAGCACTCCCATGGCCGTGAGGTCCACCGCGCAGGGGACGGCGGTCCGGCGGTGCATCGTCTCGCAGGTGACGAACAGAGCGAGGGCGATGAGGACACCACCCTCCAGCAGATGAATCCATGCCGGCGCACCGGGAATCATCATGGCCACCATGGACACCGCCATCGCGCCGTGCGCGATCCGGACCCTGCAGTCCGGGCCGTGCGCCCGCCACATCGGCATTACGGCGCCGACGGCTCCGACGACCATCGCCGCGTGCACGGCCGGGATCTCGAACATCGTCGGACTCAGATCGTGGGTGTGAGTTCGCGGTCACGCTCGACGCCGGCCCGGTTCTGTCTGGTGACCCGGGCGACGACCAGTCCGGCGACGAAGAACAGTGCGATGACGGCCAGCAGGATGTCGGCGAGCAGTGCCGACCCGCCGATCAGCGTGGTGAAGTTGTCGAGCACCAATCCGGTGACCGCCACCAGACCCCCGCAGCCTAGGACGGGAGCGATGCGGGTGTGCCAGATCCGGGTGTCCAGCCGGGTGCGGGCGAAGAACGCGATGATCGCGACGCTGGTGAGGACCATCAGCACCAGGATGCTCACGGTGGCCAGACCCGCCATCCAGGTGAACAGTTCCAGCACCGGGTCCGCGCCGACGAGGGCGAACACCCCCACGACCACCGTCGCGGAGATCGTCTGGGCGACCGAGCCGATGTGCGGGGAACCGTGCTTGGCGTGGGTGCGCGACAGTGCCCGCGGAGCGGCGCCCTTGCGGGCCAGGGCGAACACGTACCGGGAGATGGCGTTGTGGAAGGCCAGGAGCGCGGCGAAAAGGCTCGTGACCAGCATGATCGCCATCACATCGGCGGCGGGACCGCCCAGGAAGTGCGCGGCTGCGGCGAACGTCAGCCCGGCCGGGTCGTCGGCGGCGGCCGCGGCCACGTTGTCGCTGCCGAACGCGAGCACCACGGCCCAGCTCGCCAGTGCGTAGACCAGTCCGATGACGATGACGGCCGCGTACGTGGCGATGGGAATGGTGCGGCGCGGGTTGCGCGCCTCCTCGCCGTAGATCGCGGTGGCCTCGAAACCGATGAACGACGCGATCGCGAACATCAACGCGACACCGGGGGATCCGCTGAAGAACGACGTCGGGGTGAACGACGCGAAGTCGATGCCGGCGGCACCGCCCTTCACCAGCACGCCGAACGACAACGCGAGGATGATGCCGATCTCGAGCACGAGGAGAACCCCGAGGACCTTCGCGCCCAGGTCGATGCTGCGGTAGCCGAGCACGGCCACGAGGGCGATGAGAACCAGCGCCCACATCCACCACGGCAGGTCGGGTCCGCCGTACTGGACGACCAGGCCCTGGATGGTGGCGGCGGCCAGCCCGTAGACGGCGGCCTGGATTGCCGTGTAGGTCAGCAGGGCGAGGCCGGCGGCACCGAGCCCGCAGGATTCGCCCAGGCCCTTGGCAACGTAGGCGTAGAAGGCGCCGGTGTCGACCATGTGGCTGCTCATCGCCGCGTACCCGACGCTGAAGACGAGCAGGACGAGCGCCGCGATGAGATAGGCGCTCGGGGCGCCCGCGCCGTTGCCGATCGCGATCATGACGGGCAGCGCGCCGCCGATCGCGGTCAGCGGCGCGGCGGCTGCGATGACGAGGAAGACGATTCCGACGACGCCGATGGATCCGCGTAACTTGCCGGCCCCTCCGGTCGTGGTGGTGGTGTCAGACATCGGATCCTCCGTCGGAGTGGCAGCTGCTGCCCCCGGTCGAGCAGTGCTTCGACGCGGTGCGGGGGACGTCGAGGGCGGGGTTGCGGTCGAAGAAGCCGTTGGGCTTCAACGTGAATCCGGTGTAGTCGACGGGCATGATCGGCCAGTCCTCCGGGCGCGGGAAGTGGGTGAGCCCGAACGTGTGCCACACGACGACGTCCTCGTTCTCGAGTTCGCGGTCGCCGGCGACGAAGCTCGGCAGACCGGCGCCGCCCGCGTGCTGGTTCACGAAATCGCCTGCCGCGTACCGCTCCTTCTCGTCGAACTGGGTGACCCACAGGTGCTTGGTGGCGAACGTCGCCCGCGCCGCGATCGACGAGTCGTCGTCGGCCAGCAGGATCGGCTGGCCCTCCGGGTGGAGTGCGTACGCCACCGGCTTGCCCAGCCGGTTCAGCTTGTTCGGGTTGCTGATGTGCCACACGCGTCCGACGCTGTTGTCCGCGAGGCGCTGCGCCTCCGACTCCTTCGTCAGCGGGGTGCGCTCGAGGGTGAAGGCGTTCCCGTGCAGGTTGCCGGGACCCATCTTCACCCGCTTTGTCTGCACCTCCTCGACGGAGTTGCGGTCGCCGTCGATCATCATGTCGAGGCGGGCGCTGAACAGGTGCTGGTGGTACGGGGCGCCGAGGCCCGGTGCGATCTCCGAGGCGTACGGGTAGTCGCCGCCCGGGTGACCCGACGTGAAGACGACGCCGGTGGCCTTGACCTCGAACTCGATGGTGCCGTCGAGGTACAGGTACCAGAAGAAGCCGTAGTCGTAGTTGCCGATCGTGGTGAAGAAGGAGATGACGAGACGGCGCTGGCGGCGGGTCTCGGCGGAGCCGGCCCACAGGTCGGTGTGCTTCCACAGCACACCGAAGTCCTCCTCGTGCATGCACACCGCGTTCTTCAGCGTCTTGGGGCCGCCGAACTCGTCGGCGATGACGGCGTCGAAGTACGTGATGTCGCCGACGCAGTCGCAACCGAGTTCGAGGGCGTTCGCGTAGCGGCCCACCATGTATTCGCCGGTGTCGAAGTAGTTCTGCCACGACCGCACCGGGGAGGGGTCGCCGTAGGGCACCACCATCTCGGCGATGGACGCGCGGTGGATGATCGGGCGGACCCGGTCGCCGTCGGCGAATCCGAGCTGATGGAGGACGAGGCCTTCGCGGGCGTCGAAACCGACGCGGAACGACCACTTCTCCCAGTCGACGCGGTTGCCGTCGACGACGAAGCTGGGGCCCTCGGGCTGGGTGATCTCGATGGGCTTCTGCGTGGTGCGCAGCGGGCCGGTGACGGCGAGGTCGTCGAAGTTGCCGGACTCCTCGGGAATCGGGACGGCGCCGAGGTCCAGAACGTCGGTGACGGTCCGGTTCATGACGTCGACGAATCCGACGAGCCCGTCGATCGGGTGGGCCCAGGCATGGTCCTTCGGGTGGTCCTGGCGGAACGCGAGGCCGCGCAGGATCCGCTTGCCCTCTTCGCCCTCGTAGTCGAACACGCCGGCCGAGAGGGGAGCGACCCGGACGTCGGCGACGTCGAGGCCGCGGGCGGCGAGCGCGGCCAGCCAGCGGTCGTCGCCGGACAGGACCTGCTCGACGAGTTCGAACTCCTCGTCCAGAACCGGCATCTGACCGTCACGGGTGGCGTCGAGCACCACCGAGCTGATCACCGACCGCTGCGTCACGGACACCACGACGTCCACCGCGTTCGGTGACGAGATGTCGTGCAGCAGAACGCGGAATCGCCGATCGGTCTCGAGTGCCTCGGCCGTGTACAGCGTGGACTTGTCCGGTTCCTCGAGGCCGACGTAGACGAATCGCGTCTGCTCGGTCAGCGCGTCGGCGGCCTCGAGGATTTCGCGGAGGGATGCGATCTCTTCGACGGTCGGCAGCGACAGCGGGTGGTCGATACGCGCGGGGGAAAGGGTGGGCATGTCGCGATCCTTTGGTTCTACGGGTGTTGAATAAAAAGCTTAGTGACGTACGTTACAGCCGCGGTGCCCTCGTGTAAACAGTGAGTTTCCGCCCCGAACATACTGACCGTTCGGTCAAAAATCGGACTCTATCGGATTCCGGGACAACGATTTTGGTGGAGCCGCCGCCTCAGAGTGAGGCGACGAACTGCTCGAGCATCTCCAGCTGGCGTGCCGCCGACGTCTCGCCCGGTGTGAGGACACCGAGAATCTGCATGCCCATCATCATGTTCAGGAGTTGCTCCACCACGATGCTGACGTCGATGTCGCCGACGGTGCCCTCCGCGCGTGCCTGCTCCAGGAAGACGGCCATCTGCTCACGCCAGTTGTCCATCGTCCGGCGGTTGGTGGCGGCCATCTGCTCGTCGTACATGGCCCGAGGCCACAGCGACGCGGCGATCCGGGCTTCGAGGAGTTGCTCCTCGTTGATCGGCATCACTTCGCGGCAGAGGATGCGCAGGGCGTCCAGCCCGGTCGCGTCGCCGAGCGCCTCCGTGATCCGGCGATCGGTGGCCTCCGAGATGTGCTCGTACGACGTCCGGAGGATTTCGTCCTTGCCGGCGAAATAATGGCTCAGGGCGCCGTTGGTGTACCCGGCCTCCGTTGCGATGTCACGCATGTTGGCCGCGTCGATGCCGCGGGCGGCGATCAGCCGCCAGGCAGCGGCGGTGATGCTTCGCCGACGTTCGTCGTGATCCACGAGCTTAGGCACGACGCGTACCTGCCCCACCAGCGATCATGCGACCACGGTATCAATGAGCCCCGCCGAGATTGAGAACGACCACTCCCGAGACGACGAGACCCAGGCCGAAGATCTTCGTCGCGGTCAGCGGCTCACCGAGGAATGCGGCGCCGATCGCGACGATCGCCGCCGTCCCGAGCCCCGACCACATGGCGTAGGCGATCCCGACCGGCACCGTCTTGACCGCCTGCGACAGGAACACGAACGCGACAATGTAGCCGGTGAGGCACCCGACCGTCGGCCAGAGCCGGGTGAAGCCCTCGGTGGACTTCAGCAGACTCGTTCCGAAGACCTCGGCGGCGATCGCGGCAAGCAGGAACACGTACGGCATGGGGACAGGGAACCATGGCGGGAGCGGCGGAGCGTGCAGCGCCCCACCGCTCCCGACTGTGCCGATCTACGAGTACATGATGACGCCGCGGACGTTCTCGGCCCTCCGCATGGCCTCGTAGCCGTCGTTGATGTGATCGAGTGTGTATGTCCTCGTGATCATCTCGTCGAGCTTCAGCTGACCCTCCATGTACAGGCGTAGCAGATGAGGGATGTCGAACCGGATGTTCGCGTTGCCGAACCACGCGCCCTTGAGAGTCTTGCGCATCGCCGTCAGATCGAACAGGTTCAGATCGACGTCGTTCTGTGTGACGTCGCCGACCGACACGTGGACGCAGGTGCCGCCCTTGGCCACCAGGCTCATCGCCGGCGCGATGATGCGGCCACTCGCGTTCGCGACGGTGATGAGCACCTTGTCGGCCAGTTGGCCCCACGTCAGATCCTGGAGGAGCGGCAGCGCCTCGTCGATGCTCGCCGCCGTATGGGTCGCGCCGAAGATCTTGGCCTGCTCCCGCTTGAACTCCGACGGGTCGACGACCACGACGTGCCGGGCCCCGGCGAGCGCGGCGCCCTGAACCGCCCCGCACCCGACGCCGCCCATGCCGATCACCACGACCGTCTCACCGGCCTGGACGCCGGCGGCATACACCGACGACCCCCAGCCGGTGGTGACACCGCAGCCGACCAGGGCGGCTTTGTCGAGCGGAATGTCCTTGGTGATCTTGACGCACGACGCCTCGTTGACCACCGTGTACGGCGAGAACGTCCCGATCAGGCACTGGATCGCGGCGTCCTTCCCATGCACGTGATGCCGCGCCGTGCCGTCCGAGATCTGCCACCCTTCGAGCAGGTGGGCGCCCAGATCGCAGATGCTGGACTGCCCCGTCGCGCACTGCCGGCACCGGCCACACGCCGGGATGAATCCGAGAGCGACGTGATCGCCCTTCTCGACGCTGGTGACGCCCGGTCCGACCTCGAGCACGACGCCGGCGCCCTCGTGGCCGCCGATGAACGGGTAGTACTCGAGTGGCAGGCTGCCGTCCCGGACATGCTCGTCCGAATGACACATCCCCGACGCCGCCAACTGCAGCAGCACCTCTCCGTGCTTCGGTGGGTCGAGTTCCAGTTCTTCGATCTGCCAGGGCTGACCGGGCTCCCACAACACTGCGGCCTGAGTCTTCATCGCGTCTGCTCCTGTCCGGTGACGTCGATCCTGCGGGCGCTCAGAGGACGATCGTGACAACCTTCTCCTCGGTGTTGGCTTCGATTCCGGCCCAGCCGAGTTCGCGGCCGGTGCCGCTGGTCTTCATGCCGCCCCACGGCAGGGCGGGGTCGATGGGAGCCCACCCGTTCACCCCGACCGCTCCGGCACGGACCTTGCCGGCGAGGGTGTGGGCGTGCGACACGTCGCGCGTCCAGATGGTCGCGGCCAGGCCGTAGTCGGTGGCGTTGGCGATCGCGATCGCCTCGTCGGTGGTGTCGAACGGGATGACGGTGCCGACGGGGCCGAAGATCTCTTCCTTCGCGATCTTCATGTCGTTGTTCGCGTCGGCGAAGATGGTCGGCTGGACGAAGAACCCGTCCAGGTCGGGGCGGCCACCGCCGGCGACGACGCGGGCGCCCTCGCTGCGTCCGGCCTCGATGTAACCGAGGACGGCGTCGCGCTGCTTGGCGTTGACCAGGGCACCCATGGTGGTGGCCGGATCGAACGGGTCGCCGAGGACCTGGGCGGACGCGGCGGCGGCGAGACCGTCGACCACCTGCGAGTACAGCGACCGGTGCACCAGGATGCGGGTGCCCGCGGCGCAGACCTCGCCCTGGTTGAAGAACAGCCCCATCGCGGTGCCGTTCAGAGCAGCCTCGAGATCGGCGTCGGGAAGGATGATCTGTGGGGACTTGCCGCCGAGTTCGAGGGTGGTCCGCTTGAACGTGTCGGCGGCGCGCTTGGCGATGATCCGGCCGACGCGGGGGCTGCCGGTGAAGCTGATCTTGTCGATACCGGGGTGGGCCGCGAGCGCGTCGCCGGCGACCTCGCCCAGTCCGGGCACGATGTTGACGGTGCCCGCGGGAAGTCCGGCTTCCACCAGGAGGTTCGCGAGGTGCAGGATCGACAGCGGTGCGTCCTCCGGCGGCTTCACCACCAGGGTGTTCCCGGCGGCGAGCGCGGGGGCGATCTTCCACGCCGAGATCATCAGCGGGGTGTTCCACGGGACGATCGCGCCGATCACGCCGACCGGTTCGCGGACGGTGTACGAGTGGGTGGGCTGGCCGAAGTAGCCGGCGGTCGGGATGGACTGGCCGGTGATCTTGTCGGCCCAGCCGGCGAAGTGGCGGAACGTGCCCGCGGCCATCGGGATGTCGAGCATGGTGGGCTGGCCGACGGGCTTGCCGACGTCGAGGGCCTCGAGCCGGGCGAGGAGTTCGCCGTCGCGTTCGATCAGGTCGGCGATCTTGTTCAGGATTCGTCCGCGGGCGGCGCCGGGCAGTGAACCCCATTCACCGTTCAGTTGCGAGCGGGCGGCCCGGACGGCGTCGTCGATGTCCTGGGCGGTGCCGGACGCGATCTGGGCGAGGGGGCGACCGGTGGCCGGGTTCAGATCCGTGAACGTTCCGCCGCCCGACGCCGCGCGCCACTGCCCGCCGATGAACAACTCGGTCGCGGTTCCATCAGGAAGTCCTGTGGCACTGACGTTCTCGTGTACTGCGGTCATGGCGTCAACTCTCCCGGTGGTGTTGTGATGGCTGTCACAAGGATGCGCGCGGGATCGTGGCGTCGTCTTGCACGAGCGCGCACGCTTGTTGCTCGTATGCGCACCGATTCTTCGCCCGGGCGGTGAGTCGCGGTTTCCTGACAGTAAACAGCGCTGTTACGATGCGGAAGTGACGACTCGACCAGAGACCGGGATTCACCGCGACACGGGAGACCCAGCGCCCGTCGAGCGAGAGGTGCCGTCCGACACGCCGACCGGCCCCGATCTCGAGAAGGTGATCGCCAGGCAGGTCCGGTCGCTCCGCAAGGCCAGTGGACTGTCCGTCGGCGACATGGCGGCCAAGGTCGGTATCTCGAAGGCCATGCTGTCGAAGATCGAGAACTCACAGACCTCGTGCAGCCTGTCGACGCTGGCGCGTCTCGCGGCCGGGCTCGACGTGCCCGTGACCTCCCTGTTCCGGGGTGCCGACACTGCACGCGACGCCGTGTACGTCGAGGCAGGCCACGGAGCGGTCATCGTCGGGCGGGGCACCCGGGTGGGGCATCACTACGAACTTCTCGGCGCCCTGCGCGGGCAGCACAAGCGACTCGAACCGGTACTGGTCACGCTCACCGACTCCAGCGAGACGTTTCCGCTCTTCCAGCACGCAGGCACCGAACTGCTCTACATGCTCGAGGGCGTCATGGTTTACGGGCACGGCGAAGCCGAGTACACACTGCGGCCGGGTGATTCACTGCTCCTCGACGGCGAAGGTCTGCACGGTCCCAACGACCTCGTGCGGTTGCCCATCCGGTTCCTCGCGGTCACGGCGTACCCGGACCATCACGAGGACTGACGACGGCAAAATCGGGATTTCGACCTTTCTTCACCCCCGCGCCGGCGCGTAGAGTGGCGGATGGTTCGAAAGGTCGTGGTTCCCGTGATAACGACAGTTCAGATAGCGTCCGACGGCAAGGCTGCGCTGCCCTTCGACCGCCTCGAGCCGGTTCACCTGGCCACCGCGGGCGCGATCGGCCTCTACTATTTCGACTACGGGACCGATGCGCGGATGAACCCGAACGATCCCGGCGATTTCTACGTCGTTCAGATTCCTCTGTCGGGTACGGCCCGAATCACCTCTGGCGCAGAGGAGTTCGATTCGACGATGTCGGTCGCGTCGATTCTGCAGCCGGGCCGCCCGGCAACCATGCAGTGGCACGAAGGGCAGACCCAGCTGATCATCCGACTGGCGCGCCGAAACCTCGAGGAGCACTTGCAGGAGATTCTCGGGACTCCACTGAGCGAACCCCTGCGGTTCGAGACTCAGATGGAACTGGAAAGCCCCCCTGTCCGTGGGTGGCGGGAGGCAGTCGAACTTCTGGAGCACGAAGTGGCGAATCATGCCTCCATTACTGCCGATTCGGCCGCAATGGAGGAATTCGACCTGATCGTGCTGAGCCAGTTCCTTTCCGCTCAGCCGAACAACTACAGCGCGAGGCTTCGGAATCTGGCGCAGAGGTTGACCTAGCTGGAACACAGGCAGTGGCCCTGCCCCGCGGAATGCTGCGGGGTGGGGCCACCGTCTGTGCCGGACGCTGGATCAGGCCTTGGCCGGGTCCACCGCCCTGGTGGTGATCGCTTCTGCGCCGAGCACCGCGTCGGCGCCGTGCTTCGAGGCGCCGGTGAGTCCGACGGCGTCGAGCACGTATGCGGTCTCGCCGTGAACGGCCACGTCGAGGCCGTCGTACTCGCTTTCCTGGTCGGCCCGGATGCCCATGAACTTCTTCAGTGCCAGGGCGATCACCAGCGTGATCACGAAGCTGTAGACGAGAACGGCTGCCACGGCGACACATTGGCGCCACAGAACGTCGAATCCGCCGCCGTAGAAGAGTCCCGCTGCGCCGCTGGGGGCGGCCGGATCTGCGAGGAATCCGATCAGAACGGTGCCGAGGATGCCGCCGACCAGGTGCACGCCGACGACGTCGAGTGCGTCGTCGTAGCCGAGTCGGTACTTCCAGGAGACCGCGAAGCAGCAGACGGCGCCGGCCGCGGCTCCGACCACCAACGCGCCGAGGGGGGAGACCGCGCCGCAGGCGGGCGTGATGGCGACCAGGGCGGCGATCAGTCCGGACGCGGCACCGAGTGAGGTGGCCCGGCCTTCTCGCATCTTCTCGACGACCAGCCACGCGCAGATGCCTGCGCACGACGCGGCGACGGTGTTGAGGATGACGACGGACGCGCTGTTGCCGGCGGACAGCGCCGAGCCGCCGTTGAACCCGAACCAACCGAAGAACAGGATGCCGGCTCCGAGCATGGTCAGGGGAAGGCTGTGCGGGCGCGGCGAGACGGGGAACGTCTTGCGGGCCCCGAGAACCAGGACGACGGCGAGAGCGGCAACGCCCGCGTTGATGTGCACTGCCGTGCCGCCGGCGAAGTCGACGGCGCCGAGTGTATTGGCGATCCATCCGCCGATCACCGATCCGTCCTCGGAGTCGAACGCGAACACCCAGTGGGCGACGGGGAAGTAGACGAACGTGGCCCACAGTCCGGCGAACAGCATCCACGCACCGAACTTCATCCGGTCGGCCAGCGCTCCCGAGATGAGTGCCACGGTGATGCCGGCGAACAGGAGCTGGAATCCGGAGATCAGCGCGGGCGGGAGTCCGGGTTCGGCCGGCGCCTCCAGCAGTGAGCTGGAGCCGAAGAATTCGAGCGGGTCGCCCAGGATGCCGAGACCGCCGAGGGAATTTCCGAGAACGGCCGAGTAGCCGAACACGATCCACAGCACGCCGACGACGGCGAACGCGCCGAACGTCATCATGGCCATGTTGAGCGTGTTGCGCACGCTGACCATCCCGCCGTAGAACATGGCCAGGCCCGGCACCATGAGGCTCACTGCCGTGAAGGCCGCCAGAATCCAGGCGGTATCGGCCGCAGCGACTGCTTCGTTCATAGTCGTCCACCTTGATCGAGGATGGCAGGACACATGTAGCGTCCGCCGTTGGGAATCAATGTCTATCGTCAGTGAACCAAAGTGGAGATTGCGAAAATAGTACGCCGCGTGACGAATGCGTAAAGGATTGATGTACCCGTTCGTTGATAAACAAAGTATCGTGACAGTGGACCATCTTGATGAGGAGAATCTGTGACCGCAGTGCGCGAGGCCCGCATCATCCGTCGCGCGGATCGCCGGAACACCCCGTGGGCGAACGGTGCGGGGACGACCGCGGAGATCGCCACCGGTGCCGCGTCCCGGTGGCGGTTCAGCGTCGCGACGCTCGACGGGAGTTCGACGTTCTCGCCGTTCCCCGAGGTGGACCGCATCTTCACGGTGATCGGCGACCACCCGGTGTCCCTCGACTTCGGCGGTGCCCCGACCGAGATTCGGCGCCTCCGTCCGACGCCGTTCGCCGGTGAACGCGGTCCCGTCTGTGCGGCGGCAGGGCCGACCGAGGCGTTCAACGTCATGGTCCACCGGTCCACGACCGCCGCCTCGGTGGACGTCGTCGACTTCGGGCCCGTCCACGAGGTGGCCGCCGACGGTCGGGTCGCCGTCCTCGTACTGGTCCTGGACGGACGACTGACGACCGACCTCGGACCGGTCGACGCCGGCGACTGCCTCCTCGTCGAGCAGGGGTCGGTCGGCACGTCCGGACCCGCGACGGTCGTGATCGCCGAGATCCTCGACCGCAGGTGA
>NZ_BCWY01000024.1 GCF_001894825.1 Rhodococcus jostii NBRC 16295 | reverse complement strand
CGTTCCAACTTATCTCCTGCCGCCTCCCGGCGCAAACCGGGGCGATCAGGACATCTCGAAAGCATCGAACCAGGTTCGGTATTCTCGGGAAGTTCAGGCGCCTGCGTCCAACCTCGTGTCCCCGGCCTCTCGGTCGGGGTTGGTGTCCGTGTCGCTCTGACCTGGAATAAGTTACGCGACGGATAACGGAGCGTCAAATCCCCAGGTCACTGGCATCCGGTATGTGAAATCCGCTGGTGACCCACGCTGCGCGCGGGCCACCGAGCGGAAGCTCGCCGAATTACGCCGGTGTGACCCGCCGCACGCTAGTTCGACAGCACCTTGATGCCGGCGAAGTTGCGCTTTCCGCGGCGAATCACGAGCCACGTTCCGTGCAGCAGATCGGTCGCTTCGGGAGACCAGTCCTCGGTCGAGATCTTCTGGTTGTTGACCGAAGCGCCGCCTTCCTTCACGGTGCGGCGGGCCGCACCCTTGCTCTCACACAATCCGCTGAGAACCAAAAGATCGACGATGCTGGCGGGCTCCCCCGGCGCGAGTTCCGCGACGGAGGCTTCGCGAAGGGCGGCGCCGAGCGTCGGCTCGTCCAGGTCCTGCAGTTCCGCGCGACCGAACAGCGCCTGGCTCGCCAGCTCCACGGCACGGGTGTTGGCTTCGCCGTGTACGAGCGTCGTCATCTCGGCGGCGAGCTTGCGCTGCGCCTCCCGAGCGTGTGGCCGCTCGGCCGTCGCCGTCTCCAGTTCCGCCAACTCCTCGGCCGTGAGGAAGGTAAACCAGCGCAGGTACTTGATCACGTCGGCATCGCCGGTGTTTACGAAGTACTGGTACCAGGCGTAGGGACTCGTCATCTCCGGGTCGAGCCACAGGCTGCCACCTCCGGTGGACTTCCCGAACTTCTTGCCGTCCGCGGACGTGACGAGCGGGACCGTCAGGCCGTGCACCGACTCGGCGTCGATGCGACGGTTCAGTTCGACACCGGCGATGATGTTGCCCCACTGGTCGGACCCACCCACCTGCAGTGAGCAACCGTGGCTGCGGCGCAGGTGCAGGTAGTCGTTGGCCTGCAGCAGCATGTAGCTGAACTCCGTGTACGACATGCCGTCGGATTCGAGGCGCCGCTTCACGGTGTCCCTCGCCAGCATCACGTTGACCGAGAAGTGCTTGCCCACGTCACGCAGGAAGTCGATGGCCGACAGCTTGCCGGTCCAGTTCATGTTGTTCTCGATGATCGCGCCGCTCGGCGAATCGTCGAAGTCGACGAACCGTTCGAGCTGACCTCGGATCCGATCAGCCCACTCCGCGACTGTGTCGGCAGAGTTCATCGTCCGCTCACCGACGTCGCGGGGATCGCCGATCAGCCCCGTCGCTCCACCTGCCAGGACGATGGGGCGGTTGCCTGCTCGCTGGAATCGCTTCAGTGCGAGCAGAGGAACCAGGTGGCCGGCATGCAGACTCGGCCCGGTCGGATCGAAACCGGCATAGAGCGTGACCGGTCCGGCGTCGAGATCACGGCGCAGCGCGTCCAGATCGGTTGATTGGGCAACGAGCCCGCGCCAGGTCAGTTCATCGATGATGTTCTCAGTCACGCATCCGATCATCCCATCCGCTCGTCGGCGGGCATCGCACGCGGGCTTCTCCGGTACACGGAGACCGCAGGCGACTCCGGAATCCAGAACCGCCACGGCCGGTCGGCGGCCGTGCTGACCCCGACCCGGGGGCCACTCACCCAGCCGTCCGAGTCGGCGACCTCCAGTCGAACCGGCGAATCGGCCTCGAACAGCGCCGCCCCGTTCTCCGCGAGGGTGACGCCGGTCGCCGACCCCAGATTGCCGGGACCGCGCGCCCAATCCGCAGGTCGGGTGACGCGGGGCCGACGACCGTGGACGGTCGCGCTCCCGTCGAGCACCTCGCCCGCACGGAGGAGCACTCCCCCCGCGGTGCCGACAGGTCCGTACGACACGTTCATACAGAAATGCATCCCGTAACTGCGGTAGACGTACAGGTGACCTGCCGGACCGAACATCACCTCGTTCCGCGGTGTCCTCCCCCGGTACGAGTGGGATGCCGGATCCGGCCACGGGCCGTCCTTCTCTCCGCCGTACGCCTCCACTTCGACGATGCGGATCCGCACGTCTCCGACGATCAGCGTCGATCCGAGGACGATTCTCGCGGCATCGACAGGTTCCGCCCGGGCAAGTCGATCGATGGTCACGCCCCGATTCTCCACAACCGTTGACGCGGCCATGGGAACGGTCGCATAATTCATCAAGCAATGAATTCACCCAGTGATGAATTGAGGCAGGCCATGAACGGCAGCCCAGCGATCGACGTTCGAGATCTGCGTGTGCGGCGAGGCAAGAACGAAGTGCTCCACGGCATCGACGTCCAGGTGGCGAGCGGATCCATCACCGGCCTCCTCGGACCCTCGGGTTGTGGGAAGACCACGCTGATGCGGTGCGTGGTGGGCACTCAGATCGTGGAATCCGGGACGGTCACCGTGCTGGGCTCCCCCGCCGGTGCGGTCTCGTTGCGGAACCGCGTCGGTTACGTCACCCAGTCGCCGAGCGTGTACGCCGACCTCACGGTGAAGAAGAACGTGGCCTACTTCGCCGCGCTCTACGGTCAGCCGTCGAGTGCCGTCACCGAGGCCGTCGACGCGGTGGGGCTCACACGCTTTGCGGGTCAGAAGGCGGCGGACCTGTCGGGAGGTCAACTGGGACGGGTCTCCCTCGCCTGCGCCCTGGTGGCGCGCCCCGAGATCCTCGTACTCGACGAACCGACGGTCGGCCTCGACCCTCTCCTGCGCGTCGAACTCTGGGAACGGTTCGAAGCTCTCGCCGACGCCGGTACCACCCTGCTCGTGTCGAGCCACGTCATGGACGAGGCCGAACATTGTGCTTCGTTGCTCCTCATGCGCGACGGGCACGTTCTCGCGCAGGTCTCCCCCGGTGAACTTCGGGCGCAGACCGGGGAGACGAGCCTCGAAGACGCCTTCCTGAACCTCATTCGCGCATCACATGTCGGGAGCGAGAACTGATGAACGTCACGATCTTCGCCGCCACAACCGGCCGGATCCTCGCGCAACTGCGCACGGATCACCGCACCGTCGCCATGATCCTGGTGGTACCCAGCCTGCTGATGGTGCTGCTGTACTTCCTGTACCAGACCGTTCCGGCCCCGCCCGGGCAGCAGTCGCTGTTCGAACGCGTCGCGATCACAATGCTCGGCATCCTCCCGTTCGTCGTGATGTTCCTTGTCACGTCGATCGCGATGCAACGCGAACGGACCTCGGGAACCCTCGAACGCCTGCTCACGACGCCGATGGGCAAACTCGACCTGCTCGGCGGCTACGCCGCGGCGTTCTCCACCGCCGCTGCTGCGCAGGCGGCGCTGGCCTGTGCGGTCGCGTTCGGATTTCTCGGCCTCACCACCGAGGGCAGCGTGACGTGGGTGCTGCTGATCGCCGTGCTGAACGCGATACTCGGCGTGGCACTCGGCCTGCTGTGCAGCGCGTTCGCGCGCACCGAGTTCCAGGCGGTGCAGTTCATGCCGGTGGTCGTCGTCCCCCAACTGTTCCTGTGTGGTCTGCTCGTTCCACGAGATCAGCTCCCCACGTGGCTCGAGTGGATCAGCAACGTCCTCCCCCTCAGCTACGCGGTCGACGCGCTACAGCAGGTCGCCACCCATCCCGGGGCAACGGGCGACATGTGGCTCGACCTGGCGGTGGTCACCGGCTTCGCACTCCTCGCGCTGTCGCTGGGTGCCGCGACGCTGAGGCGGCGCACACCATGAGCGCTGAGGCGGCGCACACCATGACCGAACCCGCGACGCGCGAAGAAGCGACCCCCGGACCGCGTACGGGACGCCGCCCGGGCAACCCGGACACCAGGTCGCGAATCCTGGCGACGGCACGGAAACTGTTCGCACAGAACGGCTTCGACAAGACCAGCGTGAGATCCGTGGCCGGCGGAGCCGGTGTCGACTCCGCGCTGGTCCACCACTACTTCGGCACCAAGCGGGAACTGTTCCTCGCCTCGGTGGACATTCCGGTGGATCCGACGCAGGTGATCGCGCCGGTGCTCGACGGCCCCACGGGCGAGATCGGACGCCACCTCGCCCGGGCCGTCTTCTCGGTCTGGGAGTCGCCGCACCGGCCCGCCGTCGTCGCGGCGTTCCGGTCTGCGATGTCGGGCGACGAACCGACGCTGATCCGCACGTTCCTGTTGGAGGTCGTGCTCCGGGACCTCGGCCCGCGGGTCGACGATCCGCCCGGGACCGGGATGCTGCGCATGCAATTGGTGGCGTCGCAGATGGCCGGCGTGCTCGTGACGCGGTACGTCCTCGAATTCGAGCCACTCGCGTCGCTGCCGGTCGACGATCTGATCGAGATCGTCGCTCCGACGTTGCAGCGCTACCTCACCGGCGCTCTACCGATCTGATCGGGCTCGCCCGAGTCCGGTCTGATCGGGCTCGCCCGAGTCCGGTGCGATCAGGCCTCGCCGGCGGCCCGGGCAAGCAGCGTCGCGTGCTCGTCCTCTCCCACGTCCCGCGCCTCGTCGATGAGGAGGACGGGAATCCCGTTCTCGATGGGATATGCCCGGCGAAGGCGAGGGTTGTAGAGCAACTCGTCACCGACCAACAGCAGAGGACCCTTGTCCTGTGGGCACGCGAGAATGCCGAGCAATGTCGGATCAATAACCACGGAAGTCCTCTCCAACCGTTCGGGTGAGCAGTGTCAGGTTACCGCGCACCGGCAGGCACCCCGGCCGAGCCGTCCTGGAACTCCGCGGCGACGGCCTTGGTCAGTCGCTTGTACTGCTGCGAATCCGGATCGAGATACCACACACGGGTTCCCGGCTTCGGAAGACCGGCGGCACTGAGGGCCTCGGCGTTCGGGCGGTACGAGGATCCCAGCGGGATGTCCGCCACCACATGGATCAGGTCGGGTCGCAGCGCGGGAGTAAGTGCGTCGAAGGCCTGGGCGATCTCGGTCAGCCTCGGCGGCCGTCCGTCCCGCAGACTGAAGGCCGCGACTGCCAGCGTCCGGCCGCCGACCTCCGCGCCGTAGGCAACCGCGAGATCGACGCTGTCGACGGATGCGAGTGCGTCGACGATCGGTTGTGTGAAGACGGGCCCTCTCGGGGTCGCGATCACGGTCTTCCGGTGATCGACCAGCCAGTAGTCCCCGTCGGCATCGCGGCGGAAGAGGTTCTCCGTCGGTATCCACGCATCGCCGGCGGCGAAGATCCCCCGCATCGCACCACCGGACATCTCCGCGTGGACGCCGGCCCTGCCGAGAAGCAGACCCACCTCGTCGTCCCGGCATTCCCGGATGAATCCCTGCTCGTCCTCCAGCAGCCGGCCGGCGATCGGGTCGTAGGCCGCGAGCCGTACCTCGGCGCTCCCGGGAAGGGGCCGCCCCTTGGCCCCGACCTTCGCGCCGGCGACATTCGCGAGTACCACATCGCCCTCCGTGGACGCGTAGAACTCGAGAACCTTCGCCGGGGCGAACCGCTCGGTCGTGCGCCGCCACAGCCCCTGCGGCATTCCGGATCCGATGAAGAGCCGGACGGGGTGACTGCCGTCGAGCGCGAGGTTCTCGGCGTCGAGGATCTCGCGCATCATCGTCCACGTGTAGCTGACCACCGTCACGCCGTAGCGGTGGACCTCCTCGGCGAACCGTTCGGGGTCGAGTCCGCGCGACAGCGCGATCCGGGAACCCCCCGCCACCGCGCCCCCGATCGCGGCGAGCAAACTCGACGAATGATGCAGCGGTGCAAGGCAGTACACGGTGTCACCGCGATCGAGGTCGGCGGCGGAGGCCGTCCCGAACGCGGACAGCGCCCACCGGTAGTTGGTGATCTGCTTGGTCTCCCAGTGCCCGTTGGACTCACTACAGATGATGAACGCCAACTCGCGCGCCAGACCGGGATCCGGCCGGTACCAGCCCGGCAACGTCACTGCGTCCGGATCGATCTTCTCGAGATCCACGACGTCGGCCGAGGCGTCCACGTCGAGGTCGCGCTGGGCGCCGCCGCCCAGTACCAGCACCTGCATGCCGGTCGCGATCGCCGCGTCCAGATTCTCGGGGTCGGTGACGACGCGCTCGACACCGTCGATGCGGAGGGCGGTGTGGACCTCCCGGCCCGGGGGCAGGAGGACCGCGACGGCCCCGAGACGGGACAGCGCGACGATGGCGGCGAGGGCGCTCGGACGCGTCTGCATCACGAGGCCCACGTGCGCGGCGGGGCGGACACCGGCGTGGATCAGACCGCGCACCACGTTGTCGATCCGCTGATTGACGGCCTCGTAGGTGTGGACGCGGTTGTCGAAGAGGAAGCATTCGCCGCCCGGCGCCTTCCGACGCTGTTCGGCCAGCAGCCGGCTGAGCGAGATCTGGGTGTGCGGCTGGATCTGCCCGAGCCGCGCCAGCCGGGGCAGCGCACGCGTGGCCTCGCCGGACAGCTCCACGGTTCCGCGCAGCGCGCCGGACGCGAAATCGCTGATCCCCTTGCCGACACCGACACCGACCTCGGCGACCGAGGCCACGGTGTGAATGATGCGGTCGCTGATGGAGACTCCGGACTCGCTGCCGAAGTGCTCGTCGTAGCGCATGAGATCGATGTCGGCGGGCCGCGCGCCGAGCCCCTCGTTCCACAGCACCCACTTGCCGGTCGTGGGCCACGTGTGGGTCGCTGCGGACGAACCGACAACGAGACCGAAATGTCCTGCCCTCAAAGTCGATTCGTATACGTTCGCGCGCGGGGCGGCGCGGCGGATGCCGCGGACGGCCAACGGCTGACCGATGTCGTCGACTTCACCGACGAACGCGAGGATGGGGCAGGTCAATTCCGCGAGGGAGACCACCTGGTCCTTGATCACGAACCCGCCGGTCATCATGCGGTTGTGCACGATGAACTGGGTGAGCAGTTCTGCGACGGCCGGACCGGACCACCCCACCCAGCCGTCGGTCGCGAGGAATCGTCGCTGCTGCTCCCGCGGCAGGAGCGCTTCCCTGTCGTGCAGCTGACGCAGGAAGTCGAGCCTCGACTTCAGTGTCTTGACGGGATCGAGGAGCTGAAAACCGGTGCGCGCCATCCACCCCGACACCGCGAGGCGGTTGAAGACGTGGTCGGCGAGGAAGCCCGCGGCGTCGGCGGCGAAACCCGCCGGGATACCGAACGGCAGCCCGGCGAGTGTGTCGACCGGACTCCCGAACGTGACCAGACCGGCGATGTTGCGGCTTCGGCGGTACGCCGCAGCCTGATATGCGAACATGCCGCCCTGCGAATACCCGGAGAGGTACACGTCGCGACCCGTGTGCGCCCGCACCTGGTCGATGATCTCGCTGATCGCGACGATGTGGTCGGCGAGATTCCGATCCCAGCCTCCCTCTTCGGAATCCGGTGATCCGAAGTCGACCACCCAGGGATCGATACCCATTCCGCGGAGGATGCCGACCGCGCCTTGATCCCGCGTCACGTCGTACACGTCGGCCGACATCATCATCGGCGGAACCAGGACGATCGGCGGTCCGGCGTCGGCAGGGTCCGTGTCGGGGAAATACCGCCGGAGCCGATACATCGGTGCGCGTTCGACCACCTCGAACGGCGATGTCGTGAGGTCCGTCTCGAGTCCACCGAGACGGACCACCTCCAACCCGTTCTGCGCCGTCGCCACCACGCGACGGATCGGGCCCATCACCGTTTCGGTATTCAATCCCACGAATACTCTCCCAGACTCTCGCTCCGTGACGCACTGCCGCCCGCCCTCACCCTACTGCGCTCGACGCGTCACAAAGCCCCTAATCCGGGGCGTCCGACGCCGGTGTCATCGACACCACTCGCGCAGCGACTCGGACAGCTGACGGACCCCGCCCAACTGTTCGGCCACACGGATACCGGCCGTACCGCCGCGGGCGTTACGCGAGGCGATCGAGCCTTCCACGGTGAGCACCTCCCGCACGTCCGGAGTGAGAGCCGGGTCGACCCCGGCGAGTTCCTCGTCGGTGAGATCCTCGAGTCCGGCGCCACGTGCCTCGGCGACGCGGACGCACGTCCCCGCCGCCTCGTGCGCGACCCGGAACGGGACACCCTGCCGCACGAGCCACTCAGCGATGTCGGTGGCCAGCGTGAATCCTGCCGGTGCCAGTTCCGCCATTCGGTCCGTGTGGAATTCGAGAGTGGCGACCAGCCCGGTGATCGCCGGCAGCAGCAACTCGAGCTGCGCCACCGAATCGAAGACCGGCTCCTTGTCTTCCTGGAGATCCCGGTTGTACGCGAGCGGCTGCGCCTTCAAGGTGGCCAGCAGACCGGTCAGGTTTCCGATCAGCCGACCGGACTTGCCGCGGGTCAGCTCGGACACGTCCGGATTCTTCTTCTGCGGCATGATCGACGAACCGGTCGACCAGGCGTCGGCGAGCGTGATGTATCCGAATTCCGGGGTGCTCCAGAGGATGACCTCCTCCGCCATCCGTGACAGGTCGACTCCGATCATGGCGAGCACGAATGCCGCTTCGGCCGCGAAGTCCCGTGACGACGTGGCGTCGATCGAGTTCTCGGCCGAAGAATCGAAGGCGAGTTCCGCGGCGATGGCCTCGGGATCGAGCCCGAGAGAAGAGCCGGCCAGCGCGCCGGAACCGTACGGCGACACGGCCGCTCGCACATCGAAGTCCCGCAGCCGCTGGACGTCGCGGAGCAACGGGTGCGTGTGTGCCAGCAGATGGTGCGCGAGCAGAACCGGCTGTGCGGCCTGCAGGTGCGTCTTACCCGGCATCACTGCGGACGGGTGCGCGGCGGCCTGCGTCGCGAGGGCGTCGACGACGTCGAGGACGCCCTCGGCCACCCGGCGGACGGCGTCCCGCAGCCACATCCGGAACAGCGTCGCCACCTGATCGTTGCGGGAACGCCCGGCGCGCAGGCGTCCCCCGACCTCCGGACCGACCCGATCGATCAGGCCGCGCTCGAGTGCCCCGTGCACGTCCTCGTCAGATTCGCTCGGGACGAAGTCGCCGCTCGCGACGTCGGCCGCGAGCCGGCCGAGACCGTCGAGCATCGCCGCCAGATCTTCGTCAGCGAGCAGGCCTGCCTTGTGCAGCACCCGGGCGTGCGCCTGGGACGCGCGCACGTCGTACAGAGCCAGCACCCAGTCGAAGTGGGTGGACTTGCTCAGTGCCGCCATGGCGGCGGCCGGTCCGGACTCGAACCGGCCACCCCAGAGGGCTCCTTCGTTGGTGCCGTGAGCACTCATACCTAGAGGCCCAGATCGCGCTTCGCCGCGACCTTCGAGGACAGCCCGTGGATCTGCACGAATCCCTTGGCGTACGACTGGTCGAACGTGTCGCCCTCGTCGTAGGTGGCCAGGTTGAAGTCGTACAGCGACTGGTTGCTGCGACGGCCGTTGACGATGATCGCGCCACCGTGCAGCACCAGGCGGATGTCGCCGGAGACGCGTTCCTGGGTCTTCTCGATGAACGTGTCGAGCGCGACCTTCAGCGGCGAGAACCACAGGCCGTCGTACACCAGCTCGCTCCAGCGCTGCTCGGTCTGCCGCTTGTAGCGGCCCAGCTCACGCTCCTGCGTGACGTGCTCGAGTTCCTGGTGGGCGTTGATCAGCACCATCGCGCCGGGGGCCTCGTAGATCTCGCGGCTCTTGATGCCGACGAGACGGTCCTCGACGACGTCCAGGCGGCCGACGCCCTGCGCGCCCGCGCGGCGGTTGAGTTCCTGGATGGCCTCGAGGACGGTAACCGGCTTGCCGTCGATCGCGACCGGGCGGCCTGCCTCGAAGCTGATGATCAGCTCGTCCGGGGCCTGCCAGTTGACCGTCGGGTCCTGGGTGTAGTCGTAGACGTCCTTGGTCGGCGCGTTCCACAGGTCCTCGAGGAACCCGGTCTCTACGGCGCGTCCCCAGACGTTCTGGTCGATCGAGAACGGCGACTTCTTGGAGACGTTGATCGGGATCTCGTTCTCCTCGGCGAACGCGATGGCCTTCTCACGGGTCCATGCGTAGTCGCGGACCGGCGCGATCACGTCGAGGTCGGGGGCGAGCGACCCGAAGCCGACCTCGAACCGGACCTGGTCGTTGCCCTTGCCGGTGCAGCCGTGCGCGACCGTGGTGCCGCCGTGGGCGCGCGCAGCCTCGACGAGGTGCTTGACGATCAGCGGCCGGCTGATCGCCGACACGAGCGGGTAGCGGTCCATGTAGAGAGCGTTGGCCTGGATGGTCGGCAGGCAGTATTCGTCGGCGAACTCGTCGCGCGCATCCACCACGACCGACTCGACCGCACCGCAGTCGAGTGCACGCTGACGCACGACCTCCATGTCCTCGCCGCCCTGGCCGAGATCGATGGCGACAGCGACAACTTCCTTGCCCGTCTCCTTGCCGATCCAGCTGATGGCGACTGAGGTGTCCAGCCCGCCCGAGTAGGCGAGTACGACGCGATCGGCCATGGTCCTTGTGCTCCTTAGGTTGAAGATCTGTAGAGATGATTCAGTTGTCAGGCGAGGGATTCGATCTTGGCCGCGAGTTCCGCCCCGCTCAGCGGCTCGCGTGCCACCACGAGAATGGTGTCATCCCCCGCGATGGTTCCCACGACGTCAGGTAATGATGCCCGATCGAGTGCACTCGCCAGATAGTGCGCTGCCCCCGGGGGAGTTCGCAGCACCGCCATGTTGCCACTGGCGTCGGTCGACACCAGTAACTCCCCCAGCAACCGCGACAGCCGGTCGGTTCCGCCGGAGACGCCGCGGACGGGATTCCCGTCCTCGGGCACCACATACACCCCGGCACCGCCGTCTGCGGCGCGGAGCTTCACGGCACCCAGTTCTTCGAGGTCACGCGACAGCGTGGCCTGGGTGGCATCGATGCCTTCGGTCGCGAGCAGCGTCGCAAGTTCCGTTTGGCTGCGGACCGGATTGTTCGACAGGATCGCGACGATGCGCGCCTGTCGTCCGGCCCGGGTCGGTGCCGTGGCAGCGTTCGCGGCGCGCTGCGGCTGAGCCGCACCTGCCCGCTGCGGCTGAGCCGCATTTGCACGCTGCGGCTGAGCAGTCACGGACGGTCACCGGTTCGCTGCGCGAGCAGCCACACCAGCAGTGCCTTCTGCGCGTGGAGGCGGTTCTCCGCCTCGTCCCAGACGACGCTCTGCGGTCCGTCGAGGACGTCGTCGGTGATCTCCTCGCCGCGGTGGGCGGGCAGGCAGTGCAGGACCACCGCGTCGGCGGCGGCCTTCGCGAGCAGTGCCTCGTTGATCTGGAAGGGGCGGAACGGGCCGACCCGGTCGAGTCCGTCGTTCTCCTGGCCCATCGACGTCCACGTGTCGGTCACGAGCGCGTCCGCGCCGACGACGGCCGTCTGCGGGTCGTCGGTGAGGGTGATGGTCGCGCCGGTCTCGGCTGCCCGCGCCCGGGCTGCCTCGACCACCCAGGGCAGCGGGGCGAACCCGTCGGGGCTGGCGATGGTCACGTCGACACCGGCGGTCACGCCGCCCAGCATGAGAGAGTGCGCCATGTTGTTGGCGCCGTCGCCGAGGTAGGTGAGCTTCAGCCCCTTCAGCGACCCCTTCCGCTCCGCGAGGGTCTGCAGGTCGGCGAGGACCTGGCACGGGTGGAATTCGTCCGACAGCGCGTTGACGATCGGGACGTCCGCGCCCGAGGCCATCGCCTCGAGTCGCTTCTGCCCGAACGTGCGCCACACGACGGCGTCGACGTACCGCGACAGGACGCGGCCGGTGTCCTGCAGCGTCTCCTCGCGGCCGAGCTGGGTGCTGCGGCCGTCGACGACGATCGCGTGCCCGCCGAGTTGCGCGATGCCCATCTCGAAGGAGAACCGGGTGCGCGTCGAGTTCTTCTCGAAGATCACGCCGACCCCGCGGGGCCCTTCGAGCGGACGTTCGGCGTACGGGGCCTTCTTCAGTCGGGCGGCGAGTTCGAGGACCTCGGCCTGCTGCGCGGGCGTGAGGTCGTCGTCCCGGAGAAAGTGCTTCACGGTCGTCACTGCTTTCCCGGCTGAGCGGCCGATTGCGCGTTGTCGAGAATCGCGGGCAGTGCCGCGACGAAACCTTCGGCCTGATCGTCCGTGAGGACCAGGGGCGGAGCGAGCCGGACAACGCCGGGTTGTGCGGCGTTGATCAGGTATCCGGCTTCCCGCGCGGAGTTCTCCACCGCGGGCGCCACGTCCTGGGTGAGGACGATGCCGAGCAGCAGTCCGGCACCGCGGACTTGGTCGATCAACGGATGTCCGAGACCCTCGATACCGGCGGACAGCGACTTGCCGAGCGTGTCGGCGCGGGAGATGAGGTCGTCCTCGGCGATCGTCCGCAGCACCGCGAGTGCGGCGGACGCGCAGACGGGGTTGCCGCCGAACGTGGTGCCGTGCTTGCCCGGCCCGAAGAGGTCCGCGGTCGCACCGGTCGCGATGCACGCACCGATCGGCATCCCACCCCCGAGGCCTTTCGCGAGAGTCATGACGTCGGGGACGATCCCGACCGCCTGATGCGCGTAGAACCAGCCCGTCCGGCCGATCCCGGTCTGCACTTCGTCGAGCACGAGCAGGGCCCCGCGATCGGCGGTGATCTGCCGTGCGCCCGCAAGGTACCCCTCCGGCGGCACGACGACACCGCCCTCGCCCATCAGCGGCTCCAGAAAGACGGCCGCGGTGTCGGTGTCGACGGCACGGTCGAGGGCGTCGAGATCGCCGTAGGGCACGTGCTCGACACCCGGGGGCATCGGCTCGAACGGTGCACGCTTGGCGGCCTGCCCGGTGAGCGCGAGGGCGCCCATCGTCCGGCCGTGGAAGGAGTTCTCCGCTGCGATGATCTTCGGTCGGCCCGTCGCCCGCGCGAGCTTGAACGCGGCCTCGTTGGCCTCCGTCCCGGAGTTGCACAGGAACACGCGGCCGGGGGCGCCGAGATGGGAGAGCAGCTTCTCGGCCAGTTCGATCGCCGGCTCGCTGGCGTACAGGTTCGACACGTGCCCGAGGGTCGACAGCTGCGCCGTGACGGCCTCGATGATCGCCGGGTGTGCGTGTCCGAGGATGTTGACGGCGATGCCCGCGAGGAAGTCGACGTACTCCTTGCCGTCGGCGTCCGTGAGCACCGCGCCCTGGCCGCGCGTCAGTGCCACCCGGGGGACGCCGTACGTGTTCATCAGAGCGCCGGACCAGCGCTGCTGGAGTTCCGGGGTTCCGGTCATGAGGCAACTCCCTCGGTAGGTGACGTCGGGCCGGGCGTGACCATCGTGCCGATGCCCTCGCCGGTGAACAGTTCGAGAAGAACGGAATGCGCGACACGTCCGTCGATCACGTGCGCGGTGGGTACTCCCCCGCGGACCGCGCGCAGGCAGGCTTCCATCTTGGGCACCATGCCGGCGTCGAGGCTGGGGAGCAGTTGGGCGAGCGCGTCCACGTCGATCTCGGTGGCGAGCGAATCGCGGTCCGGCCAGTTCGTGTACAGCCCCTCCACATCGGTGAGGACCACCAGCTTCTCGGCGCCGATGGCCTCGGCGAGCGCGGCGGCGGCGGTGTCCGCGTTGATGTTGTGCACCACGCCGTCCGAGTCGGGGGCGATCGTGGACACCACGGGAATTCGGCCCGCGCGGATCAGGTCGAGGACCGCCTCCGGGTTCACGGTCGTCACGTCGCCGACCAGACCGATGTCGGTCGGACGGCCCTCGACCATCACGGTGCGCTTGGTGGCGGTGAACAGATGCGCGTCCTCACCGGAGATACCGACGGCATACGGTCCGTGCGCGTTGATCAGTCCGACCAGTTCGCGGCCGACCTGACCGAACAGCACCATCCGGACGACGTCCATCACCTCGGGGGTGGTGACGCGGAAGCCGCCCTTGAATTCCCCTGTCATGCCTAGCTTTCCGAGCATGGCATTGATCTGGGGACCGCCGCCGTGCACGACGACCGGTTGAATTCCGACCGTCCGCAGGAACGCCATGTCGGCGGCGAACGCCGTCTTGAGCGCGTCGTCGACCATGGCGTTGCCGCCGTATTTCACGACGACGACCTTGTCGCGGAACTGCTGCAGCCACGGCAGCGCCTCCGCCAGGACGTGCGCCTTCTGGTGATCGGTGATGCCGGTGAGCGCCTCGCTGGTCGCCGTCATGACGAATACGCCGAGTTCTCTTCGACATACGCGTGCGACAGGTCGGTGGTCCGGATGGTCACCGCGTGTTCGCCCAGCCCGAGGTCGATGTCGAGCGCGATGTCCATGGCGCTCAGGTCCACGTCCCGCGCACCCGGTGCGCCGACGCCGTCGATGCACACGGGGGCGCCGTTGAACGACACCGAGATCTTGTCGGGGTCCAGTTCGATCGGCGCGATGCCGATCGCGGCGAGCACCCGGCCCCAGTTGGGGTCGGACCCGAACAGCGCCGTCTTCACGAGGCTGTCCCGGGCCACCGTCCGGGCGCCGATCAGGGCGTCGTCCTCGCTGGCCGCGCCGCGGACCGTGACCCGCACCCGCTTGGTGACGCCCTCCGCGTCGGCCATCATCTGATCGGCCAGATCGTCGCAGACGGCCGTCACGGCCGCATCCAGTTCTTCCTGGGTCGGTGTCACGTTGCTCGCACCGGACGCGAGCAGCAGCACCGTGTCGTTGGTCGAGGTGGCTCCGTCGACGTCCAGGCGATCGAACGTCAGCCGGGTGGCCGCACGCAGCGCGGCGTCGAGTTGCGCCGCGGTCGCGACGGCGTCGGTCGTGACGACACACAGCATGGTCGCCAGCGCGGGTGCCAGCATGCCGGCGCCCTTCGCCATCCCGCCCACGTTCCACTTGCCCGCGTGGTGCAGGGCAGCCTGCTTCGGCACCGTGTCGGTGGTCATGATCGCGTACGCGGCGTCGGTGCCACCCGAGATTCCCCCGGCGAGTTCGTGCACCGCCTCCGTCACGCCCGCCAGGACCTTGTCCATGGGCAGGCGGTCGCCGATCAGACCCGTGGAACACACCGCGACCTCGACGGCGCCGGTCTCGGTACCCCAGTTGCTCAGCGCGGACGCCACTTCCTCGGCCGTCTTGTGCGAGTCCTGGAAGCCGCCCGCACCGGTGCACGCATTGGCCCCGCCGGAATTGAGCACCACGGCGCGCAGCCTGCCCGTGGTGAGCACCTGCTGCGACCACAGCACCGGGGCGGCCTTCACCTTGTTCGCGGTGAAGACACCGGCGGCCGCGAGTTCCGGTCCCTCGTTGACGACGAGGGCCAGGTCGGCGTTGCCGTTCGCCTTGATTCCCGCCTTGATCCCGGACGCACGGAAGCCCGCGGGCCCCGACACTCCCTGGCTTCGGACCAGGGTGCCGCCGGCGACCTCCCGAGTCGGGTGCGTGTCGATCGTGCTGTCACTGCTCACGGGGCAACTCCCACTGTCGAGAGACCGGCGGTCTCGGGTAGTCCAAGTGCAAGATTCATCGATTGCACCGCTCCCCCGGCGGTGCCCTTCGCGAGGTTGTCGATCACCGCGACCACGACGAGTTGACCGGCGTCGGCGTCGACCGTCACCGCGATCTGGACGGCGTTCGATCCGACGACCGCCCCGGTCTGCGGCAGCACGCCCTGGGGCAGCACGTGCACGAACGGCTCGTCCGCGTAAGCCTTTTCGTAGATCGCACGCACCTCCTCCTCGGACGCGGTGGTGGCCGCGGTGCACGTGGCGAGGATGCCGCGCGGCATGGGCGCGAGCACGGGGGTGAACGACACGGTGACCCGCTCACCGGCGAGTTCGGAGAGGTTCTGGATGATCTCCGGGGTGTGGCGGTGCACTCCGCCGACGCCGTAGGCACGGACCGAACCCATCACCTCGGAACCGAGCAGATCGGCCTTGGGCGCGCGTCCCGCGCCGGAGGCGCCGGTGACGGCGACGATCGTGACCCGCGGTTCGACGACACCCGCCGCGACCGCGGGGGCCATCGCGAGGCTCGACACCGTCGGGAAGCACCCGGGGACGGCGATGCGGGTGGCACCGGCCAACTTCTCGCGGGCGCCCGGGAGTTCGGGAAGTCCGTACGGCCAGCTACCGGCGTGCGGGCTCTTGTAATACCGCTCCCAGTCCTCCGCGTTCGTCAACCGGAAGTCGGCGCCGCAGTCGATGATGACCGTGGACTCGGGCAGCGCCTTCGCGTACTGCGCCGAATTGCCGTGCGGCAGACCGAGGAACACGACGTCGTGTCCGGCGAGGGTCTCGACGGTGGTGTCCTCGAGAACCCGATCAGCGAGGGGCAGCAGGTGCGGATGGTGCGAGCCCAGGGTCGATCCGGCGTTGCCGCCGGCGGTGAGCGCGCCGATGACGAGCGAGCCGTCCGCGTACGACGGGTGCCCCAGCAACAGACGCAGCACTTCGCCACCGGCGTATCCGCTCGCGCCGGCGACGGCGATCCTGATCGGTTTTCCCGCGTGCTCAGTCATACGATTGATTATGCATCATCATGCAAGCTAATACACAACGTGGTCGCCTTAGAAGCGCCGTCCGCGGTCACTGCTTGCCGAGCGACCGCCGGATCTCGTCGAGTTTTGCCTTTCCCGCCTTCTCCCGCGCTTCCCACGCCTCGTCCAGCGACTGCCCCGACGGACTCTCGTGCGCCAGTTCGGAAGACCCCATCGCCGTCCCGAACCGGTTCTCGATCCGGTCGCGCACGCGATCGAACGTCGGGACACCGCCCGCGGTGTAGTCGGGCTCGGGCACACCGCCCGCGGTGTAGTCGGGCTCGGGCACACCGCCCGCGGTGTAGTCGGGCTCGGGCACACCGCCCGCGGTGTAGTCGGGCTCGGGCACACCGGGCGCGAAGTGGGGCACGACCTCCGCCGTCACCGGATCCTCCGCCGGTACCGCAGCACCGACGTCGACGGCGGCGAGGAGCGCACCGAGACCCGGACGACCTGCGGCGACCGCCCGCACCACCTCGAGGAACTCCGCGTCGGTCAGCTGACTCGCCGCCGCCACGACGTCGCGCACTTCGCTCATCGCACTGCTCCTCACCGCCTCGGGCCCACCACCCAGGCTACGGGTCAGCTGCGCAGTTCGGCACCCACCGCGGCAGACGCGGCGGCGACGGCGGCATCGCGGGCGGCGCTCGCCTCGTCCTCGGTCAGCGTGCGATCGACGCCGCGGAATCGCAGCGCGAACGCCAGCGACTTCCGGCCGTCCCCGACCTGCTCACCTTCGAACACGTCGAACAGCCGGATGTCCTCGAGAAGGTCGCCGCCACCCGACCGCAGGGCCGCCTGGACCTCAGCCGCGGGTACCGCGGTGTCGACCACAACCGCCACGTCCTGAAGGACCGCCGGGAACGGCGAGACCTTCGGCGCGGGCAGATTCCCCCGGAGCGGCAACGCGTCGAGATCGATCTCCACGGCACACGTCCGCGGAGGAAGACCGGACCGCTCCAGCACAGCCGGGTGCAGCTCGCCCGCGTGTCCGACGACGGCGCCGTCGACGAGAAGCTCCGCGCCGCGGCCCGGGTGCCACGGCAGGTACTGCGTGGCGCGGAACTCCAGATCGACACCCGCCGCCGCCGCGATCGTCCGGGCAGCGGCGAACGCGTCGGTGGCGTCTGCGGCCCGTCCCGCACCCCACGGACCGCTGGGCTCACGCTGACCGGTGAGCACCGCGGCCACGTGCACCGGCTGGTCCGGCAGCGACTGCAGCAGCGCTCCGATCTGCTCGTCGGTCGGACGCCGGTCCACCGGAAGCGCCTCGACCGGCTTGGTGTCGGGGCCCGGCAGCACGACCTGCGCGACGCCGAACAACGACAGATCGCGCTGACCACGGGAGACGTTGCGGGCGAGGACCTCGAGAAGTCCGGGCAGCAGCGTGGTCGCGAGTTCCGGCCGATCCGATTCGAGCGGATTGAGGACCCTGCTGGTGGTTCGGCGCGGATCCTCGGCGTCCAGGCCCCACGTGTCGAAGACCGCGGTGGGCAGGAAGACAGGCGGAAGGATCTCGACGTACCCCGAGAACGCGAGGGCACGGCCCACAGCACGCTTGCGACGCTGAGCAGACGTCAACCCGCGACCCGCCGGTGCGGCGGGCAGCACCGACGGAATCTTCTCGAGACCCTCCAGGCGCAGCACCTCCTCCACCAGGTCGGCAGGCTGCACCAGGTCGGGGCGCCACGACGGCGGACCGGCAACGAGTTGGCCGTGACCGCTGTCGCTGACACCGACCTCGACGTTGCAGCCGATCTGCGTCAGCCGGCGTGCTGCCGTGCCGTTGGGGTAATCGACCCCCGCCACGCGGTCCGGAAGGTCGATGTCCATGTGGATGGGTTCGTGGGGGGTGACCTCACCGATGTCGGTGAGCACCGACTCGACTCGGCCGCCGGCGATGTCCACGAGCAGCGACGCCGCCCGGTCCAGTGCCGCCACCGGAATCTCCGGGTCGACCTCGCGCTCGAAACGCTTGCTCGCCTCACTCGACAGCTTGTGCCTGCGCGCGGTCTTGAACACCGCGAGCGGATCCCACGTGGCCGCCTCGAGCAGGATGTCGGTGGTATCCGACCCGACCTCGGTGGACGCGCCGCCCATGACACCGGCCAGCGACACGACGCCCGAGTCGTCGGCGATGACGACGTCCTCGGGGTCGAGGACGCGCTCGGCCTCGTCGAGAGTCGTCAGCTTCTCGCCGGCCACCGCACGCCGCACCACGAGCTCACCGCTGATCTTCGCGGCGTCGAACGCATGCAACGGCTGGCCCAGTTCGAGCAGCACGTAGTTGGTGACGTCGACGGCCGGCGAGATCGGGCGAACGCCCGACAGCAGCAACCGGCGCTGCAGCCACCACGGACTGACCGCCGTCGGATCGATACCGGTGACCCGGCGGGCGGCGAACCGCCGCGCCTTCGACTCGGCTTCGACGCGGATCGGCCACGCCTCCCCCTCCGCGGGGTACCGCGCCACCGACGCCGGGTCGGCGAAGTCGAGGTCGAAGCCGCACGCCAGTTCACGCGTGAGCCCGCGCACCGAGAAGCAGTAGCCGCGGTCCGGGGTGATATTGAGTTCGATGACGGTGTCGTGCAGGCCCATCAGCTCGTTGGCGTCCGCGCCCGGCAGCGCGGTGCCCGGCTCGAGGACGAGGATGCCCGAATGGTCCTTGCCGATTCCGAGTTCGGCGACCGAGCAGATCATTCCGTCGGAGACCTGGCCGTACGTCTTACGGGACGCGATAGCGAAACCGCCGGGAAGGACCGCGCCTGGCAGAGCGACCACGACGAGGTCGCCCTCGGCGAAGTTCCGGGCGCCGCACACGATGCCCTGCGGCTCGGCCGCCCCCACGTCGACCTTGCAGAAACGGATCGGCTTCTTGAATTCGGTGAGCTCGGTGATCTCGAGAACCTTGCCGACCACGAGCGGGCCGTCGACGAGCTCGAGCCGGTCGACTTCCTCGACCTCGAGCCCGACCCGGACGAAACCTGCGTCCAACTCCTCCGCGGTGACGTCCCAGTCCGGGGTGGCACGCTGCAGGATCTCGGTCAGCCAGGATTGCGCTACTCGCACGTCTGCTCAGCTCTCTCGTTCGTGAAAATGTCGTGACTGTGGTGGGCGGGATTCGGGTGACGCCGGGTCAGCCCTGGACACCGAAGGGCAGCGTGAATCGCACGTCGCCCTCGACGATGTCGCGCATGTCGGGAATCCCGTTCCGGAACTGCAGCGTGCGCTCGAGTCCCATGCCGAACGCGAATCCGGTGTAGACGTCGGGGTCGATTCCGGAGGCGCGCAGCACATTCGGGTTGACCATGCCGCAGCCGCCCCACTCGACCCAGCCCGCGCCGCCCTTCTTGTTCGGGAACCACACGTCCACCTCGGCGGATGGTTCCGTGAAGGGGAAGTAGTTCGGGCGCATCCGTGTGCGAGTCTCGGGACCGAACAGTGCGCGGGCGAACGCGTCGAGCGTGCCGCGCAGGTGAGCCATGGTGAGGCCCTTGTCGACGGCGAGCCCCTCCACCTGGGAGAAGACCGGGGTGTGTGTGGCGTCGAGTTCGTCGGTGCGGAACGTCCGTCCCGGGCACACCACATAGATCGGCACCTCGCGCGACAGCATCGTGCGTACCTGCACCGGCGACGTGTGTGTGCGCAGCACCTGGCGTGAGCCCTCCGGCGCGAGGTGGAACGTGTCCTGCATCGTCCGCGCGGGATGATCCGGCAGGAAGTTGAGCGCATCGAAGTTGAAGTGCTCGGTCTCCACCTCCGGGCCCTCGGCGACCTCCCAGCCCATGGCCACGAACACGTCCTCGACCTGCTCGGAGATGATGCTGATCGGGTGGCGGGCGCCGACCGGCTGACGCTGCGACGGCAGCGTCACGTCGATGGACTCGGCGACGAGGACGGCGGCGTCGCGCTCGGCGAGCAGCACGGCGCGGCGATCGTCGAATGCCGCGGAGATCCGGGTACGGGCGACGTTCACGCGCTTGCCCGCGTCGGCCTTCTCCTTACCCGGGAGGGC
This sequence comes from Rhodococcus jostii NBRC 16295, assembly GCF_001894825.1. Classification (GTDB taxonomy): domain Bacteria; phylum Actinomycetota; class Actinomycetes; order Mycobacteriales; family Mycobacteriaceae; genus Rhodococcus_F; species Rhodococcus_F jostii. The sequence continues at coordinate 99,758 of NZ_BCWY01000024.1, read as the reverse complement.
TCCGAGTCCGCGGCGGGCGAGGGCGATCGGCGACTTGTCACCCATGTGTTCGACCTTGGCCTTCGCCAGGTCGTCGAGATCCGCTGCCGAAGCGAACGCCTTCTCGGCGCTCTCCGCTGCCGCAGTCAGAGCGTCGTCGGTGAGCGCGCTCGCATCGACCGCGTTGCCTTCGAACCCCGAGGCAGCGCCCTCTTTTTTAGCCACGACCGGTGCCACTCCTTAAGTTCTTTCAGTCAACACTCACGACGAAACCGAAACAGCTCGCCGTCAAATCTTATGCGATCCGATTTTCGCCGTTTCAGCTGTCGGTTCGCCTGCGGTTCTGGATCCGCGCGCTCGAGTACAGGCAGATCGACGCCGCCGTCGCCAGGTTGAGACTCTCGGCACGGCCGTGGATCGGAATCCGCACACGGTGGTCCGCCCGCGCCGAGATGGCCGCGTCGAGACCGTGCGCCTCGTTGCCGAACAGCCACGCTGTGGGGCGGGCCAGCAGTTCGTCGGCGTCGTCCAGATCGACTTCGCCGTCCGCCGCCGTGGCGAGCAACTGAATTCCGGCCGCGCTGATGCTGTCGAGTACCGCGGCGGTGTCCCGCTCTCGCACCACCGGAAGGTGGAAGAGGCTGCCCGCGGATGCCCGGACGCATTTGCCGTTGTGCGGGTCGACACTGTCGCCCGCGAGGATCGCCGCGTCCGCGCCCACCGCGTCCGCGACCCGGATGACGGTTCCCGCGTTGCCCGGCTCCGCGACCGCGACCGGAACCGCGAGCAGACGGATTCCGGGTCGCACCGCGTCGGCCAGCGGTACGTCGAGAAGGTCGCAGACCGCGACGAGACCCGGTGGGGTCACGGTATCGCTCAGCGCCCGAACCGCCCGGTCCGTCACCAGCGCCGTGCGGACACCCGCGGTGTGCGCACGGTCGATCAACCCGGCATACCGCTGCTCCGCGTCCTCGGTGTAGAAGAGGTCGTGCACGGCCCGGGTGCCGAGTGCCTCGCCGACGGAGTTCTCGCCCTCCACCAGGAAACGTCCGACCTTGCGGCGCTCCGCCGTTCTCAGCAGCTTGACAGCAGAAACGACCCGTGGGGTGCGCTCGGTGAGCGGGTCCACGGGTCGTTTCCGAGGCTCAATAGGCCGGGGCTCGAAAGGCCGGGGTACGAGACTCAGGCTGCTTCTCCGGCGGGAGCGTTCACGTCGGCCGGGAGCGCCGCCTTGGCCAGTGCCACGAGGCCGGCGAATGCCGCCGCGTCGGAGACAGCCAGCTCGGCGAGGTTCTTGCGGTCGACCTCGATCTCGGCCAGACGCAGACCCTGGATCAGGCGGTTGTACGTGATGTCGTTCGCCCGTGCAGCAGCGTTGATACGCGTGATCCACAGCTTGCGGAAGTCGCCCTTGCGCGCACGGCGGTCACGGTAGGCGTAGGTCAGCGAGTGGAGCTGCTGTTCCTTGGCCTTGCGATACAGGCGCGAGCGCTGTCCGCGGTAGCCGCTGGAGGCTTCGAGAATCGAACGACGCTTCTTCTGGGCGTTTACCGCCCTCTTTACGCGTGCCACTGAAAAATCCTGTCAATCTTGGGGCGGTGAGCTGCCCCGGGTGGTCAGTAAAAGGGGTGTCGACTCAGATGTCGAGCAGGCGCTTGATGCGAGGAGTGTCAGCCTTGCTGACGACAGCCACGCCATCGAGGCGACGGGTCACCTTCGTGGCCTTGTGCTCGAGCAGGTGGCGGCGACCGGCCTTCTGGCGCAGGATCTTTCCGCTGCCGGACACCTTGAATCGCTTCGCGGTGCCGCTGTGGGTCTTCGACTTGGGCATGGAGTCCTCAGTTCTCTGTTTCCGGACCGTGATCCGGGTCGTGCTGGTGTAGTCGGACTAGCTGGTCGGCGCTTCGCCGGGCGCACTGCCGCCCGCCTGCTCCGCAGGTGTCGCCGGAGCCTGTGCCGCTTCGGCAGGTGCCGGAGCAGCCCGCTGCGCCGGCGGCGCCGCGGCGCTTTCCTGCGCCTTGACACGGGTCTTCGCGCCCTTGTGCGGAGCGAGCACCATCGTCATGTTTCGACCGTCCTGCTTGGCGGACGTCTCCACGAACCCGAGATCCGCGACGTCTGCACCGAGACGCTGCAGCAGTCGGAATCCGAGTTCCGGACGCGACTGCTCACGTCCGCGGAACATGATCGTGACCTTGACCTTGGATCCGGCTTCGAGGAAGCGAACGACGTTGCGCTTCTTCGTCTCGTAGTCGTGATCGTCGATCTTGGGGCGGAGCTTCTGCTCCTTGATGACCGTGAGCTGCTGGTTCTTGCGCGACTCACGCGCCTTCTGCGCGGCCTCGTACTTGAACTTGCCGTAGTCCATGATCTTGCAGACCGGCGGGCGAGCGTCGGGGGCCACCTCGACCAGGTCGAGATCGGCCTCGAGGGCCAAGCGGAGTGCATCTTCAACACGCACGATGCCAACCTGTTCACCTCCGGGTCCGACGAGGCGGACCTCAGGAACTCGGATGCGATCGTTGATGCGGGTCTCAGTGCTGATGGGGCCTCCTAGGTTGAACGGTCTTGTCTCGAGACCGCCGGCAGCCCGTACGCCCGGATTCCCAACAAAAAAGCCCCGCTGCGGTGAATTCTTCTCACCATGCGGGGCCCGATGTCGACCGATCAGACGAACTCACGGCTCACGCCGATCCCTCATCTCCTCACACTCGAGGAACTCGACCCGAGTAGCCTCGGACCGAGCGACCGGACCACTGAGCTGCAGTTTCACCTGCCGCGCAGAGGTGGGAGTCGGACTCCACTTGCTGCCCCCGACAAATCCGAAGGCGGTCGTTGCGTCAAGGGTAACATTTGCGCACGTCGTGAGCTAATCGATACCGGGACGTTGCGCCGCCGGACACTGGTGGAATCCTCTAAGGCATGACGGACAACAGCGATCACACCCCGAACGAAGGCACCCCGGCCGGCGGCGACCAGAATACCGACGTCCGGGAGCTGGCCGACGTTCCCTCGGTCGAGGTCATCAGCCGCGCCGCGGTCATGCTCATGAGTTCGGCAGCCGAGAAGCTCGGCCTGTCCGACCCCGATCCCGAGTCCAGCCCGCACCTCGACCTCGACGAGGCCCGGCGCGTCATCACCGCCCTCGCCGGGTTGGTGACCGCATCGATCGAGTACCTCGGACCGCATGCCGGACCGATCCGCGAAGGCCTCCAGGCATTGCAGCGGGCGTTCCGCGAAGCATCCTCGCACCCCGACGAGCCCGGCAAGGGTCCCGGCGAGAAGTACACCGGCCCCGTGTACTGACATGGCGAGCAGCAACAAGACCCGGAAGACGCCGGCCGGAGTCGACGACTTTCTCGACACCGTCGCCGACCCGGTCAAGCGCGCCGACAGTGTGCGACTGGTGGAACTGCTCACCGCGGCGAGCGGTGAGCCGCCCGCGATGTGGGGCACGAGCATCATCGGATTCGGTTCCCGTCACTACCGGTATGCCAGCGGGCACGAGGGCGATACCGCCCTGATCGGCTTCTCCCCCCGGGCCTCGGCGCTCACCCTGTACCTCTCGCTCGACTTCACCGAGCACGAGGCCGAACTCGCCGCACTCGGCAAGCACAAGCTCGGCAAGGGCTGCCTCTACGTCAAGAAACTCGCCGACGTCGACGAGTCGGTCCTCGTGTCGCTGCTGAACCGATCCGTGGCGGCTGCCCGCGCGCTCTGATCGGACCTCACCGGTCGAACACGGTGTGGGCGTCGCGCGGCGGTTCGCCGAAGAGGTCTGGATCGCGGGGGACGAACGACCGGCCGGTGAGGGTGGCGTCGGACACCCGGTCGAGCCGGAACCACCGGACACCCGACCGGCTCCGACACCACGCGATCAGGAACCACGACCCCCTCGTGTGAGCGAGCAGGTGTGGTTCGACGACCCGCTCGGTGCGGCCGCCGTCCCGGTCCACATAGCGCAGCGACACCATCAGTTCGCGCTGCAAACCCTCTTCGACGACGCGGCGGATCGGCGGTTCCGCGCTGTCGAGTTCGGCGTCACGCCGGATCCACACCTTCGCGCCGAGCCGCTCCACCCGCTCCCTCGACTCCGCGTCCATCACGTCCAGCAACTTGGCCAGCGCCGCCCGGCCGTCGGTCGCAAACGGCGCGTCGCGACACGCCGTGAGGGCGAGAGCCACCGAGACCGCTTGGGCGGGCGTGAAATTCACCGGAGGCAGCGTGCCGTTCCCGACGATCCCGTAACCCCCGCCCGGCCCCGCGGTGGCCCGGATCGCCGCGCCGGAGGACTGCAGCACCGCGATGTCCCGCTTGATCGTGCGGGTGGTCACCTCGAACTGGGCGGCCAACTGCTCCGCAGTGCGGCCCCGGTCCCCCGCCCGGCGTAGTTCTTCCGTCAGGGCGTGGAGGCGAGCTGGGCGGTCCATGAGGGCAGTCTGCCGAACGACCACGACAGAGTCTCGATTCTCGCCGACGAATTCCGTTATGCGACCGTGACAAATACGGTGACACGCTGATGTCACCGTTGCGGGTTCACAGTTGTCTCATGACTCGGACAAGCGAAGTACCCGGCAACTCGACCACTCACATCATTTTGGTTCCCGGATTCTGGCTCGGCGCGTGGGCCTGGGAGTCGGTGGCATCCGACCTCGCCGGCCACGGACATCACGTCACGACGTTGACCCTGCCCGGCCTCGACTCGGTGGACACCGATCGCAGCACCATCCGTCTCGAAGACCACATCTCCGCCGTCGTCGACGCGGTGTCGGCGACGCCGCCGTCGGAGCGTGCGGTCGTGGTCGCACACAGCGGCGCCGGGCCGGTCGCCTACGCCGCGAGCGACCGGGTTCCCGAACGACTGGCCCGGCTGGTCTACGTCGACTCCGGCCCGCTGCAGGACGGCGCCGCACTCCGTGAGGATCTCGATCCTGCGGTCACCGAGATCCCGCTTCCGTCGTGGTCCGAACTCGAGGCCGAAGGCAGCAGTCTCGACGGACTGGACGACGCCACGCTCGACATGTTCCGCAGCCGGGCGGTGCCGGAACCGGCCGGTCCTGCGAGGGACAGACTCGACCTCCGCGACGGCAGCCGACTGGACGTGCCGACCACAGTGATCTGCACCAGCTTCCCGTCGGAGGTCATCCGACAGATGGCCGAGGCCGGTCACCCGATGGCCGCCGAGCTCGCGCAGATCGCGAAGGTCGACTATTTCGATCTGCCGACCGGCCACTGGCCGATGTGGTCGCGGCCGGCAGATCTGGCGAACGCGATCAACGCGGCCGCCACGGTCTGACCGAACTCAGCTGACTGCTGCGGCCTTCTTCGGCGCCCGCTTGCGCGGTGCCGCGGAGGCCGCGGCGGTCTTCTTCGCCGACGCGGACTTCCGGGTGGCCGACGACTTGGCCGCCTTCGGCTTTGCGGCAACAGGCGCCGGCACCGCGAGGACGCTCTCGAGGAACCGCCCCGTGTAGCTCTCCGGTACCTGCGCCACCTCCTCCGGGGTGCCTTGTGCCACAACGGTTCCGCCGCCGGACCCACCCTCGGGGCCCATGTCGACCACCCAGTCGGACGTCTTGATCACGTCGAGGTTGTGCTCGATCACGATCACCGTGTTGCCCTTGTCGACCAACCCGTTGACGACCCCCAGCAGCTTGCGGATGTCCTCGAAGTGCAGACCCGTCGTGGGCTCGTCGAGGATGTACACCGTGCGGCCCGTCGAACGCTTCTGCAGTTCTGCGGCGAGCTTCACACGCTGTGCCTCACCACCGGACAGCGTCGGCGCGGGCTGCCCCAGCCGGACGTATCCGAGACCGACCTCGACCAAGGTCTTGAGGTACCGGTGGATCGAGGTGATGGGCTCGAAGAAGTCCGCGGCCTCCTCGATCGGCATGTCCAGGACCTCGGCAATGGTCTTGCCCTTGTAGTGGACCTCGAGCGTCTCCCGGTTGTACCGAGCCCCGTGGCACACCTCGCACGGTACGTACACGTCGGGCAGGAAGTTCATCTCGATCTTCAGCGTGCCGTCGCCGGAGCAGGCCTCGCACCGGCCGCCCTTGACGTTGAACGAGAACCGGCCCGGCTGGTAGCCACGCACCTTGGATTCGGTGGTCGCGGCGAACAGGGTGCGGATCTTGTCGAACACCCCCGTGTAGGTGGCCGCGTTGGAACGCGGGGTGCGGCCGATCGGCGACTGGTCGACCTGCACGAGCTTGTCCAACTGGTCGAGCCCGTTGATACGGGTGTGCCGGCCTGGCACCTGGCGGGCGCCGTTGAGCTTGTTGGCCATCACCGTGGCAAGGATGTCGTTGACGAGCGTCGACTTACCCGACCCGGACACGCCGGTCACCGACGTAAGTACGCCCAGCGGGAAGCTGACGTCGATGCCCCCGAGGTTGTGTTCGCGCGCACCGATCACCGTGACCTGCCGCTTGCGGTCGACGGGACGGCGGATCGCGGGGATCTCGATGTGGCTGCGACCCGACAGGTAGGCACCGGTCAGGGATTCCTCGCAGTCGAGCAGCTCCTGGTATGGCCCGCTGTGGACGACCTTTCCGCCGTGCTCGCCCGCGAGCGGTCCGATGTCGACCACCCAGTCGGACGTGCGGATCGTGTCTTCGTCGTGCTCGACCACGATGAGCGTGTTCCCGAGGTCGCGCAGGCGCGTCAGGGTCTCGATGAGACGCCGGTTGTCGCGCTGATGCAGACCGATCGACGGCTCGTCCAGCACGTACAGGACACCCACCAGACCCGAACCGATCTGGGTGGCGAGACGGATACGCTGCGCCTCACCACCGGACAGTGTCCCGGCGGCGCGTGCGAGCGACAGGTACTCGAGGCCCACGTCGAGCAGGAAGCCGAGGCGGGCCTGGACTTCCTTGAGCACCTGACCGGCGATGGCCTCCTCGCGGCTGCCGAGCGTGAGGCTGTTCAGGAAGTCGGCGCAATCGGAGATCGACAGTTCGCAGACCTCGGCGATCGACTTCATGCCGAACTTCTCGTTCGCGATCGTCACCGACAAGATCTCGGGGCGCAGGCGAGCGCCACCACACGCGGGACACGGGGTGTCGCGCATGTAGCCGTCGTAGCGTTCCTTCATCTGGTCCGACTCGGTCTGCTCGAGCCGGCGGTGCAGGAAGGGCATGACGCCCTCGAACTCGGCGTAATAGGAACGGGTACGCCCGTACCGGTTCTTGTACCGGACGTGGACCTGCTCCTCGCTGCCCTCGAGGATCGCCCGGCGTGCCTTCGCGGGGAGTTTGTTCCACGGCGTCTTCATGTCGAAGCCGAGGATGTCGCCGAGACCGGACAGCAGACGGCCGAAGTATTCGGAACTCTGCCCCATCGACCAGGGTGCAATGGCGCCGTCTTCGAGCGACAGTTCCGGGTCGGGGACCACGAGGTCGGGGTCGACCTCCTTGCGGATTCCGAGACCGGTGCACTCGGGGCAGGCGCCGTACGGGGAGTTGAACGAGAACGACCGCGGTTCGAGATCGTCGATGGACAGCGCGTGGCCGTTCGGACAGGCCAACTTCTCCGAGAACCTGCGTTCCCGGTCGGCGGCGTTCTCCTCGCGGTCGACGAAGTCGAGGACGACGATGCCCTCCGCCAACCGCAACGCGGTCTCGACGGAGTCGGTGAGCCGCTGCTTGGAACTTGCCTTGACGGTGAGGCGGTCGACGACGACCTCGATGTCGTGCTTCTCCTGCTTCTTGAGCTTCGGCGGATCGGTGAGCGGGTGCACCACGCCGTCGACCCGCACCCGGGAGTAACCCTGCACGTTGAGCTGGTCGAACAGGTCGACGAACTCACCCTTGCGGGTCCGCACCACCGGGGCGAGCACCTGGAAGCGGGTGCCCTCCTCCATGTCGAGTACCTGGTCGACGATCTGCTGCGGCGTCTGCCGCGCGATCTGCTCGCCGCACACCGGGCAGTGCGCGGTGCCCGCCCGCGCATACAGCAGGCGGAGGTAGTCGTAGACCTCGGTGATGGTGCCGACCGTGGACCGCGGGTTCCGGTTGGTCGACTTCTGGTCGATGGACACCGCCGGTGACAGACCTTCGATGAAGTCGACGTCCGGCTTGTCCATCTGACCGAGAAACTGGCGCGCGTACGCCGACAGCGACTCGACGTAACGTCGCTGGCCCTCGGCGAAGATCGTGTCGAACGCGAGACTCGACTTACCCGAGCCCGACAACCCGGTGAACACGATCAGGCTGTCGCGGGGTAGATCGAGATCGACCCCTCGCAGATTGTGCTCACGGGCACCCCGCACGATCAGGCGATCCGCCACTCCAAGTCCCTTCATTGTTCGACAGCCGAGGACGCGCAGCAACGCTGAGCCCTCTGGCCGTGCCATGGTAAACGGGGGCACCGACACGTTCTGTGGGACGGATGGCCGCCCTGCCACTCACCTGCCTGTATTCGACGGTAGCCTCCCCATCATGACCGAGCAGCCCATGGTGATAGAAGACTCGTACACCGGCCACGTCTCCCCCGGTTCGGCGCCGCAGCGCCGCACGGTTCCGGGAGCCACGATCACGAAGATGTCCGTCGGCCCCATGGACAACAACGTGTACCTGGTCGTCTGTTCCGCAACCGGAAAATCCGTCCTCGTCGACGCCGCCAACGAGGCCGACCGCGTCAACCAACTGATCGACGAACACGCCCCGTCCCTCGAATTGATCGTCACCACCCACCAGCACGGCGACCACTGGCTGGCCCTCGAGGACGTCGCGGCGGCCACACGCGTCGACACCGCCGCCCATCCGCTCGACGCCGCCGCGCTCCCCGTCCGACCCGACCGCCTCCTCGACGACGGCGACACGGTCGGCGTCGGAGAGGTCACCCTCGACGTGATCCACCTCGCCGGCCACACCCCCGGCTCCATCGCGCTCGCGCTCACGGAAGCGGGCGGCGGACGCACCCACCTCTTCACCGGCGACTCCCTCTTTCCCGGCGGTGTGGGCAAGACCGCCGACGCCGACGCATTCGCATCGCTGCTCTCCGACGTCGAATCCAAGCTCTTCGACCGCTACGGCGACGACACCGTCGTCTACCCCGGCCACGGCGACGACACCACCCTCGGCGCGGAACGCCCCCACCTCGGGGAGTGGCGCGAGCGCGGCTGGTGACGCACCCGATCGCCGATCGCGCGCCGGACGGCCCGCGATTGGCGATCGGCCTCCCTGGGTACTGGTGAATGGGCGGACCGTCGGTTCGGCAACAGTGTCGTACGCCGACGACTGCCCAGAACTCTCGTTAGTGTGAGACGGGAGAACTCGACATTGGGAGGCCAGGAATGCTTGTCCGTCGTATCGCTCGCCCACTGCTGTCCGCAGTCTTCATCAGCGGAGGGATCGATGCACTTCGAAATCCGGCGCAGAGAGCACAGGCCGCCGCACCACTGATCGACAAGTCCACCGAGGCGCTTCCCGAGTCCGTCACTCAGAAGATCCCGTCCGACCCGGAGACGTTGGTCAAGATCAACGCCGCCGTGCAGATCGGCGGCGGAGTGCTCCTTGCCACCGGGAAGGCGCCGCGACTCGCGTCGCTCGTACTGGCCGGCAGCCTCGTGCCCACTACCGTTGTGGGGCACGACTTCTGGAACGAGACCGACCCGGCCAAGAAGGCGGCACAGCGCACTCAGTTCCTCAAGAACGTCAGCCTGCTCGGCGGACTGCTGATCGCCGCCGTCGACACCGAGGGCAAACCATCCCTCGGCTGGCGTGGACGCCGCGCCGCCCGGCACGCTCAGGAGACCGTGGTCGCGGCCCTGCCGCTCGGATCGGGTCACGACCATCACGGTCCCGAGATCGCGGAGGCGTTGGCCGTAGCGTCGGAGCGTGCCCGCATCTTGACCGAAGAGGCCGCCGAGCGCGGATCCGAACTCCTCGAGGTCGCGAAAGACCGTGGCGCCGAACTCGCGAAGGTCGCGGCGGATCGCGGCCCCGAGTGGGCGGACGTCGCCAAGGAACACGGCTCCGAGTGGGCCGAGATCGCCAAGGAGCGCGGCGCGGAACTCGTCGAACTGGCAAAGGAGCGCGGCGCGGAACTCGTCGACGTCGCGAAGGAACGCGGACCCGAACTGGCCGAGGTCGCCCGGGAGAAGGGCGGCGAATGGGCCGGCACCGCCGCGGAACGCAGCGAGGTCCTGGGCAAGCGGGCCCGCAAGCAAGCGGAAGCCGCGCTCGAGAAGGCACGGGCCAAGCGGGACGAACTGTCCCACTGACCCGAGCCGCGGCGCCGACCGCGCCGGATATTCGCTCTGATCGGCCCCGGAGATCACCGCTGACCTGCGACGTCAGCGGCATCGCTCCGGGGCCGACTAGACTGTCCAGGCACTTTTGCAGCCGTTCCGGTTGCAGCCGAACCAGTCAAGGAGACCTCTTGCCCGACGAGGACACGTCACGCCACGAGCGCGAGCTCGAGCAGCAGTACGTGACGATGCTCTACACCCGACTGGACGGGCTTCGCCGGTACGCGGCGAACCGGCTGAGCCGTGTACTGCTCGAAACCGGGGGGACGCCGCAGGCCCGCAGTGAGCGGGAGTCCTTCAATCAGCTCTACACCGAAGACCTCGCCAAGTACGACGCCGCCGAGAACGGGCTCTGCTTCGGGCGCATCGACCTCGACGGCGAGCACCGCTACATCGGGCGCCTCGGAATCCTCGACGAGGAGAACGACTACGAGACGATGCTTCTCGATTGGCGTGCGCCCCTTGCCCGCCCGTTCTACCTCGCCACCCCGGCAGCCCCCGACGGGGTCTCCCGTCGACGGCACATCCGTACCCGAAGCCGCCGTGTGACCGCCGTCAACGACGAGTACCTCGACCTGGCGGCGGCGGAGGCCGCGGGCACCGTCACCGGCTCCGACGGCGTGGCCGGTGAGAGCGCACTGCTCGCGGCGTTGAACGCGGCCCGCACCGGTCAGATGAACGACATCGTCGAAACGATCCAGGGCGAGCAGGACACGATCATCCGGTCCGAGCACAAAAGCGTGCTGGTGGTCCAGGGCGGTCCCGGGACCGGCAAGACCGCGGTCGCGCTGCACCGCGCCGCCTACCTGCTGTACACCTACCGCCAGCAGCTGGCGAAGGCCGGCGTCCTGATCATCGGCCCCAACGCCACGTTCCTCGACTACATCGGCCAGGTGCTCCCCTCACTCGGCGAGACGGGTGTCCTGCTGTCGACCATCGGCGACCTCTACCCCGGTGTCCGCGCCACCGTCGAGGACAGCCTCGATGCCGGCGAGATCAAGGGCTCACTCGACATGCTGGACGTCCTCAAGAAGGCGGTCCGGGATCGGCAGGAAGTGCCGTCGCGACCGGTCGAGCTGACGTTCGACACCTACCAGGTCACCCTCGACCGCAAGGTCGTCACCCGTGCTCGCGGCCGCGCGCGATCGTCGCGGCGCCCGCACAACCTGGCCCGCCCCATCTTCGTGTCGGCCGTCATCGAGGCGCTCGCCCAGCAACTCGCGGACGCGTTGGGTGCCAACGTCGTCGACGGCGGCAACCTGCTGAGCCGGGACGATATCGCCGACATGCGTGACGAGATGCGGGAAGATCCGGAGATCATGAGGGCGATCAGCGCGCTGTGGCCGGAACTGTCGCCGCAGCAGGTGCTCGCCGAGCTGTACGCCTCGCCGAAGCGGCTGGCCGATGCCGCCCCGAATCTCACCGAAGCGCAACGTGACTCGCTACGCCGACCCGGAGTGCGCGGCTTCAGCACCGCCGACGCCCCGCTGCTCGACGAACTGGCCGAACTCCTCGGCGTCGACGACGCCGCGGAACGGGAACGCGCCCGTCGCCAGTGGCGGGCGCAGATCGCGGACGCCCAGGGTGCCCTGGACATCCTGACGGGTTCGGCCCCGCAGGACCTCGAGGACGAGCTGGACCCCGAGATCCTGATGGCCTACGACCTGATCGACGCCAGCCAGTTGGCCGCGCGCCACGACGTGGGACAGCATCAGACCACCGCGGAGCGCGCCGCGGGCGACCGAACGTGGACCTACGGTCACGTGATCGTCGACGAGGCGCAGGAACTCTCGGAAATGGCCTGGCGAATGCTGATGCGCCGCATACCGAATCGGTGGATGACGCTCGTCGGCGACACGGCGCAGACCGGCGACCCGGCGGGAACGTCGTCATGGCAGCGGATCCTCGAGCCGTATGTCGCCAAGCGGTGGAAGCTGACGGAACTGACCGTCAACTACCGCACACCGGCGGAGATCATGACGTCGGCGCGGCGGGTTCTCGCCGAGATCGACCCCGAACAGACCGTACCGCGGTCGGTCCGCGAATCCGGCTTCACGCCCTGGGCACTGGGGGTCTCCGAGGACGACTTCCCCGACACCGTGCGCACCTGTGTGTCCCGGGAAACCGGACCGGGCACGACTGTCGTGATCGGGGGCCACGACCTCGTCGCCGCCCTCGCCGATCTGCGATCCGACTCCGTCAGCGTCCTCACGGTGCGGGATGTCAAGGGATTAGAGTTCGACTCGGTGCTCATCGCCGAGCCGCAGGACATCCTCGACGAGTCGCCGCGGGGAATGAACGACCTCTACGTGGCCCTGACCCGCGCGACGCAACGGCTCGGTGTGGTGCACACCAGGCCCTTGCCCGCGGTACTGTCCGATCTCGCTCCGGCCGAGGTCGGGACCCAGTCGTGACGTCGGGCGGTCGCGGTCGGCTGATCGGGTGCGGACTCGTCCTCACCACGATCGTGCTGACCGCCTGCTCGGAGGCGACTGCCTCCGACCCGCCGTCGGCCTCGGTTGCCTCCACCACGGCGGCGTCACATCTGGACGCCCGCGGGCAGCGCTACAAGGAATCGCTGATCGACGCCGGTATCCCGGCGCTGCCCGACGACACGGTCATGGCGCTGGCCAACGGGATCTGCGGCCGGCTGTCCGAGGGCACCGACGAGGCCACAATCCTCGCGCATCTGACCCCGATGGCGCAGTTCGCCTCGGCGACATCAGACAGCGGCCTCACCCCCGAGCAGGTGGCGCGGGTCTATCTCGATGCCGCCGAGGCGAATTACTGCTGATCTTCTCCTGCGTCAGCGCACCGTGTGAACGATGAGGACGTCGGACGTGGACTTGCGCGCGGCGTCGGACGGAACGGAGCCCAGGAGTCGTCCGGTGAGGGTGTTGAGTCCACGGTTGCCGATCACCAGGAGACCGGCCTCGACCTCGTCGACCAGGTTCAGCAGCGACTCGACGGGGGCACCGACGACAGCGCGTTCCACGACCTCCTTGGTGCCGACGGCGTGGGCGCGCTCCTTCGCGGTGCGCAGGATCTCGTACGTCGGGGCCGAACCGGTGATCTGGTAGGCCTCGTCGCCGAGAGCGTCGGCGGCCTGCCCGACGTCCTTCGGGTCGGCCGGGTAGTACGCGCAGGCGATGATCAGCTTGGCACCGGCGTCCGCCGCGATGGCGGCAGCCTTCTCGACGGCCAGAAACGACGACTCGGAGCCATCGGTTCCGACGACAACGGTCCGGTAGGCGCTCATTCATTCCTCCATGTCTGCGGTGGTCAATTGGCCGGGGTCCAGACATACGTCATGCCTGGACCCAGCAGCCACTGCGCTGACCCTAGCGGTATCGGTGCCCGGATAGGTGCATTTGCAGCACATGCCACAGGGGATATCCCCAGTGCATGACGGATCACATTCCGCGTGCGCGCGGGCTGTGATCGGCGTCAGCATGACGTGCGGACCTTGGGACCGAACACGCCGGCGGGGAACACTCCGTCAGCGACGATCGCGTCACGCCAGGGGGTCGCGAGTTCGACGAGCCGGGCTGCCCCGTCCTCCCCCAGCGCGGCCCACGGAGCCAACGCGAGATCGTCTGTGAGGTCCTCGACCAGTTCCCGCAATTCCTTGCCTTCGGCGGTGAGTTCGCCTCGGGCGTCCAGGATTTCCCGGTCGCGCAGGCTGTCGCTCGCCGAATCCCACTGATCCTGGGTCCAGGCGCGGCGGGTGATCGCGAACTTCTTCTGGAACCCGAATCCGGTCGCGGTGTGCGTGATCAGCGATTCGAGTCCGCTCAGTTCCGCCGTCTGCAGGGCGGCGATGTGACCGTCGCCGCGGTACTCGCGCAACAATGTGAGGGCATGCCAGAACGCGAGGTGTGGTGAGTCCGGCCACTCCACCTCCGCGTATCCCGCATAGAGCGGCCTTCCCTCGACACCCGGGATGCCCCGCGCCGCGATCGACACGAGTTCGGCTGCCTCGGCCATCTCCGGCGAATTCGTCACCGATTCACCGAGCAGTCGCACGTACGCCTCGCCGACACCCCGGTACCGCGCCTCCACGATGGCCGCGGGCGTGGCCAGACCCCAGGCGCGCGGAATGATCGACTCCATCGCCGCCGGACTGAAGTTGAAGAAGGTGGCAGTGACGACGCCCGCGCCGACCGCGCCCATCGGCGCGGAACGTCCCGCGAAGTAGCCCATCCGACCCGGTTCGAGACCTGCCTCGATCAGCCGCTCCTCGACTTCGGGAACGAAGTAGCTGAGCGAATGAAGCAACTCCAAGGACCGAGCCGTACGACCTGCGTTGTGTGCATCCATACTTGCGACCGTACTGCCTCGGTTCCCCGCTATTTCAGGCCCGCAGCATCCATGCCGCGCAATTCCTTCTTCAGATCGGCGATCTCGTCGCGGAGTCGCCCGGCGAGTTCGAATTGCAGATCGCGGGCCGCGTTCATCATCTGATCGGTCAATTCCTTGACCAGATCCGCCAACTCCGCCCTGGGCATCGACTTCGTATCGCGGCCCTCGTACACGCCGGCACTGACCGAGCGTCCCGCCTCGCCCTGGGCGCGGCGACCGCGAGTGGCGTTGCGCCCCGAACCGCCGACCTCGACCCCGCTGGCCGTGTCCTCGGCCTCCTCGTAGACCTGGTCGAGAATGTCGGCGATCTTCTTCCGCAGCGGCTGCGGATCGACGCCCATCTTCTCGTTGTAGGCGATCTGCTTCTCGCGACGTCGCTCGGTCTCCTCGATCGCGTGCTGCATCGAGTCGGTGATCTTGTCGGCGTACATGTGGACCTGGCCGGAGACGTTGCGGGCCGCGCGGCCGATCGTCTGGATGAGGCTGGTGGAACTGCGGAGGAAGCCCTCCTTGTCGGCGTCGAGGATGGCTACCAGCGACACCTCGGGAAGGTCGAGACCCTCACGCAGCAGGTTGATACCCACCAGAACGTCGTACTCCCCCAGCCGGAGCTGCCGGAGCAGTTCGACGCGTCGGAGCGTGTCGATGTCCGAGTGCAGGTACCGCACCCGGATTCCCAACTCGAGGAGGTAGTCGGTGAGGTCTTCCGACATCTTCTTCGTCAGTGTAGTGACGAGGACACGTTCGTCGCGGTCCGCCCGCTCGCGGATCTCGTGCACCAGGTCGTCGATCTGCCCCTTGGTCGGTTTGACCACGACCTCGGGGTCGACGAGACCGGTCGGGCGAATGACCTGCTCGACGAACTCGCCGCCGGCCTGCCCCAGCTCGTACTTGCCAGGTGTGGCCGACAGGTACACCGTCTGCCCGATGCGCTGGGTGAACTCCTCCCACGTCAGCGGGCGGTTGTCGGTGGCGGACGGCAACCGGAAGCCGAACTCGACGAGGTTGCGCTTACGCGACATGTCGCCCTCGTACATCGCACCGATCTGCGGGACCGTCACGTGGGACTCGTCGATGACCAGGAGGAAGTCCTCCGGGAAGTAGTCGATGAGCGTCGCGGGCGCCGTGCCCGGCCCACGGCCGTCGATGTGACGCGAGTAGTTCTCGATGCCGGAGCAGAATCCGACCTGCTTGATCATCTCGAGGTCGTACTGAGTGCGCATCCGGAGCCGCTGCGCCTCGAGAAGCTTACCCTTGTTCTCGAGGTCGGCGAGCCGCTCCTCGAGTTCGGCTTCGATGTCCTTGACGGCGCGTTCCATCCGCTCGGGACCCGCGACGTAGTGCGTGGCCGGGAAGATGCGCACCGAGTCGACCTGCCGCACGACGTTGCCGGTGAGGGGGTGCAGGTAGTACAGCGCCTCGATCTCGTCGCCGAAGAACTCGATCCGCACCGCCAGCTCCTCGTACGAGGGGATGATCTCGACGGTGTCGCCACGCACCCGGAAGGATCCGCGGGTGAACGCCAGATCGTTGCGGGTGTACTGCACGTCGACCAGCAGCCTCAGCAGAGCGTCGCGGGGCACCTCCACACCGACCTCGAGCTGCACCGACCGGTCGAGGTACGACTGCGGGGTGCCGAGGCCGTAGATGCAGGACACGGACGCCACCACGACCACGTCCCGCCGTGAGAGCAGGCTCGACGTCGCGGAGTGCCGCAACCGCTCGACGTCGTCGTTGATCGACGAGTCCTTTTCGATGTAGGTGTCGGTCTGCGCGATGTACGCCTCGGGCTGGTAGTAGTCGTAGTAAGAGACGAAGTACTCGACTGAGTTGTGGGGCAGCATGTCGCGCAACTCGTTGGCCAACTGCGCGGCGAGCGTCTTGTTGGGCGCCATCACCAGCGTGGGCCGCTGCACCTTCTCGATCAGCCACGCCGTGGTCGCCGATTTACCGGTACCGGTGGCGCCGAGCAGGACCACATCCTTCTCACCTGCGTTGATCCGGCGTTCGAGGTCCGCGATCGCCGTGGGCTGGTCGCCGGCCGGTTTGTGGTCACTGACGACCTCGAAGCGTGCTTCCGACCGCTCGATCTCCCCGATGGGACGGAACTCGGAATGTGCCACCACGGGGTGCTCGGATGCAAACGCCATGGAACCAGGGTAGGCCGAGGTACCGACAAACTCCCCGCCGATCTCCGTCGGCTGAAAAATCCCGGTAGGTTCCCCACCATGGCAGGCGCGAGTCACGGCATCCACCCACCGAAGGTCGAGTACTTCGACCTACGAGATCACACCAACACCGACCCCAAGGGTTTCGTCCGCCACGTCGATCACTACCGCGTCGAGCCGTGGGGGCTGTACATGGCGCGCACCTCCGATCACCGGCAGTTCCACTACCTGGAGTCGTGGCTGCTCCCCGACCTCGGTCTGCGCGCGTCGATCTTCCATTACCACCCCTACCACCAGCGCGATCAGGACCACTACGTCGACATCGGCGCCTTCACCCGGGGCGACGACGTGTGGAAGTCCGAGGACCACTATCTGGATCTGGTGATCCGCACCGGCCGCGACACCGAACTCCTCGACGTCGACGAACTGATGGAGGCGCACAGCACCGGCCTGCTCGACACGTCGGCGGCCGAGCAGGCGATCCTCACCGCGACCACGGCGATCGACGGGATCGCCGCGCACGGCCACGACCTCGGACGCTGGCTGGCGTCGATCGGCATGCCGATCGACTGGCGGTGACCTACGCGCTCCATCCGGTCCGCTCGGCCCATTCCCACGCCCGGTGGTAAGCGCGGTCGAACCACGGGGTCTTCGCGTCGACGTAGGCGGTGATCGCCTCCCGGTAGTCGGTGTGCGTTGCCGCCTTCGCAGCCGCACCCTCCTTGAGGTCGAGGTACTCGGCGCGGGCGTCGGCGTCGGCCCGGAGCCAGTCGCGGAACACGAGCGCGAACTGCTGTCCGGGCCACCCGTCGACGCGGAGGTGGATGTTGACCGGCCGCCCGGGATCGGCGCCGCCATGGATTCGCTTGCCCCACACCGCCGGATCGGTCTCGCCGCCCTGGTACGCGGGCTTGGGGTCGTCGGCGGTGATGTTTTCGATGCGGGGGAACCCGGCGTCGGCGAGTGCGTCGGCCAGGTCGTCGGCCGTCTCGAGGTTCGCGACGGTCACCTGCAGATCGATGACGTCCTTGGCGGGCAGTCCCTCGACCGCCGTCGACCCGATGTGATCGATCCGCACGGCACGATCGCCGCAGACGAGGCTCAACCGGGCGATCAGCCTGTCCGCCTGCGCCGGCCACTGCAGATTCGGCGGAGTCAGCTCGGGCAGGACACGGACCACCGTCCGCGTGCGGATGTTCGACTCGAACGGCACGAGACGATCCGACCACAGCGCCCGGATCTCGGGCTCGAGCGCGCCCGGGGCGCCGCTGTTGTCCAGCCAGACGTCGGCGGCGGCCCGCCGCTGATCGTCGTCCGCCTGGGCGGCGATCCGCGCTCGCGCGTCGGTCTCGGGCATTCCCCGCGACCCGACCAGCCGCTGCACGCGCTCCTCCGCATCGACGAACACGACGGCGACGAGGTGGAAAGCCGCGCCCATCCCGCCCTCGACCAGCAGCGGAATGTCCTGGACGAGAACGGCGTCCTTGGGTGCCGACTCGATGATCTCGGTAGTGCGCGCCCCGACGAGCGGGTGGACGATCGAATTCAGCGCCAGCCGCGACTCGTCGTCGGCGAAGGCCCGCGCCGCCAGGGCGGGCCGGTCCAGCGTCCCGTCCGCGGTCCGGATCTCCTCGCCGAACCGCTCGACGAGCGCCGCGAGACCGGGTGTACCGGGTTCCACGACCTCCCTCGCGATCACATCGGCATCGACGATCACGGCCCCGAGTTCGGCGAGGACCTTCGACACGGTGGACTTACCGGCTCCTATGCCTCCAGTGAGGCCGATTCTCAACACGTCTCCCAGTGTTGCATCCACCGCGGAACGAACGCGCACGTCCCTTGCCGATCTTCACCCTCTTCCCTCCCGGCAGACTCACCTGCCCCAAATACCACAGAAGCCCGACACGGTCGGTTATGTTCTAGCGAACGCACCCGACCTGCACCTTCTCGAAGAAGAGGAACGCCATGCGCGATCACCGCAACCAGTTCGGTCGGCACCGCCTCGGCATCGCAGGCGGGGTGCACTGCACAGAGATCCCCGAAGTGGCCTCCGCACTCGCCGAGCATCGGCGAACCTGGCTCACGACATTCATCAGCCAGGGCAGGCACAGCTTCGCATCCATGCGCAAGCGCGCCGAAGTACAGTCTTCGCCCGGGTACTGGATACCCGCCACCGCGAACTGAGCGCCCCCACACCCGCAACGACGAGACCCCGCCCCTGCGATGCAGGGGCGGGGTCTTCGGCTGTGCCTGACGAGTCAGGCGGACTTGCTAGGCGTTGCCCGACAGCTTCTCGCGCAGAGCGGCGAGCTGAGCGTCGCTGGCCAGCGATCCACCGGCCGACTCGGACGACGTGGCGCTGGAGGACGAAGCGGCATCGGCGTCGCCGGCACCCGACTCGGAGGAGTAGCCGGCAGCAGCGGTGGCAGCCTCGGCGGCCTCGTCTGCAGCGGTCTTCTCCATCTGAGCGGTGTGCATCTTGTGACGACGCTCAGCCTCGGCGTAGCGGTTCTCCCACTCTTCACGCTGCTTGTCGAAGCCCTCGAGCCATTCGTTGGTCTCGGGATCGAAGCCCTCGGGGAAGATGTAGTTGCCCTGCTCGTCGTAGCTGTCCGCCATGCCGTACTTGGACGGATCGAACTCGGCGTTGTAATCCTCGTTGGCCTGCTTCAGCGACAGCGAGATTCGACGACGCTCGAGGTCGATGTCGATGACCTTGACGAGTGCATCGTCGTTGACGCCGACAACCTGGTCCGGGACCTCCACGTGGCGCTCGGCCAGCTCGGAGATGTGGACGAGGCCTTCGATTCCCTCTTCGACGCGCACGAAGGCACCGAACGGAACCAGCTTCGTGACCTTGCCGGGCACGATCTGGCCGATGGCGTGCGTGCGGGCGAACTGACGCCACGGGTCTTCCTGTGTGGCCTTGAGCGACAGGGAAACGCGCTCGCGGTCCAGGTCGACGTCGAGGACCTCGACGGTGACCTCGGTGCCGACCTCGACAACCTCGGACGGGTGGTCGATGTGCTTCCAGGACAGCTCGGACACGTGCACCAGACCGTCGACGCCGCCCAGGTCCACGAAGGCACCGAAGTTGACGATGGAGGACACGACGCCCTTGCGGACCTGGCCCTTCTGCAGCTGGTGCAGGAACTCGCTGCGAACCTCGGACTGCGTCTGCTCGAGCCATGCGCGGCGTGAGAGGACGACGTTGTTGCGGTTCTTGTCGAGCTCGATGATCTTGGCCTCGATCTCCTTGCCGACGTACGGCTGGAGGTCGCGGACACGGCGCATCTCGACGAGCGAAGCGGGAAGGAAGCCGCGCAGACCGATGTCGAGGATCAGGCCGCCCTTGACGACCTCGATGACGGTGCCCTTGACGGCCTCGTCCTTCTCCTTGAGCTCCTCGATGGTGCCCCAGGCACGCTCGTACTGAGCGCGCTTCTTCGACAGGATCAGTCGGCCTTCCTTGTCCTCCTTGGTGAGGACGAGAGCTTCGACCTCATCGCCCACGGAGACGACCTCGTTGGGGTCGACGTCGTGCTTGATGGAGAGCTCACGGGAAGGGATGACGCCTTCGGTCTTGTAACCGATGTCGAGCAGGACCTCGTCACGATCGACCTTGACGATGGTGCCTTCGACGATGTCGCCATCGTTGAAGTACTTGATCGTTGCGTCGATGGCGGCGAGGAAGTCCTCGGCGGAGCCGATGTCGTTGACGGCTACCTGCGGCGAGGTCACGGTGGTGGAGGGCATGTGTTGAGTTGCTCCGGACGGGTTGTGGTCGGTTGATGGTGTTCTGTCGGACAAGCAACCTGAACCGACGAAACAATCCCGCCGAATCAGATCACCGCAAGCGCAATGAACGACACCCGACTGGAACCGAACGAACTCGAACTGAACCGATCCGATGCCGCACACATAGACACTCGCGTGCAATAGGCTACGCGCCCCTGGGCAAGCTGGGCAAACCCGGGCACGTTCCCACGCTCTACTCTGTTGCCCATGTCCGATCCCCGCCCGTCCGGTTCTCCCCTCTCCCCCGAAGACGACCGTCACGGCACCGCCAACAGCGTCCTCGGAACCACCGGGGTGAGCCGCGTCCGCGTCGATTCCGAATCCAGTGAGCGCGCGAGCCGCGCCTGGTGGGACGCGGACGCCGACGACTACCACCGCACGCACGGCGAGTTCCTCGGTGTCGACTCGACCGAGGGCGAGTTCGTCTGGTGCCCGGAGGGACTTCACGAGGGCGACTACCACCTGCTCGGTGACGTGGCGGGCAAGGACGTCCTCGAGGTGGGCTGCGGTTCGGCGCCCTGCGCGCGGTGGTTGGCCGGCCGGGGCGCCCGGGCGGTCGGGCTTGACCTGTCGATGTCGATGCTGACCCGCGGAGTCGAGGCGATGCGGGCGGGAGGCGCGACCGTGCCGCTGGTGCATGCGGGAGCCGAGCACCTCCCCTTCGCCGACGCGAGCTTCGACATCGCGTGTTCGGCTTTTGGTGCGGTTCCGTTCGTGGCGGACTCACAGCAGGTGATGCGTGAGGTCGCGCGGGTTCTTCGTCCGGGCGGGCTGTGGGTGTTCGCCGTCAACCACCCGATCCGCTGGATCTTCCCCGACGATCCGGGGCCGCGGGGGCTGACTGCGTCGCTCCCCTACTTCGACCGCACGCCGTACGTGGAGGTCGACGGCGACGGTGTTCCCACCTACGTCGAACACCACCGGACGATCGGCGACCGGGTCCGCGAGATCGTCGCGGCCGGACTCGAGGTGCGCGACATCATCGAGCCGGAGTGGCCGGAGTGGCTCGACCGCGAATGGGGGCAGTGGAGCCCTCTGCGGGGACAGATCTTCCCCGGCACCGCCATCTTCAGCTGCCGCAAACCCGTGAGTACTTAGTAACCGCCCGCGGTTAGTAAGTACTCACGGGGTCGAAGGCCATTACAGGAGCTTCGACAGGAACAACTTGGTGCGGTCGTGTTGCGGATTGGCCAGCAACTCGCGGGGATTGCCCGACTCGACGACGACGCCGGCGTCCATGAACACCAACTGGTCGGCGACCTCGCGCGCGAAACCCATCTCGTGGGTGACGACGACCATGGTCATGCCGCCGGCCGCGAGATCCTTCATCACGGTGAGCACCTCCCCGACCAATTCCGGGTCGAGGGCGGACGTCGGCTCGTCGAACAGCATCAGCTTGGGGTCCATCGCGAGCGCGCGGGCGATCGCGACGCGCTGCTGCTGACCACCCGACAGTTGCGCCGGGTACGCGTCCGCCTTCTCGCTCAAGCCCACCTGCTCGAGGAGATCCCGTCCTCGCTCGAGCGCCTTCTTCTTGCCCAGCCTCTTCACCTGGATGGGCGCCTCGATGATGTTCTCGAGCGCCGTCCGGTGCGGGAAGAGGTTGAAGTGCTGGAAGACCATCCCGATGTCGCGGCGCTGCTTCGCGGCAGCCCTGGGATGGAGTTCGTAGAGCTTGCCGCCCCGCTCGGAGTACCCGACGATCTCGCCGTCGACGTACAGCCGCCCGGCGTTGACCTGCTCGAGGTGGTTGATGCACCGCAGGAACGTCGACTTCCCCGAGCCCGAGGGCCCGACCAGGCACAGGACCTGGCCGGCGTCGATCTCCAGCGACACGCCCTTGAGTACCTTCAGCGCACCGAAGTTCTTGCAGACCCGGTCCGCCTTGACCATCTGCGTCATCGTCGTTCCCCTCCGGGTGTGTCGGGCAAGGTCTCGGGACCGGGTTCGATCACCAGCGGCTTGCCCTGCGCGTCGGCGAGTGCCTGCAATTGCCGCGGGGTGAGCTTGCGGGACGCACCCTTCGAGTAGTACCGCTCCAGGTAGAACTGGCCGATCATGAGCAGGCTGGTGATGGCGAGGTACCAAGTGGCGGCCACCATCAACAACGGAATGGGCTGGAAGTTCGCGCCGGAGATGTCTCTGGCACGTCCGTACAACTCCAGGCTGTACGGCACCGCGGTGACCAGCGACGTCGTCTTCAGCATGCTGATCAGCTCGTTGCCGGTGGGCGGGATGATCACTCGCATGGCCTGCGGCAGGACCGTGCGGCGCATGGTCTGCGACCATGTCATGCCGAGCGCCACCGACGCCTCGGTCTGCCCTTCGGCGACCGAGTTCACACCGGCACGGACGATCTCGGCCATGTACGCGGCCTCGTTGAGTCCCAGCCCGATCACCGCGAACAGGAACGCCGCGTTGATGCCCTGCAGATCGATGTGCACGAACTGGTGGACGAACGGGATTCCCAGATCCAGCTGCTTGTAGATGGACGGGAACAGTCCCCAGAACACCAACTGAACGTAGACCGGGGTCCCGCGGAAGATCCACAGGTAACCCCACGACGCCGCCTTCAACACCGGGTTCGGCGACAGCCGCATGACGGCGAGCACCACACCCAGAATGATGGCGATCGCCATCGACAGGATCGTCAGCTGGATGGTGTTCCACGCCGCGGCCGAGATCCGCGCATCGAACAGATAGCGGGCGTAGATGTCCCAGCGGTACGCCTCGTTGGTGCGCGCACCGTTGACGAACAGCGCCAGCAGCAGGCCGACGACGATCGCGGCGATCCAGCGGCCGGGCCGCCGCAGCGGGATCGCCTTGATCGGCTCTGGTTCCTGCCCCGGCTCGGTGCCGGACCGGTCCGGGGCCTTCTCCACGTCAGACACTCGTCAACCGCTCAGCTCGTGGCGCCGTTGATCTGCGAAGTCGTGATGACGCCCGCCTCGACGCCCCAGTTCTCCGCGATCGTCCGGTAGGTGCCGTCGTCGATGAGGTGCTGCAGCGCCTGCTGGAGGGTCTGCGCGAGCGGCGAACCCTTCGCGACGGGCCAGCCGTACGGCGCGGCGTCGAAGACCTCGCCCGCAGCCTCGATCTTGCCTTCGCTCTGCTTGATCGCGTACGCGGTGACGGGCGAATCGGCGGACATCGCGTCGACCTTGCCGAGTGCGACGGCGCTGGCGGCGTCGTCCTGGCTGTCGAACTTCACGATCTCGATGGGCGGCTTCCCGGCCGCGACGCACGCCGCGCTCTTGGCGGGCACCTCCTCGAGATCCTCGATGGTGGTGGTCTGCACGCCGACCCGCAGGCCGCACGCGTTGGTGGGGTCGACGGACTTACCGGCGGGCTGCGCCCACTGCACGCCGGCGCTGAAGTAGGTGGTGAAGTCGACCGACTGCTCGCGCTCCTTGGTGTCGGTGAACGACGACATACCCATGTCGTAGCTGCCGGCCTGGATCGACGGGATGATCTTGTCGAAGTCCGCCTCGGTGTACTCCGGTGTCACGCCGAGCACCTTGCCCACCGCATCGACGAGGTCGACGTCGAAGCCGACGATCTTGCCGCTCGGATCCTTGAACTCGTTGGGCGAGTACGGAATATTGACACCGACGATGATTTTGCCGGACGAGGCGATCTCCTCCGGCAGCGTCGCCGCGATGGCATCCACCTTGTCGACTTCCACGGCGACGGTCTCTTCGCCGGACGGCGTACCACCGCCTTCGGTGTTGCTGGCGCATCCGGCGAGCAGCAGAGCGCTGCCACCCGCCAGTGCACAGATGGTGCGGGCCACTCGGCCTCGCGCGAAGACGGATCGACCAGACACTGGCATGTCCTCCAAGGAAATCGTGGTACACCGAGCGAGCTACGACGACGGAGAACTCGCGAACTCCGAATAGTCGAACGGTAGGTTACGGCACCCACATCTGCGGACGTCGTTACCGAACATTAACGGCCTGCCGCGGCCTGTGGCGGCGGTTTCAGCGACGGAGTGTGCGGGCGAGGACGGTCTCCGTGAATTCACTGGTCGACGCGAGTCCACCCAGGTCAGCCGTGGCGACGCCGGATGCGATCGTCGCGCGGACGGCGTCGCGGATCCGGTGGGCCGCGCCGGCCAGATGCCGGTCCGCGCGGCGGTCCCCAAGCCACTCCAGCATCATCGCGGCCGACAGCATCAGCGCCGTCGGGTTGGCGCGGTTGTGCCCGGCGATGTCGGGTGCCGCGCCGTGCGCCGCCTGCGCCATCACCTTGGTCTCGGAACTGTTGATCGACGGCGCCGTACCGAGCGAGCCGGACAGTTCGCCCGTCAGATCCGACAAGATGTCGCCGAACATGTTCTCCGTGACCACGACATCGAAATCGGCTCCCCGCCGCACGAGATGCGCGGTCATCGCGTCCACGTGCTCGTCGTCGATCCGCACGTCCGGGTAGTCGCGCTCCCCCACCTCGCGGCACACGTCCCGGAACAGTCCCGTGGTCATCGACAACACGTTGGCCTTGTGCACGATCGTGACATGGGAGCGCCGCGTCCGCGCCAGCTCGAATGCGGTGTGCGCGATGCGCTCACACGCCTGCCGAGTCACCACGCCGACGGCCAGCGCCACGTCGGGCGTCGGCATGAACTCGCCGCTCCCGGCGAACATGTTCCGATCGGCGTACAGCCCTTCGGTGTTCTCCCGCACGATGACGAGATCCATGCCGGGCACCGTCGCGGCGACGCCCGCGAGTGAGCGCGCAGGCCGGATGTTCGCGAAGAGTTCGAACCGCTTGCGCACCACCCCGCCGGGTGTCAGCCGGCCGCGGAACGGCTCCGGGTAGGCGGCGCTGTCGTGGGGACCGAGAATCCAGGCGTCGAGTGCGTCCAGCGCCGCGAGCGTGGAGTCGGGGATCGGCGTGCCGTGCGACTCGATGGCATCCAGGCCGAGGGGCAGTTCCACCCACTCGACGTCGCTGCCGGCCGCGGTGACCGCGGCCGAGACCACCCGCTGTGTCGCCGGAACGATCTCGTGACCGATGCCGTCGCCGATGAGCACCCCGATCCGTCTCCCGGAAATGTTTGCCGTAGCACCGCTCATGAGGCCATCATTGCCTACCATGGTCCAGTCGGTGGAACTGCTGTTCGACGAAGCGACCGACGTTGCCGTTCGCGCCGAGTGGCAACGCCTGTGGGACGCCGGGATGCCCAGCCGCACGCGGGTGCGCGCCGAATCGAATCGGCCGCACATCACCCTGTTCGTGGCGCGCCACATCCCACCCGAGATCGACGAACTGCTGGGCCGCCGGATCCCGACGCCGTCGTTCCACGTCCGGCTCGGCGGACTCGTGATGTTCGGTGGCCGGCACGTCACGCTGTCCCGGCTGGTGGTTCCGTCGAAGGCCCTGCTGTCTCTGCACCACACCGTGTTCGACCTCGCGGGGCACTCCACGGAGATCACGCCGCAC
Source organism: Rhodococcus jostii NBRC 16295 (assembly GCF_001894825.1). GTDB lineage: Bacteria > Actinomycetota > Actinomycetes > Mycobacteriales > Mycobacteriaceae > Rhodococcus_F > Rhodococcus_F jostii. Next base: position 73,751 of record NZ_BCWY01000024.1, on the reverse strand, counting down.
ATCCGCCCGGGCGAGTGGACGCCGCACGTGACGCTGGCCCGGCGGCTCCCGGCCGATCAGATCGCGGACGCCGCGCGGTTGCTCGACGGCGGCGACATCATCGGCCGGGCGTCGGTGGTGCGCCGGTGGGACGGGGACGCCAAACGGGAGTGGGTGATCACCGCGCCACCGTGATCACGACACACCGGCGGGCGTTGCCGTCGCGGCCGCCCGTCTCGAAGACCGTTGCGTGACGACGATTCCCGCGATCACCGCAAGTGCCCCCACCGGCTGGTTCCACGAGATGTGCTCGTCGAGTGCGACCGCACCGAGCACCACACCGACCACCGGCGTCAGGTAGGTGACGGTGGACGCGGCCGTGGGTCCCCAGCCTCGCACGACGTTCGTGTTCCACACGAACGCCAGTCCGGTGCCGAACGCCCCGAGTCCGATCATCGACGCGACGATCGCCGGCGTCAGGTGCATCGGTGCGCTCGCCGCCCACGGGGTGACGAGCACCATGGCCGCTGCGGCGATCGACACCTGCATGAACGCGATGGTGGGCGTGTCGACGCCCCGCGGAAGCACGAACCGCCGCAGGTAGACCAGTGCGACGCCGTACGACGCGGTGGCCCCCAGGCACGCGAGCTGAGCGGGAACGCTGCCGACGATCCCCGCCTGCCACGGCGCCAGCACCACCACGACACCCGAGAATCCCAGGAGCAACCCGAACAGCTTTGCGTCCGTGAGCTTCTCCCCCGGCAGGAACGCCAGGGCCACCGACATCGTCATCAGCGGCGTCGTCGCGTTGAAGATGCTGGCGAGGCCCGAACTGATGCTCTGCTCGGCCCAGCTGAACAGCAACCACGGCACGAGGCACTGCGCGACCGCCAGCACCGACAGATGCGCCCAGGTGATCGCGTCACGCGGCAACCGCGTCCGGGTGAGCCCGAGCACGGCACCGAGGGTCAGCGCCCCGAACACCAGCCGCCACAGGACGACCTGGGTGAAGGACAGGCCCTCGAGCCCGACCTTGATGAAGAGGAAACTCGCGCCCCAGGCGAGCGCCGCGCCCGCGTACTGGACCGCCAGATTCGCTCTCAAAACCGGAAGTCCCCGTGCTGGGTGACTTCGTTGTGGGTGTCGGGCGTGCGGCCGGCGAGCGCCAGCGCGTCGAGCGCCAGGAACACGAGGAGTACCACGACCAGAATTGTCATGTCTTCAGCCTGGTTCCCTTTGCCCCGGAGAAAAAGTGGCAGAAATGACATAGTTGACCGTATTTCTGCCATACTGGTGTGGTGCTGAAAAAGGTGGTCCTACCGCTCATGCCACTCACCGAGGCGTTCGAACTCGGTGTCGCCTGCGAGGTGTTCGGATTCGACAGATCCGACGACGGTCTGCCCACCTACGACTTCTCTCTCGTCGCCGGCTCTCCGGAACCCATCCGCACCCGCTTCGGCTACGGCATCGACGTTCCGTACGACCTCGACCGGCTCGACGACGCCGACCTCGTCGTCGTCCCCGCGGGCGGAACCTACGCCGAGGCAGACGGCACCTTCGTGTGCGCGAAGGACCCCGATCCGTGCATGGATCCGCTCCTCGGCAAACTCCGGGCGGCGGTCGACCGGGGCGCCAAGGTCGCCAGTCTCTGCAGCGGCGCGTTCGTGCTCGGTGCGGCCGGACTGCTGGACGGACGCAAATGCACCACCCACTGGCGGCACGCCCAGCGGCTCGCCGAACTCCATCCCGCGGCCACCGTCGACCCAAACGTCCTCTACGTCGACGACGATCCCGTCCTGACCAGCGCGGGCACCGCCGCCGGCATCGACCTGTGCCTGCACATCGTGCGCAAGGAACAGGGCAGCCGGGTGGCCAACGGCATCGCCCGGCGCATGGTGGTCCCGCCCCACCGGGACGGCGGCCAGGCCCAGTACGTGGCGATGCCGCTGCCGTCGACGACGATCGACACCCTCGGGCCGCTCCTCGACTGGATGACCGAGCACCTCGCCCTCGACCTCACGGTCACCGCCGTGGCCGCCAAGGCCAACATGTCACCCCGCACGTTCGCGCGGCGCTTCCAGGCCGAGACCGGGACCACCCCCGCCCGGTGGCTCAGCGACCAGCGGGTGCTGGCCGCGCAGCACCTGCTGGAGAACTCGGACCTCTCGGTCGACGTGATCGCCGAGCGCGTCGGCTTCGGCGGCGGCGCTGTCCTGCGGCAGCATTTTCTGCGGCTCCGCCACACCACCCCGCAGGCGTACCGCCGCACGTTCCGCGCCACGGAGCGCACCGGCTGAGAAGCACGCAGGGAAGAATCGGCGGCGACCCGGCGTTGCACAGGCAACACAGTCACCGAACGAAAGGACCCTCGTGGCCACCAAGACACTGACTCAGCAGAACTTCGACGAGACCGTGACCGGCAACGACGTCGTTCTGGTCGACTTCTGGGCATCGTGGTGCGGACCGTGCCGCTCCTTCGCGCCCACGTTCGAGGCCTCGTCCGAGCAGCACCCCGATGTGGTACACGCCAAGGTCGACACCGAAGCGGAGCAGGGCATCGCCGCTGCGGCGAACATCCGCTCGATCCCGACGATCATGGCGTTCCGTGAGGGCGTGCTGGTGTTCAGCCAGCCGGGCGCATTGCCGCCGGCGGCGCTCGAGGATCTGGTCACGCAGGTCAAGGCTCTCGACATGGACGAGGTGCGCAAGCAGATCGCCGAGCAGGCTCCGGCCGAATAGGGCGGAGGAGCGCCGCCGCCTAGTGTGCGGCGGCGTCCCAACTGCGACCGGTGCCGACGGACACGTCGAGCGGCACCGACAGTTCGATGGCCGAGGACATCTTGTCGCGGACCAGCTCCTCGACCCGTTCCCGTTCCGCATCGACGACCTCGAGAACGAGTTCGTCGTGGACCTGCAGCAGCATGCGCGACTTCAGACCCGCCTCGCGCAGCGAACGCTGCACGTTGATCATGGCGACCTTGATGATGTCGGCGGCGGTGCCCTGGATGGGGGCGTTGAGCGCGGCCCGCTCGGCGACCTCCCGCCGCTGGCGGTTGTCACTGGTGAGGTCGGGCAGGTAGCGGCGGCGCCCGTACAGCGTCGACGTGTAGCCGTCCTTGCGGGCCTGCTCCACGACCTCGTGCAGGTAGTCGCGAACCCCGCCGAATCGGGCGAAGTACGCCTCCATCTGCGATTTCGCCTCTTCGGTGGAGATCTTGAGCTGGGCTGCCAGCCCGAATGCGCTGAGCCCGTACGCCAGGCCGTAGGACATCGCCTTCACCCGCCGGCGCAGCTCGGGCGTGACCTCCTCGATCGGCACGCCGAAGGCGCGGGCACCGACGAAGCTGTGCAGATCTTCCCCGGTGTTGAACGCCTCGATCAGACCCTCGTCGCCGGACACGTGGGCCATGATCCGCATCTCGATCTGGCTGTAGTCGGCGGTGAGCAGCGAGTCGAAACCCTCGCCGACGACGAAGCCGTCCCGGATCTGGCGGCCCGCATCGGTCCGCACCGGTATGTTCTGGAGGTTGGGCTCGGTGGACGAGAGCCGGCCGGTGGCCGCGACGGTCTGGTTGAACGTCGTGTGAATGCGCCCGTCCTCGGCGACCGTCTTCAGCAGACCGTCAACGGTCACCTTCAGTCGCGTCGCATCGCGGTGCGCGAGCAGGTGCTCGAGGAACGGGTGCGACGTCTTCTCGAACAGGTTCTGCAACGCCTCGGCGTCCGTGGTGTAGCCGGTTTTCGTCTTCTTCGTCTTGGGCATCTCCAGCTCGTCGAACAGCACGACCTGCAACTGCTTGGGTGACCCGAGGTTGATCTGCTTGCCGATGACCCCGTAGGCCGCCTCGGCCGCCTCCGAGACCTGCGCGGCGAACCGGCTCTGCAGGTCGTGCAGGTGGTCGCCGTCGACGGCGATACCGGACGCCTCGATGTCGGCCAGCACCTCCAGGAGCGGCAACTCCATCTCCGACAGCAGAGCCGTCGATTCGATGTTCGCGAGTTCCGTGTCGAGCGCGGCCGCGAGGTCGAGGACGGCGCGGGCGCTGAGAATTTCGGTCTCGGCGGCTTCGGCGTCGACCTGATCGGCGTCGTCGAGCAGCGACAGCTGCTCCTGGCCGGTCTCCTCCACCCGCAGTTCCCGGCGCAGGTACCGCAGCGACAGGTCGTCGAGGTTGAACGTCCGCTGCCCCGGCCGCACCAGGTAGGCCGCCAGCGCGGTGTCGCTGGTGAGACCGCCCAGCACCCAGCCGCGTCCGCGGAGCGCGTGCATCGCCCACTTGGCTTCGTGCAGGGCCTTCGGTTGATCCGCGTCGGCGAGCCAGTCGCCGAGGGCCTTCTCGTCCTCCGGGGTGGCGGCGGCGGTGGCGATGTACGCCCCCTCACCGTCGGCGGCCGCGATGGCGATCGCCGTCACGTCTCCCCCGTACGGGGAGCGGGTGCCGACCACCGACACGCCGGATCGCTCACCCGTCGACGCGTGCGCCGACAACCAGTCCGCGACCGCACCGGGTTCGAGCGCACTACCGCGCACCTCGAAGCCCTCCTCGGCCTCCGCCTCGACCGGGGCGAGCGTGGCGAACAGCCGATCACGCAGCACCTTGAACTCGAGGTCGTCGAACAGCGCGTGGATCTTCTCCCGATCCCACTGCGCGAGCATCAGCTGGTCCGGGGTGTACGGCAGCGGGACGTCGCGGACCATCTCGGTGAGTTCCCGGTTGAGCAGGACGTTCGGCAGGTTCTCCCGCAACGCGTCCCCGACCTTGCCGCGGACCTTGTCGACGTTGTCGACCAGACCGACGAGATCGCCGTACTCCTTGATCCACTTGGTGGCGGTCTTCTCCCCCACCCCCGGGATTCCCGGCAGATTGTCGCTCGGGTCGCCGCGCAGGGCCGCGAAGTCGGGGTACTGCGCAGGTGTGAGCCCGTACTTCTCCTCGACGGCTGCCGGCGTGAACCGGGTGAGATCGGAGACGCCCTTCTTGGGGTAGAGCACCGTCACCCCGTCGGTGACCAGCTGCAGCGAGTCCCGGTCGCCGGTGACCACGAGGACCCGGTATCCGAGCGCCTCGGCCTGGGTGGTGAGGGTGGCGATGATGTCGTCGGCCTCGAAGCCCTCCTCGGCCATCACCGGGATGCCGAGGGCCCCGAGCACGTCCTTGGTGATCTCGACCTGTCCCTTGAACTCGTCCGGCGCCTTGCTGCGGTTCGCCTTGTACTCCGGGAACCGCTCCGCCCGGAACGTCTGCCTGGACACGTCGAACGCCGCCGCCACGTGGGAGGGCTGTTCGTCGCGCAGCAGGTTGATCAACATCGACGTGAACCCGTAGACGGCGTTGGTGACCTGACCGCTGTGTGTCTTGAAGTTCTCGGCGGGCAGGGCGTAGAACGCACGGAAGGCCAGCGAGTGGCCGTCGAGCAGCATCAGGGTGGGGCGATCGTCGGACGACGCGGGGGACGTGGTGGACCGGGGGGTGGTTGCAGGGCTCACGGTTGCCCAGTCTAGGGAGCGGATCCGACACCGATCAGCCGGATGCGATACCCAACCGAAACGTGCCGGAAATCCGAGAACCCGATTTCGTGCGACCGGAGCCGTTAGAGTCCGGAAATTGCGGCACGGGCGGTAGTCGAGTCCGTCGCCGCACGTTCCTGACCGACTACACGTCCCCGGAGGACCTGCGTGGCCCCAACCGTGAGGAAGCGACTCCCAGCAGTGAGGACGCGACCGACATCCGCGAGGAGACGCACGAGGCGAGGGTCGGTCACCCGGCAACTCGGCCGTGCGTTCGTCCTCGTCCTGCTAGGCCTCGTCGCGGCGATCGCTTTCGGCGGTCCCGCGGCGGCACAGGAACCCACCCCGCCACCACCACCCGCAACCAGCGGGCAACCGACGCCCCCGGAGAACGCGGTGCGGGTCAGCGGCAATCTCAACAACGCCGGCGAACGGCTCGCGGACGTCGAGGTGCGCGCACTCGATTCCTCGGGCACCGAGGTGGCGAAGGCGACGTCGGAGTCCAACGGCCGCTGGGAACTCCAGCTCGCGCCCGGCACGTACACGTTCGAGATCGTCGCCGAGTCCCTTCCCGACGACGTCAGCGTGCAGGGCACGGTGGAACGCGAAGTGGTGGCCGGTCGCACCAACACGGTGATCTTCTCGTTCGGCGAGGCCCGGACCGGTTCCGCGGTCCCGTTCTACGAGAAGCTGATTCGCCAGACCATCGACGGACTCCGGTTCGGCCTCGTCATCGCGATCGCCGGTGTCGGACTGAGCCTGATCTACGGCACCACCGGCCTGACGAACTTCGCGCACGGCGAACTCGTCACCCTCGGAGCGGTTGCGGCGTGGGTGATCAACGTGACGTTCGGGGTGCAGCTGATCCCGGCCACGATCCTCGCCGTCATCGTGGGAATCCTGATCGGTCTGCTGAACAACGCCGCGATCTGGAAACCGCTGCGGCGGCGCAAGACCGGCCTGATCGCGCAGCTGGTGGTGTCGATCGGCCTCGCGATCTCCCTGCGTTACCTGATCCTGATCTTCTTCTCCGATCGCGCGGAGCCGTTCGTCGACTACCAGGCGCAGGTCGAACGGAGCTGGGGACCGATCGCGATCACCGACGCCAACCTCGTGAGCATCGCCATCAGTCTCGTCGTCCTCGTCGGAGTGGCCCTGCTGCTGCAGAAGACCCGCATCGGCAAGGCCATGCGCGCGGTGTCCGACAACCGCGACCTGGCCGCGTCCTCCGGCATCGACGTCGAACGGGTGATCCGCTTCGTGTGGGGTCTCGGCGGCGGCCTCGCCGCCCTCGGCGGCGTCCTGTTCGGCATCTCCGAACTCGGCGGTCGCGTGCAGTGGGAGATGGGCTTCAAGCTCCTGCTGCTGATGTTCGCCGGCATCACGCTCGGCGGACTCGGCACCGCCTACGGGGCGCTGCTCGGCTGCGTGATCGTCGGTCTGCTCGTCCAGCTGTCGACGCTGGTGATCAACCCCGACCTCAAGTACATCGGAGGACTGCTCATCTTGATCGTCATCCTGGTCGTCCGACCTCAGGGCATACTCGGCAGCCGGCAAAGGATCGGGTGAGGGCATGGACGTCACAGGAGCACTCCAGGTCTCTCTCGCCCAGCTGATCGGTCCGTCGGCGATCTTCTACGCGCTGCTCGCGATCGGCCTCAACCTGCACTTCGGCTACGCCGGACTGCTGAACTTCGGTCAGATCGGTTTCGCACTCCTCGGCGGCTACGGCGTCGGGATCATGACCGTCACCTACCATCAGCCGCTGTGGGTCGGCATCCTCGTCGGTCTCGCCGCCGCCGGGCTGCTGGCCGTCGTCCTCGGTATCCCGACGCTGCGGTTGCGGGCCGACTACCTCGCCATCGTCACGATCGCCGCGTCGGAGATCCTGCGGCTGATATTCCGGTCCACCGCTTCGGATTCCATCACCGGATCCACCAACGGCCTGTTCGGTTTCGCGGATCCGTTCACCACGCTCAGCCCGTTCGATTCGGGTAAGCAGTACAACTTCCTCGGCGTCAAGTTCTACGGCGACGACCTCTGGTCGATGGTCGTCGGATGGACCCTCGTCCTCGTGCTGTGCGGGTTCGTGTACCTGCTGACGCACAGCCCGTGGGGCCGCGTCCTCAAGGCCGTCCGCGAGGACGAGGACGCTGCCCGCGCGCTGGGCAAGAACGTCTTCGTCTACAAGATGCAGGCGCTGGTCCTCGGCGGCATGATCGGCGGGCTCGGCGGTGTGTTCAACGCATTGCAGACCAAGTCGATCAACCCCGACTTCTACTCCACCGCCCAGACGTTCTTCGCGTTCGGCGCGCTCATCCTCGGCGGCGCGGCCACCGTCTTCGGACCGGTGGTCGGTGCGATGCTGTTCTGGTTCCTGCTGGCCATCCCGGACGCACTGCTGCGGCAGGCCATCTCCGGGCCCGAACCGCTGTTGCCACTGACGGAACAGCAGGTCGGCGCCATGCGGTTCGTCCTCCTCGGCATCATGATCGCGGTGCTGATGGTCTTCCGGCCGCAGGGCATACTGGGCAACAAGCGGGAGGTGCAGCTCAATGCCTGACCACAGACTGCCGGATCATCTGCAAACCGACACCGTGCTCTCCGCCGAGGAACGGGCCTCCATCTTCACCGACGTCCCGCACTCCCCCGGCGCACCGAAACCCGACCCGATCCTCGTCGTCGACAACGTGTCCCGTACGTTCGGCGGACTCAAGGCCGTCGACGTGGCGCATCTGGAGATTCAGCGCGGCTGCATCACCGGATTGATCGGACCCAACGGAGCAGGCAAGACCACCCTGTTCAACCTCCTCACCGGTTTCGACCGGCCGGACAGCGGCACCTGGTCGATGGACGGGCAGTCCCTCGGCCGGATGTACCCGCACCAGGTGGCGCGCCGCGGCGTCGTCCGCACGTTCCAGCTCACCAAGGCGCTGTCGAAGCTGACGGTGCTCGACAACGTGCGGCTCGGCGCCACCGGGCAACGCGGCGAGCGGATATTCAACACCCTGCTTCCGTGGACGTGGAAGGGACAGGAGCGCGCCGTCACAGAGCGCGCCAACGAATTGCTCGCGCGATTCACACTCGACACCAAGTCCGACGACCTCGCCGGTTCGCTGTCCGGCGGTCAGCGCAAACTGCTCGAGATGGCGCGGGCGCTGATGACGGAACCGACCGTGGTGATGCTCGACGAGCCGATGGCCGGGGTGAATCCGGCACTGACGCAGAGCCTCCTGGGGCACATCAAATCGCTGCGGGACGAGGGCATGACCGTCGTGTTCGTCGAGCACGACATGGACGTCATCCGCGACATCAGCGACTGGGTGGTCGTGATGGCGCAGGGCAGTGTGATCGCCGAATCCACGCCGGAGCATCTCTCGTCCAACAACGCGGTGGTCGATGCCTATCTCGGCAGCCACCACGATCAGGCCCTCGAGTTCGACGCCGAGGGAAACCCGGTGGGCGCCACGGCAGTCCTGGCCGAAGCTCTCGAGAGTGCCGAGGCCGAAACCCTCGAGACCGGCGGCGACCTCTCCGAACCCGACATCACCGAGCTGAGGCGTGAGAACCCATGACCGAACTGACCCCAGCGGAATTCGCGGCCACCCCCGAGGAGCATGCCCGGCTCGCCGAGGGCGCCCTCGTCCGTGCGGACGGCGTGGTGGCCGGCTACATCCCCGGCGTCAACATCCTGCGTGAATGCAACTTCTTTCTGCGCGAGGGTGAGATCGTCGGCATCATCGGCCCCAACGGCGCCGGGAAGTCCACGCTCCTGAAGTCGTTGTTCGGGCTGATTCCGGTGCGTGAGGGATCGGTGACCCTGCGCGGCGAGGACATCACGTCCAAACCGGCCCACGTCCTCGTCCAGAAGGGCGTCGGTTACGTCCCGCAGACGCAGAACGTCTTTCCGTCGCTGACCATCGAGGAGAACCTGGAGATGGGGGTGTATCTGCGCCCCAAGCTCTTCGCCGAACGGTTCGCGTTCGTCGGCGACCTCTTCCCGCTGCTCGCCGAGCGGAAGAAGGTGAAGGCGGGCGCACTGTCCGGCGGTGAACGGCAGATGGTCGCGATGGGCCGCGCGCTGATGATGGACCCGTCCGTGCTGCTGCTCGACGAGCCGTCCGCCGGACTCTCCCCGATGTTCCAGGACGAGGTGTTCATCCGCTGCAAGAAGATCAACGCGGCGGGCGTCTCGGTGATCATGGTGGAACAGAACGCCCGCCGGTGTCTGCAGATCTGCGACCGCGGGTACGTCCTGGATCAGGGCCGCAACGCCTATACCGACTCCGGCCCCAACCTGATGCACGACCCGAAGGTGATCGAGCTGTACCTCGGGACCCTGGCGGGAAGTCAGGAGAAGAAGTAGCTCACTGCATACACACGACTGTGGGCCAGGTTTCCCTGGCCCACAGTCCGTTTCAGGTGTGTGTGATCACCCGCCGACGACGATGTACCCGTCCGTCGTCAGCTTGTTGTCGGCACCGAACTTCAGCTTGCCGTACGAACCGATCGACGGCTCACCGGCGGCGGCGAAGTCGAGCTTGCCGGTGATGCCGTTGTAGTCGACGTCCGTGCCGGCCTGCACGAGCGGCAGGCACTCCTGGTACGACGTGCAAGGAGTGCCACCCTCGGTGACGTTGTTGATGTTGGCGGCGATGTCGCGACCCGCCGTCGACTTCGCCGACTCCGCCGCGAGCGCGGCGATGACGACGGCGTCGTAGGACTCACCGGCGTAGTTGAAGTCGATCAACCCCGGGTTGATGCCCTTGAGACGGTCCTGGAAGGCCGGACCGACGTCGGTGAGGGGCGTGGTGCCCTGCATGCCGTCGAGCAGCGGCGCGGCGACGGACTCACCGAGCGCGTTACCCATGTTGCCGTCCACGCCGTAGACCTTCATGCCGTCGGACGGGCCGATGCCCACCTCGTGCATGCGGGTGATGATCTTCGCCGACTCCTCGAATCCGACCACCGCGACGGCGTCGGGTGCGAAGTCCTTGACCTGGTCGACCTCCGAGTTGAAGGACTGCGCGTTGGGGTCGTAGATGATCTTCTGGATCTGGTCCTCGGGGATGCCGGCGTCGACGAGGTTCTTCTGGATGTTGTCGGCGAGCCCGGTTCCGTACGGGTCGTTGAGGGCCAGGATGGACACGCGCTGCCCGCCGTCGTCCGAGATGAGCTGCGACACGGCCTGAGCCTGCAGCACATCGGTCGGCGCGGTACGGAAGTACTGGCCCTTGTCCGGGTAGCAGACGAACTGGTCGGACGTGTTGGCCGGGGAGAACATCACGACGCCGGCGCTGGACACCTTGTCGATGACCTTCAGCGACACCGAGGACGACGCCGCACCGATGATCACCTGCGTGCCTGCGGCCAGTTCCCTGTCCACGGTGGTGTTCGCCGTGTCGGTGGTGGTGTCGCCCGAGTCGCCGGGAATCAGTTGGACCGGCTGACCGAGAACCCCACCGGCGGCATTGACGTCGTTGACACCGAGCTGGGTACCCGCCACCATCGGCGGTCCGAGGAAGGAGAGGCTTCCCGTGTCGGGGAGCAGGGTTCCGATCTTCAGTGGCGCAGTGGACGGGGCACCCGCTGCCGCCGCCTCTTCGGGGGTGCAGTCGGTGGAAACAGTGGTGGCCGAGGCAGAGCTGTCACTCCCACTCGCGGAGTCGTCGCCACTGTCCGAACTACAACCTGCCAGTGCGAGTGATGCCGCGCCGAGAACCGCGGCCGCCCGCACGAGGGTCCGTTTAGCCATCCAAACTCTCCTTAGATCACCTGTGTGCGGGCGCCACCCGAGTTGGCGTCCGCTGTGGGATCAGACGCTAGCGGTCCGGCGGCTTTCGCGATCCGTCCGGAAAGCCTCGTGACCTTACTGTGATCTGAAAATCGCGAGTGTTTACGCGGACGTAGCGTGACGGGCCTCAGTCGGCGACGAGGAGGCGCACGGAGTCGACGACAACCTGATGCCGGAGACCCAGACCCTGCGGTGGGCCGACGTCAGCCGCTCCGCGGACTTCCCGGCCGGCGCCTGAACCGTCTCCGGCGAAAACGCGTCGGCTGTCGCCGAACTCGCGAGGTCAGCTCGAGGGGGCTTCCCCGCCGAGGGTCTCGAGGACCACCTGGGCGACCGCCTTCATGGTGGACCGGCGGTCCATCGCGGCCCGCTGGATCCACTTGAACGCCTCGGGCTCGGTCAGCGACTGCTTCTCCATCAGCACGCCCTTGGCGCGTTCGACGATCTTGCGGGTCTCCAGTCGCTCCGACAGATCGGAGATCTCCCGCTCGAGCGCCGTCACCTCCTTGAACCGGCTCGCCGCCAACTCGACCGCAGGCACCAGGTCGGCCGTGGAGAACGGCTTGACGAGATACGCCATCGCCCCGGCGTCCCGAGCCCGCTCCACCAGCTCGCGCTGACTGAACGCTGTGAGAATGACCACCGGCGCAATACGTTTCGCCGCGATCTCCGACGCCGCATCGATGCCGTCGCGACGGGGCATCTTCACGTCCATGATCACGAGGTCCGGTTTCAGCTCCACCGCCAGGTCGACGGCGGCCTGGCCGTCCCCCGCCTCACCGACCACGTCGTAGCCCTCTTCCCGCAGCATCTCGACCAGATCGAGCCTGATCAGCGCCTCGTCCTCGGCCACCACGACCCGTCGCGGCTGCGACGGCACACCTTGCTGCTGGGGAGCGTTCATGGCCATCATTCTCCTCTGCTCGGACGACCCCGGCGCGGGGAGCGAACGTTAGAAGGGTACCGGTGGTTGACTCCCGACGGCGATCTTCTACAGTGGTACAGCGCAACACGCCCTCGTATCCCAATTGGCAGAGGAAACGGATTCAAAACCCGTCCAGTGTGAGTTCGAGTCTCACCGAGGGCACTGCCAGAATTTCACCCGCGACCGCAGGTCAGATGCTTTCTCTGACCTGCGATTCGCGTCTCCTCCCCCTTACGGTGCCTGTGTCACCACTGTCCCGCGACCTGCCGGGTGGCGGCGTTGAGGCGGTTCCACAGGTTCACGGTGGCGATCGACAGGACCAGCGCAGCGAGCGCCTCCTCGTCGTAGTGCCGGGCGGCCTCGTCCCACACGTCGTCGGGCACCGCGTCCGCGCGATCACTCAACCGGGTCATCGACTCGGCGAGTGCCAGGGCCGCGCGTTCGGCGTCGCTGAAGTACGGCGCCTCCCGCCATGCCGACACGGCGAAGATCCGCTCGTTGGTCTCCCCCTCCTTTTCCAGCTCACGCGCATGCATGTCCACGCACACGCTGCATCCGTTGATCTGACTCGATCGCAGGTGCACGAGGGCATGGGTCACGGGCGGCACGTCCGCCTTCGACGCAGCCTTCCCCAGAGCGAGAAGTGCCTTCATGGCATCGGGAACGATCATCGCGGGGTTGGTCATTCGGGCTTTCATGATTGCCTGCCTCCAAAGGTATTCGGGTGATGTGATGTCACCTCGGCTTGTTTTCGTTCGTCACTGGTATGACGGACCGCGACGAGAGAATGTGACAGATGGACGACAACGAATTTCTGGCGCACCGATTCGAGCAGAACCGGACGCATCTGAAAGCGGTCGCGTACCGGATGCTCGGCTCGCTCAGCGAGGCGGACGACGCCGTCCAGGAGGGCTGGCTCCGGCTCAGCCGCGCCGAGGTGGCGGAGGTGGAGAACCTGCGTGGATGGTTGACGACGGTCGTCGCGCGAGTCTGCCTCGACATGCTCCGCTCACGGAGGACGCGGCGCGAGGAGTCCCTGGACATCCACGTGCCCGATCCGATCGTGAGGGAGATCGATGGAGCCGATCCCGAACACGAGGCGGTGCTCGGCGACTCCGTCGGTCTCGCGCTGCTGGTCGTCCTCGACACCTTGGCGCCCGCCGAACGGCTCGCCTTCGTGTTGCACGACATGTTCGCCCTCTCCTTCGACGAGATCGCTCCGATCGCCGGACGCACCCCCGGCGCGACCCGGCAACTCGCGAGCCGCGCACGCCGCCGCGTCCAGGGATCCGAACCGGTTCCGGACGCCGATCTCGCCCGCCAGCGGGAGGTCGTCGAGGCATTCATGGCCGCCTCGCGCGGCGGACGGTTCGATGCCCTGCTGGAGTTGCTCGACCCGGACATCGTCCTACGCGCCGACCACGGCGGGCCGGGATCCACCCTGGTGCGCGGCGCCCGCGCCGTCACCGAGCAGGCCCTCACCTTCTCCCGCTTTGCTCCGTTCGCCCGGCTCGCACTGGTGAACGGCGCCGCCGGAGTGGTGGCCGCACCCGACGGAAAGGCCATGTCGGTCATGGCCTTCACCGTCGTGGGCGGGAAGATCGCCCGGATCGACATCCTCGCCGACCCGCACCGCCTGCAGCGTCTGGGCCTGTCCTCGGTCGACGACTGACGACCCGCAGGTAGCAGCTGTTTTTTGTGGCCGATCCTGGGGTTCTGCGCCGTCCTGCCAGTACCATGGTGGGACAGGTACGCCCTCGAGCACGGAGGTCACCCATGGAGCTCGGCACCGTCACATTCACCTACGACGGGCGGGTAGCCCTTCGATTCCAGCAAGCGCTCTCGCACTCGCCGGAGAAGGTGTGGCGTGTTCTCACCGACCCGCAGTACCTGAAGGCCTGGTTCCCCGCCGATGTCGAATTCGACCTCACTCCGGGCGCCGAACTCGTCTTCCGGGTCACTCCGGAGCAGGTGCGCCGATTCGGACTGCCCGCCGATCAGACCACCACCGGAACGGTCATCTCGGTTCACCCCGCGCACATCCTCGAGTATCTGTGGGATGCGGAGACGCTGCATTGGGAACTCGTTCCGGACGGTAGCGGCGGCTGCTGGCTGACGCTCACCCACACCGTGGAAGAGGAAGAATCCGCCTACGCGCACGCCGCCGGCTGGCACGCAGGACTCGAAGTGGTCGAAGCGCAGCTCGACGGCCGCGAGGTCGACTGGTCGCCGTGGGATCGCGCCGACGAACTCGCCGCGTCCTACCGCAAGACGTCCTGACCGCTCACCGACTGGGAGGAGTGCGTATCCCGGGCAGCACGACCACACCGGCAGCGACCTTCGTCAAGGAGGTCACCGGCGCGGCGACGCGGCGTTGGGGTGTGCACGGCACCGACCTCGGCTGTCCCGTGCGCCTGGCCGACGGCAGGTTCGCGTTCTTCTTCGGCGACACGTTCAGCTCACACGGTCGACAGGGCCGCGGGTGGCGCAGTCCCGTGATGCTGCGCTCCGCCACAACCGATCTCCGCGCCGGCATCGAGTTCGAATCCGCAGCGGGCGGCCGGAAGGCGCGGGAGATCCTTCCCAACGCGCACGACGTCCGCGAACTCCCCGACCGGGATTCGCCGGGCAGTGAGTTCACCGTCGTTCCCGCGGACGCCGTCACGATCGACGACCGGACATATCTGTCCGTCGTCAGTGTGCACTCGTGGAAGTCGGCCGACTGGCCGACGAACTTCACATATCTCGCGTGTTCCGACGACGGCGGCGAGAATTGGCACCGCACACCCGCCCGCTGGGACAACCGCGGCGGGTCGCTCGACCAACTGTGGACCATGGAACGCCACGACGGCTACGTCTACGTGATCTCCAGCGCGTTCGACCGCACCAATCCGGGCGGGATGATTCTGCGGCGGGTCCCCGAAGCGCACATTCTCGATCCGGCAGCCTACGAGGACTGGGGCTGGGACCCCGCCACGGACTGGGCCTGGGGCCAACCCGCGACGCCGATCCTGCCGGGGCCCGTCGGCGAGATGTGCCTGCGAAACATCGCGGGCACTTGGGTCCTCGCGTACTTCGATCCCGCTGTCCACGCGATCGTCACCCGCACCGCGGAGCGTATCGACGGCCCGTGGTCGGAGCCGATCGTGCAGGTCGCCGGTGGCGACTGGGGAGCCGCGTACGGAACGTGGGCGCAGATCTACGGCGGCTACATCCATCCCGCATCCACCCGGGACGACCTGCATCTGTTTGTGTCGCAATGGAACACGACCACGGGAGACCCGTACCGCGTCCTCCAGTTCAGGACACGGTTGGACGTGAGGTAGCCGGCCTCACCCGACGAGTTCCGACTCCGTCCACCGCCCCTCCCCCTCGAGTTCCACCCCACGGGAGTGGAATTGGTTCAGGGTGCTGCGGTGCCCGACGCTCACCACGATGCTGTCCGGGAGTTCGGTCCCGAGCAGGGTGTAGAGCGTGTGCTCGAGCCCCTCGTCGATCGCCGACGTGGCCTCGTCGAGGAAGATCACCGCGGGCCGGGCGATCAGCACCCGCGCAAACGAGAGACGCTGCTGCTCACCCGGCGACAGGATGCGCGTCCAGTCGGCGGTCTCGTCGAGGCGATCACCCAGGTTGCCCAGCGACACCTTCGTCAGCGCGTCGCGCACGACGTCGTCCGACGCCGTCGGCTCCTTCGGGTACGCCAGCGCGGTCCGCAGGGAACCGAGGGGCAGGTACGGCCGCTGGGAGAGGAAGATCGCCTCCCCCGAGGGCCGGGACACGGTGCCGTCGGCGTAGGGCCACAGATCGGCGAGGGTGCGGAGCAGGGTCGTCTTTCCCGACCCCGAAGGACCTTTGACCAGCAACGACTGGCCGGGGCTCACGGTGAGCGCGAGGCCCTCGATGAGCGTCTCGCCCGTCGGGATGCGCACGTCCAGCTTCTCGACCTGGAGATCGTCGCCCGACTTGCCGGTCTTCAGGACCGGAAGTTCGGCAGCGTGCTGGTTGTCGTTGGCGAGGCCGTTGAGTCGGATGAGGGTGGCGCGGAAACTCGCGAAGTCGGCATACGACTCACGGAAGAAGGACAGCGAGTCGTGGACCTGGCCGAAGGCCTGCGACGTCTGCATCACGTCACCGAGCGACACCTGGCCGGTGAACAGTCGCGGACCCTGCACGAGGAACGGGAAGATGACGGCCGTCTGGTTGACGGTGAGGTTCCATCCGCTGAACTTCAAGGTCCGGAAGACGATCTGCCACATGTTCCGGATGACGTCCGCGAATCGGCCGGCGAGGGTACGGCGCTCGACGTTCTCGCCGCGGAAGAAGGCGATGCTCTCGCCGTACTCCCGCACCCGGATCAGCGCGTAGCGGAAGTTGGCGCCGAGTTTCTCGTTGAGGAAGTTCAGCTTGATGAGGGGCTTGCCGATCCAGAACGCGACCACCGTGGTCACCAGCACGTAGATGTAGACGAGGAAGATCATCGCCCGCGAGATCTCGACGCCGAACACGGTCATCGGGCCGGACAGGTCCCACAGGATTCCGGTGAACGACACGATCGACAGCACCGCCGTCACCGCCCCCATCGACAGCGAGCGGGACGTGGTCACGAAGTTGGTGATGTCGGCCTGGATGCGCTGGTCCGGGTTGTCGATCGCGTCGTCCAGGAACCGGTCGCGGTAGTACGCGCGGCTGTCGAGCCAGTCGTCGACGAGGTGATGGTTGAGCCACGTCCGCCAGTCGATGTCGAGGGTCTGCCCGATCAGGTACTCGACCAGGGCCCGCACGACGTGGACCGTCGCCAGAATGGCGAACACGCGGAGGAAGTGCCAGAACGCCGTCTCGTCCAGGTTCTGGATCGAATCGTAGAAGTCGTTGTACCAGTAGGAGAACAGCACCGTCATCCGCACCGCGAAGACGGTCGACAAGAGCAGCACCGCCAGGATCGCCAACGGCTTGGGGCTGCGCCGCGGATCGAAGTAAGGCGCGGCGAAGCGCCAGAACTGCCTGCCCCATTTGGTGAACCGCGCGAGCAGTATCACCACGACGACGAACACGACGACAGTCATGACGTAGGCCTTGAGCAGCCACATCGAGCTGTCCCACACGACGTTGTTCCAGTCCACGACCCATATCCCCGATCACGAGGTGAAACTCACCAGAAAGATGGCGAAGTCTAACCCCGCACGCCGGTGATCGGCGAGAGATACGCGCAGGACACGCGTCCGATGTCCCTTTTGCGCGGTTTCGGCCGCGCGGGTGGAACATCGGGCCGCGCGGAAGGGATCACGTCGGCGTTACGGCTACGAGTCCTTCTCCGGCTCAGGCTTTTTCAGGTTGCCTTCGTCGTCGACGTAGTCGTCGAAGGCGGTACCCGACACCGTCCCGTCGGAGCCGGGCAGGACGACCGTCTCCCGGGCGCCCGGCTCGTAGCGCGCGTCGATCTCTTCCATCTTCTTCTTGGCTTCGGCGATCGCCTCGTCGTCGGGAACGGGGATCTCGGTCTCCCGGCCGCTGTTCTTCTGCTCGGGTTCGTCTGCGCTCATGGTGCACGTCCGTTCCGTCTCGGAGATTCCAGACCGACCATACGCTCCGGTCAGCAGTTGGACTACCGTTCAAAACCGTTCGCAGGCAAAGGAATGGCCGACACACCCTAGGTGCGGGGCGGGAAGTGGCGGATCAGGCCCTCCTGGACCACGGTCGCCAGCAACTCGCCCTCGATCGAGAAGAACCGGCCCGTCGCGAGACCACGGGAACCCGCCGCGACCGGCGACTCGGTGGCGTACAGAGTCCAGTCGTCGAACCGGAACGGCCGGTGGAACCAGATCGAATGGTTGACGGTGGCCGCGACGATCCGGTCCAGCCCCCACGACAATCCGTGCGTAGTGATGATGGAATCGAGGACCGTGGTGTCCGACGAGTAGCCCATGACGGCCACGTGAATCAGCGGGTCGTCCGGAAGGTCCCCGTCCGACTTCATCCAGACGCGGTTGTGGGTGAGCTTCTCCCCCGTGCCCTTCAAGATCCACGACGGATCGTTCGCGTAGCGCATGTCGATCGGCTTGAGGGCGTCGACGAACATCTTCAGTCGATCCTCGTACCCCATGAAGTGGTCGCCCAGCGGCGGCAGCGTGTCCGGGAACGGGACGTCGGGCACCTCGACCGCGTGCTCGAGACCCTTGCCCCAATCCTGGAACGCCGCCAACATGACGAACAGTTCCTGCCCGTCCTGCAACGCCGTGACCTGACGGTTCGCGAACGCCCGGCCGTCGCGGTGCCGTTCGACGCGGTACTCGATGGGTTCCTTGACGTTGCCGCCACGGATGAAGTGGGCGTTGATCGCGTGCACGGCGCGCTCGCCGCTGACGGTGCGGCCGGCGGCGACCAGTGCCTGGGAGATCAACTGGCCGCCGAACGTCCGGCTACCCACCTGCGCGGGATGCCGACCTCTGTACGTGTCCTCCCCGGTCTTCTCGAGGTCGAGAAGTTCGAGCAGGGTCTGGAGATCGGTCTTCGCCGCGACTTCGCTCACCTAGTGGTCCTCTTCGCCGATTCTGTGCACGTGGATCAGGTTGGTAGAGCCTACGGTGCCGGGGGGCGAACCCGCGACGATGACCACCAGTTCACCCTTCTGGTACCGGCCCAGACCAAGGAGCGCGTGGTCGACCTGCCGCACCATCGCGTCCGTGCTGTCGACCGGATCGACGATGAACGTCTCCGTTCCCCACGTCAGCGACAACTGGCTACGCACCTCCGGCAGCGGGGTGAACGCCAGCAACGGCAGCGGCGTGTGCAGACGGGCCAGGCGGCGCACCGTGTCACCGGACTGCGTGAACGCCACCAACGCCTTCGCGTCGAGGCGCTCCCCGATATCGCGGGCGGCATACGAGATGACACCACGCTTGGTGCGCGGCACGTGGGTCAGCGGCGGCACCTGCGTGGACTCGTTCTCCACAGCCTCGACGATCCGGGCCATCGTGCGCACCGTCTCCATCACGTACTTGCCGACCGACGTCTCACCGGACAGCATGACCGCGTCGGCACCGTCGAGCACGGCATTGGCGACGTCGGACGCCTCGGCGCGGGTGGGCCGCGAGTTCTCGATCATCGACTCGAGCATCTGCGTGGCCACGATAACCGGCTTCGCGTTCTCGCGGGCGATCTGGATCGCGCGCTTCTGCACCAGCGGCACCTGCTCGAGCGGCAGCTCGACACCGAGGTCACCACGGGCGACCATCACCGCGTCGAACGCGAGCACGATTGCCTCGAGGTTGTCGATCGCCTCCGGCTTCTCCAGCTTCGCGATGACCGGGATCCGGCGGCCGACCCGATCCATCACGGCGTGAACCAGTTCGACGTCGGCCGGCGACCGCACGAACGACAGGGCGATGAAGTCGACACCGAGGCCGAGCGCGAACTCGAGGTCCGCGATGTCCTTCTCCGACAGCGCCGGGACCGACACGTTCATCCCCGGCAGCGACACACCCTTGTTGTTGCTGACCGGACCACCCTCGGTGACCCGGCAGACCACGTCGTTGTCCTCGACGCCGGTGACGACGAGACCGACCTTGCCGTCGTCGACGAGCAGCCGATCACCGGCCTTGGCGTCCTCGGCGAGCTGCTTGTAGGTGGTCGACACCCGGTCGTGGGTTCCCTCGACGTCGTCGACGGTGATGCGCACGACCTCACCGTTGGCCCACGTGGTGCGGTCCTCTGCGAACCGGCCGAGCCGGATCTTCGGTCCCTGGAGGTCGGCGAGGACACCGACCGCCTTCCCGGTCGCATCCGAGGCGGCGCGGACTCGTTTGTAATTCTCCTCGTGGTCGGAGTGATCTCCGTGGCTGAAGTTCAGCCGGGCCACGTCCATACCGCTTTCGACGAGTTCGCGAATTCGGTCACCGGTGGCGGTAGCAGGTCCAAGTGTGCATACGATCTTCGTGCGTCGGTTCACGGCCTCGAGCCTAGTCGTCCCGCGCGCCCTTCTCCATTTAGACGACTGCCAGCGGGAGCGCCGTCGGATGCACCGGCGACGGCAGGTCCGACGCCCCCGTCAGATACACGTCGACGGCGTGCGCCGCGGACCGGCCCTCCGCGATTGCCCACACGACGAGCGACGCGCCGCGGTGCGCGTCCCCGCAGACGAACACCCCGGGTGCGGTGGTCTGCCAATCGGGCCCGCAGGAGAGGGCGCCGCGCCGGGTCGGCGACAGCCCGTAGTCGTCCAGCAGCGGCCCGAGGTCCACACCCTCGAACCCGATCGCGAAAAGCGCCAGTTCGCAGGGCAATTCGATTTCCTCGCCGACCGGCGTGATGATGCGCTTGCCGTCCTCGCGGGTTACCTGGACCTCGGCGAGCACCATGGATCGGACGTTCCCGTGCGCGTCGCCGAGGAAGCGCTGCACCGCGACCTGGTAGCGGCGCACACCGCCCTCGGCGTGCGCGGGCGACGTGCGCAGCACCATCGGCCATGCGGGCCACGGGGTCGCGGACTCGTCCCGTTCCGTCGGCAACTCCGGGTTGTAGTCCAGTTGCGTCACCGACACCGCACCCTGCCGGTGCGCCGTTCCGAGGCAGTCGGCGCCGGTGTCGCCGCCGCCGATGATGACGACGTGCTTGCCCTTGGCGGTGATCGTGGCGGGACCGTCCCCCTCGCATTCCTTGTTCGAGGTCACCAGATGTTCCATCGCGAGATGGATCCCGTTCAGCTCGCGGCCCTCCACGGTCGTGTTGTCGCGGGCCCGCAGCGCGCCGATCGCGAGCACGACGGCGTCGAACTGCTCGCGCAACTGCTCCACCGTGAGATCGACCCCGACCTCGCAGTCGGTGACGAAGTGTGTGCCCTCGGCGCGCATCTGCATGAGCCGCTGATCGAGGATCGCCTTCTCCATCTTGAATTCCGGGATGCCGTACCGCAGCAGTCCCCCGAGCCGGTCGTCGCGCTCGTACACGGTGACATCGTGACCCGCCCGGGTCAGCTGCTGAGCCGCCGCGAGACCGGCCGGGCCGGACCCGACCACCGCGACCTTCCGGCCCGTCGCGATCATCGGTGGCTTGGGCACCACCGTGCCCGATTCCCACGCCACGTCGGCGATGGCCTGCTCGATCCGCTTGATCGTGACGCTGCCCGTCGTGTGCGTGTCGGCGAGCGCCAGCACACACGCCGACTCGCACGGCGCCGGGCACACCCGTCCCGTGAACTCCGGGAAGTTGTTGGTGGCGTGCAAGCGCTCACTGGCCGCCGACCAGCGGCCGCGGCGCACGAGGTCGTTCCACTCCGGGATCAGATTGCCCAGCGGACAGCCCGCACCCCCGGAGTGGCAGAACGGGATTCCGCAATCCATGCACCGGGCCGCCTGCTCGGACACCTCGGCCGCCCGCTCCGCCGGACTCTGCGGCGCGTACACCTCGTGCCAGTCGTGCACCCGCTCCGCGATCGGACGCTTGGGCGCCTCCTTCTTCACGATGTGCAGAAAGCCCTGTGGGTCAGCCACGTGCCGCCTCCATGATCGCAGTGTCGACGTCGAGTCCCTCCGCCTTGGCCATCCGGGTCGCGTCCAGCACCCGCTGGTAATCGACCGGCATCACCTTGGTGAACAGCGCGGACCGCCGCGGCCAGTCGGCGAGCACCGACGCGGCCACCGCCGACCCCGTCCACCGGTGGTGCCGGGTGACCGCGCCGTGCAACCAGTCGAGGTCGTCCGGATCGGGTTGCAGCAGTGTGACCATCGCCGGGTTGACGTCCGCCGGGTCCAGGTCGAGGACGTACGCGATGCCGCCGGACATGCCGGCCGCCACGTTCCGTCCGGTCGGTCCGAGGATCACGACCCGTCCGCCCGTCATGTACTCGCAGGCGTGGTCGCCGACCCCCTCCACGACCGCCGCAGCACCGGAGTTGCGCACCGAGAAGCGCTCACCGACCCGCCCCCGGAGGTACAACTCCCCCGACGTGGCGCCGTAGAGCAGGGTGTTGCCGGCGATCACCTGGGTTTCCGGGACGAACAGGACGTCGTCGGCGGGGCGGACGACGATCCGTCCGCCCGACAATCCCTTGCCGACGTAGTCGTTGGCGTCACCGGTCAGGTCGATCGTGATGCCCGGCGGCAGGAACGCGCCCAGCGACTGCCCGGCCGAACCGGTGAACGTGAGCCGGATCGTGTCGTCCGGCAACCCGGAAGCGCCGTAGCGGCGGGTGACCTCCGCGCCGAGCAGCGTGCCGACGGTCCGGTTGACGTTGCGCACCGGCATCTCGATCTCCACGGCGTGAGCGTCCTCGAGGGCACCCTCCGCCAACTGGATGAGGGTGCGGTCCAGCGCCCGGTCCAGTCCGTGGTCCTGGTCGCGGTCCCGGCGCCGCTGCGGCAGCCGCGCCCCGTCCGGCCCGGTGGGGACGGCGAAGATCGGGCTGAGGTCGAGTCCGCGATTCTTCCAGTGCGCGATCCCCTGCGCGGTCTCGAGGACGTCGGCGTGCCCGACGGCCTCGTCGATGCTGCGGAACCCGAGGTCGGCCAGGTACTGCCGCACGTCCTCGGCGACGAACCGGAAGAACTCCTCGACGAATTCCGGTTTGCCGGTGTAGCGCTTACGCAGTTCCGGATTCTGGGTGGCGACCCCCACGGGGCAGGTGTCGAGGTGACAGACCCGCATCATGATGCACCCGGCCACGATCAGCGGGGCCGTCGAGAAACCGAACTCCTCCGCCCCCAGCAGCGCCGCGACCACGACGTCCCGCGCGGTGCGCATCCCGCCGTCGCACTGCACCGTGATCCGGTCGCGCAGCCCGTTGAGCACGAGCGTCTGCTGGGCGTCGGCCAGGCCGATCTCCCACGGCGCCCCCGCATGCTTCATCGACGTCAGCGGGGTGGCGCCGGTGCCGCCGTCGTTGCCGGATATGAGGACCACGTCGGCGTGCGCCTTGCTGACGCCGGCCGCGACCGTCCCCACGCCCACCGAGCTGACCAGCTTCACGTGCACGCGGGCCCGATCGTTGGCGTTCTTCAGGTCGTGGATCAGCTGGGCGAGATCCTCGATCGAATAGATGTCGTGGTGCGGCGGCGGCGAGATCAGCCCGACCCCCGGCGTCGAGTGCCGGGTCTCGGCGACCCACGGATACACCTTGTACGCCGGCAGCTGGCCGCCCTCACCGGGCTTGGCGCCCTGCGCCATCTTGATCTGGATGTCGCTGGCATTGATCAGGTAGTCGCTGGTGACGCCGAACCGGCCGCTCGCCACCTGCTTCACGGCGCTGCGTCGCGACGGATCGTAGAGGCGGTCGACGTTCTCGCCGCCCTCGCCCGTATTGGAGCGTCCGCCGAGATTGTTCATCGCGACGGCCATCGTCTCGTGCGCCTCGGCCGAGATCGACCCGTAGCTCATCGCGCCCGTGTTGAACCGGGTGACGATCCGCTCCACCGGTTCCACCTCGTCCAGCGGCACCGGCGGTCGCACGCCCTCCCGGAACGTGAAGAGGCCGCGCAGCGCCCCACCGGCCTCCACGAG
The DNA here is from genome assembly GCF_001894825.1 of Rhodococcus jostii NBRC 16295. Lineage (GTDB taxonomy): Bacteria > Actinomycetota > Actinomycetes > Mycobacteriales > Mycobacteriaceae > Rhodococcus_F > Rhodococcus_F jostii. Next base: position 50,054 of record NZ_BCWY01000024.1, on the reverse strand, counting down.
CCGGTTCACCTCGTCGCTGTACTTCGCGAACACCTCGTGCCGACCCGTGCGGGTGGCGTGCTGCAGCAGGAACACCGTCTCCGGGGTGAACAGGTGCAGTTCGCCGTCGCGGCGGAACTGGTACTCGCCACCGTCCTCGAGTCGCCGGTGGGCGAACTCCGCCGGATTGTCCGGGTAGGCCTGCCGGTGCCGGACCATGACCTCGCGGGCGAGTTCGTCGAGACCGGCGCCGCCGAGTTTGCTGACCGTGCCCTTGAAGTATTCGTGGACGAGGTCGCGGTCCAGGCCGATCGCCTCGAATACCTGCGCCGCGGTGTACGAGCCGACGGTGGAGATGCCCATCTTCGACATCACCTTGAGCACACCCTTGCCGAGGGCGGTGAGGAGGTTCCGCACGGCGATGGTGTGCTCGACGCCGGTGAGTTCGCCCTCCGACACGAGGTCCTCGATCGACTCCATCGCGAGGTACGGGTTGACGGCCGCGGCCCCGTATCCGATGAGCAGCGCGAGGTGGTGGACCTCGCGGGCGTCACCGGATTCGACGACCAGCGCCACCTTCGTGCGTTCCTTGGTGCGCACCAGGTGATGGTGCACGGCGGCCACCGCCAGCAGCGACGGGATCGGCGCCCGGGTGTGGTCGGAGTCGCGGTCCGAGATTACCAGCGTGCGGTAACCGTCCGCGATCGCCGCGCTCGCGTGAGCCCGCAACTCCTCGATCGCCTCCGCCATCCCGGTGCCGCCGCGCTCCACGTCGTAGAGCGCGCGGAGTACCGTCGCGGCGAGGCCCGGATGGTTGCCGTCCGCGTTCACGTTGATGATCTTGTTCAGCTCTTCGTTGTCGAGCACCGGCCACGGCAGCACGATCTGCCGACACGACGCCGCGGTGGGCTCCAGCAAATTCTGCTCCGGCCCCATGACCCGCGACAACGACGTGACGATCTCCTCCCGGATCGCGTCGAGCGGCGGGTTGGTGACCTGCGCGAACAGTTCGACGAAGTAATCGTAGAGCAGCCGGGAGCGCTGCGACATCACGGCGATCGGCGTGTCCGTCCCCATCGAGCCGAGCGGCTCCCCGCCGGACGCGGCCATCGGGGCCAGCAGAATCCGCAGATCCTCCTCGGTGTACCCGAACGCCACCTGACGTCGCACCACCGACTCGTGGTTGTGCTGCGCGTGCGGTCGGTCCGGCAGCGTCTTCAACTCGAGCAGACCGGCGTACAGCCATTCGGCGTACGGCTGCTCCGCCGCCAGCCGTGTCTTGATCTCCTCGTCGGGAACGATCCGTCCCTCGGACGTGTCGACCAGGAACATCTGGCCCGGTTCGAGGCGGCCCTTCGCCACGACCTCCGCCTGCGGCACGTCGAGGACACCGCTCTCGCTCGCGAGGACCACCCGGCCGTCGACGGTCTGCCACCAGCGTCCCGGGCGCAGACCGTTGCGGTCCAGCACGGCGCCGACGACGGTCCCGTCGGTGAACGTCACGCACGCCGGGCCGTCCCACGCCTCCATCAGCGACGCGTGGAACTGGTAGAACGCCCGCCGGTCGGGGCACATCGACGTGTCGTTCTCCCACGCCTCCGGCACCATCATCATCACCGCGTGCGCGACGCTGCGCCCGGCGAGGTGCAGGAGTTCGAGCACCTCGTCGAACGACGCCGAATCCGACGCGTCGGGCGTGCAGATGGGATACAGCCTCCGCAGGTCGCCGGGGATCACCGCGCTCGACAGCAGCGCCTCCCGCGCACGCATGCGGTTCCGGTTGCCGCGGACCGTGTTGATCTCGCCGTTGTGCGCGACGAACCGGAAGGGATGCGCCAGCGGCCAGGACGGGAACGTGTTGGTGGAGAACCGGCTGTGGACGATGGCGATCGCGCTCGCGGTCCGCGAATCGCCCAGGTCGGGGAAGTACCGCCCCAGCTGGGACGTGGTCAGCATGCCCTTGTAGACGAGGGTGCGGCTCGACAGGGACGGGAAGTACAGGCCGCTGCCATCGGACTCGATCTCGGGAGTGACCTGCTCGGCCCGTTTGCGGAGCGGGTAGATCAGGCGATCGAGCGCCAGCCCGCCGGGCCGGATTCCCCCGACCGCCGGCGCGGCAACGAACAACTGGGTCATGTGCGGTGCGCAGGCCCGCGCCGTGGAGCCGACGTCGGCGCCGCCCGGATCGACGGGGACCTCACGCCAGCCGAGGACCTCGAGCCCCTCGTCGGCGGCGAGGTCGGCCACGCGCTGCATCGCGGCCGTCCGCGCGCCGGGGTCCTGCGGGAGGAAGCAGATTCCCGCCGCGTAGGTGCTGCTGCCGTCGTCCAGAGGTGCGGGGAGACCGAACTCGACGACATCCTCGAAGAACTCGGTGGGCAGCTGGAGCAGGATGCCGGCGCCGTCTCCGCTGTTCGGTTCCGATCCCGCCGCACCGCGGTGCTCGAGGTTCTCGAGGGCGAGGAGTCCGTCGGAGACGATGGAATGCGAGCGGCGACCGTGCACGTCCGCCACCATGGCGACACCACAGGAATCGACTTCCTGGTCCGGGTCGTACAAGCCCTGGGGACCGGGCGACTGAGTGAACAGCACCGATATACCTCCACATCGGCCAGGAAGACCACCAGTGTGCGCTCCGCACGTGCTGTCGGCGGCCTCCGCTAGCGGGGTCGCCACGACGGGCGCTAACTGCTTTTCGGGGGTCTACCGGGACAGCTTCGGCCCGTGAAGGTTGTAACCGGACATACATCCGGCGCGCTCAGCTTACCAGGACGGATACCCGGCGAGATATGCCGAATCGGGCCCCGGAACGCACTGTGGCCCGTGTCGCATCAGCAACACGGGCCACAGTTTCTCTCTCGGATTTTCACTGCTCCCGGAGGGGGCGTCCGTACTTGTCCTTCACACTTCCGGTCAGCATCATGATGCCGTCGACCAGCGGCCAGATTCCGCCGAGACCGCAGGTGAGCCACGTGACGGCAATCTGCGCGACGGCGATTCCGGGCTGGTTGAGATAGAACCGCCCGACTCCGAAACCGCCGAGGAAGATCTGCAGCAGACCGGCGGTCAGCTTGGACTTGTCGGAGTACGGCTCACCCGTCAGCGGATGCCGGCCGAACGGCGCCGACGGATCGGCGTACGCGTTGTACCCGGCGGGGGCATATCCCGGCGGCGGGTACCCCTGCTGGGGGTAGCCCTGCTGGGGGTAGCCCTGCTGCTGCCCGTATCCGGGCTGCTGGTACCCCGGCTGCTGGTAGTCCTGCGGGGCCGCGCCGTACTGCGCGCCGTAGTTCGGGTCGGGTGCTCCGTACGTGGGACCGTCCGGTTGCTGCTGCGGCTTGTCGTACCCCGTGTAGGGCGCGGTCGGCGACGTCGACTCCCCCACGTTCGGGAACGGCGCCGTCGGCTCGGTTCCGCTCGGCGACGGATAGGTGGGCGTCGAACCCCAGCCCGGACCGTTCCCGACCCCCGAGTAGGTATCCCATCCCGGTCCGGTGCCGGACGCGCCCGGTGAGGGTGTCGCGTCGGACGTGGCCGGCGGCTGGGACAGCGAGGCCTCGGCGGTGGCGTCGTAATCGAAGGGTGAGCCGAACTCGGGCGGCAGGTTCGACTCGCTGTTCTCGGTGCCGTCGCCGCTCTTCCCCAGGTCGACCTTGTGTGCGTCCTCGGGTTCACCCTTGCCGGAATCGTCGGATGCTTTCCCCGGTTCAGTCATGCGCGTCATCCTTCTTGCTGTCGATGGTCTTCGTCCCCGCGTCGCCGCCGGCACTCGCAGTACTCGCGGCCTTCTCGTCCGATACCGACTTGTCCTCGACCTTCTCGTCCTCGAGTTTCTTGCCTTCCTCGACCTTCGTGTCGGAGACAGCGGCAGTGGTCTCTGCCGGCGCCTGCCCCTCGCCGGCCGGACGCAGGTCCGCCGGATCCTCGCGGCCCTTCGTGGCGGCGAAGAAGTACACCAGCGCCGCGACGAACACGAGGGCCGAGGTGAACGAGTTCACGCGGACACCCGCGATGAGGCTGGCGTGGTCGCTGCGCATCAGTTCGATCCAGAAGCGTCCGGCACAGTACCCGGCGACGTACAGCGCGAAGAGGCGGCCGTGGCCGATGCGGAAGCGGCGATCGACCCACACGAGCAGGATGACGATCAGCACGTTCCACAACGCTTCGTACAGGAATGTCGGATGCACCACAAATGCCACCTGGCCGGTGGAGACGCCGTCGATCAGCTGCGGCGACACCTGCCCCGCGTCGTTGCGGCGCTCGAATATCTCGAGCCCCCACGGGACGTCCGTCTCGCGACCGTACAGCTCCTGATTGAAGTAGTTTCCGAGCCGGCCGATCGCCTGCGCGAGCAAGATCGCGGGCGCGACCGCGTCGCCGAGTGCCGGCAGCGGGATGCCGCGGCGACGACACCCGATCCACGCGCCGACACCACCGAGCGCCACGGCGCCCCAGATGCCGAGGCCGCCCTGCCACACCTTCAGGGCGTCGACGGGATCGCCGCCCTCCCCGAAGTACGTCGGCCAATCGGTCATCACGTGGTACAGCCGGCCGCCGATCAGGCCGAACGGCACCGCCCAGATCGCGATGTCGAGGACGGTGCCCTTCTCGCCGCCGCGGGCGACCCAGCGGCGGTCGCCCCACACGATCGCGACGACGATCCCGACGATGATGAACAGCGCGTACGCGCGCAGGGCCACCGGTCCGACATACCAGACACCTTGGGGCGGACTCGGAATGTAGGCCAGTACGTCCACAGTGGAAGTCACGACGCCACGGTAGCGGAGCGAACGCCCTCGGCGAGTTCCTTCGTGAGCGAGCGCACGGCGTCCAGACCACTCTCCGCGGCGGTGACCAGCGCGGATCCGACGATGACGGCGTCGGCGTACGCGGCGATCTCGGCGGCCTGCGCGCCCGACCGCACACCCAGCCCGACGCCCACCGGAATGTCCGAGTGCGCGCGGATGCGGGCCGTCAGCTCGGGTGCCATCGACGACACCGCGTCGCGGGCGCCGGTGACACCCATCGTGGACGCGGCGTACACGAAGCCGCTGCTGGCGTCGAGGGTCATCGCGAGGCGTTCCTCGGTCGACGACGGCGCCACGAGGAAGATCCGGTCGAGGTCGTGTTCCTTCGACGCGGCGATCCACTCGCCGGCTTCCTCGGGGATGAGGTTGGGCGTGATCAGCCCGAGGCCGCCGGCACTCGCCAGGTCGCGGGAGAACTTGTCGACGCCGTACTGCAGGACCGGATTCCAGTAGGTCATGACGACGGCCTTGCCGCCGACGGAGGCGATCGCTTCGACGACGGTGAACACGTCACGCACCCGGACACCGTTCTGCAGCGCCGTCTCGGCCGCCGCCTGGATGGTCGGCCCGTCCATCACCGGGTCGGAGTAGGCGATGCCGACCTCGACGATGTCGCAACCGGATTCGACCATCGCCTTGAACACGTCGATGGAGTCCTTGACGGTGGGGAAACCGGCCGGGAGATACCCGACGAGCGCGGCGCGCTTCTCCTCGCGGCACTGCGCGAACGTCGGGGCGAGGCGCGAGAGTCGTTCGCTCACTTGGCCGAACCTTCCTTGTCAGTCGTGGTGGTCTCGGTGGAGTCGTCGGGATCGAACAGTCCGAACCACTTGGCCGCCGTGTCCATGTCCTTGTCGCCGCGCCCGGACAGGCTGATGACGATGATCGCGCCCTTCCCCAGCTCGCGACCCAGTCGCAGCGCCCCGGCGACCGCGTGCGCGGATTCGATGGCCGGGATGATGCCCTCGCGCTCGGACAGCAAACGCAGCGCGTCCATCGCCTCGGTGTCGGTGACCGGTTCGTAGGTGGCGCGGCCGGTGTCCTTGAGGAGTGCGTGCTCGGGCCCGACACCCGGGTAGTCGAGGCCCGCCGAGATCGAGTGCGATTCGATGGTCTGCCCGTCCTCGTCCTGCAGCAGGTACGAGTACGCGCCCTGGAACGCGCCCGGCGTGCCTGCCGCGAACGTGGCGGCGTGCCGCCCGGTCTCGACACCGTCACCGGCGGCCTCGTAGCCGACCAGCCGCACGGCCGGGTCGTCGAGGAAGGCGTGGAAGATTCCGATGGCGTTGGACCCGCCGCCGACGCACGCCGTCACCGCGTCGGGCAGCCGGCCTGTCAGCGCCTGCACCTGGGCCCGCGTCTCCAGACCGACGACCCGTTGGAAGTCGCGGACGATGGTCGGGAACGGGTGCGGCCCCGCGGCGGTGCCGAAGCAGTAGTAGGTGTTGTGGGCGTTGGTGACCCAGTCGCGCAGCGCCTCGTTGATCGCGTCCTTCAGGGTTCGCGACCCCGACTCGACCGACACCACCGAGGAGCCCAGCAGCCTCATGCGGGCGACGTTCAGCGCCTGACGCTCGGTGTCGACGGCGCCCATGTAGACGACGCATTCGAGGCCGAGGAGGGCACAGGCGGTCGCGGTGGCCACACCGTGCTGGCCGGCGCCGGTCTCCGCGATGATCCGGGTCTTGCCCATGCGCTTGGCGAGCAGCACCTGGCCGAGCACGTTGTTGATCTTGTGCGAGCCGGTGTGGTTGAGGTCTTCGCGCTTGAGGATGAGGCGTGCCCCGCCGGCGAACTCGCTCATGCGGGTCGCCTCGAAGATCGGGGACGGACGGCCGGTGTAGTCGCGCTGGAGACGATCGAGTTCGTTCAGGAACGCGTCGTCGGCGCGCGCCTTCTCGTACTCGGCGGTGACCTCCTCGATCACTGCCATCAGGGCCTCCGGCACGTGCCGTCCGCCGTACACGCCGAAGTGCCCTCCGGCGTCGGGGTCGTGCGTCGTGCGCTCGGCGATTCCGGCGCTGGCAGTCGGCAGATTGCCACCCTTGAAGACGGTTTCCTGATTACGTGAAGTCACAGGTCCAGTCTGCCCCAACGCTAGGTTCCGCCGCCGTCCGGGTCAGTTCCGCCGACGCAGGCTCAGCGTGACGGCTTGGGGCAGGACGGGTGCGCGCCGGCGTTGACCAGATCGGCCACGGCTTTGCGCGGATCCCCGCTGGTGACGAGGCCTTCGCCGACCAGGACCGCGTCGGCTCCCGCACCGGCGTAGGCCAGCAGGTCGGCCGTGCCCCGCACCCCGGACTCGGCGATCTTGATGATCTCCGTGGGCAGTCCGGGAGCGATCTCCCCGAAGGTGTTCTTGTCGACCTCGAGCGTCTTGAGGTTGCGCGCGTTGACCCCGATGACCTTGGCGCCCGCTTCGAGCGCCCGATTGGCTTCCTGCTCGGTGTGCACCTCGACCAGTGCGGTCATGCCGAGCGACTCCGTGCGGTCGATCAGCGACGCCAGCGCGTCCTGCTCGAGGGCGGCGACGATGAGCAGCACGACGTCGGCGCCGTGCGCGCGGGCCTCGTGGATCTGGTACGGCCCGACGATGAAGTCCTTGCGGAGGATCGGGATGCTCACCGCCCGGCGCACGGCGTCGAGGTCCGCGAGGGACCCCTGGAACCGTCGCTCCTCGGTGAGCACGCTGATCACCCGGGCACCACCGGCCTGGTAGGCGGCGGCCAGTTCGGCGGGATCGGCGATGTCGGCGAGCGCGCCCTTCGAGGGGCTCGCGCGCTTGACCTCGGCGATGACTCCGATGCCCGGCTCGAGCAGGGCGGCCGCGGCATCGAGGGCCGGCGGTGCGGCAGCGGCGGCAGCCTTGACTGCAGCGAAGTCAAGGACGGCTTCGCGGGCGGCGACGTCGGCGCGCACCCCGTCGAGAATCGAGTCGAGAACGGTCATCGTGGCCCGAGTCCTTTCTGGGCAGAAACCCGATGTGAGGAACATCATCAGGGGTGAAGCCAGCCTAGATGGCACTCTGATTCTGTTTACGTTCGGGTACCCGGGTCTTTGTCGGAGCCGTCAACTTGGTCGACAGCTTCGGCTTTCTTGTCGTCCACCGTCGGGTCCTCGCCCGCGTCCAGGGCGTCCCACAGCATGCGCTGGGTGACGGGTTCCCCGGCCGGATCGGCACCGGCCTTCTTCGCCGCATCACGTCGTGCACCCGGGCTGTCGTACTTGGAGGAGAGTCCCGCCCGCACCCGGGGACGCCGGACGAGTTCCACCGCGGCGACCAGGGCCGCGAGAGCGCCGACCAGCACGAGGACGGCCGGTCCGACGTGCACCGACACCGACTGGACGTCGGCGCGGCCCGGGAGCTCGGCCAGCCGTCCCGCCTCGTCGTCGGAGGCACCGGAGACGATCAACCTCACCGCAGGCACCGCGGCCGCGACGGCCACCACCGCGACGAGCACACCGAGCACCCGCAGGGCCCAACCCTTGACCGCGAACGACGCCGCGATCGCGGCGACCAGGGTCAACGCGAGAGGAGTGAGGGCCGCGGCCCACGTGCCGCCGACGAGCGCGGAGGCGCGTTCCTCGCCGAGTCCGTCGGAAGAGGTGACCTCCACCCACGTCATCCGGGAGGCACCCCACAGGCACACGGCGGCCACCGCGAGCAGCAGTACCGCGATCATCGACCGGCGACGTCCCGCCCGCGCGGGTTCCCGAACCGTCTCCGACGCCTCACTCACTGCGTGTCGCCTCCCAGGGTCTTCAGCGTGTGCGCCGCCGCGATCGCGCTGAGCACCGCCATCGCCTTGTTCCGCGCCTCGGTGTCCTCGTACTCCGGGTTCGAGTCCGCGACGACGCCCGCGCCCGCCTGGACGTACCCGACGCCGTCCTTGATCAGCGCCGTCCGGATCGCGATCGCCGTGTCGGCGTCGCCGGCGAAGTCGAGGTACCCGATGATGCCGCCGTAGATCCCGCGGCGCGTGGGTTCGAGTTCCTCGATCAGCTGCATCGCCCGGACCTTCGGCGCGCCGGACAGGGTGCCCGCCGGGAAGCACGCGGTGACGGCGTCGAGGGCCTGCTTGCCCTCCGCGAGGTGGCCGGTGACGGTGGACACGAGGTGCATCACGTGGCTGTACCGTTCGATGTGCCGGTAGTCGTGAACCTTCACCGTGCCCGGCTCGCACACCCGCCCGAGGTCGTTGCGGCCCAGATCCACGAGCATCAGGTGCTCGGCGTTCTCCTTCTCGTCGGCGAGCAGATCCTTCTCGAGCAGGATGTCCTCCTCCTCGGTGTGTCCGCGCCACCGCGTGCCGGCGATCGGGTGCGTCGTGGCCACACCCTCGGACACGGTCACCAGCGCCTCCGGGCTCGACCCAACGATCGAGAACGCAGTCTCGCCGTCGCCGTTCGGCACGTTGAGGAGATACATGTACGGGCTGGGGTTGGAGGCGCGGAGCATCCGGTAAACGTCGATCGGGTCCGCGGTGCAGTCGATCTCGAAGCGCTGCGACAGCACCACCTGGAACGCCTCGCCCGCCTCGATGTCCCCGACGAGCTTGAGTACATCGGCGCCGAAACCTTCGGTGGTGCGCTGACGCCGGTAGTCGGGGGCGGGCTTCGCGAACGTGGACACGGTCGACGACGCCGGGGCCGACAGGGCCCGGGTCATCCGGTCCAGTCGCTCGACCGCGGAGTCGTAGGCCTCGTCGACGCGCTCGTCCGTGCCGTCCCAGTTGACGGCGTTGGCGATCAGGGTGATAGCGCCCTCGTGGTGGTCGACCGCCGCGAGATCAGTCGCGAGCAGCATCACCATTTCGGGAACCTGCAGATCGTCGGTGGCGTGCTCGCCGATGCGCTCGATGCGCCGGACCGCGTCGTATCCGAGGAAGCCGACCATGCCACCGGTCAGCGGCGGCAGGTCGGGCAGTCGCTCGGTCCGGAGCAGTTCCAGCGTCCGCCCGAGGGCCTCGATCGGATCTCCGCCGGACGGCACTCCCGCGGGAACGTTGCCGTACCAGGCGGCCTCGCCGTCGACGACGGTGAGCGCGGCGGGACTGCCCGCTCCGATGAACGACCATCGCGACCACGATCGGCCGTTCTCCGCCGACTCGAGCAGGAAGGTGCCCGGCCGGTTCGCCGCGAGCTTGGTGTACGCCGACAGCGGAGTTTCCGCGTCTGCCAGCACCTTGCGCGTCACCGGGACCACCCGGTGTTCGGCGGCGAGAGCATGGAACTGCTCGCGTGTAGTGGTCGAGTCGGACCCGCCGTCGGCCGGGGTGGCGGCGGACTCGGGTGCGGGAATCGTGGTGGGCTCGCCGTGCATGCCGACCATCATCCCAGGCGCACTCGTCGTGGCTGCGTGCGCGGGTAGCCTCGGCTCTCATGAAGCCAGGTCAACTCGCACCGGAATTCACCCTGCCCGATCAGGACGGCATCGCACGATCGCTGTCGAGCCTCCTCGAGGACGGCCCGCTGGTGCTGTTCTTCTACCCTGCGGCGTCGACGCCGGTCTGCACCGCCGAGGCCTGCCATTTCCGTGACCTCGGCGTGGAGTTCTCCGCTGTGGGCGCCTCGCGCGCCGGGATCAGCACCGACGCCGTGGCGAAGCAGGCGTCGTTCGCCGAGGCGCAATCCTTCGACTACCCGTTGTTGTCGGATGCCGACGGCGCCGTCGCGGAGAAGTTCGGCGTCAAGCGCGGATTGCTCGGCAAGCTCGCCCCGGTCAAGCGGTCCACGTTCGTCATCGACACCGACCGCACCGTGCTCGAGGTCATCTCGAGCGAGTTCCGCGCGAACACGCACGGCGATCAGGCCCTGGCCTTCCTCCGGACGCGTCAGGCCACCTGAAACGACCGCTTGGCCAACCCCATCCAGAAGCCGTCGATCACCTGCCGGGGAATCTGCTCGGGATCGCTCGAGGCGCCCAGCGTGACGAACAGCGGCGCGAAATGCTCGATCGTCGGATGGGCGTACGGCATGCCCGGCGCGAGCGAGCGGAAGTCGATCAGCGAATCCACGTCGCCCGCGGCGAGACGCTCCTGCGCCCAGGCGTCGAACTCCGATGACCAGCCGGGCGCTGCCGCCTCGGGCGACGGGTCGCGCAGGAACGGCAGGCCGTGCGTGGTGAAACCGGAACCCACGATCAGCACGCCCTGCTCGCGCAGGGGGCGCAGCCGCTCACCGAGGTGCAGCAGCCGCTGCGGGTCGAGGGTGGGCAGTGAGATCTGCAGGACCGGGATGTCGGCGTCCGGGTACATGACGGTCAGCGGCACGTAGGCGCCGTGGTCGAGGCCGCGGTGTGGCTGGTGCGCGACGGTCTCGCTGTCCGGCATCAGGGCCGCGACCTGCGCCGCGAGTTCCGGGGCGCCGGGCGACTCGTACGTGGCGCGGTAGAAGCGTTCGGGGAAGCCGCCGAAGTCGTAGACGAGTGGCGTGCCGGTAGTGGTGGATCCGATCGTGAGCGGCGCCGATTCCCAGTGTGCGGACACCATGAGGACGGCCGTCGGCCGCGGCAGGTCGCCGGCCCACTTCGCCAGCTGGGACACCCACAGTTCGCTGTCCACCAGCGGAGGCGCACCATGACTGAGGAACAGTGCGGGCATGGTGTTGGTCATCGCGACTCCTTCGGATCGAGGCAGGCTCGTCATTTGAGGAATCAATGTTGAACCTTCAAGTTACTATAGGAGTCAACCCGTGCCCGCGGCAACTATTCCCCGGACACCACTCGGCCCGCGACGTGCTAACTATGTTGGACACGCCGCACGCGTGGATCGACGTACGAATGGAGGAGACCACTGATGGGTGGTAACGACGAGGGCAGTTCGGCGCCCGCCGAAACCCGATGGCTCGACGCAGAGCAGCAGGAGGCCTGGCTCACCCTCATCGCCCTGGTCACCCGGCTCCCCGCGGCACTCGACACGCAACTGCAACGCGACTCCGCACTCACCCACTTCGAGTACTTCGTCCTCGCCTCGCTCTCCGGCGAGGAGAACCGGCGCCTCCAACTGTCTCTGCTCGCCCAGCGCGCCAACGCGTCACTGTCCCGGCTCTCGCACGTCGTCACCAAGATGGAAAAGGCCGGCTGGGTGCGCCGCGAGAGCATCCGCGGCAGCCGCGGCTCCGACGCCGTCCTCACAGACGAAGGCATGGCCAAGGTCGTCGAGGCTGCGCCCCCGCACGTCGAATCCGTCCGATCCCTGATCTTCGACGGACTGTCCGCCGACCAGGTCCGTCAGCTGTCCGAACTGTCCGGCGCCATGCTCACCCAACTGGACAAGAGCATCGCCTCCGGAACCGGCCGAGCCTGACAACTCACCCCAGCCGGCCCGACAGCTCACCCCAGCGGCGTCCCCACAGCCCTCACCCCAGCGGCGTCCCCACAGCCCTCACCCCAGCGGCGTCCCGCCGACGCCCCAGCTGTCGCGCGGAACCTCGGTAATCGTCACCCACACCGCCGCGGGATCCTTGCCCGTCGCCTCGGCGTACGCCTTTGTGACGGCCTCGATCGTCGCGCGCTTCTGCTCGGCGGTGAGCCCGGGGGTCTGACTGATCTGAATGAGTGGCATGGCGGACATTCTGCCCGAGCGCCGGTGCGCTACTCCGCAGTGAGGAGGACGTCGGAGTCGAAGCAGGTGTGCGTGCCCGTGTGGCACGCCGCCCCCTCCTGATCGACGACGAGCAGCACCGAGTCGCCGTCGCAGTCGAGCCGCACCTCGTGGACGTACTGCGTGTGACCGGACGTCTCGCCCTTCACCCAGTATTGCTGACGGGACCGGGAGTAGTACGTGCCCTTGCGGGTGTCGAGTGTGCGTGCGAGGGCCTCGTCGTCCATCCACGCCACCATCAGGACGTCGCCCGTCGACCGTTCCTGCGCGACGGCACTGAACAGTCCTGCCTCGTTGCGCTTGAGCCGGGACGCGATGGCGGGGTCGAGACTCATCGGACGGTGATCCCTTCTTCACGCATGGACTTCTTCACGTCGCCGATCGTCATGTCGCCGAAATGGAACACACTCGCGGCCAGGACGGCGTCCGCGCCGGCACCGACGGCGGGTGCGAAGTGCTCGACCGCGCCCGCTCCCCCGCTGGCGATCACCGGCACGTGCACGGCGGCGCGCACCGCCCGGATCATGGGCAGGTCGAAGCCGGCCTTGGTGCCGTCGGCGTCCATCGAGTTGAGGAGGATCTCCCCGACGCCCAGTTCGGCGCCGCGGACCGCCCACTCGACGGCGTCGATGCCGGTGCCGCGCTTGCCGCCGTGGGTGGTGACCTCCCACCCCGACGGGGTGTCGGGCTGCCCCTGCGGCACGGTGCGGGCATCGACCGACAGCACGATGCACTGGGAGCCGAAACGTTCGCTGAGTTCGCGGAGCAACTCGGGCCGCGCGATGGCGGCGGTGTTGACGCTGACCTTGTCGGCGCCGGCGCGCAGCAATCGGTCGACGTCCTCGACGGTGCGGACACCGCCGCCGACCGTGAGCGGGATGAAGACCTGCTCCGCGGTCCGGCTCACCACGTCGAGCATGGTGCCGCGGTCCGCGGTGGACGCGGTGACGTCGAGGAACGTGAGCTCGTCGGCGCCCTGGGCGTCGTACGCGGCGGCCAACTCGACGGGGTCACCCGCGTCCCGCAGGTTCTCGAAGTTGACGCCCTTGACGACGCGTCCGGCATCGACGTCCAGACACGGGATCACTCGAACCGCCAGAGTCATTGCGTACGCCCTCCTGAAGGCTCGGAACGAGGATCACCCAGTGATCCGAGGATATCGAGAATTTCGCCGTGCACTCCGGGCGCTCCGGCGAGCACCGAGTCGGAGGTCACGGTCCAGGGCCGACCGCCCAGATCCGTCACCACACCACCCGCGGCGCGCACCAGCGCGACACCGGCCGCGTTGTCCCACGCATTGTGGCCGAACACCACCGCGCCGCCGAGTATTCCGGCCGCGGTGAACGCCAGGTCCACGCCCGTGGATCCGTGGATGCGGATACGCGAGGACACCCTGCTGAGCTGCGCGAGGACCTGGAGCCGGTAGGCGCCGGGGATCCGGCCGCGGCTGTCGATGTTCAGTGCCCCCAAGCCGACGATCGACGACGCCAGCGACGTGCGGCCGAGCGCGGGCAGGGGCTTGCCACCTTCGAGCAGCGGGCCGTCCGCCACGGCCGCGTACCGTCGCCTGACCAGCGGCAGCCACGTGAGACCGAGAACGGGAACCCCGTCGTCGAGAAGCGCGAGCAGGGTGCCCGCCGTGGGCAGGCCCGCCGAATAGTTGAACGTCCCGTCGATGGGGTCGAGCACCCAGACGGGTCCGCTGTCGAGGTCGGGTCCGCCGAACTCCTCGCCGTGGACGTCGATGCCGGTCCGGTCGCGCAGTTCCCCGGTCAGCCGCTTCTCGAGTTCGAGATCGACGGCGGTCGCGAAGTCGTCGGGGCCCTTGTGGACGGCGCTGGGCGCACCCACACCCGTGACGAACCTGTTGTGCACTCCGTCGAGCAGCTCACTGGCGACGGCGAGCAGTTCGCGGGGATCGCGGGACAGGGCCATGGCCGGAACTCAGCCCGAGACCGCGGCGAGCGCCTCGGGGAGGGTGAACCGCCCCGCGTACAGCGCCTTGCCGACGATGGACCCCTCGACACCCTGGTCGACGAGTCTGGCGATCGCCCGGAGGTCGTCGATGGTGGACACGCCACCCGAGGCCACGACGGGGGCGTCGGTGGCCGCGCAGACCTGCGCGAGGAGTTCCAGATTCGGGCCGGTGAGGGTGCCGTCCTTGCTGACGTCGGTGACGACGTACCGCGAGCAGCCGTCCTTGTCGAGCCGGGCCAGGGTTTCCCACAGGTTGCCGCCCTCGGTGACCCAGCCGCGGCCGCGGAGTTGGTATTCGCCGTCGACGAGGCGCACGTCGAGGCCGACGGCGATCTTCTCGCCGTACTTGGCGATGGCGCGGGCACACCATTCGGGATTCTCGATGGCGGCGGTACCGAGGTTGACGCGTCCGCACCCCGTGGCCAGGGCGGCCTCGAGCGAGGCGTCGTCGCGGATTCCACCGGACAGTTCCACTTGGACGTCGAGCTCGCCCACCACGTCAGCGAGGAGTTCCCGGTTCGATCCACGACCGAATGCGGCGTCGAGGTCGACGATGTGCACCCACTCGGCACCGTCGTTCTGCCATGCGAGGGCGGCATCACGGGGCGAGCCGTATCCGGTCTCGCTTCCCGCCTCCCCCTGGACGAGGCGAACAGCTTCACCGTTGACGACATCTACAGCAGGCAAAAGGACCAGGCTCACGTGCGACAACCCTAGTCGCTCAGCGGTCGGAACCCGGCTCCGGGTCCTCGCGATCGGGACCGTAGGCGTTGCGGGTCATGCGTTTCGATACGTAGCCCATGGCCGCGATCGCGCCGGCGACGCCGAGCAGTCCGACGATCAGCCCGAGGACGGGGCCCGGCTTCACCACCAGAATGATCGCGGTGGCGAGTACGAGCACCGCCGTGGCGGCGCCCATCGCGTACACCGCGAGTCTGCCGATGGACAGGTCGCCGCGACCGTCCCCGGGTTCGGTCACAAGCTGCGGACCCAGTTGCGGAGCAGTTCCGCGCCCGCGTCGCCGGACTTCTCGGGGTGGAACTGCGTGGCGGACAGCGCACCGTTCTCGACGGCGGCGAGGAACTTGCCTCCGTGGTCGGCCCACGTCAGCAGCGGGGGCGCGAGCCGCTCGGACGGCGGCAGCTCCCAGGTCTGCGCTGCGTACGAGTGGACGAAGTAGAACCGGGTGTCGGGATCGATCCCGGCGAACAGCGTGCTGCCCGCGGGGGCCTCGACGGTGTTCCAGCCCATGTGCGGCAGCACGTCGGCCTGGAGACGTTCAACGGTGCCGGGCCATTCGCCGCAGCCTTCCGCCTCGACGCCGAACTCGACTCCGCGGTCGAAGAGGATCTGCATGCCGACGCAGATTCCGAGGACCGGTCGTCCGCCGGCCAGACGCTGACCGATGATCCGCTCACCGCGGACGGCGCGGAGTCCTTCCATGCACGCCGCGAACGCGCCGACGCCGGGAACGACGAGACCGTCGGCTGCGAGCGCGACCTTGTGATCGGAGGTGACCTCGACACGCGCGCCGGTTCGGGCCAGCGCGCGGGTGGCCGAATGCAGGTTGCCGGAGCCGTAGTCGAGGACGGCAATCGTGGAGACGGTCATGACACAACCTTATCCGGCGGGTGAACGACGCCTGAGAGCGCGGGCGACGACCATTCCGGCGGCGGGGACGACCGCGACCGCCGTCGCCGCGACGGCGAACACCCAGGAGTACCCGGCCACCGACGCGACGGCTCCCAGTGCGAGGGAACCGAAACCGGTTCCGGCGTCGAACCCGACGTTCCATCCGGCGCTCGCCGAGCCGAACCGGGCCGGTCCCGCTGCGGTGAAGATCATGACGAGGGACTCGTTCTGCACCGCGCCGAATCCGAACCCGAACGCCAGCGCCGCGCACACCAGCAGCGGCACCGGGGCAGTCGTCGCCGCCGCGACGGCGAACAGCACCAGGCCGAGGCACACAAACGTCAGGGCGGGCACCAGGGCGCGGCCCACCCCCAGCCGGTCGGAGAACGATCCCGCGGCATACCGCCCGATCAGCGTCGCACCGCTCGACACGGCGAGGATCACCCCGGCGAACGAGGCCCGCTCCACGATCGCGATCGGCAGCAGACTGGACAGACCGCCGAATGCGGCCGCAGCGATCGCGATCGCGAGCCACGGCGTCAGCAGGACGGCGAGTGGGATGCGGCCCGGCGACGTGTGCCCCGCGGGTGCGTGGATCGCCGGCAGCCGCGTGATCGCGAGCACGGCGAGCGCCGGAATGAGCGCGCCGATCACGAACACCGGGGTCGCCGACCAGTGCTGCATGATCGCGAGACCCGCAGGCAGCCCGACCATCTGCGCGGCGGCCACCGCGATTCCCTGCGCCCCCGTCGCGCGGCCGAGCATCTCGCGGGGAACGAGTTCGGCGACCAGCGCACTACTGGCGACGGTGAGCATGCCGAAGCCCGATCCCCGGACGGCCGACACGGCCAGCACCGGGATCGCGTCGGTGGAGAGCAGGAGGAGCAGCGACGGCGGCCCGAGCAGCATGCAGCCGGCGGCCAGCACCCACCGATGCCCCCACCTGCGCAGGAGCCGGGGCACACCGAGTTGCGTGACGACGGTGGCGGCCATGAACACGGCCGTCACGCTGCCCGCGAGAGTGTCCGAACCGCCGGACAGCGAGACGATCAGCGGAACGACCGGCAGGAGGACCGCCCAGCCGCCGAACGCCGCGGCGCCCATCACCATCGCGGTGACCAGACCCGGCGTGCGGAGCAGTCCGGTGCGAGCCTCCACTGCGACGGGCATTACATCAACCTGAGAACGCCCGCCACGGCTGCCAGCACCGCCAGGGCCAGCAGCACGCCCGAGGCCAGTCTGTTGAACTTCCACATGGAGTAGGCGCCGCCCGCCGCGATCCCCGCGGCGATGAACAGGACGTAGACGAGGACGACGCTCACGGCTGCGTCCGGATCACAGGCTGCCCTTGGTGGACGGCACTCCCGTGACGCGGGGATCCGGTTCGACGGCCTCGCGCAGTGCGCGGGCGACGGCCTTGAACTCGGCCTCGGTGATGTGGTGCTGATCGCGTCCGTAGAGCACGCGGACGTGCAGGGCGATGCGCGCGTTGAGCGCGATCGACTCGAACACGTGGCGGTTGATCACCGTCGCGTACGGCACGCCCGGGTATCCGCCGATGATGGCGTGCAGCAGGTGCTCGGGTTCGCCGGTGTGGACGCAGTACGGACGCCCGGACACGTCGACCGACGCGTGCGCGAGGGTCTCGTCCATGGGGATGAACGCGTCACCGAACCGCCGGATGCCCTTCTTGTCGCCGAGTGCCTGACCCAGGGCCTGACCGAGCACGATCGACGTGTCCTCGACCGTGTGGTGCGCCTCGATCTCGATGTCGCCCTTGGCGTGGACGGTCAGGTCGAAACTCGCGTGGGAGCCGAGCGCGGTCAGCATGTGATCGAAGAACGGGACACCCGTCGAGACGTCGACGATGCCGGTGCCGTCGAGGTTCAGTTCGACGGTGATGCTGGATTCCTTGGTGGTGCGCTCCACGCGGGCGATACGGTCGGTCATCCTCGGTCTCCTGAGGTCGTGAGTTCGGTGGCGGCGATCTCGTCGCTCGCCACGATGAAGGCGTCGTTCTCGGAGGCCAGTCCGACGGTGGCACGCAGGTATCCGGGGATCCCGACGTCCCGGATGAGCACTCCGCGGTCGAGGTAGGCCTGCCAGGCGTGGGCGCTGTCGGTGAACTCACCGAACAGGATGAAGTTGGCGTCGCTGGGGATGACACGGAACCCTGTGTCCTCCAATGCCTTCGACACCCGCACCCGCTCCGTGGCGAGCGCGTGCACGCTGCCGAGTGTCTCGTTCGCGTGCCGCAGCGCCGCGCGGGCGGCGGCCTGCGTGACCACCGACAGGTGATACGGCAACCGGACCAGGAGCAGCGCCTCGATGAATGCCGGTGCGGCCGCGAGGTATCCGAGCCGGCCACCGGCGAAGGCGAACGCCTTGCTCATCGTCCGCGACACGACGAGCTTCGACGGGTACTCGTCGATCAACGTCAGGGCGCTCGGCGCGTCGGAGAACTCGGCGTACGCTTCGTCGACGATCACGATGCCCGGCGCGGCGTCGAGGACCCGGCGCAGTTCCGCGATGCCGACGCTGTGCCCCGTCGGGTTGTTGGGGCTGGTGACGAACACGACGTCGGGCCTGCGCTCGGCGATCGCCGCAGTCGCGGCGTCCACGTCGAGCGCGAAGTCGGCGCGGCGGAAGATCGGCAGCCACTCGGTTTCGGTGCCGTCCGCGATGATCGGGTGCATCGAATATGACGGGACGAAGCCCATCGCGCTACGCCCGGGACCGCCGAACGCCTGCAGCAGCTGCTGCAGGATCTCGTTGGACCCGTTGGCGGCCCACACGTTGTCGACCGTGACCGGCACGCCCGTCTGGCGGACGAGGTAGGCGGCGAGATCGGTGCGCAGCGCCACCGCGTCGCGGTCCGGGTAGCGGTGCAGTTCCCGCGCCGCCTCCCGCACGGATTCCGCGACGTCGTCGACGAGCGCCTGCGTGGGCGGGTGCGGGTTCTCGTTGGTGTTCAGCTGCACCGGGACGGTCAGCTGTGGTGCGCCGTACGCCGACTTGCCGCGCAGATTCTCGCGGATCGGCAACGCTTCCACCCCGATGGACGAACCCGGCACGTTCGCCGCGGTCACCGCAATGCCTCGAACCGCAGCCGGACGGCCTCGCCGTGCGCGGGCAGGTCCTCGGCGTTCGCGAGGGTGATGACGTGGCCGGAGACCTCCTTCAGCGCGGACTCGGAGTAGTCGACGACGTGGATGCCGCGCAGAAACGTCTGCACGCTCAGACCCGAGGAGTGACGGGCGCAGCCCGCGGTGGGCAGGACGTGGTTGGACCCGGCGCAGTAGTCGCCGAGGCTGACGGGCGCCCACGGTCCGACGAAGACGGCGCCCGCGCTGGTCACCTTGGCGGCGACGGCGGTGGCGTTCTCGGTCTGGATCTCGAGGTGCTCGGCGGCGTAGGCGTTGACCACCCGCAGTCCGGCCTCGACGTCGGAGACCAGCACGGTGCCCGACTGCGTGCCGGACAGCGCGGCGGTGACGCGCTCCCTGTGCTTGGTGATCTCGAGCTGCGCCGCGAGCGCCGTGTCGACGGCGTCGGCGAGTTCGACGCTGCTGGTGACGAGCACACTCGCGGCCATCACGTCGTGTTCGGCCTGGCTGATCATGTCGGCGGCGACATGCACCGGGTCGGCCGTGTGGTCGGCGAGGATCGCGATCTCGGTGGGGCCTGCCTCGGCGTCGATGCCGACGAGTCCGCGGCAGAGGCGCTTGGCGGCCGTGACGTAGATGTTGCCGGGGCCGGTGATGAGGTCGACGGGGGCGAGTTCGGCGCCATCCGTATCGATGCCGCCGTAGGTGAGCAGGGCAACGGCCTGACCGCCGCCGACGGCCCACACCTCATCGACGCCCAGCAGGGCCGCCGCGGCGAGGATGGTCGGGTGCGGCAGACCACCGAACCCGGACTGCGGCGGCGAGGCCACCACGAGGGACCGCACACCGGCGGCCTGGGCGGGGACCACGTTCATCACGACGCTGGACGGGTAGACGGCGTTGCCGCCGGGGACGTACAGCCCGACCCGGTCGACGGGGACCCACCGTTCGGTAACGGTGCCGCCCGGGACCACCTCGGTGGTGGTGTCGGTGCGGCGCTGGTCGGCGTGGACCTTGCGGGTGCGTTCGATGGCGACCTCGAGGGCGGCGCGGACGGCCGGATCGAGTTCGTGGAGGGCGCGGTCCAACTCGGACTGCGGCACCCGGACCTGCGCGGGACGGACGCCGTCGAACTTCTCACTGAATTCGAGGGCCGCGTCGGCGCCGCGCTCACGGACCGCCTCGACGACGGGGCGAACCTGATGCAGGACCGCGTCCACATCCACTCCACCTCGAGGAAGTGCGGCGCGAAGTTCGGCCGTGGAAGGGGTACGACCACGAAGGTCGGTGCGGGCGAGCATGAGAGGTCCTCTCTGCGACTGTCGGGACACGGTGTCTCGGACGAGCGGACTGTTCTGCGGAGAACAGGGCTCGACACCGATTATCCAGGATAGGCGCACCCCGTTTTCACCGGTCGGCGGCCGAGCCGGTTTCCGTCGACGACAGGGCCGGCTCGTCCCACACCGGGGCCGGCTGGATCAGCGAGTGGATGAACCGCATCTTCTCCAGCACCGCGGCCGGCAGCACGAACGGATAGAGGTCGTGGTGGCCCATCGACCTGTTCATCTGGTTGAGCGCCCACGACAGCGGCAGCCACCAGTCGATGATCTGGTCGAACCCCACGTCACCACTGAGTTCGCTGCTCGTCGTCGCTCCCGCGGGAGCCATGGCGAAGGCAGCGGCAGTGTCCAGGGCGTCGCGGATGTGCAGGTAGTGCGCGAACGTCTCCGCCCAGTCCTCGGCGGGGTGCATCGTGGCGTAGGACGACACGTAGAGCCGGCCCCAGCCCTTCGGCGCACCGTCGCGGTAGTGACGTTTCAGCGCGGCCTGGTAGTCCCGATCCGGATCCCCGAACAGTTCCTCGAACCGGGCACGTTCGGAGTCGCCGCGGACCAGCATCACCTGGTAGTAGTGCCCGACCTCGTGCCGGAAGTGGCCGACGAGCGTGCGATAGGGCTCGTCCATCTCGACCCGCAACTGTTCCCGGTGAACGTCGTCGCCCTCGGCCAGGTCCAGCGTGATCACCCCGCCGGCATGCCCGGTGACCACCGGGGTCCGTGCGCTCGACAGGAGGTCGAAGGCCAGCCCGGTGGCCGGGTCCTCGAACTTGGGGACGATGGGGAGACCGAGTTCGTCGAGTTCGAGGACGACCCGCCGCTTGTTGGTCTCGGCGGTCGCGAACGCGGCCATGCCCTCGTCGTCGCCGTCTGCCGGACGGGTCCGCGTCAGCCGGCAGGACGTGCACAGGTTTTGGATGTCGTCGCGCCGGACGAGCCAGTTGCACTTCGCCGTGCTGGCATTCGCGCAACGCACCCAGGCCTCGCCGTCCACCTCCACGCGGCCCATGGCGTCGAGCACGACGATGGATCGGCTCGGCAGGTGGAATCCCAGAGCACTGTCACATTTCAGGCAGAGACTGTTCTCGAACGAAAGCCGTTGACCGCATTTGCGACACATGAAGCTGCGCACTGGAGTTCCCTCGGCTCGTCCCGCCGGCGTCGAGACGCCGGCGGGTGCCACGCTGGTGCGCGCGTCGCCTCGGAGAGTACCGCCGAGCCGAGGCGGGAACCCCGACGGGCTACAGGCGGGTGGAGTGCAGGAACCTCCTGGCCAGATTCTCCTCGGTGGACGCGCCGGGCGTCCATTCGGTGATCCACGGACCGGTGCCCTCGCTCGGGTCGACCACACCCCGCTCGAGCCACGCATACCGTCCCTCGAGAATCGAGCGCGCAACCTGCTTGTCCACGTCGTCGGTGTTGTGCCACAGACCGTCGAACAGCTTCTCCACGCGCAGCGCTGCCTGCCGGCAGAACACGTCGGCGAGTTCGTAGGCTGCCGCGCCCTCGGCCTCGTTCTCCTCGCGCTGCATCTCCGCCTTGACGCACGTGGCGGACATCGCGAACAGTTCGGCGCCGATGTCCACGACCCGGCCGAGGAACCCCTGCTGCTTCTCCAGCGCCGCCTGCCACCGGGCCATCGCGTAGAACGTGGAGCGGGCCAGCTTGCGGGAGTGCCGTTCGACGAACCGCAGATGTTTGGCCAGGGTGCCGAATTCGCTGTACGACGTCGGGACCTGCCCTTTACCTGCCACGAGTTGCGGCAGCCACTTCGCGTAGAACCCACTGGCCTTGGCCGCCGCGCGAGCCTTCGCACCGGTGTCGGCGTTCGGATCGGCGAGATCGCCCGCCGCCGTGAGGTGCGCGTCCACGGCTTCGCGCGCGACCAGCAGTCGCATGATCTCGCTCGAGCCCTCGAAGATCCGGTTGATGCGCAGGTCGCGGTCCAACTGTTCCACCGGCACCGCGCGCTCACCGCGGGCGGCGAGCGACGCCGCCGTCTCGTAGCCGCGACCGCCGCGGACCTGGATCAGCTCGTCTGAGATGACGCAGGCCATCTCGGACGACCACAGCTTGGCGAGCGCCGCCTCGATCCGGATGTCGTTGCGACCCTCGTCGTTCATCTGCGCCGACAGGTCCACCACGGCTTCGAGGGCGTAGGTGGTCGCCGCCATGAACGACAGTTTGTTGGCGACGGCCGCGTGTTCGCCGACCGGCTTGCCCCACTGCACGCGCACACCCGACCATTCGCGGGCGATCTTCAGCGACCACTTCCCGGCCCCGGCACACATCGCCGGAATCGCGAGCCTGCCCGCGTTGAGTGTGGTGAGCGCGATCTTCAGTCCGTCGCCTTCCCGGCCGATCAGGTTCTCCCGGGGCACGCGGACGTTGTACATCCGGGTGACGCCGTTCTCGATGCCGCGCAGCCCCATGAACGCGTTGCGTCGTTCGACGGTGATGCCCGGGGTGTCGGCCTCGACGACGAAGGCGGAGATGCCGCCGCGGTGGCCTTCGCTCTTCGGTACGCGCGCCATGACGACGAGCAGTTCCGCGACGACGCCGTTGGTCGTCCACAGCTTCACACCGTTCAGTTCGTAGGCGGCGCCGTCCTCGATGGGTACCGCCGACGACGCGAGCCGCGCGGGGTCGGAACCGACGTCCGGCTCGGTGAGGAGGAACGCGGAGATGGCTCCGCGGGCACACCGCGGGAGGAATTCACGCTTCTGCTCGGGGGTGCCGGCGAGCTTGAGCGGTTCGGGAACGCCGATCGACTGATGCGCCGAGAGCAGCGCGCCCAGGCTCGGATGCACCGAGGCGACGAGCATCAACGCCCGGTTGTATGCGACCTGCGAGAGTCCGAGTCCGCCGTACTCCTCGGAGATCTTCAAGCCGAAGCACCCGAGGTCGGCGAGGCCTCGAACGTATTCGTCGGGAATGCGCGACTGGGATTCGATGACGCTGCCGTCCATCTCCTCGCAGTAGGCGCGGAGGCGAATGAGGAATTCCTCGGCCTTGGCAGCATCCTCGGCTGCCGGCCGGGGGAACGGATGAACCAGATCCAGCCGGAACCGTCCCAGAAACAGTTCTTTCGCGAAGGAGGGTTTGTCCCAGCCGGACTCCCTCGCCTCCTCTGCGACCGCTCGTGCTTCTTCTTCGGTGACCTTCGGAGCTGAGGTGTCGACCATGACGCGCCTCCTACTGGCGGGTAGTCCTACTCACCAGTATTACCCAATCGGCGCAGTCGGGACAGCGTTTCCACTACTCTTCGGCCGATGCGGACTCCCTCGCGACTCCTGGGCGCCGGCGCGATTCTCCTCTGCCTGCTCGCGCCGTCCGCCCCAGCGCACGCCGCCCCGCTCCCCGACGACTTCCTGTGGGGCGTGGCGACTTCCGGGTTCCAGTCGGAGGGCTCCTCACCCGACAGCAACTGGCGCCGTTATTCCGACTCCGGCCGGACCCACGACGCGATCGGCACGTCCGTGGACTTCCGTCACCGCTACGCCGAGGACGTCGGCCGCGCCGCAGACCTGGGGGTCGACGTGTTCCGGTTCGGCGTCGAATGGGCGCGGGTGCAACCCGCACCCGGCATCTGGGACGAGACCGAACTGCAGTATTACGACGACGTCGTCCACGAGATCACCCGCCGCGGGATGACCCCGATGATCACACTCGACCACTGGGTGTACCCGGGGTGGGTCGCCGACCAGGGTGGCTGGGCGAACCCGGACACCGTCGAAAACTGGCTCGCGAACGCACAGACGGTGGTCGAACGCTATTCCGGACTCGGGGCACTCTGGATCACGATCAACGAACCGACCGTCTATCTGCAGAAGGAACTGACGTTCGGCGGCATCGGCGCCGAACAGGCGCCGCAGATGCTCGACCGGCTCGTCGAGGTACACCGGCGCGCATACGACCTGATCCACGACAGCGACCCGGGCGCCCGGGTGAGCAGCAATCTGGCCTACATCCCCGCCGCAATGGACGCGCTCGACGCCACCTTCGTCGACCGCGTGCGGGACAAGCTCGACTTCCTCGGCGTGGACTACTACTACGGGCTCTCCCTGGACAACCTCACCGCGGCGAACGCGGTCACCGACGCGTTCTACGACATCAGCCCCCAACCGGAAGGCATCTACCACGCCCTGATGCGGTACACGAACAAGTTCCCGGGACTACCGCTGTACGTCGTGGAGAACGGGATGCCCACCGACGACGGGAAACCGCGACCGGACGGCTACACCCGGTCCGACCATCTCCGCGATCACGTCTACTGGATGGAGCGGGCACGGGCGGACGGCGCCCCGCTGATCGGATACAACTACTGGTCGATCACCGACAACTACGAGTGGGGCACGTACCGTCCCCGGTTCGGGCTCTTCACCGTCGACGCACTGACCGACCCGAACCTCACCCGCCGACCGACCGATGCGGTGACGACGTACCGGGAGATCGTCGCGAACGGGCTCCCGCCCGGCTACGAACCCGACCGCCGAACCGGGTTCTGCTCCCTCGTGAATCTGCCCCGCAGCTGCACGAATCCCCCGTAAAGGGGTTGCCGGCGGGGCCCGACGTACCATCACCTGGTGTCGTGGCAGATGTGGTGCGCAGTGCTCGGGGCCTCGTGCGTGATCAGCCTGTCCCCGGGAGCGGGCGCGATCGCGTCGATGGCCACGGGAATGCGGTTCGGGCTGAGACGCGGCTACTGGAACATCGCGGGGCTGCAGTTCGGGTTGCTGCTGCAGATCGCGGTGGTCGCCGCCGGGCTCGGCGCATTGCTCGCGAACTCGACCCTCGCGTTCACGGTGATCAAGTGGTTCGGCGTCGCGTACCTGGTATATCTCGGCATCCGGCAGTGGCGGGCGAGTGCGACCGACGTGTCCGACGTCGACGGCGCTGTCGCCGAGACCAGCGGTCCGGCGATGACGCTGCGCGGCTTCCTCGTCAATGCGAGCAACCCGAAGGCCGTCGTCTTCATGCTGGCGGTGCTCCCGCAGTTCATCACCCCGTCGGCGCCGCTGCTCCCCCAATACCTGATCATCGCCGCCACCATGGTCGCGGTCGACGTCGTCGTCATGACCGGCTACACCGGGCTGGCGTCGAGGGTGCTGCGGCTGATGCGCTCGCCGCGCCAGCAACGGGCCACCAACCGCACGTTCTCCGGGTTGTTCTTCGTGGCGGCCACATTCCTGGCGACGATTCGCCGCGCCGTCTGACCCGTGAGTACTTCTCAACCGCCCGCGGTTAAGAAGTACTCACGGGTGGGGTCACATGTCGAGGCCGAGATCCAGCACGGTCACGGAATGGGTGAGCGCACCGACCGCGAGGTAGTCGACACCGGTCCCGGCGTACTCGGCCGCGACGTCCAGCGTGAGTCCACCCGACGACTCCAGCTTGGTCCCGGGGGCGTTCGCGTCGCGGCGTTGCACCGCGATCTGCGTCTGCCACAGCGGGAAGTTGTCGAGCAGCACCAGCTCGACGTTCTCGGCCAGCACCTCGTCGAGCTGCTGGAGGCTGTCGACCTCCACCTCGCACTCGATGTCGGGTGCCGCGGCGCGCACGGCCCGCAGGGCCGCCACCACCGAGCCGGCCGCGGCGACGTGGTTGTCCTTGATCAGTGCTGCGTCTCCGAGGCCCATCCGGTGGTTGACGCCGCCGCCCACCCGGACCGCGTACTTCTGCAGGCCGCGCAGTCCCGGCAGCGTCTTGCGGCTGTCGCGGATCTTCGCCCCGGTGCCCTCGACCGCATCCACCCACGCCGACGTCGCGGTGGCGATGCCGGACAGGTGGCAGACCAGGTTGAGCATCGTCCGTTCCGCGGTGAGCAGTCCCTGCGTGGGCGCCGACACCGTGAGCACCGCCTGGCCGGGTGCGACCCGGGTGCCGTCGGCGACCCGGTCGAGGACCTCGTAGCGACCCGCCCCGATCACCTCGTCGAGCACCAGCAGTCCGACGTCGAGGCCGGCGACGGTGCCGTGCGCGCGGGAGACCACGGACGCCTTGGCCACCGCGTCGGCCGGGACCGTGGACGACGACGTCACGTCCGGTCCGTACCGCAGGTCCTCGTCCAGGGCGAGACGCACGAGCGCACGCACCTCGTCCGTGTCCAGGCCGTGGGGAAGGACGTCGTCGGGCATCACAGCACTCCTGTCAGTTGGGGTTCGAGCAGATCGAGTTCGCCCTCGCGCAGGCGCACGTGGGTGCTGCGGCGCCACTCGTCGGATGTCGCCGGGTAGTCGCTGCGGGTGTGGCAACCACGACTTTCGGTCCGTGCGCCTGCGGCGAGCACGAGCGCGGTCGCGGTGAGGGTCAGTGCGGCATCCTCGAGCGCGGTCTCCCCCGCGGGCACCGTGCGCGGCGCGGCGGCCAGGGAGGCTGCGACCGCTCCGAGGCCCGCACCGTCTCGGACGACGGACGCGTTGTCGGTCATCCACTGCTGCAGCATTTCCCGCGGCACGGACGGCAGGGCACGCTGCACAGGATCGGATACCTCCACGCGGAGGTCGGCACGTTCGACGGCCGCGGCGCCGACGCGCTCGCCGACCACCAGCCCCTCGAGGAGACTGTTGGAGGCCAATCGGTTCGCGCCGTGCAGCCCGGTCCGGGCCACCTCGCCCGCCGCGTAGAGGCCGGGGACCGCGGTGCGCCCGTGGACGTCGGTGACCACTCCGCCGCACGAGTAGTGTGCGGCGGGTGCGACCGGAATCAACTGCTCGCGCGGGTCGATCCCGGCGTCCAGGCAGGACGCCGTCACGGTCGGGAACCGCTGCACGAACCCGGGCAGGTGACGCGCGTCGAGGTAGACGTGGTCGTGTCCCAGTTCGCGCAGCCGCGACGCGATGGCCCGCGACACTACGTCGCGGGGTGCGAGGTCGCCGCGCGGATGCACGCCGGCGGTCACGGAATCGCCGTTCGCGTCGACGAGGATCGCGCCCTCGCCGCGAACGGCCTCGCTGATCAGCGGGCGCCGGCCGAGACCGCCGGGTGTGAACAGGACGGTCGGGTGGAACTGCACGAACTCGAGATCGGCGACGGCCGCGCCGGCGTCCAGTGCGAGGGCGATGCCGTCCGCGGTGGCTCCGGGCGGGTTGGTGCTGCACGCGTACAGCTGCCCGAGTCCGCCGGTCGCCAGGAGAACGGCGGGCGTATGGATCACGCCGAGTCCGCGCGGGGAGTCCACGAGTACGCCGGTGACCCCGCGCGCATCCGTGAGCACCCGGACAGCGGACGCGCCGAACCGGACCGGAAGCCCGGCCGCACCCAGCGCGCGCTGCACCTCCGCACCCGTGGCGTCGCCACCGGCGTGAATGATCCGCCGGGTGCTGTGGCCGCCCTCGCGGGTGCGGGAGACGGTTCCGTCGCGGCCGCGGTCGAACACCGCACCCAGGTCGGTCAGCGCGGCCACGGCGTCGCGGCCGCCCGCGACGATCGACCTCACGGCGTCCTCGTCGCAGAGCCCGGCACCGGCCTCACATGTGTCGGCGACGTGCGACTCCACCGAATCGGTGACGGCGTCACCGACCACCGCGATGCCGCCCTGCGCGTACTGCGTCGCGGTGTCCGCCGGCCCTCCCTTGCTGACGGTGAGCACGGTCAGCCCGCGCAGCGAGGCGGTGCGTGCGGCTGTCAGTCCGGCCACACCCCCGCCCACCACGACGAGGTCGGCGTGCTCTTCCCAGGAAATCCCCCGGGCCGGGCTGCTCACTCGCCGCCGCCCGGGTTTCCGATCTCGATCATGCGCTGCACCGACTTGCGGGCCCGCTCTGCGGTCGCGAGATCGACGTGAACCTCGTCCTTACCCTCGAGCAGGCAGCGGAGCAGGGCCGCGGGGGTGATCATCTTCATGTACGGGCAGGACGCGCGGTCGTTGACCGCCTGGAAGTCGACCTCCGGCGCGGCCTTGCGCAGCTGGTGCAGCATCCCGACCTCGGTGGCCACCAGAACTTGCTTCGCGCCGGTCGCGCGGGCGGCGTCGAGCATGCCACCCGTCGACAGGATCTTCACCTTGTCCTCGGGCACGAATCCCTCACCGGCCAGGTAGAGAGCCGAGGTGGCGCAGCCGCATTCGGGGTGCACGAACAGTTCGGCACCGGGGTGCGCCTTGGCCTGCGCAGTGAGCTCGTCGCCGTTGATGCCGGCGTGGACGTGGCACTCGCCCGCCCAGATCTGCATGTTCTTGCGCCCGGTGACGCGCTTGACGTGGGCGCCGAGGAACTGGTCGGGAAGGAACAGCACCTCGCGGTCGGGGTCGATCGACGCGACCACGTCGACGGCGTTGGACGACGTGCAGCAGATGTCCGTCAACCCCTTCACCTCGGCCGTGGTGTTGACGTACGACACCACGACGGCGTCGGGGAACTCTGCCTTCCACTCCCGCAGCTGATCGGCATTGATCGAGTCGGCCAGCGAGCAACCCGCGCGCTCGTCCGGGATCAGCACGGTCTTGGCGGGGCTGAGAATCTTGGCGGTCTCGGCCATGAAGTGCACGCCGCAGAACACGATGGTGTCCTCGGGGGCCTCGGCCGCGATGCGCGAGAGTGCCAGGGAGTCGCCCACGTGGTCGGCCACGTCCTGGATGGCGGGCAACTGATAGTTGTGCGCGAGGAGGGTCGCTCCCCGTTCCCGTGCCAGCCGTTTGATCTCGGCAGCCCACTCTTCGCTCGCCTCGACGCCCGCGTAACCGCCGGGACCGTCCTGAATCTGCGGGTTGGTACCCGCCCACAACGTCGTGGTCGTCATGGCTTGCTCCTTCACCGTGGACTCGGGCGGGCTGGCCCGAATTTCCGTAATCGAGGTTTTCGACTTACGATCGAAAACATGCCCAATAGTAACACCACGCATGAAGTGCTTACCGCGGTGTTCCAGGTTCGCCACTTTCCAGGCCACATCACCGCAGGTCACAGCGGTGATCTGCGTCACGCGGCGGGCACCGGCGAACTCGCCGTGCTGCTGTGGCAGCGAGCCCTCGATCCGCAGGCGGGCGCGTGGTCCCTACCCGGCGGACTCCTCCACGAGGACGAGGACCTCACGACGTCCGCGCGACGCCAACTGGCCGAGAAAGTGGACGTGCAGGAGGTCTCCCACCTCGAGCAGCTGTCGGTGTTCAGCGATCCGCACCGGGTGCCCGGCCCGCGCACCATCGCGTCGACCTTCCTGGGGCTCGTCCCCCTCCCCGCCGATCCGAAACTGCCGCCGGACACCGCCTGGCACCCGGTCTCCGCGCTCCCGGACACGGCGTTCGATCACGGCACCGTCGTCCGGCACGCGCGGACCCGCCTCGCGGCCAAACTGTCGTACACCAACATCGCGTTCGGACTGGCCCCCGACGAGTTCCCCATGTCCACGTTGCGCGAGATCTACTGCGCGGCACTGGGTTACCAGGTCGATGCCACCAACCTCCAGCGCGTCCTCGGACGGCGCGGGGTGCTGACGCCCACCGGCAACACCGCACCGTCGGGTCGCACCGGGGGCCGCCCCGCAGCGCTCTACCGGTTCACCGACTCCACCCTGCGGGTGACGGACGAATTCGCGGCGCTACGGCCGCCGAGCTGACTCCGGCCGTCAGGCCGCCGACCCCACTCCGGCCGTCAGGCCGCCGCAGTTCCCTCCGTCGGCGTGCGGCGCCGCCACGCCGACACGATCGACGACTCCGCTCCGAGCACCGAATCGATGCGGCCGAAGCGTCCGAGAACCCGGTTGAGCAGGCGCTCGACCTGCCGGGGGTCGCCCGGATCGGCGGCGACCGCGAGCAGTCGGTGACCGGACATCCCCGGCATGATCCGGGCCAACTCGGTGACGGTGCGTGCGGTGACCGCAACGCACCAGCCCGAATCGAGCAACTCCTGCGCGGTACGCCTGCCCTGCTCACTGCCGGCAGCGGTGACCACCACGACACCGCGGGCCGAGATTTTTTCGGTACGCATCATCTTCGCCTCCTGGGGATCGACAATTCCGACTCCAGGTAAGCGCCGGTTCTCGAGTACGCGGCGGGAGCGGGCTGTGAGATCGCCGGGAATGGGCATCAGGCCTGGGCGAGACCCCGCCAGAACGTGTCGGATGCGGTCGTGACCACTTCGTCGACGGGGGCGCCGTCGAGCATTCCCCCGGCGGCGAGGGTCGCGATCCCGTGGAAGGTCGCGAAGGCGACGAGGGCGATCCGGGGCGCGTCTCCGGGCCCGATCTCACCCGAGGCCTGGGCGTCGGCGACGATCCGGACCGTGAGATCCATCGCGGCGTGGCCTGCGTCCACCAACTCGGAGGCCGCGCCGGGCGCGTGCTTGCTGCCGTACATCAGCGCCAGCAACTCGCGGTGGTCGAGCGCAAACGTCACGTAGGCGGCGGCGAGCGCGGCGAAGCGGGCGCGGGCGTGGGGTTCGGCTTCGTCGACTGCGTGTTCCAGCGCCCTCGTCAGGCGAAGGAAACCGGACTCCGCGAGCGCCTCCAGCAGAGCTCGGCGGTCCCGGAAGTGCTTGCTGGGCGCGGCGTGGCTGACCCCTGCTTCCCGGGCGAGTTGCCGTAGGGAGAGCCCGTCGACGCCGTCCTTCTCGAGTGTGCTCTCGGCGCGGGCGAGCAGCACCTGGCGAAGACTGCCGTGATGGTAGGGCTGTTCGGCAACGGACATGCCGTCAGCCTAACAAAATGTTGTCATTGACTACATAGATGGCACTGACTACATTCGAGGCACCCCACCGCTAGGAGCAGACATGTCCTTCGACGTATCCGGAACCACCGTCCTCATCACCGGCGCGAGCGCGGGCCTCGGTGTCGAATTCGCCCGCCGATTCGCGGAACGAGGCGCCGATCTCGTCCTCGTCGCCCGTCGCGCCGACCGGCTCGAACAACTCGCGTCCGAACTCCGCGACGCACACCACGTGTCCGTTGCCGTCCTCCCGTTCGATCTCGCGACCCCCGGAGTCGGCGAGCGGCTCCGCAGCGAACTCACCGCCCGCGGCATCCGCGTGGACTCCCTGATCAACAACGCCGGTTTCGGGACCCACGGAGATTTCGCGTCCGCCGATCTGGAGCGGCTCACCTCCGAGATCCAGCTGAACGTCAGCACACTGGTCGAGCTGTCGCACACGTTCCTGCCCGATCTGCTGCGTGGGCGCGGCGCGCTCGTGAACCTCGCGAGCACCGCCGCGTTCCAGCCGACGCCCGGGATGGCCGTCTACGGGGCGACGAAGGCGTTCGTCCTCAACTTCACCGAGGCGTTGTGGGCCGAGGCGAGAGGCACCGGCCTCACCGTGCTCGCCGTCTGCCCCGGCCCCACCCGCACCGAGTTCTTCGACGTCGTCGGTTCCGAGGACGCCGCGGTCGGCCGCATGCAGACGGCGGACCAGGTGGTGACCACGACGCTGCGCGCGCTGGATCGGCGCAGCACGCCGCCGAGCGTCGTCTCCGGGGTGATGAACTGGGTGTCGTCGATCAGCACGCGATTCGCGACGCGCCGCATCGGCGCCCTCGCCAGCGGACGCCTGCTCGGCGACGTGCGGATGCGCACCGCGGTCACGAAGTAAGCGTCGCGTCCTGCTCTTCCGGCTCCTCGAGCACGGCCGGGTGATCGCTGACGCCGAGATCGTCGTACGGGCTGAGTGCGGCGAGCACCAGCGTCACGACACAGGCGACGAGTGGTTGGAAGATCAGCACCAACAGCGTGCCGATCCCCGGCGCGACCGCCACCACGATCCCCGGTGTGGACGTGTCGGGGTCGGGAAAACGCAGCGCCGCCACGCCGATTCCCCCGAGCGCCATCACGCAAGCGCCGACCACACTGCCGCCGAGGACGGCCCCGAGCGCCACCGGACCGCGACCTTTCCGCGCCGTCCACGCCGCGACCGCGGTGAGGATCCCGACGACCAGACCCGCGCATGCGAACATCCCGATCGCGTCGAACCGGTGCACGCTCTCCCCCGTCAGCGACACCCCGCGGTCGGGGGCGACCACCAGAAGATGTTCAGCCGGGGCGAGCACTCCCCACAGCACCCCCACGAGCGCGCTCGCCACCACCGTCCCGCAGAAGATTCCGGCGGCAGAGCGAAGCCTGATGCGCGGGAGTGTGGTCACCTCCCCGACGCTACCGCCGTGCGCTGCAGATCGAGTCGAACACACCGTGGCGAGAACATTTCGCCCACCAGCCGTCGGGGCTGATCTGCACGACCATCCGGCGGCCGCACGCCTCGCAGAAGCGGGGCGGCTCGAGTCCGAGCTGCGCGGCCGTCGGTACGGCGTCGTCCACACCGGCCACCACGCGGCGGCCGGTGTAGGGGTTGTAGCGCTCGACGGGGGCGTGGCCCCCTATCGCCTCGGGGGCGTGGCCCCCTATCGCCTCGGGGGCGTGGCCCCCTATCGCCTCGGGGGCGTGGCCCCCAGTCGCCTCAGTGGTCTCCGCCATGATCGTCACAGGGTGTCGTTCAGGGCCTTGATCGGCATCTGCAGATCGACGAGCAGGTCGAGATCCTGTTCGGCCGGGCGGCCGAGGGTCGTGAGGTAGTTGCCGACGATGACGGCGTTGATGCCACCGAGGATGCCCTGCTTGGCCCCGAGGTCACCGAGCGTGATCTCCCGGCCGCCGGCGAAGCGGAGGATGGTGCGCGGCAGCGCGAGACGGAAGGCGGCCACCGACTTGAGCGCCTCGCTCGCCGGCAGGACCTCCAGGTCGCCGAACGGGGTGCCGGGACGCGGGTTGAGGAAGTTCAGCGGGACCTCGTCGGGTTCGAGTTCGGCGAGGTTGGCCGCGAATTCGGCGCGCTGCTCGAGGGTCTCACCCATGCCGAGGATGCCGCCGCAGCACACCTCCATCCCGGCTTCGCGGACCATCCGGAGGGTGTTCCAGCGCTCGTCCCAGGTGTGTGTGGTGACGACGTTCGGGAAGTGCGACTTCGACGTCTCCAGGTTGTGGTTGTAGCGGTGCACACCCATCGCGGCGAGTTGGTCCACCTGCTCCTGGGTGAGCATGCCCAGCGAGCAGGCGATCTGGATGTCGACCTCGTTGCGGATCGCCTCGATCCCGGCGGCGACCTGGGCGAGCAGACGCTCGTCGGGTCCGCGGACGGCGGCGACGATGCAGAACTCGCTGGCGCCGGACTTGGCCGTCTGCTTGGCCGCCTCCACGAGGGACGGGATGTCGAGCCAGGCCGCGCGCACCGGCGACTGGAACAGTCCGGACTGCGAGCAGAAGTGGCAGTCCTCGGGGCAGCCGCCGGTCTTGAGGCTGATGATGCCCTCGACCTCGACCTCGGGCCCGCACCACTTCATGCGTACGTCGTGGGCGAGGGCCAGCAATTCCTCGAGTCGATCCTCGGGAAGTTGCAGGACCTCGAGCACCTGACTCTCGTTCAGCGCCTCCCCGCGCTCGAGAACCTGCTCACGCGCAAGGGCGAGGACGTCTATCTGTACCGGGGCCGATGTCACACGTATCTCCTGGAAAACGGGCCGATCACGTGTCGTGAGTCGACTGAACCGAAAAATTGAACACCGTACAAGTTGAACGGTGTTCACGTTAGATCCGTGGTGGAATACTGTCAAAGCCGGAGCGGGACTTGTCGACGAGATTGGGAGATCACACAGTGCAATTGCGACGCGGCGACGTACTCGACGGCGCAATGGCCATCCTCGACGAGTTCGGCCTCGCCGACCTGACGATGCGCCGACTCGCAACAGCCCTCGGCGTCCAGCCGGGCGCCCTGTACTGGCATTTCCCCAACAAGCAGACCCTGCTCGGCGCTCTCGCCGACAAGATCCTCGAAGACGTCGACGCCCCGGTCACGGCCCCCGGCTGGGACGCGGAGTTCACCGAACTGGCCCACCGCCTCCGCACCGCATTGCTCGCGCACCGGGACGGCGCCGAACTGGTGTCCGCCACGTACGCGTCCCGCATGACCAACTCCCGGGTCCGCGAAAGCTTCGCGGCCGTCGGTCTGCGATCCGGACTGTCCCGCGAACACGCGGAACTGTCGTCGTACTCGCTGCTGTACTACGTGCTCGGCCACACGGTGGACGAGCAGTCGCGGGCGCAGATGGAGTCGGCCGGCGCGCTCACCCGGGCCTCCCTCGCCCCCGACGCCCCGCAGTCGCCGATCGCGGCGTACGACGAGGACCTCCTCGACGGCGATCCGGCAGTCCGGTTCGACTTCGGCCTGTCCCTGTTCGTGGACGGAATTCGTGCACGACTGAAAGACTCCGCCCACCGCCCCTGAGCGCGCACAATTGAGTCGACGCCGCGTCGGCCACCAGGGGACCGCGCGGCGCCCCCGACGGCCCAGGGACGGACGCGATGACGTCTTCACTCGGCCGCCGCGCCGGAACGGCTCTCGCGGCGGCACTCGCACTGTCACTCCTCGGCGCGCCCACCCCGGCCACCGCGCAGGCAGCCGGGAACGATCCGGGCGCCGTCGTCGTCGCGACACCGGTTTCGCCGGACGCGCGACCACCGGGCGTCGCCGACGCCACGTACGTCACCTACTGGACGACGGGGCCGATGAACGAACCCGCGCTCAGCACCGGCGCGGTCCTGCTGCCCCCCGGTGCGGCGCCGCCCGGCGGGTGGCCCGTCGTGTCCTGGGCCCACGGAACGGTCGGCATCGCCGACAAGTGTGCGCCGACGGTGACAGGGAAACTCGTCGGACCGTACGTCCAGCACTGGCTCGACCAGGGCTACGCCGTCGTGGCAACGGATTACGTCGGCCTCGGCACACCCGGTGTGCACCCGTACCTGGACGGCCCCTCGGAGGCGCACAGCGTGATCGACATGGTGCGTGCGGCGCGGGCCGTCACGCCGTCCCTGTCGAACCGGTGGGTCGCGCTCGGCCAATCGCAGGGCGGCCACGCAGCCCTCGTCGCCGCCTCGATGGCCACCACGTACGCACCGGACCTCGACTTCCGCGGCACCGTCGCCACAGGCGCCCCGTCCAATCTGGAAAACCTCGCGCCGCTCGTCGGCCCGGGGTTCCCGCAGATCCCCCTCACCGGGAGCACGGTGTTCGTGGCGTACGCGCTCGCCGGATTGCGTGCCTCACGGCCCGACCTCGATATCGACAGCTACCTCACCCCGCTCGGCGTCGACGTCCTGACTCGCGTCGAATCGCTCTGCTACGAGGAGGCGGCCCCGAAACTCGACGGGATCTCGATCGGACAGTTGATGTCCCGGCCGCTCGACGACCCGGCGGTCCTGGCGGCGCTACGCACCACGCTGGGAGTTCCCGTGCGGGGCTACGACCGGCCGCTGTTCATCGGACAGGGACTGTTCGACGACGTCGTCCCCATCCCCCTCACCTGGAAACTCACGGCCGACCTCGCTGCGAACGGGCAGCAGTTCGTGTTCCGGACGTATCCGACCGGCCATCTCTACACCATGCCCGCGTCCCTGCCCGATACCACCGCGTTCGTCCGGAGTCTTTTCGGTTAACTGCGCCCACTGGTAAGACCACTTGACCTCTTACCTGTCGCCGCTTAGTGTCGTGGTCATGATGTTCGAGCCGATCGCGCGGAAGTCCGCCTCCACCGAAGTCTTCGACCAGATCACCGCCCGGGTGCTGGGCGGCGATCTCGCCGCGGGTGACGCCCTGCCGAGCGAACGTCGCCTCGCCGAAGCGTTCGGGGTGTCCCGGCCGGCGGTCCGGGAAGCGATCCAGAAGCTGGCCCAGGCCGGACTCGTCGAGGTCCGGCAAGGTGACGCGACCTCGGTCCGAGACTTCCGGCAGCACGGCGGACCCGAACTGCTGTCCCAGTTGCTCGTTCGCGACGGGCAACCCGACTGGGCGGTGGTCCGCAGCGTCCTCGAGGCGCGGCGGATGATCGGCGTGCAGGTGGCCCGGCTCGCCGCAGGCCGGGCCACCGATGCGTCGGGCATCAGCCTCCGGGAAGCCGTGGATCACCTCGCCTCCGACACCGACCCGGTCGCGCAGCAGGTCGGCGCCCTGGCCTTCTGGGAGCGCGTCGTCGACACCGCCGATTCCCTCGCGTTCCGGCTCATCTTCAACAGCCTCCGCAACGCGTACGAGCCGACCATGACGGCCATGGCCGCCGTCATGGTCGCGGAGGTAGGCCGCACCGACCTGTACTACCGACTGGCGGAGGCGATCTCCGCACACGACGAAGACACCGCGGCACAGACCGCCTCTACCCTCCTCGACCTCGGGACGGCGGCCGTGACCGCCGTGATCGACGCACTGCAACACCACGATTCGGAGAAGGACACATGACCACGACACCTCCCGCAGATCGCCGCCAACGCAGATCGATCAGCCTCCGCGACGCCGCGGACCAGTTCCGCCGCCACCCGTCTCCCTGGATGATCGGCGGTATGCTGGCCGCCGCGGTGGCAGCCCGCGTCGTCGTCGGCGATTGGCAGGTCACCGACGCCGTCGTTCCGCTGGTGATGCTGGCGGTGTTCCCGTTCGCCGAATGGGTCATCCACGTCTGCATCCTGCACTGGAAACCTCGAAAGGTCCTGGGCCGGACCGTCGATTCGCTGCTCGCCCGGAAGCATCGCGAGCACCACGTCGATCCCCGCGACGTGCCGCTCATCTTCATCCCGTGGCAGACGCTGATGTGGTTGATCCCGGTTCTCGTGGCCCTCGCACTGTTCGCGTTTCCGCGCACCGGACTCGGACTGACGTTTCTCGTGGTGCTGAGCATCCTGGGCGTTATGTACGAGTGGACGCACTACCTCATCCACAGCGACTACAAGCCGAACTCCCGACTGTACCGCGCGATCTGGCGCAACCACCGCCATCACCACTACAAGAACGAGCACTACTGGTTCACCGTTACCACCTCGGGCACCGCCGACCGGATACTCGGCACCGACTCCGACCCCGAGTCGGTCGAGAAGTCGCCCACGGCCCGCAACCTCCACTCGGTGCGCTAACGCGCCTGTGAGTACTTATTAACCGCGGGCGGTTAATAAGTACTCACAGGCGCCGGAGGCGCTAACCGCGGCGAAAGAGCTTGTTGCCCAACCAGACGATGGGATCGTACCGGCGGTCGACCACCCGTTCCTTCATCGGAATGATGGCGTTGTCGGTGATCTTTATCCCTTCCGGGCAGACCTCGGTGCAGCACTTGGTGATGTTGCAGAGTCCGAGACCGAACTCTTCCTGCGCCGCCTCGCGGCGGTCCCCGGTGTCGAGTGGATGCATCTCCAATTCGGCGACGCGGATGAAGAAGCGGGGGCCGGAGAACGCCGGCTTGTTGTCGTCGTGGTCACGGATGACGTGGCACGTGTTCTGGCAGAGGAAACACTCGATGCACTTACGGAACTCCTGCGACCGCTCGACGTCGATCTGCTGCATCCGGTACTCCCCCGGACCGAGACCCGGCGGTGGAGTGAACGACGGGATCTCCCGGGCCTTCTCGTAGTTGAACGACACGTCGGTGACGAGGTCGCGGATGACGGGGAACGCGCGCAGCGGCGTGACCGTCACCACCTCGTCTTCGGTGAACGTCGACATCCGCGTCATGCACAGCAACCGTGGCTGGCCGTTGATCTCGGCGGAACACGAGCCGCACTTGCCCGCCTTGCAGTTCCATCGCACCGCCAGGTCCGGGGTCTGCGTCGCCTGCAACCGGTGGATGATGTCGAGGACCACCTCACCTTCGTTGACGGGAATGGAGTAGTCCTGGAGGGCGCCGCCGTCGGCGTCGCCGCGCCACACCCGGAACCGTGCGTCGTAACTCATCTCAGACCTTCCTTCCCGGATGTTCCGCGAGTTCGGCGTCGGTGTAGTACTTGGCCAGTTCGTCGATGTCGAAGAGCTCCAGCAGGTCTGCGCGCATCGCGAGCTGCGGCTCGCGGGTGACGATGACGTCCGGGACCACGGCGTCGGGATGCGCGGACATGTCGCCGACCACGCTGCACACCAGTAGGGTGTTGCGCCAGTCCGCTTCCATGCTCGGGTGGTCGTCGCGGGTGTGCCCGCCGCGACTTTCGGTGCGCAGCAGCGCCGCCTGCGCGACGCACTCGCTGACCAGCACCATGTTCCGCAGGTCGACGGCGAGGTGCCAGCCGGGATTGAACTGGCGATGCCCCTCCACCTCGACGCCTCCGATGCGGCCCTTGATCTCGGTGAGCTTCTCGAGGGCGCGGACGATCTCGTCTTCCTTACGGATGATGCCGACGAGATCGTTCATGGTCTGCTGCAGTTCGGTATGCAGGGTGTAGGGGTTCTCGGTGGTGCCACCCTCCCCGACCGCGGGGTCGAACGGCGACAACAACATCCGGGCCGCCGCATCCACCGCCTCCGCGGAGACGGCCGGACGTTCCTGCAGCGACTTCACGTATTCCGCCGCCCCGAGTCCCGCGCGGCGCCCGAACACGAGCAGGTCGGACAGCGAGTTGCCGCCGAGCCGGTTGGAACCGTGCATCCCGCCGGAGCACTCCCCCGCGGCGAACAGGCCGGCGACGCTGGACGACCCGCTGTCGGGATCGACTTCGATGCCGCCCATCACGTAGTGGCAGGTGGGCCCGACCTCCATCTGCTCCTTGGTGATGTCGACGTCGGCGAGTTCCTTGAACTGGTGGTACATCGACGGCAGGCGCCGGACGATCTCGTCGGCCGGCATCCGTGAGGCGATGTCGAGGTACACGCCGCCGTGCGGGGTCTGCCGTCCGGCCTTGACCTCGGAGTTGATGGCCCGGGCCACCTCGTCGCGGGGCAGAAGATCCGGTGTGCGGCGGTTGTTGTCGGAATCCTTGTACCAGCCGTCGGCCTCTTCCTCGGTCTCCGCGTACTGCCCTTTGAAGACCGGCGGGATGTACGAGAACATGAACCGGTCGCCCTCGGAGTTCTTCAGGACCCCGCCGTCACCGCGGACGCCTTCCGTCACGAGGATGCCCTTGACGCTGGGCGGCCACACCATGCCGGTGGGGTGGAACTGGACGAACTCCATGTTGATGAGGTTGGCGCCGGCGCGCAGGGCGAGCGCGTGACCGTCGCCGGTGTACTCCCACGAGTTCGACGTCACCTTGAACGACTTGCCGATCCCGCCGGTGGCCATCACGATGGCGGGCGCCTCGAACAGGACGAAACGTCCACTCTCGCGCCAGTATCCGAAGGCACCCGAGATCCGGTCGCCGTCCTTGGTGAGTTCGGAGACGGTGCATTCGGCGAAGATCTTGATCCGGGCCTCGTAGTCGCCGGTGGCGGCGAAATCCTCCTGCTGCAGCGACACGATCTTCTGCTGCATGGTGCGGATCAGTTCGAGTCCGGTGCGGTCACCGACGTGGGCGAGCCGCGGATACGTGTGACCGCCGAAGTTGCGCTGGCTGATCCGGCCGTCCGGGGTCCGGTCGAACAGTGCGCCGTACGTTTCGAGTTCCCACACCCGGTCGGGTGCCTCCCGCGCGTGCAGTTCGGCCATCCGCCAGTTGTTGAGGAACTTGCCGCCGCGCATCGTGTCCTGGAAATGGGTCTGCCAGGTGTCCTTCTCGTTCGCGTTTCCCATCGCGGCGGCGCACCCGCCCTCCGCCATGACGGTGTGCGCCTTGCCGAACAGTGACTTGCAGACGACGGCGACGGACAGCCCCTGTTCCCGGGCCTCGATGACCGCGCGCAGTCCGGCGCCACCGGCACCGATGACCACGACGTCGTACTGGTGCCGTTCGACTTCCGTCATTCCACTCCCTCGTCGGTGAAGTCAGTTGATCAGGCGCAGGTCGGAGATGGTCCCGCTGGCCACGAGCATCACGTAGAAGTCGGTGATCATCAGTGTGGCCAGGGTCGTCCAGGCGAGCTGCATGTGGCGGGTGTTGAGCTTGCTCACCGCGGTCCAGAGCCGGTACCGGATCGGGTGCCTCGAGAAGTGGGTGAGCCTGCCGCCGGTGACGTGCCTGCAGGAATGGCAGGAGACCGTGTACGCCCAGAGCAGGATCACGTTGCAGACCATGATGAGTGTGCCGAGCCCGATTCCGAATCCGCCGTCGGCGCCGTGGAACGCGCGGATCGCGTCGTACGTGTTGATCAGCGAGACGACGAGTGCGATGTAGAAGAAGTAGCGGTGCGCGTTCTGGACGATCAGCGGCAGGCGCGTCTCACCCGTGTAGGTGCTATGGGGCTCCGCGACCGCGCACGCGGGCGGCGAGAACCACACCGACCGGTAGTAGGCCTTGCGGTAGTAGTAGCAGGTGAGCCGGAAGCCGAGCAGGAACGGCAGCACCAGGAACCCGAGCGGGATGATCATCGGCAACTCGCCGATGGGGGTGCCGAAGTCGCTCGAACCGGGCACACACGAATCGCTCAGGCACGGCGAGTAGAACGGCGTCAGGTAGTGATAGTCCTCGACGAAGTACGCGGTTCGGAGCCACGACCGGACCGATGCGTACACCACGAAGACGGACAGCCCGAGCACCGTCAGCAGCGGCGCCAGCCACCACCGATCGGTGCGGAGGGTGCGTTCCGCGATCCGGGCACGCCTCGGCGCCCCGACACCGGCACTTTCGGGTTTCTTCGGCGGCGCGCTCATCCGCGCTCGTAGTGGAGCCCGCCCAGCCCCTCGTCGTCGACACCGAGCCACATCGACGCGTCGTACGGGGTGTCCGACACCTTGATTCGCTCCACCGGTTCGCGGTGGACGACGTTCGGCGGCGACGAGTCGAGGTCGCGCGCGTCGATCTCGAGCCGTTCCAGATCGTTGGTCAGTCGCCGCACGGATGCGGCGTCGCCGTACATCGAATGCAACGACCCGACAGCGCGCCGGAGACGGTCGATGGTGCGATTCAATTCGAGCATTTCGGAGGTCGACATGTGGACCCCTCCCAACCCAGCCGGATGAAGCCGTGACACGAATCACACTACCGACATGCCGAGTGACTCGGGCACATTTCGCCCCCGGAACTCGCCGCGATGAATTTCGCCGGCCGGCCGAGTCCATACCTGTGGACCATCGAAAACGAACCCCCACCCGGAGGACATCATGGCCGACGCCACGATCGGAAGCATCCTGCTCGCCAGCACACACCCCGAGCGATTGCGGGACTGGTACACCGCCGCGTTCTCGCCGAAGGTCGACCGCACGCCCGGCGAACCGGGTTACGACGTCCTCGACTTCGACGGCTTCTACATCATGCTCGACCGGCGTGACGACGTCGGTGACACGAATCCCGAACCCGGACGCGTACTCCTCAACGTCGAGGTCACCGACGCCCGCGCCGCAGCCGGACGCATCGACGAGCTGGGTGCGACGTGGCTGTCCCCGCTCGAGGACCGGGACGGCAGCTGGTTCGGCACCGCCGTCGATCCCGACGGCAACTACGTCCAGATCATCCAGCTCAGCGCGCAGGCGCGGGCCGAGATGTCCTGACCATCGGCGAGGAAAGAGACCAGACATGTTGAACCATGCAAGAGCATTCAGCGGATTCGCCGTCGACGACATCGCCGCGGCCAAGTCGTTCTACTCCGACACCCTGGGACTCGAGGTCACCGAGGAGGAGATGGGCCTGCTCGGCCTGCATCTCCCGAAGGGCCCCGTGGTGCTGATCTACCCGAAACCCGATCACACGCCGGCGTCGTTCACGATCCTGAACTTCGCCGTGGACGACGTCGAGAAGGCTGTCGACGCACTCACCGAACACGGGATCCGGTTCCTGCGGTACGACGGTTTCGACCAGGACGACAAGGGGATCATGCGCGACAACGGTCCCGACATCGCCTGGTTCACCGACCCCGCCGGCAACGTGCTGTCGGTGCTCGCGGAATCCTGACGGCCGCGCTCAGCGTGCCGTCAGCGTCGCCTTCAGCCAGGTGCCGTCGAACCATCCGGACGCCGCCGCGCCGAACCACGCGGAGTCGAGGCGGCCGCTGCCTGCCGGCACGGAGCCGACGACGTCGACACCCGTCACGGCGGGCAGGTCGTCGAGATTGCATCGCTCGGCGAGGTCGGGCTCGTCCGGCCACGACCCGATCACGGTTCCGGCGCAGGCGAGACCGGCCGCCGACAGCGCCCGGATCGTCAGCTCGGTGT
The DNA here is from genome assembly GCF_001894825.1 of Rhodococcus jostii NBRC 16295. Classification (GTDB taxonomy): domain Bacteria; phylum Actinomycetota; class Actinomycetes; order Mycobacteriales; family Mycobacteriaceae; genus Rhodococcus_F; species Rhodococcus_F jostii. The sequence continues at coordinate 7,653 of NZ_BCWY01000024.1, read as the reverse complement.
GGTTGAGCGTGCCTAGTCCGGCCGCCGAGACGACGACGACCGGTGCGTCGAGGGCACGCGCGACGTCGACGAGCGTGAAGCCTTCTGCGCCCAGCCGCACCAGCAGACCGCCCGCGCCCTCGACGAGAACCAGATCGTATTCGGCGTCGAGCGCGCGGACCGCGTCCGTCACGTCGGCGCACCGCACCATCGGCAGGCCGCTGCGTCGGGCCGCGGTGTCGGGGGCGAGCGGCTCCGGGTAGCGGGCCAGTTCCACCACCGCCGTGACACCGGACAACCGGGACACCTCGGCGAGATCGCCCGGCTCTCCCGGGGCGACGCCGGTCTGCGCGGGCTTGCACACCGTCACGGACAGGCCCGCCTCCCGGGCGGCCGCGGCGAGCGCCGCCGTGACCACCGTCTTGCCGACGTCGGTCGACGTTCCGGTGACCATCAGGACGCTCACGCCGAGGCTCCGGCCAGGACGTCCGTCAGCACGGTCTCGATCCGCGCCAGTTCGTCCGCGTCGAGCGTCGCCCGCGCGGTGAGCCGCAGGCGCGACGTGCCCTCGGGCACCGACGGGGGCCGGAAGCAGCCGACGTGGAGCCCCTGTTCGCGGCAGGCGGCGGCCGCGTCGACGGCGCGTTGCGGGTCGCCCAGGACGACGGAGACGACGGCGGATTCGGGGGTCCCGGCACCGGTGAAACGGGCGAGATCCCGCGCGCGGTCCAGGACGGCCTCGGCGCGGTGCGGTTCGCGGCGCAGCACGGTGAGGGCCGCGCGTGCCGCGCCCACGGCCGCCGGGGCCAGGCCGGTGTCGAAGATGAACGTGCGCGCGGCGTCGACGAGATGCGCGCGCACCTTCTCCGAGGCCAGCACCGCACCGCCCTGACTGGCCAGCGACTTCGACAGCGTCGCCGTCACGACGATGTCGGGTTCGCCCGCGAGCCCGATCTCGTGCACGAGTCCGCGGCCCCCTGTACCGCGGACTCCGACCCCGTGCGCCTCGTCCACAATGAGGTACGCGCCGTGGTCGCGGCACACCCGGTGGAGTTCGACGAGCGGTGCCAGATCGCCGTCCGCGCTGAACACCGAGTCGGTGACGACCAGCGCCCGCTCCTCCGACCGGGTGGCGAGTGCGCTGCGGACGAACCCGAGATCGGAGTGCGGCGCGACGGCCACCCGGGCCCGGGACAGCCGGCAGGCGTCGACCAGCGAGGCGTGGCTGCCCGCATCGGAGACGATCAGCGATCCGGAGCCGGACAGCGCGGTGACGGCGCCGAGATTCGCGGTGTACCCGGAGGAGAACACCAGCCCGGCCTCGGCGCCGACGAATTCGGCCAGTTCCGATTCGAGCAGTTCGTGTTCGGTGGTCGATCCCGTGACCAGCCGTGAGCCGGTGGCCCCCGCACCCCAGCGGCGCAGCGCGGCCATCGCGCCGTGCACGACCTCCGGGTGGCGCACGAGGCCGAGGTAGTCGTTGGACGCCAGATCGATGAGCGCGCTGCCGGGTGTGCGTGGACGCAGCTCGCGGCGCAGCCCCGCGGCACGCCGCCGGGCCTCGACGTCGTCGAGCCAGGTTGTGAAGGTGCTGTCGGTACTCACGCTCGGCACGATACGCGACTTGAACGGTGTTCAACCCGGGTGGGCCCACTTTTCTTCCGGTGGCTAGGGTCGAGACCGTGACCTCTCCGAGCCTGTCCGCCGACGACATCACGTCCCTCGACACCTCGCTGCTCTGGCATCCGTACGGTGCGTTCCCCGCCTCGACCACCCCGCTCGTGGTGGCCGAGGCGAGCGGAACACGCCTCACCCTCGCCGACGGCCGCGAACTCGTCGACGGCATGAGTTCGTGGTGGGCCGCCGTCCACGGCTACCGGCATCCCGTCCTCGACGCGGCGGCGACCGCGCAGCTCGGCCGGATGAGTCACGTGATGTTCGGCGGGCTCACCCACGAACCGGCCGCGCGACTTGCGCAGCTGCTGGTGGAGATCACCCCCGACGGCCTGGACAAGGTCTTCCTCGCGGATTCCGGTTCGGTGTCCGTGGAGGTCGCCGTCAAGATGTGCCTGCAGTACTGGCGCAGTCGCGGCAGGCCGGAGCGGCATCGGCTGCTCACCTGGCGCGGCGGCTACCACGGCGACACGTTCGCCCCGATGAGCGTCTGCGACCCGGACGGCGGCATGCACTCCCTGTGGACGGACGTCCTGGCCCGGCAGGTGTTCGCGGGACCGCCGCCGCGCGACTTCGACCCGCAGTACGTCGCGGAGTTCGAACGTCTGGTGACGGCGCACGCCGACGAACTGGCGGCCGTCATCGTGGAGCCGGTGGTGCAGGGCGCCGGCGGCATGCGGTTCCACGACCCGCGGTACCTGGCGGAGCTGCGGCGGATCTGCGACGGGCACGGGCTCCTGCTGGTGTTCGACGAGATCGCGACGGGATTCGGCCGCACCGGCGAGCTGTTCGCCGCGGACCACGCCGGTGTCAGCCCTGACATCATGTGCGTCGGCAAGGCCCTGACCGGCGGATACCTCACCCTCGCGGCGACGCTCTGTTCCACCTCCGTGGCCGAGACCATCAGCGCAGGCGAGGCCGGTGGGCTGATGCACGGTCCCACGTTCATGGCCAATCCGCTCGCGTGCGCCGTCGCGGTGGCGTCGATCGAACTCCTGCTGTCCCGCGACTGGCGAGGGGAGGTCGCGGCCGTGCGCCACGAACTCGAATCCGGGCTCGCACCGGCCCGGGACCTCCCCGGTGTCCGGGAGGTGCGGGTGCTCGGTGCCATCGGGGTGATCGAACTCTCCGAACCCGTCGACATGCGGGCCGCCACCGACGCCGCGGTGGCAGCCGGGGTCTGGTTGCGGCCGTTCCGGAACCTGATCTACGCGATGCCGCCGTACGTGTGCACCACCCACGACGTGCGGAAGATCACAGCCGGAATGCTTGCTGCCGCACGGAGCTCCGGCCTGGGCCGATAGCCGGCTCTCGTCGAGCTGAGAGCGACGCGAACGCGGGCTAGTGTTCTCGATATGGACGAGAGCGAGTCGACCGGCACCACGCACATTCCCGTGTGGCCCGGCAGCGCCTACCCACTGGGCGCCACCTACGACGGGGCCGGGACGAACTTCTCGTTGTTCTCCGAGGTCGCCGAGGCGGTCGATCTGTGCCTGATCGCGAAGGACGGCACCGAGACGCGGGTGCGGCTCGACGAGGTCGACGGCTACGTGTGGCACGCCTACCTGCCGACGGTCGTGCCCGGGCAGCGATACGGGTACCGGATCCACGGCCCCTGGAACCCCGCGGCCGGGCACCGCTGCGACCCGAGCAAGCTCCTCCTCGACCCCTACGGCAAGGCGTTCGACGGCGACTTCGACGGCGACCGCTCCCTGTTCTCCTACGACATCGAGGCGCCCGCCGACTCCGCCCCCGAGGAACCGGCGGACACGATCGAGATCGTCGACACAGACGACGACACCGAGGACGAAGACACGGACGCGGAGCCGGACACCGAGGACACTGCCGAGCCTGGCCTGCCCGGACACGACTCGCTCGGGCACACGATGACGACGGTCGTGATCAACCCGTTCTTCGACTGGGCCGCCGACCGCGCACCCAAGCATCCCTACCACGACACCGTGATCTACGAGGCCCACGTCAAGGGCATGACGGCGACGCATCCCGGTGTGCCGGAAGAGCTCCGCGGCACGTACGCGGGCCTGGCGCATCCGGTGATCATCGACCACCTCGTCGACCTCGGCGTCACCGCGATCGAACTGATGCCGGTGCACCAGTTCATGCACGACCAGACCCTTCTCGACAAGGGACTGCGGAACTACTGGGGCTACAACACGTTCGGCTTCCTCGCCCCGCATACCGGGTACTCGTCGGCGGAGAAACCGGGCGCCGCGGTGTCGGAGTTCAAGGCGATGGTCCGGTCGTTCCACGAGGCGGGCATCGAGGTGATCCTCGACGTCGTCTACAACCACACCGCCGAGGGCAACCATCTCGGTCCGACCATCTGTTTCCGCGGCATCGACAACGCCGCCTACTACCGGCTGGTCGACGGCGACCTCGAGCACTACATGGACTACACGGGCACCGGGAACAGCCTCAACGCCCGGCACCCGCACACGCTGCAACTGATCATGGATTCGCTGCGGTACTGGGTCACCGAGATGCACGTCGACGGATTCCGGTTCGACCTCGCGTCCACGCTCGCCCGCGAACTGCACGACGTCGACCGGCTCTCCGCGTTCTTCGATCTCGTCCAGCAGGATCCGATCGTCAGCCAGGTCAAACTCATCGCCGAACCGTGGGACATCGGCGAGGGCGGCTACCAGGTAGGCAACTTCCCGGGCCTGTGGACGGAGTGGAACGGCAAGTACCGGGACACGGTCCGCGACTACTGGCGGGGCGAACCGGCGACGCTCGGCGAATTCGCGTCCCGGCTCACCGGCTCGTCCGACCTCTACGAGGCAACCGGGCGCCGCCCCGGCGCGAGCATCAACTTCGTCATCGCCCACGACGGCTTCACCCTGCACGACCTGGTGTCGTACAACGAGAAGCACAACGAGGCCAACGGCGAGGGCAACAACGACGGGGAGAGCCACAACCGGTCCTGGAACTGCGGGGTCGAGGGGCCGACGGACGACCCGGACATCCTCGACCTGCGCGGGCGGCAGAGCCGCAACATCCTCGCCACCCTGCTGCTCAGCCAGGGGACGCCGATGCTGGCGCACGGCGACGAGATGGGCCGCACCCAGCAGGGCAACAACAACGTGTACTGCCAAGACTCGGAACTGTCGTGGATGGACTGGTCGCTGGCGGATTCCAACGCCAACCTGGTGGAGTTCACCAAACGGGTGATCGCACTGCGGATGAAGAATCCGGTGTTCCGGCGTCGCCGGTTCTTCGAAGGCACCCCCATCCGCAGCGGTGATCAGACCCGCGACATCGCGTGGCTCACCCCGGCCGGCGAGGAGATGACCCCCGAGGACTGGGACAGCGGTTTCGGGAAGTCACTGGCGGTCTTCCTCAACGGCGAGGGCATCCCCGAACCCAACCACCGCGGTGAGCGGGTGGTCGGCGACTCGTTCCTGCTGTGTTTCAACGCCCACGACGAGGAGATCGAGTTCTCCACGCCCAACTCCGATTACGCCGACGAATGGGCGGTCGTCCTCGACACCGCCGTCCCGACGGGGGCGAAGGAGACGGTGATCAAGGCGGGGAATCCGCTGCAGGTCGAGGCCCGGTCGCTGGTCGTGCTGCGCCGGACCGCGTGAGCCGGGGACGACGATGCCGATCACGTCAACGTACCGGGTCCAACTGCGCGGCGACTGTTTCACGTTGGCGGACGCCGCCGCGGTCGCCGGCTACCTGGACGATCTCGGGATCTCCCACGTCTACCTGTCGCCGATCCTGACGGCCACCACCGGATCGACCCACGGCTACGACGTCACCGACGTCACCCGGGTGTCCCCCACCCTCGGCGGCCGGGAGGCGCTCGTCGCGCTGTCGCGGGCGGTGCGGGAACGCGGCATGGGGATAGTCGTCGACCTCGTCCCCAACCATGTGGGCGTCGCCCAGCCGCGTGAGAACGCCTGGTGGTGGGACGTTCTCACGCACGGTCGCCGCTCCGAGTACGCCGACTTCTTCGACATCGACTGGAGCGAGGACAACGGGGCCGGCGGACGTCTGGCACTGCCCGTCCTCGGATCGGACGCCGATCTCGGGTCCCTCACCGTCGACCGCTCGGGACCCGAGCCGCTACTCGCGTTCTACGAGCACCGGTTCCCGATCGCCCCCGGCACCGATGCCGCCGAACCGCGTTCGGTGCACGACGCGCAGTCCTACCGCCTGGTCCCGTGGGACTCCGGGCTCATCGGGTACCGCCGGTTCTTCGCGGTCAGCGATCTGGCCGGAATCCGGCAGGAAGATCCGCGCGTGTTCGAGGCCTCGCACCGCGAACTGCGGAGCTGGGTGGCGGACGGGTTGGTCGAGGGAGTGCGCATCGATCACCCCGACGGATTGTCCGATCCGGCCGAGTATCTCGACCGGCTGCGCGGTGTGATCGGCGTGGACCGCTGGCTCGTCGTCGAGAAGATCCTGGGCCACGCCGAACCACTGGACGATCACCTCCCGATCGAGGGCACCACCGGCTACGACGCGCTCGCGGAACTCGGCGGCGTGTTCGTCGACCCGTCGGGAGCCCCCGCGCTCACCGCGCTGTCGGCGTCCCGCACCGGCGACCGGGGTGACGCGGCCTGGCTTCACGAGCACGAAACCGCTATCAAACGCGAGGTCGCCGAGACCATGCTCGCCCCGGAGGTCCGACGCCTCGTGCGCGCGATCCTCGCCGAAACCGGCACAGACTGCAGCAGTGCGGACGTCCGCGACGCCGTCGTGGACGTCGTCGCCGCGATGCCCGTGTACCGGTCCGACTACAGTCCGCTGGCCGGGCTCGCGCCCCGCGTGATCGGTGATGCCGCGAGGCGCGAACCGCAACGGTCCGACGCGCTGGCCGCCCTCGCCGCCGCCCTGATCGCCGGCGGCGAGGCCGCCACCCGCTTCCAGCAGGTGTGCGGCGCGGTGATGGCGAAATCCGTGGAGGACTGCCTCTTCTACCGCACCGCCCGGCTGGTGTCGCTGCAGGAGGTGGGCGGCAACCCGGCGAACGTCGGCGTCTCCCCCGCCGAATTCCACCTGGCCGCCGCCGAACGGGCCTCCCGGTGGCCGAAGGCGATGACGACCCTCTCCACCCACGACACCAAGCGCGGCGAGGACGTCCGGGCCCGGATCGGCATCCTGTCGCAGGTGCCGGACCTGTGGGCCGAATGCGTCGATCGGTGGGAGCGCATCGCCCCCAGCCCGGATCCCGCCACCGGATTGTTCCTGTGGCAGAACCTGTTCGGTGTGTGGCCCGTCGACGACCGGGCCGCGGCCGACGTGCCCGACTTCCGCGACCGCATCCACGCATACGCGGAGAAGGCCGTCCGCGAAGCCGGGACCCGGACGTCGTGGAACGACGTGAACGAGGACTTCGAAACAGACCTCCACCGCTGGCTGGACACGGTGATCGACGGAACGGTCGGCAAGGCGCTCGGTTCGCTGTGCACCCAGCTGGCGCCGCACGCCTGGTCGGATGCCCTCGGCCAGAAACTTCTCCAGCTGTGCGGACCGGGAATCCCGGACGTGTACCAGGGAACCGAACTGTGGGAGGACTCCCTCGTCGACCCGGACAATCGCCGTCCCGTGGACTACGACGTGCGCCGGGACCTGCTCGCAGGACTGGGCACTCCGCCGGTCGACGCGACGGGCGCGGCGAAAATGCACGTCGTCCGCGCGGCCCTGCGGCTGCGGCGGGACCGTCCGGGCAGCTTCGTCGGCGGGACCTACGCGCCGGTCTTCGCGTCGGGGACCGCGGCGGCGCATCTGATCGGGTTCGCCCGCGGACACGAGGATGCGGCGCCGGACGTCGTGGCGTTGGCCACCCGGCACAGCGTCGGCGTCGAGCAAAGCGGCTGGGGCGACACCACCGTCACCCTCCCTGGCGGCACCTGGACCGACCTCCTCACCTCGGAGACGTACCCCGGCGGGCGCATCAACGTCGCGGCGCTGTTCTCCCGCTACCCCGTTGCCCTCCTGGCCCGTGAGTACTTCTCAACCGCCCGGGGG
>NZ_BCWY01000023.1 GCF_001894825.1 Rhodococcus jostii NBRC 16295 | reverse complement strand
GGTCCGCGGTCGGGTAGGTGGGCAGGCCCTCGACCATGACGATGGTGGCACCGAGTTGCAGCGGCCCGGTCATCAGCAGCGGGCCGACCAGCCAGCCGAGGTCGGTGATCCAGGAAACCACATCGTCGGCGTGGACGTCGAAACCGTACGCGAAGTCCACCGCCGCCTTCACCCCGAAACCGCCGTGCGAGTGCACAATGCCCTTCGGTCGGCCCGTCGTCCCGGACGTGTACACGATGGTCAGCGGGTCATTCGCCTCGGTCGGCGCGGTCTGCACCGGTGCCGGGTTCGGGTCCAGGGCGTCGAAGTAGACATCGCGGCCCGCGCGCATCGCCACATCGGTACCGAGGTGACGGAGAACGACGACGGTGCGGACCGACGGCGCCGATTCGAGCGCCTGATCCGCGGTCTCCTTCATCGGCACCGGCTTGCCGCGCCGCGTCGTGCCGTCCGCCGTGATCAGCATGACCGCCTCGGAATCCTGCAGCCGGGTGGCCAGCGCATCCGGCGCGTATCCGGTAAAGGTGGGCACCGAGATCGCTCCGATCATCGCGATCGCCAGAAACGCCACCACCGCCTCCGGGACCGCGGGGACGAACAGCACCACCCGATCCCCGCGCGCCACGCCGAGCTGGGTCAGGTTCGCCGCGAACCGCCGCACCGCACGGTCCAGTTCGGCGTAGGTCAACGTGCGCCGTTGACCGCTGTCCCCCTCGTAGACCACCGCCGTCTTGTCCACGAGTTGGCCGACAGCGTGCCGGTGCGCGCACAGGTTCCCGACATTGACGTGCCCGCCGGGAAACCACCGCGGGAACGGCCTGCCGCCGGACTCGTCACGGACCCGATCGAACGGTGCGTCGAACGTGATCTGCAGATCCTCGACGACATTTCGCCAGAACCGTTCCGGGTCTGCAGCCGCGGACCGGTTCAGCTCGTCGATGGTCCTGTGTCCCCAGCGCCGCATTGCCGACAGCAACCGGCTGCGCTCGACAACCGTCTCACTCGGCATCCACGCATACCGCTGCGCGGTCTCGTCCTGCTGACTCTTCGTCATACCCGTTCCTCCTCGACGCGTGCGACCGGTTACGCGCTGACCGATTCCGCCGCCGTGCGCTTGAGCATCAGACCGGACCGGCGGCACTCGCACACCACCTCGTCACGCTGGTTGATGCCGTAATGACGGAACTGAACGATGCCGGAGTCGTTACGGCTCTTCGACTCCCGCTTCTCGAGGATCTCGGTGCGCACCCGGATGGTGTCACCATGGAACACCGGCTTGGGGAACTTGACGTCCTCGTAGCCGAGGTTGCCCAAGGTGGTGCCCTGCGTGGTCTCGGGCACCGAAATACCCGAGACCAGTCCCAGGATGAACAAGCTGTTGACCAGACGCTGCCCGTAGATCGAACCCTTGCTGTACTCCGCATCCAAATGCAACGGCGCCAGGTTCAACGTCATCGTGCTGAACAGAACGTTGTCCGTCTCCGTCACGGTGCGGCGGGTCGGGTGATCAATCACGGCACCCGGCTCGAGCTCTTCAAAAAACAGACCGGGCATGGGAAGTCCTTTCGATTTCGGCAGCACCGCTGCTGCCGGTGTCGGTACGAAGTGCGCGGGTTGCGCACTATGTGTTGCGGTAACAGTGTTTTCACGACCATGGGGTTCAAACCCGTTCACTGGCCGTTTCGGCGGAGCTCTCACGGCTCGAGTTCGTACCGCTCCGCGCCAGTACGCGCTTCTTCTGGTCGAAGAGCACACCGAGGACGACGAGCAGCGCACATGCCATGAGCAGGAGGGAGACACCCCAGGTGGCGTGTCCAGGGGAGAGGGTGACGATCGTCAAGGCCGCCAGCGGGGCGAGACCGCCCGCGATGGCACCACTGACCTCGCGTCCGGCCCCGAGACCCGAGGCTCGCACGTCGGTGGGGAATTGCTGTGCCATGAAAGGACTCGATGCCACGATCATGATCGGGGCCAGGATGCCGGTGCCGAGGATCAAGATGGCCCAGATGAATACTGGCTTTCCGGTATCGAGCACCCAGAACATCGGGAATGCAATCAACAGAACGCTGACAGCAGCGAACAGCATGATCCGCCGGATATCGACCCGGTCACACAGCCTGCCCACCAGGGGCACCACGGCAATTGCCACCGCGCTGGCCAATGCGACGCCGAACGACCCCACGTTCGCCGGCACATCCTGGAACTCACTGAGGTAGGAGAGCGAGAACGTCTTGAACGTGTAGGAAATCGCCGCGTAGCCCGCATAAACTGCCGCAACAACCAATAGCCCACGCCAATCGGATCGCAGCAGATCACCGAAGATCTTGCGGCTCCTACGTTGGGGTCGATCCGCTGCAACACGCTCGAATTCCGGGGTCTCCGGCATGTTACGGCGTATCCAATAACCGACTCCGACGAGCACGAAGCTGGCAATGAAAGGGATTCGCCAGCCCCAGCTGTACAGGAACTCGTCGCCGAAGCTGGTGACTGCGGTAACCGACAATGAGGCAGCCAGCAGTCCGATCTGGACACCGAGCGCAGGAAGCGAGGTGTACCGGCCCCGGGTCTTCGCACCGGCATGCTCGTAGGACACGGCGATGGCGCTCCCGAACTCGGCGCCCGCACCAAATCCTTGAATCACCCGAAGAATCACCAAGAGAACCGGTGCGGCGACTCCGATCGTTGCGTAGGAGGGCAACAGACCGATCAGACCCGAGGCTCCTCCCATTATCAAGAGGCTGAGCGAGAGCACTGTCTTGCGACCGATCTTGTCGCCCATGATGCCGAAGACGACCCCGCCGAGCGGACGGGCCAAGAACCCGACGGCGAACGTGGCGAATGCAGCCAAGGTGCTCCCGGCGGAGTTGCTCGACGGGAAGAACACCTGCCCGAAAACCAGCGCGGCCATGGACGAATAGAGGAAGAAGTCGAACCACTCCAGCGCGGTGCCGATCACGACGGCCGGGCCGATTTTCTTCATGGGTGTTGGCGGTATTGCCTGTCCGGGAGCGTCTCCTGGCTGCGACATCGATTCGATTCCTTTCGGGTGCTGAGTCATTGCGTACCTTGCGACTGCTTGATCGCGTCCGTGGTTGCCAGTTTCGCGATCTCGTTCGCGTTGAATCCCCAGTCGCGCAGGGCTTCGTCGGTGTGCTCCCCGGGCCGCGCTGCCGGGAGGGTGACCTGTCCCGGGGTGCGCCCGAAGCGCGGCGCCGGCGCCGCCTGCAGCACGCCGTCGAGCGGGACGAATGCCGAGCGAGCGACGGCGTGCTCGTGTTCGAGCGCCTCGTCGAGGGTCAGGACCGGGGAGAAGCACGTCTCCAGCGCCTGCAGCCTCGTCACCCATTCTTCGCGGGTCCGGGTCCGGAAGATCTCGGCGAACCGCTTGCGGGTGTCAGCCCAACCGCTCTGATCCATCTGATCCGGCAGCTCGTCCAGGGACAGCCCGAGCGCCTCGACCAGCACCGCGTAGAACTTCGGTTCGTTTCCGGCCACCGCCACCCACAGGCCGTCCGAGGTCTCGTAGGTTCCGTAGAACGGCGCGCCCCCGTCGAGCCGGTTGGTCTCGCGGCGGTCGTGCCACGCATCGATCTGCCGCAGCCCGTGGAACATCGACCCCAGCAGCGAGGCTCCGTCGACCATGGCCGCGTCGACGACCTGGCCCTTCCCCGAGCGGGAGGCCTCCAGCACGCCCGCGACGATCCCGAACGCCAGCAACATCCCGCCGCCGCCGAAGTCGCCGACGAGGTTGAGCGGCGGAACCGGACGGCCCTCCGGCCCGATGGCGTGCAGCATTCCGCTCAGCGCGAGGTAGTTGATGTCGTGTCCGGGTACCTGGGCCAGCGGACCCTCCTGGCCCCAACCGGTCATCCGCCCGTACACCAGGCGCGGGTTCCGGGCCAGGCACTCCTCGGGGCCGATGCCCAAGCGTTCGGCGACCCCGGGCCGGCTGCCCTCGATCAGGGCGTCGGCCTGTTCGACCAGCCGAAGGACGACCTCGGCACCGTCGGGGTTCTTCAGATCGACTGCAACCGAGCGCCGGCCGCGCCGGTTGACGAAGTCGATCGCACGCGCACCGTCGGGCTGCGCACCGACGTGGTCGGCCCGGTCGATACGCAGGACCTCCGCGCCCATGTCGCTCAGCATCATCGCGCACCAGGGGCCGGGACCGATTGATCCGATCTCGACGACCTTTATCCCGTTCAGCGGTCCCATGTCAGTTGTGCTCCTTCTGCATTCTTGTTCAATCCCGTCCGTGGGCGGGACCGGTAACTAGTAGATATTTGGGATCGCGTTCAGCACGGTGGCTGGTCCGCGGCGGACAACCCGATTCGTATGCAGGGCGAGCACGTCGTCCTCGTTGTATCCGATCTCGCGGAGGACCTCGTCGGTGTGTTCGCCGAGATCGGGTGCGTAGCCGCGTGGGCCTGTGTCGGCGTGGGCAAATCGGATGGGGTTGTTGGGAGCGCGGTAGCTCCCGTGCGTCGGGTGGGTAAGACTGATCACCGCGTCGTTCGCGACGACCTGCGGATCCTCGAGTGCGTCCTCGAGGCGGTGAATCGGGCCACATGGCACCCCGGCGGCTTCGAGGTCGATCAACCAGGAATCGGCTGGGCGTTTGTCGAAGATGGTCTGCAGCCGTTCACACAACTCTCCGCGGTGCTCGATCCGCCCGGTGTTGGTCCGGTATTTCGGGTCGCGGAAGTCGCCGTACTCATCGAGCATCGGCAACAGCTTCTGCCAGAACTTGTCGCTGAGGCAGGCCAGGACGAAGTACTTCTGATCCGAACCGAGGAACGGCTGGTATGGCACGAGCTGCGGATGCCCCCCTCCCTGCGGGCGGAACGGGACCCTCGTCTTGTCGTACACCGTGATGTAGTTCGCGAACGTCGCCACCTGACCGTCGAGCAGATTGATGCTGATCTTGTCGCCGTGACCGGTTCGGTCACGCAGCCGCAGCGCCGCGCACACGCCGAAGCCGAGGAGGAAGGATCCGACGAAGTCGGCGATCGGAACCCCGACCTTCACCGGACCTCCACCGACCTCCCCGGTCACGCCCATCAACCCGCTCAGTGCCTGCGCCAGGATGTCCATACCCGGCTGGTGGGCGCGGGGCCCGGTTTCTCCGAAAGCGGTGATAGAGCAGTAGATCAGGCGGTCGTTGAGTCCACGCAAGGTGTCGTAATCGATGCCCATCCGCTCGACGGCGTCCGGCCGGAACGCGACGACGAAGACGTCGGCGTCGCGGACCAGACGGGTCAGCACTTCGTAGCCCTGCTCGCTCTTCAGGTCCAGCGCGATGGATCGCTTGCTGCGATTGACTCCGAAGAAGTAGGCGCTCTCACCCTCACCGAAAGCGCTGTCGACATACCGGAAGCTGTCGCCTTCGAGGGGTTCGACCTTGATGACATCGGCGCCGAGGTCGCCGAGAAGTGAAGTGCCATAGGGACCGGCCCCGACCTGAGACAGGTCGACAACCCGTACACCGGTCAACGGGAGGTTGTCACCGGCGCCGGCCGGACCGTTCGCCCGGTCGTTGTTCTTCGACATCGCGAGCTCCTTGTCGTGAAGTGGTTCGGTTGCAGGAACCGCGAGGCCGGTCTCAGGTCGGTCCCGGGCTGGATTCGCAGTGGTTGTCAGGCCTCACCAGCCGCCGAAGGACAACCCACCGTTGACACTTACCGTCTGCCCATTGATCTGTCCGGCTTCGCCGGAGACCAGGAACGCCACCACGTCGGCGACCTCGTCGACCGTCGGCGGCCGCCCCTGCGGGAATCGTTCGGCAGCCTTCGCGAACAGCTTCTGCTGGAAGTTCGGGTTGGAGAAGATGCGATCCCAGGACGGCGTGCCGGACGTGAGCGTCATGGCGACGCTGTTCACCCGGATCTGCCAGCGGGCGAACTCCTTGGCGAACACTTTGGTCATCAGGATGTAGGCGGCACCTGCCGCGCCCATCACCGATTCCCCGGGGGTTGGGTGTCGTGCGGCGTCGGTGGAGAGCATGACGATCGAGCCACCCCGGACGCGCAGTGCCGGAATCGCGGCATGGACCGGGAAGAGCCGGGGGTACAGGCGCGAGTTGAACGCCGCCTGGATCTCCTCGGGGGTCATCTCCGCGAACGGTTTCGCGCCGGGCTGCCCCTCCGCGCCCGCACTGATGACAATGTCGAGAGCGCCACCGCTCCGTGCGGCGGCCCGGTCGACGGCCGCGCCGATACTGCCGGCGTCTCCGGAGTCGGCGGCCTCGAAGTGGACGTCGTCGGATACCGCCTTCAGTCGAGCTAGTGCGTCCTCAGCACGTTCGGGGGTGCGCCCGGTCACGGTGACGCTGGCACCGGCGCGCGCCAGCCGGATGCCGGCCTCGAGCCCCACGCCGCCCGTGCCGCCGCTGATGAAGGCTGCTTTCCCTGCCAGCTCGTTCTGCTTCATAGATGTTCGCCTTTCGAGATTGTTGCCGCGACTTCAATGCCGCGACAATAGATTTCAGCTTCAGGAGGAGTAGCTCGCCCGCATCGTTGCGCGGTGTTCCGGTGCAGCAACCGCGATGAGGCGTTCCGCGCGCTCACGGAGAGTTGTCGCACGGAGATCGGCGATGCCGAATTCCGTTACCACGAGGTCAATGTCGCTCTGCAGCGACGTGACCGGCCCACTGAGCCTGCCGACGATCTGGCTGGTGTCCCCGGACGGGCTCGTGGCCGCCATCGCGACGATCGCGAGACCGGATTCGGCGAGCCGGGTGGCACGGAACGTGTCCACCTGGCCGCCCACGGCACCGACGTAGCGCCCCTTGATCACCTCGGAGTTGACCTGGCCGAGGAGATCGACCTCCAGTGCCGAGTTGACCGCGACGTAGGGGTTGCACTCTGCCATCGCGGCCGCGGGAAGCAGCTCGCTCGTCGGCACCAGCTCGATCGCGTCGCTGTCGCGGATGAACGAGTACAACTCGGGATCACCCAAAGCCATGCTCGTCACACACGCTCCTGCCGCGGTGTCCAGGGAGCCGGCCTTGTGCAGGTCCAGTAGCCAGTTGCCGACCAGGCCCGAGCGCACCCGCAATTGCTGGTGGCCGCGGAGCTCGGTTGCGATCGCGTCGGCCAACGCGCCGATTCCGAGCTGGATTGTGGCGCCGTCCGGGATGAGGGAGGCGACGTTGCGGGCAAGAGCCAGCTCGACTGCTGACGGTCTACGCGACGGCGTCCCCGCGAGGGGGCGGTCGGTGGTGATCGAGGCCGTGATCTGGGTGCGGTGCAGCCGCCACTTCGTCCGTGTCGACGGCAGATTCTCGTTGATCTCCACGAGGACGACACGGGCGGACTGCGCCGCCAGAGCCACGTAGTCCATGGTGGCGCCCAAGCTGTGGTACCCGTCCGGATCGGCCGGCGGTAGTTGCAGCAGCACGACGTCGACCGGGAGTCGCCCGCTGGCGACGTGCCGCTCGAGTTGGCTGTAGTGACATGGCAGGACTTCCATGAGCCCCTTGGCTGCCAACGGCCGCAAGGCACCATGCGCCGCATATCCGACAACCCTCGGCCGACCCGTAGTCACCTTCGCCCATGCATCGCTGAGGGAGTAGCCGCACACCGCGGTCAGCCGCTCACACTGGTGCGCCACCTCGATCAGCCGAGCGACCAGTTCCGGAGGTTCCGCGGTTGCCTGACCGATCACCACGGTGTCGCCGGGCCTGAGGTAGTCGGCCATGTGCAGGTCCGCCATCGGATTCGCCTGACGGAGGTCAACACAGGGTGCCGTGAAGCCGGCGGCGGTGCTGCGCGGGTGGAGATGGTCCTGCAGGTCACGCGGACACTGCTGTCGAGTGCTCATGGGCACTATCGTGCGCCGATGAGACTCCGATCACTTGGGGGCAAATACCTGAATACGTACCTGTACCCGGTTTGAGCTCACTTCTGGGTCTGGCCCCGCTCGGTCACCCACGCCGCGATCTGAGCACGTGAGCGGAAGCCGAGCTTGCTGAGGATGCGTTCGACGTGACCTTCCGCTGTCCGTTGTGCGATTACCAGTTTGACGGCGATGTCGCGGTTGCTCAGCCCACGTGCAACGAGTTCGGCGACCTCCGCCTCCCGTCGGGTGAGCTGAACGGGTTCAGAGGTTGAGGCGGCCCGCGGCGCTGAGGGTTGGCTCCGGCCGGCGACCGCGTACTCGACCGTCTCCTCGACCGAAAATGCGGCGCCTCGACCGAATGCAGCCTCGTACTGTGTTTCGCTCAGAGCTCGGTGAATCGCGTCGTCGACTGGTTCGGTGTGGAGGCTGCGGACGACGGCCTGGGGGAAGGGGGCCGCAGAACCACGCCATCTCGTATCGGCTGCGCCCCGCAGACAGGCGGCCCGCTCATAGTCCCCTTCGGATGTGGCCGCCCCGGCCAAAGCCTCACAACACATTGCGATTCCGGCGAGGAAGCCGACCGAATGGTAGAGGGTCAGGGCCTCACGCAGCCGTGTAGTCGCTCTTTCCTGCTTACCGTCCCGCCAGTCCTGGAGCCCGGCAATCCACAGGCCACTCGCGATGCGGAATGGTGAACCGTGCTCTGTGGCCAGTGCGAGCGAGGCCTCCGCGTATTCGGATGCTCGATGATCGCCCATACCGAACGCTGTGACGGCCGCCCGGTACAGGGCGTCACAGGCCCCGGCGGCGTTGCCGACCTCCTGACAAATAGCTGCGGCTTCTCGTGCGAGTTCGAAGGTTCGAGCACTGTCACCTCGGAAAAAGCTGGCTCGCGCGATGCTGCAGGCGGCGTCCGCGACGACTTGCTCGAGGCCCAACTGTTTTGCCAGAGCGCCGGACTCGATGGCCCGCTGCTCACCTTCATCGCCGTCGCCCATGAGCGATGCGGCATAGCTGCACGCCGCCAGGGCGCGAGCTCTGATCTCGCTCGCTTCGACATCATGGTCCAGTGCTGTGTTGAGCCACCGGTGCTCCTCGACGACGAAACTTGCTCCCACTCGATAGAGTTGGAGGGGAGCGGCTATCTCGAGAATTGCTGTGAAGTCGTGCAACTCGGTTTGGCAGAACTCCACTGCGGCACGGATGTTCGCGTGTTCCCTGCGCACCCGCCGCGACCACTCGAATTCACGCGGGCTGAAGTAGTCCGTGCTACCTCGGAGTGCGAGCGCACGGAAGTAGTTGCGGTGGCACAGTCGCACCGCTCGTTCCTCACCGGATTCGCGCAACCGCTCGGCGCCGAAGCCGCGCAGTAGCCCGAGCATTTGCAGCCGGGCCTCACGCCCGTGGGCCTCGCCGTCCCTGCTCACGATCGACTTGTCGACGAGCCCTGCGATCAGGTCGAAGACCTCGTGGCGGGGAACGCTGTCGCCGGCGCAGACTTCCTCGGCGGCGTCAACGGTGAACCCGTCCGCGAACACCGACAGTCGCGCCCACAGGATTTGCTCGGCCGACGAGCATAGGCGGTAACTCCAGTCGAGGGTCGATTCCAGTGTCCGGTGTCGCTCCGGTGCGGTGCGCAGTGTGCTCACCAGCACGTGCAACGAATCGTCGAGGCGGCGGAGAATGTCCTCCAGCGAGTAGGCCCGTAAGCGAGCCGCGGCGAGTTCGATCGCCAACGGAACGCCGTCGAGGCGTTGGCAGATCCCTGTCACGAGTGCCCGGTTGTCCTCGTCGACCGTGAAACCGGGAAGCGCCGTGGTCGCACGCTCGGCGAAAAGAGTGACGGCATCGGAACCCGCGGCAATCGGCCGATCGGGCATAGGCGTGGACAGCGGGCGGACAGGAAGCACCACTTCGCCCTCCACGCCCAGCACCTGTCGGCTCGTGGCCAGGATGCGGAGTGTGGGCACTGATGTGAGGAGAGTGCCGAGCAACGCGGCGACCGAGTCGACGATGTGTTCGCAGTTGTCGACGATCAGCAGCAGCTGCTTGCCCTGGAAGTGCTCGACAAGGTCAGTCACTGGGGAGGTCGTGGTATGGAACAGTCCGAGCGCGGAGCCGATGACCGACGGGGCCATCTCACCGTTGGCAAGATCGGCCAGCTCGACCAACCACGCGCCATCGGGGAACGAGCGACGCGCCTCGACAGCGATCTGACGCGCCATACGGCTCTTACCGATCCCACCGGGACCAGCCAAGGTCAGTAAGCGGGCGGTCCGCAGGAGCTGTCCTGCTTCGGCAAGCTCCCGGCGGCGGCCGACGAAGCTCGTGACCTCTGCCGGTAGGTTTCCTGGAACGCGCGCCGTCATGCTCGCATCGTGCCACCAGCCCGTGCGACTGTGAACCGGGTCGCCAGTTTCACTCTCTCTCGCTGTGGAATCGTCTGTACAGGACTCCCGACGAGGCCGATACACCGTGGGAGGAGGCGCCACAACGGGTGCCGTGTAGCCGGCCGGCAGCCTCCAGCTGGGGAGCCTTCGATCGGGATGCCGATGCGGCCCGTCGGGAAGACGAGGAGCCCGGTCAGCTGAGTTGCTCTTTCTGGACGCGCGTGTCGAGTTGGTCGGACTGAATGTCGTGAGACTGTTCGGTTGCCCAGGAAGCAAGGAAACGGAGAGCCTGATGTGAGCGGCTTCCAGGCGGTGCGGTCATGATCATGATGGATTGTTGCGGGTCGTGTGGGCAGGTGAGCATCTGCCAATCAAGAGTGATCTCGCCGGCTACCGGATGACGGAAGCGTTTGGTGCCGAAGGTCTTATGGGCGACGTTATGCGAGACCCACCAACGACTGAAGTCCTTGTCGTGGACGGACAGCTCCCCGACCAGGGCCTGAAGATCAGGATCGGTGGGCGCGTGGGCGGTGTCCATGCGGATGAATGCCACGCACTCGCGAGCGCTGTCTTCCCAGTCCACATAGAGATCCCGGATGCGCGGGTCGAGAAAGGTCAGGCGCAACATATTGCGGTCGGCGGACGGCAGGGCGGAAAAGTCGGTATAGAGGGCTGCGGCGAGCGCGTTCCAGGCCAGGATCTGCATGTGGCGTCCGAGGACGAGCGCGGGGGCATTGGTGAGGTTTTCCAATAGAACTCGGGTCTGGGCATGAACACGCTGAGCGGCGGATCTGCGTCCCCGGGCGATGTTGGGCTTCTTGGCAAGCTGACGGAGGTAGCTGGTCTGATCCGGGCTCAAACGTAGAGCTTGGGCGATCGCATCCAGTGAAGCGGCAGACGCACCGGACAGGCGCCCTTGTTCGATGCGGGTGTAGTAGTCGGTGCTGATCGAGGCGAGTTGGGCGACTTCCTCCCGTCGCAGACCAGGGACACGGCGATGGTCGGTGCTGGGCAGGCCGACATCGGCGGGGGTGACTTCGGCGCGTCGGGCTCGCAGAAATCTGCCCAGCTCGCTACCCGTGCTCTGGCGTGGGTTCATAGTTTCCGATTTTTCCTTGTCGGTTCAGTTCCTGGGAGGGCAAATTTCTCCCCTGGAACGCACACGCACCTCGGAAGTACGTGGCCCTGTGGCCGGCAACACGAGCAGACGATCGACCAAATGTTCGACACCCATATCAATTTCCGATGGTCAGGGAGTCAAGAGCCGACCCAACGGCGCCGTACCGTTTGCACAGTACGGCTACCGTCCGTGGAGCGAAGGCTGGAGGTCCGCTTGTCGTCCCTCTGACTCAGTTGGACGTGAGGTTCTCTCGGAAGAAGCCGGTCAGCTTCGTCACGACCTCCGGCACGTATTCCTCCTTGTCGTAGAGGTCGATATGGGTGGCACCTTCGATCCAGTACAACTCTTTCGGCTCGTTCGCCTTTTCGATCGCTTCGCGGCTGAAATACGCGGTATCGGCTTCCGTGCCGGCAATCATCAGCAGTGGGCGCGGTGAAATGAGATGGATGAGGTCATACGAGGAGTACTGAGCGATCTGATCGACGCTTCGGGCGACCCACCAGTTCGGGGAGTTGGGATGCTGGGCGCGAGGGGTCCGATAGTAGTCGCGTCCCTCTCGGTACAGAGTTGGCATGCCCTCCGCCTCCTCTTCTGTTTCAGGGACGACGCGCAGCAGACGGGGCTCCTTTCCGAGGGCTTCCTCGGTACGGTCCATCCCTGCCTCGTCGAGCATCCCACGGATGACGTCTTCGCTCTGGCCCCCGCCGAGGCCCTCACGGAACAGCGCCCCCATATCGGCGCCGCTGACGGTGGCTACGGCCTTGATGCGATGCTCGGTTTGGGCAGCGTACGGAACGTAGCCTCCAGACGCACAGATACCGAGAGCGCCAATTCGCTCTGGATCGACCTCGTCGCGTGTCGTCAGAAAGGTAACGGCACTCTTGATGTCCTCGGCACGGGCAAAGGGGTTTTCGAGGAAGCGCGGCTCACCTTCACTCTCTCCCTGGTAGGAGGCGTCGAAGGTCAATGCGACGAAACCCTCGTCCGCCAACTTGGTGGCGTAGAGGCCGGCGGTCTGTTCTTTCACGCCACCGAAGGGGTGGGACACGACGATCGCAGGACGACGCGCGCTCGTGGCGTCATCATCGGGGGTGTAAAGCTGCCCGGCGAGCATAAGCCCATTGCTTGGGAACTTGACGTCTGTTTTCATCTTGATCTCCTGGTGAGGGTGCAAACGAGTTCTCGAGGACCTCAGCGTGCAATTGATGGGCGCCGTAAGCATCTCGGCTGGCCACCTAATGAGCCTTGCACAGCCGCGAGCGGCTCAACAGGGGAAGTTTCGTCCAGGGAAGGGTCCTTCCCCCTCTTGCCGGAAGGTGTGCTCCTGCGACAAGCACTGCGTGTCCTCCATCCTGCGCCGGTGCCCCTCCCGAACGCCTGGCGAGGTGGGCTGGGGGCGGATGCGGTTGGCGGGCACTCGACGGCGTCCTGCGTGACTGCGGGGGTTTGAGTCGTGGGAGGCCCCGCTGTATCGGCAAGTCGTCGTGCGGCGGCTCGACGACCACTGACCGCTACCGCTACCGCTTCGTGTGCGGTGGTCCTTCCAGCCCGTTCGTCATGAGCCGGACCATCACGTCGGTGGTGTGGGCGATGGATGTCCGGACCGTATCGGGCCATTTGATGATCTGCTCGGAAGTGTGCACGACGAAAAGGTGGAGGACGAACGGGTCGATGTCCTTACGGATCTCGCCGGACTCGACAGCAGCGATCACCAACTGGTCCCATAGGGACGAGAACGCCTCGAGTTCCGGACGCAAGCGTTCACGCATGTCCTGGGGCAGGTCCCGGTAACTGCGGATATGTGCCGGCGACATGCTGCCGATCTCGAGCCGCACCTTCACGAACGCGCGAATAGCGGCGAACAGACGTTCTCCCGCAGTGGCTGGGCCGGGCAGGTCAGCGACTGACTGTCGCACTCGTTCGTGGGCCACGCGGACGCCGCCGTCCAGAGCCTCCTCGACCAGCGCCTCCTTGGAATCGAAGTAGTAGTAGAGGCTGCCGGTCTGCATGCCGGCCTCCGCTGCGATCGCAGATAACCTCGTGTGCTGATACCCGGTCTCGGCGAGGACCTTGCCCGCGGCGGCGATGATCCGAGCCCGGGTCACCTCAGATTTGGACATGCGCGCCGCGGTGACGTCGTCGTGCTCGGTCGCGGTCATCTGACTCCTCGTGTCGGGCTCGTCCGTACGACTGTATCGCCGACGAATTCTGCAACGGCATTAGATTGTCGTTCCAGTCTAGGCGGAGTCGCCGGATCCGCGTGTTCTCGACGTCGCCGTCGTTCTGGACTGTGCTGCTCACCGAGGTCTGCGGTCGATCGGTGGTAGTCGCGGCTGGGGCCATCGGCGAATCAGGACGCCGGTGGAGACGAGACCAGATACGGCCACTCGCCGTCGGTGGAACGGGTCACGGTCACCGGGACGGAAGTGACATGCAGGGAGCGGGAAACCGGCGTCCGGTCACCGCCCCGGCTGAGCCTCGTAGCCGGCGATCGTGTCGAAGAAGGTGTTGGCGAAGTAGATGAAGCGGCCTCCTTGCTGAAGACCGGTCGTATGGGAGCCTCCTCGTCCACCGGCACCAGATTTTCCTGGGCGGATCGCAGACTGAGTCGCCCCTGCCATTGCGTCTCTTTCTACTTTAATCTAAAGTTTTGTTAGAAATCTTCGCTGCTATGAGGTCCTCGAATTCGAGGAGCGCAGCAACGTCAACGGCTCGGGCATTCGGTGGGACATCCTGTCGGCGCCGCGGCGTCCACATCCTGGCGACCATGCTCCGCGAGTTGGAGCGTCGCGCAGCCGCTACGCGATCAAGACAATGCGTATCGGCGGCGGCCAGGGCCTCGCAGCGACCTTTCAACGAACGTCCTGACCACATCGACGACTACCGCGGCACAGCCTGCGGAAGACCAGCCAAGCGTGAATCCCGCCATATATGAAGGAGAAGGCGAAATGGCAATTCTCAAGACCGATCTCTGCGATCTGCTGAACATCGAGTACCCGATTCTGCAGGCCGGCATGGGCGGTGTGGCCTTCGGCCCACTGGCCGCGGCCGTCTCCAAAGCCGGAGGCCTCGGCACTATCGCGGCGATCTCGCCGACGCCCGAGCGGCTCGAGGAGGAGATCAAGTACGTGCGCAGTGTGACCGACAAGCCGGTGTGCGTGGACATCGGATTTCCGCCGCGTGCACCCCAGAAGCCGGAGCCGGTCAAACACGAGGATCTGCCCGATCCCATCAAGGAGTTGCAAGCAGAGGTCGAAGCGCTGGGCATCGAGGTCAAGCCGGTCGATGACCAGGCGATGGGTATCGACGACGCCAAGCGCAAGATGGAGATCTGCGAGCGGTACGGAGTCGAGGTCATCGCATGTGCGCTGGGAACGCCGGAGTGGGCGGTACAGCACGCGCACAGTTGGGGCGCCAAGACCATCTCGATGGTCGGTCGGGCCTCGCATGCGAAGCGCGCGATCGCCAACGGCACGGACATCGTCGTCGTGCAGGGTACCGAGGGCGGCGGGCACACGGGTGACATCGGTCTGGTGACGTTGCTGTCGGAGGTTCTCGAGTTCGCCACCGTTCCGGTGGTTGCTGCCGGTGGTCTGGTGACCGGCGCCCAGATCGCCGGTGTGCTGACCCAGGGCGCGCAGGGCGCCTGGATCGGCACTCGGTTCATCAACACCGAGGAGTCCAGCGTCGGGCCGAATTACAAGCAGTCGATCGTGGAGGCCGATCACGACACCACGATCCGTTCGCTGCTCTTCGACGGTCTGTACGTGCGCCAGCTGCAAAACCGTTTCACTGAGGTGTGGCAGGGCCGCGAGGATCAGTTGCTCGGTTATCCGAAGCAGCGCGTGGCCATCGGCCCGGTGCGATTCGCTGCTGCCGAAGCGGATCTCGAGAACCAGCAGGCGCTGCCCGCCGGACAGGGCTCGGGTCTGATCCGCGATGTCCTGCCGGCCGGCCAGGTGCTCGAGCGTCTCGTCCGAGAGACTGCGGAGGCCCTCGACGCATCCAGTGGGCGAATCAAGTACTCGCAGTAGATCGTCGCGGGTGGCGCCGGCCTGAACAGGTCGGCGCCACTCCCTCCCTTCGGAGACCGAGTCAAGCGGACCTCCGCCGAGCGACATCCCGACGAAAGGTCTTCGGTGTCTCTGTCTGCGTTCTACCGAGTCGATTCCCATGTCCCCGCGTCTCCCGAACGGGAGATCCTGAGTCCGTTGCCTCGTGCCTTCGGAGGATGGGGGAGTCGCATGCTGCGTGGCATGGCGGTGAGCGGGGTGTTGGCCCGAGCGGCGGAACGGAGAGTCGCCGACCTCGGTCGGTCCGACCTGTCTCCGGCACGATGGACCCTCGATCTGTTCCGTCCGGCGGGCGAGTCACCGTGCTCAGTCGCCACCACGGTCTTGCGTCAAGGACGCAGGCTCTGTCTGCTCGACGCCACGCTGATGCAGGCTGGCGCCGCGGTGGCCCGTGGGACCGCACTGTTCCTGCGTCCAACAGAGTTGCCGCACAGCGGTATCGACGTGATCGCTGAGGTCCCGCAGCCGCCTCCGCCGATTGGCGGTATCGAACGCGTCTATCGCCGGCACGAGGGGGACTGGCTCACGGACGGCGCAGTGCCGCGCGACGCACACGCCAAGAGCGTCTGGCACTTCCCAGTACCGATCGTCGAAGGCGAAGACCTGACGCCCTTCCAGGCCGCAGCGGCTGCCGCCGACATCACCAACGCGGTGGCGAACGCAGGACCTGACGGCTTGGCCTTCATCAACGCGGATCTGACGATGAACATCGTCCGCCGTCCCACCGAGACCGCATTGGGCATGACGCTTGCGGAGCGGTTCGAGGGCGACGGATTGTCGGCCGGGGTGGCCACGATGTTCGACTCCGCCGGGGGATTCGGTTCGGTGTCGGTGTCCTGCCTTCAGCAGCGGCCCATTGTGCTGCAGTAGGTGATGCTCGAGCAATGATCAGCGCGGTGTGGCCGACTACCCGGATCGCCGAGTCAGAACAGGTTGAGTGCTGACCGAGGCGTCGGGAGAGGTTGACGCTGCTGACGATGCGGAGTGGAGGAGTCGACCTCAGGACATCTCGAGCCGGCACTGTTCGGGCGCGCGGGCGTTGTCGATGACGCAGAACCGGTTGCCCTCGGTGTCGGCCAGCACGACGAAATCCGAATCCTCTGGGTACCGGTCCCACGGCACCCGCTGCGCGCCGAGACCGACCAGTCGCTCGATTTCCGCCGCCTGATCGTCGCCGTCGCGGGCGTGCAGGTCGAGGTGCAGCCGTGGTTCGGGTTCCGCGTCGTGTTCGCTCTGCTGGATCGCGAGCAGTGGCCGGCCGTCGGGCTGCGTCAGGTTGGTGAAGCCGTTGTCGCCGACGGGCGGGAGCGCGGTCAACCCGAGTGCCTCGGTCCAGAACCTGGTTGCGCGCCCCACGTCGCGGGCCCCGATCACGGTCGTTCCCAGAATGAGCATGCACCGAATTTATCCGCTGTGCGGGGCCTACGTGGACGATGTGGGGTGTGGAATTCGAAGATGTGGTGTTGCAGCCCCTTGCCGAGCGGTTGTGTCTCGTCGACGGGGTCGTCGGTGTCACGCTCGGCGGCAGCCGCGCCCGAGGGATGCACACGACGGAATCCGACTACGACCTCGGCGTCTATTACCGCGGGGCTCTCGACACCGACGCGCTGAACAACCTCGCGCAGGAGTGGGCGGGCGCGGGGGCGTCGGCGACGCGGACGGGAGAGTGGGGACCGTGGGTCGACGGCGGGGCATGGCTGTCGATCGACGGCAGGGCCGTCGACTGGCTGTACCGCGACCTCGACCGGGTGACCTCGGTCTGGCAGGACACGCAACAGGGTGTGTACGGGTTCCACGCCCAGACCGGTCATCCGTTCGGGTTCGCGGACTTCGCCTACCCGGGCGAACTCGCACTGTCGGTGATTCTCGCCGATCCGTCCGGACATGTCACCGCGCTCCACACCGACGTGCAGCAGTACCCGGACCCGTTGCGCGAAGCGCTGGTGCGGCGACTGTGGGAGGCGGACTTCGTCACCATGCTGGCCCGCAAGGCGATCCCCCGCGCCGATGCGACGTATGTGGCGGGTTGCCTGTTCCGTGTGGTGTGCCTGTGCACCCACGCCCTGCACGCGCATGCCCGACGTTGGCTGATCAACGAAAAAGGCGCCGTCGCCGCGGCCGGTGCGCTCCCGAACGCACCCGCCGACTTCAGCACTCGCGCTCACGCCGTCCTCGGCCGGCTCGGAACGACACCGGACGAACTGACCGCCACCCTCACCCTCGCCGAGCAACTCGTCGAGGACACCCGGAACGCCTGTCCCCTGACGTGACTGTGCGAACCGTCAGGCGTTCTCCCCGAACCGCCCGCGGGCCTCGACCGGAATCAGCGGATTCTCCGCCCGCGCCTTGATCTGCTGGACGGCCCACGTGTTGCCGTCGGGATCGGCGAAACCGAAGAACGTTCCCCCGTCCCGCTCGTCGAACACCGTGATCTCACTGACCTCGACGCCTCGATCGAGCAACTCCTGCCGGGCCGCCGCGGCGTCGGCAACCACCAACTGCAGCCCCCTCAACGACCCCGGCGTCATCTCCGTCTGCGACGGGAGGTCGCCGATCACGATCGAGCAGCCCGAACCGGTCGGGGTCAGCTGAACGACGTGCATGTGCTCGTTGACGGTGTCGTGATCGAGATGGAAGCCCAGCTTGTCGCGGTAGAACGCGACGGATCGATCGATGTCACTGACGGGCAGAATGACCACTTCGAGTGTCCAGTCCATGATGCGACGCCCTCCATTTTTGTGGGGAGTGAAAATGCTTCGCATCAGATGGTGGTGCATCGGCGGCCTCGTTGCCGTTGTTCCGCCGAGAAATCGGGACTACCAGCCGCGCAACCGGCCCGGGGTGACGCGGATGAGCGTCGAGTAGTCCTGCTGGAACTTCTCGGGCGTGTACTCCAGACCGGCCATGTCTCCACTGTACTTCTCGACGTACGCCGCCCACTCCGCAGGCGTCGGACCGTCCGCGTCGACGCGGCCCGTCCCGGTGAACACCGACACCTCACCGCCCTGCGCGCTGCTGTTGAAATTCAGCGCGACCTGCGGATTCTTCTCGATGTTAGCCAGTTTGGCTGTCTCCGGTCGGCTGAAGATCAGGAACTCGGTACCCGACCATTCGAACCACACCGGGGTGGGAACCGGCGTGCCGCTGCGACCGACGGTCGTCAACCAGACGATGGTCTCCCGCTCCAGTCGGTCGGCTACGGATTCGGGGATCGCGGACGCTGAAAGAGTCATTGCGTACTCCTGTGTCGTTTCCGATGCTCAACCCTCAACCGGTATCAACCGCGGCGCAGTGCGCGATCTTCCCGATCGAGGGACTGGCGACTCGCGTCGGTCGAAACGACCACAGCATTGTCGACGTCGTTTCCTCCGACAGATGCTGTAGGAACCGACCCACCCACAGTCCGGGTCAGTTGGTTCGAGCGGGTGCTGCGTCGTCCGCGCGGTTGTGCGACTGGCGCTGTCTGGTCCCACGGACGAGCGCCAGGCTGCACACCAGGCAGGTGATGGTTCCCAGGGCCATCGCAAGGCGAGCTGAAGTCGCGTCGATGATCGAACCTGCGATAACCGCTCCGACCGGTGCGACGCCGACACTGCTCATTGTCAGGAGCGCCGACGAACGACCGAGCAGATGCGTTGGGCTGAGAGTTTGCACGGTGCTGTTCAGTGAGCTTTGAAACCCGCCCAGACCTAGTCCGATGAGCGGCGACACAACCAGATAGAACGCGATAGTGGGCGACAATGCTGCAAACCCCAGCGCGCCGCCGAGTACCACTGTGGTGGCGGCGACGATTCGGAGGCGCACACTCGGCAGCATTGAGATAACGACGCCTCCGATCACAGCGCCGACCGCGTTGAGGGCGTGCGCAGCGCCGAGCTGCGCGGCAGTGCCGTCGAGGGTGACGGTCACCATCGCCGTGACGACCACCATGAAGTTCATCGCGAGTACGGTCACCGCGACGTTGGTCGCGAAAAGTGATCGCAAATCCTTGTCGGCGAGGAGCGATCGCGCCGAATCGCCTACCCCTTTTCCGCTTTCACGCCGAGTCTGGTTCTGTCCGAGCGAAGTCGAGTTCATGAAGCACAACGCAACAATCACGAATATGTACGTTCCCGAATTGATCGCGAAGCAGGTCGCCGGCCCAGCCGCTGCGTATGCGAGGCCGGCCAACCCGGGGCCGATCGAGCGAGCCGCGGACAGCGCAACGGTATTCAGAGAAACGGCCGCGGCGAGTTCCTTCGCGCCGACGAGTTCGAACAGGAAGGACTGACCGGCTGTCCGGTCGAAAGCTTGCACCACCCCGGAGACGGCAATGATCGCGAACAGCACGGGCATGTGGTCAGGTCCGGACCTCGCCGCAACGGCCAGCGCCGCTGCGCACAACGACGACAATGCTGCTGTGACGAAGAGTATTCGTCGTGGCCGGTGTCGGTCGGCGACGGCCCCGGCAAACGCACTGAGGAGCAGAATCGGCGCGAACTGGCACACCGTCACCAACGCGAGCGCTCTGGCGCTTTCGGTTGTCTCGATGATCCACAGACTCAATGCCAAGTTCTGGAACCACACACCGGTGCTGGATGCGACCTGACCGGTGAAGTAGAGGGCGAAGTTGCGCCTACGGAGAGGTCGCGGAACGAGGGAAGACATGGACAGTCAGACCGCGATCCTCCGTTCCAGAAACTCCCCGATCGAGCGCTCGACCACGGCCGCCGAATCCCCACGTGAGTCAGCGTTGCTGGCGTTGATCTCGAGCACCGGAATGCCCGCCTCCTCCAACGCTGCAGTGGTGAAGGTGCCGCCCGGCACGTCGTCGGCCACGAGGTGCACGACGGCGTCGACACCGTGGGCGAGCGCCTCTTTGACGTACCATTGGGACGACCACGGCGGTGTGTAGAGCTGATCGGTGAACCCGACGAAGCGCGCAGCGAGGGTGCGCATCGGGTCGTTCCCGTACCGCGGATACCCGTCGGCGGCGATCGCCAGGTACATCGACCAGACGAATACCGCCCCGTACTTGTCTTGAAAGCGTTGGTAGAGGCCCAAGTCGAACCACAGGCCGCGCCCGATCCACATGAGCCGGATGCGCTCGTCGGGGCAAACGGCCCGACCGCCGCGCACTGCCTGCTCGACCTCGAGGTACAGCGAGCGGGCCGCGTCGCGAGCCCACTCGCTGCCGCGGTGCCACTGCGGGATCATCACGGCGGGAATACTGTCGTTGATCGACACCGGAGTGGGACGAGACGAGGCCAGAAGGTCGCGGGTCCGTCGATTCCACTCGGCCTGCTCGTTGACCAGGCCCATCACTGCGGCCAACCGGTCGAGGTCGAACGTGCGGCCGGTGCGTTCGGTGAGAAACTCGACGAGTTGCCAATTCTCACTGGTCATCAGATCCAGGCGGTCGCTCGCGTACGCATCCTCCCAGCGGTGCGGGACGACATCCCACCAGTCGTCGGGGGCAGTGGTTGCCGAGGACCGCTCGAACGCGAAGAACTCTGTGTCCGGATGCTTCGCCCAGAGGTCGAATACCTTCCGAGTAGCATCGCCGCTGCTCTCGGCAATGACGAAGTCCGGCCGTGGCATACCGCCCCACGGCGCCCGATCGGCAGGCAGGTCCATCGATCCCAGACCGATCGCGTCGTACTGGTACGAGTCGTCCGGATAGCCCTGAGCAGAAATACTCTGCAGACTCTGCGGACCCATGCGCTTGGCCGCCACCACAGACGCCCACCATTGGTTGACCACATAGGGAATGCCCATTGCGCGTAGGATCTCCTGCGGCGCATCCGCGTTGACCAGCGCCAGCGGGACGCCGGATGCCACCTCGGCCCGCATCTCGGCGAACCACTTCTTCTGGTGTGCGGTGGCCGCGGTCGCGGCCGCGAGTCTGCCGATCGGCTCCGCGTGTGCTGCACTCATCGTGTGGATGCCTCGCATTCTTCTCGTTCCAACTGCTCGATGGCCGCGACCAGTTCCTCGCGCTGCCAGGAGTAGGTGGCACCGGTCAGTTTCGCCGTCGGAACAACACTGTCCAATTCCTCGACGAGCGATGGGTAGTCCCATCCCGGCGCGGGGTCATTGCGGCGGACCAGGGACAGGACGGCCTGCGCGCCGGAGCGACGCACGCACTCGGCGCTGTATCGGGCGCGCTCGCCCAGTCCTGAAGTCTGTGCCAGGGGCGAGCACTGGAGCCGGTGTGCTGCGATCGTCGAGTGCGCTGCGCCCAGGTGGGTAGCCTCGCCCACCTCCGTCCAGAGATCCGCCAATGGATCTCCCCAGCTGTGATCCTCGCCTACTACCTGGGCGCCGCCGGCCTCGAGCGCGGCGTAGTCGTGGTCGTGGTCGTGGGCGCTGCCGGTGACGAATATTCGCACTCTGCCCGCTACCGGTTCCCGGGCGGACAGAATGGAATCCGTCAGGCTGAGAGACTCTTCCGGAGGCACGGTCTGGCTCAGCGCATACAGCCGGAGAGCAGTCGTTCCCGACACCGTCGGCTCCTCCGCGCTCCTCCGGGCGCGGACTTCCCGAAGGCGGCCGGCAAGCTCCGCCCGCACGGTGCACGCCGTGCGCAGATTCTCGATCGTGTGCGTCCGGCCTGTCCACTGCGCTACGGCCGCAGCGAACTTGTCGATCTGGTCGACGTTGTACTTCCTGGTCGACTCGCGTCGTATGTGCAGCAGGTCCACGAGGTGGATCGGGGGCACGGTTCGCCCCTCCGCCGCCAGGGCGCGCAGCACGTAGAAGAGCCGCAGCGACGACTGACTGTCCCGCGAGATCACCAGCCCACGAAGGAAATCGAAGTCCCCTGCAAGGATCTGATCGAGGATCGAGTGTGCGCTGGCATCGACTGCACCGCCGAGGAGACGAACCGCCTCGACGGTGGGTTGCCGATCGACGGCGGAGAGCCTGTACGCGCGAGCGCCACAGGACTCGATGATCTCGACGGGGACGTCGACTCCGACGACACCGATCACTGGTCGACCGGTAGCCGCACGCGCTTGATCGAATCGGCTCTCATACCATCGCTGGACACGATCGGATGCCGTCCAGACAGTCATAGCACGTGGCTTTCGGCGAGTTCTGCGATGCGGCCCTGGTCGTAGTCGAGCAGCTCCGCGAGTACCTGCGCGGTGTGTTCGCCGAGAGCGGGTGCAGGCCGCTCCAGGCTGGTCTCGCTCTCGGACATGGTGATCGGCAGTCCGCTGCCGAACAATTCCACGACGTTGCCGTATGTGGGATGGATGAGCGGAACCACCTCGCCGCGGTCGACAACGATCGGGTCGCGCACCGCGTCCCGTGGTGTGCGCACCTCAGCGCAGGGTGCACCGTTGCTTTCCAGCTCCGAAATGACCTTCGCGACAGGCTTGTCGGCAGCCCACTGTCCGATCATGGCATGCAATTGGTCGGCGTTGTGAACTCGTCCGTCCCGGCGGGCGAACTTCGGGTCCGCGATCAGGTCGGACCGGCCGATCGCCGTCAGCACACCGTGCGCGAATCCGTCGGTGGGAGCGCAGATCGCGAAGTACCCGTCCTCGGCCTCGAAGGTGCCGAAGGGGGCGAGCCGGGGCACGAGTGCGCCGGTGCGGGTGGGAAGGCCGATCATTTCGAACGCGTCGAAAGGTTCTGCAGCGACCATCGAGGTCAGTGCGCCGAGCATGGAGACGTCGACGTGCTGGCCGCGGCCGGTGCTCTCCGCCTGGATGACCGCCGACAGGGTACCGATCACGGCGAACAATGGGGCGACGAGGTCACCGATGGGCAACCCGAACCTGATCGGCGCGTCACCCGGGCTACCGGCCGTCATCATCACACCGCTGAGAGCTTGGATGATGGTGTCCATCGCCTTGCCGGTACCTGGGCCACCCTGGCTACCGAATCCGCTGATGGAGGTGTACACGAGTCGTGGATTTGCTTCGACGACAGCCCCGTAGTCGATTCCCAGTCGTTCGGTGACACCGGCGCTGTAGTTCTCGACGACGATGTCGGCGCGGGCGGCGAGGTCCAGGAACACCTGCCTGCCTCGCGGGTCCTTCAGATCGAGGGTGATCGATTCCTTGTTCCGCCCGCGCGAGAGCATCGACACCGACATGTCTTCGTCGCTTGTGCGCTGTACCGACAGGCCACCGGGGGTGACGTAAGGAGAATTGTTGCGGGCGGCGTCGCCGCCCCGTTCGGGGTTCTCGATCTTGATCACGCGGGCCCCGAGTCCGGCGAGCAGAAGTGTCGCGTAGGGACCGGCGAGCGCGGTGGTCAGGTCGAGGACGATCTTTCCTTCGAGGGGACGCTGAGACATCATCGAATCCTTTGCTGTGCTGCGGGTGCGGTGACGACGACGACATCCCCGTCACGTCGAAACTCGGTGGCGAAACCGGCTGTTCGGGAGATCTTCTCGATATAGTCCACCACCCCTTCGGCGCGGCGGTCGTCGGCGGTCAGAGGCACCGGCCGGGCGTCGTCGTCGATCCAGCAGGGCACGAAGCCGGCGCGGACCAGTCCGCCACGGTCGAATGAGCATGTAGCGATGGCCGTGTTCCGGCTCTCCGGATGGAACGGGTAGGACGGCATGGCAGGGTCCGGGCTGAAACCGAACATCTTCTGCCGGCGGTCCGCCCACTCCCGGCGCTCTGCGGAATCACCCCCGGTCGGGCTCAGTGCGTGGGTAACGGTGACGAAATTGCCCAAGCCGTGGAAGATCGGCCTTCCCCTGTATATCTCGATGCCTCGCATGATGTGCGCGTGGTGCCCGATGATCATGTCGGCTCCGGCGTCGATTGCGGCGTAGGACACCGGAGACTCGTAGTCGGCGAGAAGGGCTGGGGTATGGCCGATTCCCTTGTGCAGCGCAACGGCTACGACATCGACCTGATCTCTCAGGGCGGCGATGTCCGATTTCATCCGGGCCAGGCTGTCCGGCGTTGCGAAGGTATAGATGGAAGGCGGGCCTCCGGGAGTGGCGGAGTCGAGTTCATAATGAGTCAACACCTTCACGTAGGCGGCGCCGGCCTTTTGCGACGCAGCCCACGACTCACGCGGCCCGACGCAGTTGTAACTGAGCACACCGACGCGGAGACCGCCGCCCTCGAGCACAGCGGGTTCGCGCGCCTCGGCGAGGTTCGCTCCCCCACCCGCGGTCTTCAATCCTGCCCGGCGCGAGTATTCGATCGTGTCGAGTACACCCTCGGTGCCGACGTCGTAGAAATGATTGCCCGCGAG
The DNA here is from genome assembly GCF_001894825.1 of Rhodococcus jostii NBRC 16295. Taxonomy (GTDB): domain Bacteria; phylum Actinomycetota; class Actinomycetes; order Mycobacteriales; family Mycobacteriaceae; genus Rhodococcus_F; species Rhodococcus_F jostii. The sequence continues at coordinate 97,950 of NZ_BCWY01000023.1, read as the reverse complement.
TGTCACCACGTCGAAACCTGCGTCCGAGACCGCTTCCAGCGCCTTGGGGTCCGCCGGAGGGGCGGGTACATCGGTGCTCGCCTGAACGGTACTGGTCGAATGGGGGACCTCGATGTGCCCGACTGCCACGTCGGCCGACCGGAAAATGTGTGTACTCGGCGCGAAGTAGTACTCGGGGTCGGGCTCGTCGAGGACGAGGTCGCCTACCGCGACCACGGTGCAGGTCTCGCTCACTGTGCCTCCCGGACCAGTTGTCGTTCCCGGTTCACGCTCTGCGACTGGGTAAATCGGGTGAGGAACCGCTGCAGGCGCTCCGTCTGTGGACGCTCGAAGAACTCCTCGGTGATGTTCTGCTCGACCACCTTGCCTCCGACCATGAAGACGCAGCGGTCCGCAACCTGACGAGCGAACTCCATTTCGTGGGTCACGACGATCATCGTCAGCCCCGTGCGCGCGAGATCCTTGATGACGTTGAGAACTTCGTCGACGAGCTCTGGATCGAGAGCGCTTGTCGGTTCGTCGAACAACAGAACGCGGGGACGCGTGGCGACCGCCCGCGCGATCGCGACGCGCTGCTGCTGGCCACCGGAGAGCTGCCGTGGGTAGGCCCCTGCCTTGTCGGGCAAGCCGACCTTCTGCAGAAGCGTTTCGGCCCGAGCCTTCGCGTCCTGACGGGACATTCCGTGCACAGCGACAGCGGCGTCGGTGATGTTGCGAAGCACCGTCCAATGAGGAAAGAGGTTGAATTGCTGAAACACCATCCCCATGCGTCGGCGCTGCCTGGCAACCTGCTCGTCGGTCAGCGGTCGGAGGGCGCCGTGCCGGTGCGCGAATCCCAGGAGTTCGTCGTCGAGGTAGATGGCGCCGCCGTCGATCTCCTCTAGTTGGTCGATACAGCGGACCAGGGTCGACTTGCCTGATCCCGACGGCCCGAGGATCACCACCACCTCGCCTTCGGCAACGTCGAGGTCGACCCCGTCCAGGGCAGTGGTTCCGTGGTAAGTCTTCCGCAAATTCGACACCCGCACAACGGGTGTGGGACGGTCGGTCATCGAGAGATCCTTCGTCGGGTCAGGCCGGAGCGCCAGTTGATCTTGGGTACCTCTTCACGCCGTTGACCCTTGCCGTATCGGCGTTCGAGTCGGCGTTGTACGACTGTCAGCAACGAGACGACGACGAGATACCAGATGCAAGCGACGATGAGCAGCGGAACGACCTGATAGGTGCGGTTGTAGATCAACTGGACGGAGAAGAGCAGATCGGTCATCGCGATGACCGAGACCAGGGAGGTGCCTTTGAGCAGTGAGATGAACTGGTTTCCGGTGGGCGGAACGATGATTCGCATGGCCTGCGGCAGAATGACCCTCGAGAAGGTCCGCCACTTCGTGAAGCCCATCGCGAGGGCCGCATCCCGTTGCCCTGCGTCGACGGCGCCGAGACCGGAACGGATGATCTCGGACATGTAGGCCGCCTCGTGCAAGCTCAGACCGATCAAGGCTGCGGTGAGTGGGCTGATCAGTTCGGTCGACGACCAGGAACCGAAAGTCGGCCCGAATGGGATGCCGATGGAGATGTCCGGCAACAGGTACGCCAGGTTGAACCAGAAGATCAGCTGCACGAGCGGGGGGATGCCGCGGAAGACGCCGACATACATCTGGCAGACCAGGCGGACCGGCAGGAAGTCACTGGATTGGCCGGCTGCGAGGGCCACACCCAGCAGCGACCCGACCGCCATGCCGATGACGGTGATGAATACCGACATCGCCAGGCCCTTCAGGACCGTCGGATAGAAGAGGTAGCCCCAGACGATGTCCCATCCGAAGCGGTCGTTGTTCACCACGAAGTACGCAAGTTGCGCGGCCAGTACGAGAAGAACGGCGGAGATTACCCACCGCATGGGGCGCAGACGCGGACGCGCCTCGGAAACGTCGGCGTGTTCGGGTGTGTGCTGGGTACTGGCCGGCTTGGGCAGGAAGGTAGTCATCGGGGTTGCTTGGTCCTCAGTCTCGAGATGGGCACCGAGGCGCCGGCTCAATCGGCGGGGGTGGGGTTGAGAACAGGAGCGGGAATCGCAATGTCCTCCAGCTGCCACTTCTTCACCAGCTCGGTGTACTGCCCGTCCGCGAACAGCAGCTTGAATGCCTCGAAGAAGACCGGAGCGAGCTCGTTGGTCTTAGGAGACAGCAGAACGAGCTGGTCAGCGAGCGCGCCTTGTTCCTCGGTCTGCGCGACGGTTCGCCAGGTGTCGGGCTGCGCGGCAGCGGTATCGATTGCCCCACTCTGTGTGAGGGCAGCCGAGTCGGCTCGTCCCGACTGGACTGCCAGCAGCGTGGAGTTGGTGTCGGCCAGACCGACGAATTCGACCGGCAGCCCGCCCTTGTTCACGCACCAATCCGAGAGTTTGCGCACCTGCTCCTCGGTGATGGAACCCACCACTCCGGCGGATCGGGTGCCACAGAGCTCGTCCGTGTTCTGCGCCGCGATCCCGCCGGTCTCCGGGATGAGGTACGACGTGCGACTGGTGAGCCATTGAACGCCGTCGAACTGTGCAAGCCGCTCCGGCGTGGCCTTCACCGGCCCGTTGAACGCGTCGTATCGGCCGGACAGCATCCCGGACAGCATTGCGGGAAGCCCGCTGGTGATTTCGATGCGCACGGGGATGCCGAGCACACCTGACAGCGCTTGCTGGATATCAGGATCCATGCCTGTGACTGTCGTGCCATCCGGTCCGACAGTCCGGTACGGGGGATGCGAGTCCCCCGCGAAGACGATCTCGCCCTTGTCTTTGATGGCCTGGGGCAGTTGGTTGTAGAGAACGCCGGCATTTGCCCCCGGTCCCGACAACTGCTCGGTCTCGGCGTTCTTCTGGTCAATCGATGTACAACCTGTCATCGCCAGCGCAGACAGTGCGATGACGGCGAGCAGGGCCTTCGAACGGGCGAGCCTCATGGTCCCTCACTTGATTGTCAGAGGGGCTTCGAGACTCGACGGTCTCCGAAGCCTCGAAGTGACGCGTGCAACGGGACCGAAGCTAGTTGAAAGTATAACGTTCGTCAAGATTCTGACGAGACTTCTATTCGTGGCCGGTTTCGGTGGGGCGTAGATCGAATCGCTCGGCGGCCTCCGCCCGGGCCACCGGATCCAGCCGGTCGTGCAGGTCACGAAACAACTGCTGAGCAGGGGAAGCCGGCCAATCGGCCGGCAGATGATCCAACGGCAGTCGAGGATCCTGCCGAATGACGTCGAGCCACTCCGTCACCAGCAACAATTGCGTTCCGAGCGCGCTCGCCGGACCTGGTTGCCCGGGACCGCCCCATCGCCCGAGGAACCGCTCGTACCGATGCGCGATTTCCTCGATGTCCCACGCATCTCGCAGCATCGCGGGAACGTCCATACTCGATTCGGCACGGCTGTAGAACACCCGCACACGATCAGCGCCCTCGATCCCGTCCAGAACGTCGGCGACGTCCCGAGATGACGGCGAAATCCACAGTCCACCTTGCAAAGAACCGAATCCTGCCCATTGGAGTCGCGCACGAAGTTCGTGGCGCTGCCGCTGCCAGGAGTCGGGAAAGCTGAAGCTGAGCAGCGTCCAGGTGCCGTCCCAGTTGCTTTCGACGGCCCCCGTGCGCCAGATCCGGACGTGACCATCCTGCAAGATCGCCCTCGCCCGCGGCGTCAGGCCTACGTACGCATTGCGTCCATAGCGATGCCGCGTCAGAAGGGCGCCGTTGACCATGCGGTTGAGAGCAGATCGCGTCGCGTGCTCACCAACCCCCAGGGAAGAGAGAGCATCGAGAATGCTGGACGTACTCACAACCACGTCGCGGCCGAGTACATATTGTCCGAGGACCGTCAGTAAGACGCTCTGCGGCTTCACGCCGACTACGGATTCGTTATGCACATTCGCTGCGTTCGTCACGAAATTGACAATACTCTCCTGAGCGCAAAAGGGCAGCATCGATCGCCACGCGCAGCCAACGCTCGCATTGACGCCGCGGTGCGGCCATCAGCCTGCGTGCACCACCGCAAGTCGGCGCAGAAGTGCATCCGTCAGTTAGAAGACAAATTAACGACCCTTCGGACATTGGAAAGTACTGTTTGATGATAGAGGTCCGCATCACATTTGCCTAGCGGCAATTGTGCGGAGGGCCGACACGGGTGGACCGCCACCGCTGTCCAGGCCCATCGACCAGCCGATTCCGTCGCTGCACGCAATAGAGAATCGCGACGCTAGGCTGTCACAGTGAGTGACAGCTCGACGCGATCCCGATATCAGGACTCGCAGCGCCTCCTGACCACCCTGCTGGGTGACTACTGGTTCTGGCGCACCGAACCGTTGCCGTCGAGAGTGCTCGTGGACCTGCTCGCCGAGTTCGGGCTCGCCGAGCCCGCCGCCCGTGCAGCAATCCGCAGGCTCGCCGCCCGCGACCTCGTCGTGGTCTCGAAAGTCGGCCGAACCACCTACTACGGTGTCCCACCGAAGACCGATGAGTTGGCTGCGGCTCGACTCCAGAAGATCTTCCGGTTCGGTTCAGGAGACCGTTCGTGGGATGGTCGGTGGACGTTCGTGATGTTCTCAGTCCCCGAGGACCAGCGAGAAATGCGGCGGATCCTTCGCACCCGGCTTCGTACCCTAGGCCTCGGATTGCTGTACGACGGCGTATGGGTGTCTCCCTGGGATCTCACGCACGACGCCCTGTCAGTGCTCTCCGAAGTGAACGCCGACCGAGCGACAGTCACTCGTGCAAGATTGGCGGACGGCAACTCGGCGAGCGGACATCCTGTTGCCGCATGGAGTCTGCGCGAAATCGCTGATGAATACGAAAGTTTCGCGGACGATACGTCCCGGCTACGCTCCCGAGTACTGCAGGGGCGCACGTCACCGGCCGAAGCGCTGGTCACTCGAACCAAGGTGATGGCTCGGTGGAAGAGTTTCGCCGAAATAGACCCAGACCTGCCGCTCGAGGTCCTGCCACACCAATGGCCGAGAGAGAAGGCGCGACGCTGCTTCATCGAGATCTACGACCACCTCGGTCCACTCGCAGAATCGAGGATGCGAGAGATCGTCGAACGACACTCACCGGAACTGGCCGAATTCGCCGTCCACCGGACAAGTACGGATCTATGGAGAGGCGCACGGATACTGGAACCCAGCGCTGAGTGACCTGGAGTCCGTCCACACAGATACCGCAGTAACACGTCGACCACGTGCTTTCGAAAGATGACGGAAAGGTCCCGCGCGGTCTCCGTCGGCGTTCGGTCAGCCGTGCCTATGCAGCGGCTTCCCCGACAGCGCGAGCATTGCTTCGCCCAGAGCCTCGTTCTGCGTGGGGTGCGCGTGGACGAAGGGCGCCACGTCGGAGGGCAGGGCCTCCCAGGCGACGGTGAGCTGCGCTTCGCCTATGAGTTCACCGACGCGGTCGCCGACCATGTGCACTCCGACGACGGGGCCGGTGTCGCCGGCCCGCACGACCTTGACCCCGCCGGCGGTGTTCAGGATCTGGCTTTTGCCGTTGCCGGCGAGGTCGTACACGACGGACGTGACGTCGCCGTACCGTTCACGGGCTGCGTCCTCGGTGAATCCGACGGACGCGACCTCCGGGTGCGAGTACGTCACCCGCGGAACGAGGTGCTCCGCAACGGGAACGGGTGCGAGTCCGGCGATCTCCTCGGCCACGAAGACGCCGTGCTGGAATCCGCGGTGCGCCAACTGAAGTCCGGCCACGACATCCCCGACGGCATACACGCCGTCGACGCCGGCGCGCAGCCGTTCGTCGGCAACGACGAAGCCGCGGTCGAGAGTGATTCCGTGTTCGGCGAATCCGCCGTCGGCGGTGCGGGGCCCGCGCCCCACAGCAACGAGCAGGACGTCCGCGTCGAGGGTCTCCCCACCCTCGAGTTCGACGAGGACCCCGTCCGCGGATTCCTTCGCCGACTCGACTTTCACACCCGTGCGGGCGGAGATGCCGCGCTTGCGGAAGGCCCGCTCGAGTTGCTTCGAGCACCACGGATCCTCCGCGGCGACCAGCCGGGGAAGCGCCTCGACCACGGTCACCTCGGCACCGAACGACGCCCAGACGCTGGCGAATTCGACCCCGATCACCCCGCCGCCGAGAACGACAGCCTTCTTCGGGACGAACCCGAGCTTCAGTGCGTCGTCGCTGGTGACAATGCGCTCACCGAGTTCGATGAACGGCACCGTGCGGGCGTACGACCCGGTGGCCAGCACCACGGACGACCCCGTGTAGCGGACGCCGTTCACCTCGATCGTCCGGTCTCCGACATAGGTGCCGTGCCCGCTGACGGTGGTGACCTGGTGATGCGCAATCAATCCCTGCAGGCCCTTGTACAGCCGGTCGATCGTGCCGTTCTTGTACTCGTGCACCGCGTCGAGGTCGATGCCGTCGAACGTCGTGCGCACACCGAAAGCTGAGCCGGTGCGGGCGGTGTCGGCGACCTCGGCGGAATGCAGCAGCGCCTTGGTGGGGATGCAGCCCCGGTGCAGGCACGTTCCGCCGACCTTGTCGGCCTCGATCAGCGTGACCGACAGTGCGAGTTGTGCGGCGCGGAACGCGCAGGCGTACCCGCCGGAACCGCCACCGAGAATCAGGACGTCGCTGTGCGTGCCGGTCATCTACAGCCTCCCCAGGACGGCGATCGGGTTTTCGAGGTAGTCGGCGAACAGTCGGAGGAATCCGCCGGCGACGCCGCCGTCGCAGACTCGGTGATCGAAGCTCAGCGACACCTGGGTGACCTTCCGGACGGCCAGTTGCCCGTCGACGACCCAGGGTTTGTCGACGATGCGGCCGACACCGAGGATCGCGGCCTCGGGGTGGTTGATGATCGGGGTGGACCCGTCGACCCCGAACACGCCGTAGTTGTTGAGGGTGAACGTGCCGCCCGACAGTCGCGCCGGCGGGAGTGTTCCCTCGCGGGCCAGATCCGTGGTGTCCCGCAGGTGTTGTGCCAGTTCGACAGTGGTGAGCGCGTCGGCGTTCTCGATCACCGGGACGACCAGTCCGCGCGGCGTCTGCGCCGCGATGCCCAGGTGCACTTGGTTGTAGCGGACGATTTCGTTGCGTGCGGTGTCGACGGTCGAGTTCAGTTCCGGGAACTGCCGGAGCGCGGCGACGGCCAATCGTGCGAGCAGTGCCAGCAGGCCGACCTTCTCGTCGTCGGGCAGTGCCGCGTTGATCGCCCGGCGGGCTGCGAGGAGTTCGGTGGCGTCGACATCCACCCACGTTGTCGCGTCGGGGATTTCCCGGCGACTCGTCGACAGCTTGTCGGCAACGGCCTTGCGCAGACCCTTGATCGGAATCCGCTGTGCGTCGGCGGGCGTTGTGGTGATGGCCCGCTCGACGTCCGCGCGGGTGATGACCCCGCCGGGTCCGGTGGCGGGCAGGGCGGTCAGGTCGACGGCGTTGTCCCGAGCCAGGTTCCGCACGATCGGCGAAATGACGCGCACGCCGCCCGTGGACCGCGGTGCAGGTGCGACCTCCGGGCGACGCACACGCCGGCGCCGCTGCCGGGTGTCCTCGCTGGTGCCGTATCCGATGAGGACGTTGCCCGATCCGGTCCCGGCTCGTTCTTCCTCGCGGTACTGCCGGTGCGCGGCCGGGGCCCCGCTGACGGTGATCAGCGGGGTGCCCACCTTCAGCGTCGCGCCTTCGTCGCCGTGCAGGGAGATCACGGTGCCCTCGAAGGGAATCGGCACCTCGACGGCGGCTTTGGCGGTTTCGACCTCGACGACCACCTGGTCGATGGTGACGGTGTCGCCGACCCGGACTTTCCATTCGGCGATGTCGGCCTCGGTGAGTCCTTCGCCGAGGTCGGGGAGCAGGAACACCTGGTTGCTCATGCGGTCACCGCCCAGCGGGTGTCGACGGAGTCGTTCCACTGCAACCGGTCGACGCTGTCGAGGACGCGGTCGACGCTCGGCAGGTGGAGGTGTTCGAGTTTCGGTGCCGGGTAGGGGATGTCGAATCCGCTGACCCGCAACACCGGTGCGTGCAGGTGATGGAAGCAGCGTTCCTGGACGCGGGCGGCGATCTCGGCGCCGACCCCGGCGAATCCCTGCGCCTCCTGAATGACGATGCACCGACCGGTCTTCCGGACCGACGCCATCACGGTCTCGTCGTCGAACGGCACGATCGACCGCAGGTCGATCACTTCGATGTCGCGACCCGCCGCCGCGGCCGCTTCGGCGGACTCGAGCGCGACGGTCACCGACGGCCCGTACGCGACGATGGTCGCGTCCCGGCCGGACCGGCGAACCGCGGCCTGCCCGATCGGCGCTCCGACCGCGAGGTCGACGTCTGCGCGGGAGAAGTACAGGCGTTTCGGTTCGAGGAAGATCACCGGGTCCGGGTCGTCGATCGCCTTGCGCAGCAGGGTGTAGGCGTCCTCGACGGTGGACGGAGCCACCACCTTCAGGCCGGGGGTGTGGGAGTAGTAGCCCTCGCTGGAATCGCAGTGGTGCTCGACCCCGCCGATGCCGCCGGCGAACGGGATGCGGATGACGATCGGCACCGACAGCGCTCCCTTGGTGCGGTTCCGGATCTTCGCGACGTGCGAGACGATCTGCTCGAACGCAGGGTAGGCGAACGCGTCGAACTGCATTTCGACGACCGGCGTGAACCCGGCCATCGCCATGCCGATCGCGAAGCCGATGATGCCGGATTCGGCGAGTGGGGTGTCGAAGCACCGGTCGTCGCCGAAGTCGCGGGTGAGGCCGTCGGTGACGCGGAAGACCCCGCCGAGGGTGCCGACGTCCTCCCCGAAGACGACGACATTCTCGTCGGCGGCGAGGGCGTCGCGCAGCGCGGTGTTCAGGGCCTGGGCCATGGTGAGCACGGGCATGGTGTCAGTTCTCCTCGGACTCGGCGGCCAGTTCGGCTTCCGCCTGCGCTTGCTGCTCTCGAAGTTGCGGGGTGGGTTCGGCGAAGACGTACCGGAACAGATCCATCGGGTCGGCGGTGCGGTCGACGTTCATGCCCGCGCGCAGCGTCGCCGCGGCGGCCTCGGCCTCCGCCGCGAGGGCGTCCGCGGATGCGTCGTCGAGGAAACCCTTGCCCCGCAGGTACTTCTCCAGCCGGGCCAGCGGGTCGCGCCCGAGCCACTGCTCGACCTCGGCGGAATCACGGTAACGGGTGGCGTCGTCGGCATTGGTGTGCGCATCGATCCGGTACGTGTGGGCCTCGACGATGACCGGACCGTTGCCGGCGCGGACGAATTTCGCGGCCTCGTCCATCACCGCCAGCATGGCAACCGGGTCGTTGCCGTCCACCTGCTCGCTGCCGATTCCGTAGCCGACGCCCTTGTGCGCCAACGTGGGCGCCGCGCTCTGCCGGGCGAGCGGCACACTGATCGCGAAGCCGTTGTTCTGCACCAGAAAGACCACCGGAGCCTTGAACACGGCGGCGAAGTTGAGGGCCTCGTGGAAGTCGCCCTCACTGGTGGCGCCGTCGCCGCAGAACGCCAGCGCGATCGTGTCGTTTCCCTTGCGGTGTTCGCCGTAGGCGACGCCGGTCGCGTGCAGGAGTTGGGTCGCCAGCGGGGTGCACTGCGGCGCACTGCGGTGCCGGGCGGGATCGTAGCCGCAGTGCCAGTTGCCGGCGAGCATGCTGAGGATCTCCACCGGGTCGATGCCGCGCGCGGCGAGCGCCACCGAGTCGCGGTACGTGGGGAACATCCAGTCGCCGGTGTGCAGGCTCATCGCCGCCGCGATCTGGCAGGCTTCCTGACCCCGCGACGACGGGTACACCGCCAGCCGGCCCTGCTTCGTCAACGCTGTCGCCTGCTGATCGAAGCGCCTGCCCAGCACCATGTTCCGGTACATCTCCACCAGGCGGTCGTCGCTCGGCTTCGGGTACCGCGCCTCGCTCTCGGTGAGCTCGCCGGCCGCGTCCAGATACTGCACCGCGCGCTCGGCGGGAAGGAACTTCCGATATGGCCTCGCCAGGGGCGGCTCTACGAGCGTCACGTCTACCTCCAGATGCATTGTGTTCGTCAATGCTCGCAATCGGATGACCGATAGACAACGAGAAGCTGGAACTGGAGACGAATGGCCTAAACTCGCATTGTCGGGAGCAGAATGTCTCTCCGGGGTGTGAGCGACCACAGCAGGGATGGACAGATGGCAGACGACTCAGCGGACACGTACCGACTCGACGCGATCGACCGCCGGATCATCAAGGAACTCGTCGCCGACAGCCGCATCTCGATGCGGGCGTTGGCGGAGAAGGCACACATCTCCCGCGCACACGCGTACGTCCGCATCGAGCGGTTGCAGGAAGCGGGGATCATCGAAGGTTTCACCACCCGGATCTCGCACTCCAAGGCGGGACTCGGATCTTCCGCGTTCATCGCCCTCTCGATCAGGCAGGACTCGTGGCGGGGAATTTCCACCCAACTGCGGACGCTGCCCTTCGTCGAGCACTTCTCGCTGCTGGGCGGCGATTTCGACGTTCTCGTCCTGGTTCGCGCACCGGACAACAGCGCACTGCGTCATGTCGTCCTCGAGCGCCTGCAGAGCCTCGAAGGAGTGCAGGCGACCAAGACGTGGCTGATCTTCGAAGAGGCCAACGGGCCCGGACCGGAATGGGTTCGTTGACGGGACCGATAGGATTTCGTCATGCGCAGCGACCTGATGAAGAACGCCGAACGCAGTGGCGAGCCGGGCACTTTCGTGTTGCAGAACCCGCGAATGCTCAAGGTGGACTTGGCCGGAACCGAGGGACACTTCTTCGCCCGGCAGGGATCGATGGTCGCCTACCAGGGTGATGTCGACTTCGCCTACCAGGGCAGCGGCGGCGTCGGGAAGTTCTTCAAGAAGGCGTTCACTGGCGAGGGCATGTCGTTGATGAAGGTGTCCGGCACCGGTGACGTGTTCCTCGCCCGCGACGCCGACGAGATCTTCCTCCTCGAACTCGAGGGCGAGTCGGTGACCGTCAGCGGTTCCAACGTCCTCGCCTTCGACAGTTCCCTGAACTGGGACATCAACCGGGTCGAGGGCGCGTCGATGCTCAGCGGCGGACTGTTCAACACGACGTTCACCGGCCGCGGCGTCCTCGCCGTCACCATCTACGGCACTCCCGTCGTCCTGAACGTCGATACCCCCACCTACGTGGACATGCAGAGCGCGGTGCTGTGGTCGACGGGTCTGCAGTCGACCATCCGCAAGACCGCGAAAATGGGCGCCGCGATCGGCCGCGGTTCCGGTGAGGCCTATCAGTTGTGCCTCACCGGAACCGGGTTCGTCGTCGTTCAGGCGTCGGAAGGGCACCCGGTTCCCAAGCCGTAACCGCTGCGGCTGCGCGGGGTGCCCCGCTCACTCACCCTGCCCGCACGCGGGCGAGCGCACCGACCGCGACATCGACGAGGAGGAACGCGATGAGGCTGAGGCCGAGCAGCGGCACGAACCAGCCGACAAGGACGACGCCGGCGACCCCGACGACGGCCGTGGCCGGGTGGATTCGGCGCCAGGCGCCCCGCACGGGTGGCCTGCCCATCGGCCGGCGGGTGCCGCGGGTGGGCCTGCGCCGCCACCACAGGAGGTAGCCGCGGACGATCACGGCGAGCAGCGCCACCGCGAGCGCGGCGAGAACCAGTTGGTTGAGCAGGCCGAACAACAGCCCCATGTGCAGGGCGATGCCCCAGGACGTCAGCTTCGCGGCGAGCGGCCAGTCGCCGAACCGCGACAGGTCCGTCACCGCGCCCGTGGCTCCGTCGACGGCGATCGAGTCGGTGGAGAACTGCCACGGCTGACGGGTCTCGGTGACCGTGAACGCGGTGGAGGCGTCGGCGGGGACGGTTGCCTCGACGGCACCGGTGACACCGCCCCGCTCCGCCACGTCGAGGACGGTGTCGAGTTCACCGACGTTGCGGTCGAGGATTCCCGGATCCGACGCCGGGGTGTGCCCTGCGCCGTGCCCGTCGTGACCCCCCGACGCTGCGCTGCCGCCGGCGGGGGCCGACTCCAGTTTCTTGTCGAGCTTCGGGGTGGTCCAGCTCAGGGCGGTGCGGAGTTCGTCGACGTTCTCGCCCGCGTACCTCGACCAGGTCAGTCCGGTGGCCGAGAGGAACACCAGGCCGACCGCGATCCAGATGCCGACCACACCGTGCCAGCTCAGGGTGCGATTGCGGCCGCGGCTGGACCGGTCGAGGGTCCACAGCCGCGCGGTGTCGGCGTTCCGTGCGCGGGCGGTGCGGTAGCGCTGCACCCACAGGTACACGCCGCCGAGCGCGATCACCCACAGCCACGACGCGGCGAGTTCACTGTAGATGCGGCCGGGCTCACCCAGGTGCAGGTGCCGGTGCAGCTGGGAGATCCACGTTCGCATCGGCAGCGCGCCGCTGCTGCCGTACACCACCAGCTCGCCCACCGACCGCGCGTCGACCGGATCGACGAACACGGCGAGGCGTTCCGACTCTCCCAGCGTGGGGTCAGTGAACATCACCCGCGTCGTCTCACCCGGCTCGCTCGCCGGACGCACCGCGGCGACGGCGAGGTCGGGGCGAACCTGCTGCGCTGCCCGCACCTGCTCGGACATTGGCGCTTCGTGACCGGTCGAGTCGACGTGCAGGTAGTCGCGGTAGACCAACTGCTCGACGGACGGTGCCAGGGCGTAGAGGCCGCCGCTCACGGCGGCGATCACCAGGAACGGCGCAACGAGGATCCCCGCATAGAAATGCAGCCGCAGGATCAGCGGGCGAAGACTGCGCGGCGGCGAGGAATCCTTCGACACCGCGGAGGACGGGGCGGACGCGACCGGGTTGTCGCGTTCGAGTTCGGGGATGGACATGACGCTCTCGATTCGATTTCGGGTGAGTCGGGCACCCGGCCCCCTCGAGGCCGCGCAGAGGTGCGCGCCGCTGACTCGAGGTGACACGTCAGGACGCGCCGACTCAGGAAGTGATCGGCACCGGGACTCGATGGAGAATCTGCTGGTGCCGTGCGAGGACACGCCGGACCGGCGAGTCACACAACGGGTGTGCGCGCCGGGCGGCGGTGAGAAATCTGGATCAGACGAGAGCGGGCGGTCCGCGGGTGCCGGCGCCCGCGGCGACCAGCAGCCACAACGACAGTTTCGCGCGGTAGACCGGGATGGCCGTCCACGTGCCGGTATCGACCTGCAGCGGGGCCAGAACGGCGAGCGCGATGCGTGACAGAGCGGCCAGCGCCCGCAGGCATGCACGCTCGGCGGACCGCACCAGCACCGCGGCCGCTGCGATCGCGGCGAGGTGCGCGGCGATCATCGGGGCGGAAAGTCCCAGCCCGTGACCGTGACCGGAGGCCAACGCCAGCGTCGTGTGGCCGATCATCTGGCCTGCCGCGAGCACCGACACAACGAACAACCATTCACGGCCGGCCACCCGGACAGCGGCGACCGACGCGCCGACTGCGGCGCAGGCCGCGAGAAGCAGCACCACCGAGCCCTCGCTCGGCGGCATTCCGCCCCCGGCAACGCCGTGCGCGGCGATGCTGACCGCCCCGGACAGAGAACCCACGAAGGAGCCGCGCACCCGCGCGACCACATCCAACCGTGAATTCACCCCGCGAGGATACCGCTCGACGGGTCAGACGGACGCCCCGGTGGCCGGGTGCAGTCGGGCGAGGACGTCCGTCAGCGTGACGACACCGATCAGTCGTTGATCGTCGGTGACGATCGCCAGATGGCTGCGGGTCTCGCGCATGATGTGCAACGCCTCGTACACCGCGGCGCCTGCGTCGAGCGTCAGCACCGGGCGCATGAGGTCGGCGGCGGTGACTCCCGCGCCGGCCTGCAGACTGTCCCGGACATGCACCACACCGCGGATCCCGTCCTCGTCACGCACGAGCAGTCGGAGGTGACCGCTCCGATCCGCGGCCCCCCTGATCGCCGCCGCGGGGGCGTCCGGGGCGACACTGCTCGGGGACGTGTTCGGCCGCATCATGTCTCGCACGGCGAGCGATTGGAGTTCCAGGGCGCTGGTCAGCTGTCCGTGGTACCGCTCGTCGAGTGTGCCCACCGTCGCCGAGTGCTCGACGAGGTGACGCAGCGCGTCGGGATCCTGGCCCGCTCCCACCTGGTCGACCGGTTCCACGCCGAACTTCCGCAGGCACCAGTTGGCCATGCGGTTCAGGGCCACCAGCACGGGGCGGGTGGCCCACATGAACCCGCGCATCGGGATCGCCAGCAGTGTCGCGGACTTCTCGGGGTGCGCGATCGCCCACGACTTCGGGGCCATCTCGCCGACGACGAGGTGCAGGAACGTGACGATGATCAGGGCGATCACGAATCCGAGCACATCCGCCAGCCACAGCGGGGCGCCCCACCCCTCGAACGCGGGGGTGAGCCAGTGATGCACGGCCGGCTTCGTGACGGCGCCGAGCGCGAGAGTGCAGACGGTGATACCCAGCTGCGATCCGGCCAGCAGCACCGACAACTCGGATGCGCTGCGCAGAGCGGCGCGGGCCGCCCGGCTGGTGGGCGCCGCGTCTTCGAGCCGGTGGCGGCGAGCGGCGATCAGGGCGAACTCGATCGCCACGAAGAACGCGCTGGCCGCGATCAGTCCGACCGTGACCACCACGATGATCCACGGATTACTCATCGACCGATTCACTTTCCAGCACCCGGAGCCGCACGAACAGCGAGGACGGAACGTGCTTGTCGACCGCGCGAACCTCGACGTCGAGGCTGCGGACGGGTGGCTCTGCGTCGTTGATCAGGTCGGCCGGATCCGGATTCACCCGGATCGCGACGACATCCCCGACCACGGGGAGAGCACCGAACTCCGCGATGACGGCGCCGGCGAGCGTCTCGAAGTCACCGGACGGCAGGTCGTGGCCGAGTACGCGTTCGACCTCGTCGATGTGCAGATCGCCCGGCATCGTCCAGCCGTCGGACTCCGAGCCCGTCACCGACACATCGAGTTCGGGATCGTGTTCGTCGGCGATCTCACCGACGAGTTCCTCGGCGAGGTCCTCGATCGTGATGACACCGGCGAAACCGCCGTATTCGTCGACGACGAGCGCCATCTCGTCGCCCGCCGTCGTCAGGTTCTCCAGCACGTCGGGCAGCGGCAGCGACGTCGGCACGACGACGGCCGCGCGGGCCCGAGAGCCGGCCGCACCGTCGGACTGCTCGCCGAGCAGGTCGTGCAGGTGGATGACACCACGGAGATCGTCGGTGGACGTCCCGACGACGGGGTAGCGGGTGTGGCCGGCACCCATCTTCTCGAGAACGCTGCTCAGGGGTTCGTCGGTGTGGACGGTGTCGACGTGGGCGCGAGGAATCATCGCGTGTCCCGCGGTGCGGGTGGGGAAGTCGAGGATTCGGTCGAGCAGCGTCGACAATTCCCGCGGCAAGTCCCCGGCATCGCGCGATTCGGCGACGATGTGCTCGAGGTCGCGGGGGGTCGCCGAGTGCTCGACGTCGTGGACCGGCTCGATCCGCAGCGCGCGCAATAGCAGATTCGACGACTGGTCGAACAGCCAGATCAACCAGCCGAAAAGCTTCAGGTAGAGGGTGGTCGACAACGCGAGCCACCGTGACACCGGTTCGGGCCGGGCGATCGCCAGGTTCTTCGGGAAGAGCTCACCGAAGAGCATCTGGACGAAGGTGGAGAACAGCACGGCGAGGACGGCGCCGACGCCGATCCCGACGGCGGTCGGGATGCCGACTCCACCGAGGAGTTCACCGAGGCCGCGGCCGATCAGGGGTTCGGCGACATAGCCGACGAGCAGGCCGGTGACGGTGATGCCGAGCTGGGCGCCGGACAGCATGAACGACGTGCGGCGAGTGACGGCGAGGGCGCGGGCCGCTCCGGCGTCGCCCGCCTCTGCCCTTGCCTTCAGCCGCGAGCGGTCGACCGACATGTACGCGAATTCCTGGGCGACGAAATAGCCGGTCAGGGCGGTGATCAGTGATACGACGACCACACCGAGAAAGATGCTCAGGAGGGTCGTCATGGGTTCACCCGCGACGTGCGTTCGATGCTGCGGGGGTCACGCTGGGGCGGGCTGGGTCTTCGGGGGCGCGAAGCGCTGGTCATGGCTCTCTCTGTATGCGGGGGATGAATCACCCATAGTAAAGGACTCTTTACTCTCGCGGTCGGCGGGTGCTCGGTCTCACTCCGCGTGAGCTGCCGAGAACGCTCGCATCACCGCGGCCGGGATCCGTCCCTTGTCCGACACCGCGATCCCCTGAGCCCGAGCCCAGGCGCGGACGACCCCGGGGCTCTGCAGGTCCACTTCCGCAGGCACCACGGGCGGAGCCGTCGCAAACGTCGTTTCGAGATCGCTGGTCGCCTGAGCTGATTCCCATTCGTGCAGGCAGGCACCCAGCCAGCGGTAGGTCCACTCTTGTCCCAGTTGCCGCGTCTCGCAGAAGGTCACCGGCAGCGTCGGGAACCGAGCCTGCAATTCGGCCAGCGCCTCCGCGACCTTGGCGCCGCTGACGTGTTCGAGCTTGAACAGCCGGCTGTACCGGTCCTCGACTACCACGGCGGCCCGAGGCAGCGCAGCCAACTCCGCAGCGGCGTACGTCATCCGCCCGGACAGCAGGCTCGCCGCGAGATCCTCGAGCGTTTTGCGTTCCACCACTGCCACGATCTCGTCGCCGACCTCAACCGCGTAGTCGCCCGCGGACAGTCGTCGCCGAATCGTGGTCGCCTGCTGCTTCCCGAAGGTGTACGGATACTTTTCGGCGGTGTCGACGACGATGTCGAGCACGCGGCCGTGGGCCCGCGCCGTCGGCACCGTGACGGCAGGCCTCGCCTGCTTGGCGGTGCGCGGCGACTGCCAGAAGATCATCTCCCGGCCCCGCGCTCGGGTCACCACCAGCTGGGAGCGGTTCTCCCGGGCACGAGTGAGCACCAGGTCGATCGCAGGGCCTCGCCGGGTGCACGAACGGACCTCGAGCCGCTCGAGGATCTCGGCGTCAGCCGGCCACCCCTCGGCCCGGTGGCAGTACACCTTGGATTCGCGGGGCCAGGGCTGCCTTGCCTTCACAACAATGCCGCCCGGTCCCAGCGGAACCCGCACCAGATAGGGAAGCGTCGAATCCGCTTCCGGATTCCGCGCGATCAGCAGGTCGTCGGGCATAGCGCCAGAGTAAGGGACCGTGCGTGGAACACACCACGAAAATCGACGGACAGTAGATCCCGCAGAAACATCTCGAGTTCTATGGGCAGGTCGCGGAATCAGTCGACGCTCTTGATCGTCTTCATGGTGATCAGCGACGTCACCCGCGACACTGCCGGGAGTCCGCTGAGCTTCGTGGCCATGAAGTTCTCGTACGTCGCGAGGTCGCGGACCGCGACCCGGATGAAGTAGTCGGGGATCCCGAACAGCCTGCGGCATTCGATCACTTCGTCGAAGGCAGCGACCCGCGACTCGAACTGCTCGATCGTCGCCTGGTCGTTGACCCCGATCTCCGCGGTGACGATCACCTGGAAGCCCCGATCGAGTGCCTCCTGGCTGACGATGGCGCGGTAACCGGTGATGATGCCGTCCGCCTCGAGCTTCTTGACCCGGCGCAGGCACGGGGACGGCGTCAGACCCACCAGATCCGCCAATTCGGTGTTGGTCAGACTGGCGTCCGCGCGCAGGTGGTCCAAAATTGCCTCATCGATGGCATCCATCGCACTATTATTGCGCATGATGCCACTTTCGGGCATTTGCTCGCAATCGTGCACCGCGATAATTGCTATAGATTTGCGTGGTGATCGATCCAGCAACCCTCCCGACGGCCGCCGCCGACTCCGACCGCCGGCACACCCCGGAATGGCGACGCGCCCTGCAGGCGTCGCTCCCCGTCGGAATCGGGCTCGTCCCGCTGGGGATCGCCCTCGGTGTTCTCGTCGTTCAACAGGGTTTCAACCCCTGGTGGGCATTGGTGTTCACCTCGCTGATCTATGCCGGATCACTCGAATTCATCGCGGTCGGCATGGTGGCCTCGATGACGCCACTCCCGTACATCGCGCTGACGGCGCTGCTGGTGAACTTCCGACACGTGTTCTACGCGTTGAGCTTTCCCCTCGACGCCGTCAAGGGTCGAGCGGCCCGCCTCTACAGCATGTTCGCCCTGACCGACGAGGCGTACGCCATGACGGTCACCGGCGATCGTAAGTCGTTGTCCGGCCGGGTCATCGTGTATTCGCAGTTGTATCTCCACGCGTACTGGATCGGCGGGGCGATGCTGGGAGCGACTGCGGCGCAATGGATCCCGGAGAACATCGTCGGGCTGGACTTCGCGCTGACCGCCTTGTTCGTCGTGCTGTCCATCGAGGCCATTCGGGCCCAACGCGGCTACGCGGTCCCCGCGATGGCGGTGCTGTGCGCGCTGACTGCGCGACTCGTCGACCCCGCACACATGCTGCCGATCGCGATGGGATCCTTCGTGGCCCTGCTCGTCGCCCGGTACCTCCTGACCCGCAGCAAGGTGACCACCCGTGCCTGACGCCGGCTACATCCTCACGGCCATCGCGATCATGGCCGTCGTCACGTTCGCCCTGCGCGCCGTCCCCTTCGCGATCGTCATGCCGTTGCGCTCGTCCGCTGTCGTCGGCTACCTGGGCGTCTACCTGCCCGCGGGAATCATGCTGATCCTGGTGGCGTACTCGCTGAAGAACGTCTCCGTCACCGCGCCGTCACACGGGATACCCGAACTGATCGCGGTGGGGGCGACGGCGGCCGTGCACCTGTGGCGCAAGAACGCGGTGCTCTCGATCGTCGTCGGGACGGCCCTGTACGTCGTCCTGATGAACTGGGTATTCGTCTGAGCCCGGCGCGCCTCACGTTTACGACGCAACCGCGCGGGTAGGCAGGAACCACACGACAGTCGGCCACTTCTCGGGAAGGACGCACTGATGAGTGAACAAGAAGCAGGTTCGGTGACGGGCATTCGGGACAAGGACTACAACCTGATCTGGTTCGTCGAAGCGTCACTGAGCAACGCTCTGCGTCTCGAGGGCTACATCTCGGACGCCGACATGGACGGCGACGCCGAACTGGCCGACTTCTTCCGCCGTGCCCAAGCCGTGAGCCGGAAGGGTGGCGACCTGGGCAAAGCGATGCTCGCCGCCCGCCTGAAGAAGGAACAGTAGGCAGCTTCGCTGCCCGTGAGTGGTTGACGAGCATGGGGACTCGTCAACCACTCACGAGGCGCGCAGCGCCCTATGCAGGCACAAAGAAGCCGCCGGCACCTTACGGTGCCGACGGCTTCGGCGACGGTGCCGTCATATCGCCTCTCGGCAAGTGGTCGCTCGCAGCGACGTCATTAATGTGGTACCCGGGGTATGTCCGACACCGTCAGCTCTATTCAACACCATTCCGGCTCCGATATTCCTGCCAACGAGTCATCCGTTGTGACCGACAGCTGTCGAATGCGCGATCGCGAGCAGCGCAGGCACGTCCTGGCCGGGCCAGATGCCCCCGAGCGCGAGCGCTTGATCGTCGGGGACGCGGTCGGAATCGAGCACTCGGACCAACTCCACGTCGATGTCGCCGGACGTGATGACGGTGTTCGCTCCCGCGCTCGCACACGTCACGGCGTCGACGACGGGTACCGCCGAGCGGGGCGAGCCGCTGCCCGACACCCGGGTGGTCACCTCGGGTCGCTCACCGGGCGAGGCGAACTCGAGTTTCGCCTCGGTGCCTCCCGCCACGATGGCCGTCACCAGGGCCCGCACGTAGACGGGGTCGGCGCAGGCGTCGTACACCCACCGCTCACCCAGCACGGAATGGTGCATCGTGGTGATCAACGCCGACTCCGCGCCTGCCAACGGTGCACCGCGATACGTCACCGGCACCTGCACTACCTGCCCGTCCGCCGTCCGGACCAGGTGGGTTTCGATGCCGACCTCCCCGTCGGGATCGTCGAACCGGTACGCACCCGCCACCTCGAGTGACGACGCGTCGGCCGAACCGATCCACGGCTGGCGCGGAATCCAGTCGCGGAGCATCGCGGCTTTGGTCGGGGTCAGCTGAGCCTGGTAGATGAGGGCCACACCGCCGACGCTACCTCGTCAGCCCGGGCTGTCCGGCTCTGCCAGTGTGGCGGTGAGACCCGAGAGAAGGATGTCGAGGCCGCGTTCCAATTCGGCGGCGCCGTCGTAGGACGCCAGCACCGGCGCCAGGCCACGCAGGCGGGGAAACTCGCCGATCGGCAGGCGGTGCAGCCCGAGGCGCAGGAGGTCGTCGGATTCGTCCGGGCTCTCGACCAGTTCCTGCAGCTCGTTGAGGACGTGACCGTAGAGGAAGCCGAACAGCGCCCGGTAGACGTGCAGCGCGTCGGCGTCGGTGAAGCCGGCCGCGGTGAGGAGCGTCAGGATGTTCTCGAGTGGGCGCAGGGTGCCGAGCGGTCGAAGCCCGAGCGGTGTCGACAGCGGCCGGGTGACCAGCAGCGGCACCACCTGGGGATGAGCGAGCGCCAACCGGCGGAAGCCCCGCGCGACCTCCCGTAGCTGGGCGGTCCACTCACCAGCGCCGGTATCGACCTCGAGTTGTCCGAGGACGCTCTCGGCGACCCCGTCGAGTAGCGCGGCCTTGTTCGGGGCATGACGGTAGAGGGTCATCGGGTCGCGGCCCAGCGCCTTGCCGAGTCGGCGCATGGACAGGCCGTCGATTCCGTCGCGGTCGATGAGGTCGAGCGCGCACGCGAGGATCCGCTCGCGGGTGATCGGGACTCCGTCGGAGTGGATCGAACGGTGAGCGGGCGCCTTGGCCATCACGACTGCTGCGCGCCTTCCATTCGTCCACTGTAGGCCTATACCGTAGATCTACACTGTTGACAGCTGCTGGCCTGCGGCGTTCACTGGTGAGTGCAACCCCGCCGAGAGACGAGAAGCATCGCCATGAGCATCGGGAAGAAGATCCGGCACAAGACCGAAACCGCCGAGGGCGTCGCCAAGAAGAACGTCGGTAAGGCGCTCGGAAACGAACGCATGGAGGCCGAGGGACGCGCGCAGGAGGCGAAGGGCAACGCCAAGCAGGCCGGCGACAAGATCAAACAGGCAGGACGCAAGATCAAGAACACGTTCAAACACTGACCCCGCTCACGCACAATTCCCGAGGTTCGACACCCCGCCCGTGACGTGGACGGGTTCGGAATCCGGAGCACACCCATGGCGATATCGGACATCAAGGAATACACCCACCTCACCGCGGAGGACGTCGAGGCGCTGCGCACCGACCTCGACGCCATCCGGCGTGACGTCACCGATTCACTCGGGGAGCGGGACGCCACCTACATCCGGCGCACGATCGCCTTCCAGCGTGCGCTGGACGCTGCCGCGCGGCTGATGATCTTCGGAAGCCGGGCGAAGGCCGGATGGGTCGCCGGAACGACGGCTCTCGCCGTGGCCAAGAGCATCGAGAACATGGAGATCGGGCACAACGTGTCGCACGGGCAGTGGGATTGGATGAACGACCCGGAAATCCACTCCAGCACCTGGGAATGGGACATGGCAGGCCTGTCGTCGCAGTGGCAGTACTCCCACAACTATCGCCACCACGTGTTCAGCAACGTCGTGGGGATGGACGACGACCTCGGATTCGGCGTCATCCGCATCACCCGCGACCAGCCGTGGAAGCCGGACAATCTGTTGCAGCCACTCCGGAACCTGTTGCTGGCGGCCACGTTCGAGTGGGGTATCGCCCTGCACGGCCTGTATGCCGAACAGTCCCGAGCCGGCACCGCCGCCGAGAAATCCGCCGACACGCGAGCCCTGATCGGCAAGATCGCCCGGCAGTCGGGCAAGGACTACCTGATCTTTCCCGCGCTGAGCGGGCGGCGGTGGCGGCGGACGCTGAAGGCGAACCTCGCCGCCAACCTGCTGCGGAACCTGTGGGCGTATGTCGTGATCTTCTGCGGACACTTCCCGGACGGCGCCGAGAAGTTCACGCCGGCGGAACTGGAGAACGAGACCCGGGCGGAGTGGTATCTCCGCCAGATGCTCGGCACCGCGAACTTCCGGGCCGGCACCGTACTGGCGTTCATGAGCGGCAACCTCTGCTACCAGATCGAGCATCACCTGTTCCCCGACCTCCCCAGCAACCGCTACGCGGAGATCGCGACGAAGGTGCGCGCCCTCTGCGAGAAGTACGATCTGCCCTACACCACCGGTTCGCTTGCGCGGCAGTACTTCCTCACACTTCGCACCATCCACAAGCTGGCGCTGCCCGACCGCTTTCTGTCCGCCACCTCCGACGACGCACCCGAGACGGCGTCCGAACGGAAGTTCCGCGCTCTGTCCACGATGCCCGCGGGCGCCGGACTGCGCACGGCCCTGCGGGCTGCGGTCGAGACCGCAGAACCGGACCGGTTTCGGGAATCACCCCGGGGGTAATTGCTCTGTATGGGTGCACGAGAGAGGGCGAGCGGCCGGACCACACCGGCCGAGCCTGCCCGCCGGCGCACGGCCGGCAAAAGTACGAAGGTTGTTCGTGAGGAACGGACGACAACCGCCGAGCCCCGCCGGGCGGCTCGGTCGTCCACGACGGCGAAGAGGCCCGCGACGACCCGCACACGCACCCGAGACGGCGGATCCCGTGCGTCCGGGCGCCCGCGTCCCGCCGCACCGCAGCGCCCACGCCGAGCAGCACCGGCTGTCGACGAGAACGAACGAGACTGCCCGGCCGACGCGGCGCGCACCCCGCTGCCGCCGCTGACCGACATCCTCGTCAACTGGCTGAAGGCAGAGGTTCAGCGGCTCCTGGACGCGGCGCGAAGTCGCGGCGACGCGGTGACGGCGACGATTCAACAGAAGATCCAGGAATGGACGGACACGCTCGCGGAGGCCGTCGCGGACGGCGGACCCGGCGCGATCGCGGGGCTCGAAGGACTCCGGGCCGCACTGGCGGGCAAGAATCCTGTGTGGGCCGCGATCAAAGGGCTCGTGTCCGGACTCAGCGGCAAGGCCAAGGTCGCCCTCATTCTCCTCCTCGTCGTCGGCCTCCTGCTCGGCCCGGTGCTCCTCCTCGTCCTGCTGCTGGCCCTTCTCGTCGCGGCGCTGATCGCCGCAGTGCGGGCCGCCGCGGGCTGAGCCACCACGGACGAGAATCGGTGAGCGGCACCTGTTCCAGGCGTGGATCGGGGCGGTCCGCCGGTAACCTGTCGGCACCCGAATTCGAGGAAGAGCGGCCGCCACGTAGTCGCCCGAACCGAGGGTCGCGCCGGTGGTTGAGCGTCGCGCGGCTGGGGTAGTCGGCAAGGGCGCACCTCACCGCGCACGGTATTGCGGAACATCACCGAGAACGGTCCTGCGACACATTGCCGAAGTTGGCGAGAAGTGCGCCTGGGACTACTCGGTGAAGGGGTTCGACGATGAAAACCAAAGGTCAGGTGGCATTGGCCGTCGGCGCCGGCTACATGCTGGGCCGAACACACAGAATGAAGATGGCGCTGATGCTCGCGGCCGCGGGTGCGACGGGACGATTCCCCGGCGGACCGCGAGACCTCTTGGAACGCGGTACGAAAATGCTCGCGAGCTCCCCCGAGATCGCCAAGATCGGCGACTCCGTTCGGGGTGAGTTGGTCAACGCGGCGAGGGCGGCCGCGATCACTGCAGCCAGCCAGCGCATCGATTCTCTGAGCAATCGGCTGTTGTCGGGCGGCGAAGAGGTCACGGGCACCGTCAGCGGTGTCACGGACACTGTCGGGGGTGTCACGGACACCGTGAGCGACGTCGCCGATGTGGGTCGACTCGGACGCAAGAAACGCTCTCGTGCACGGGACGACGAGGACGACGAGACCGCTGCCGACGAACCCGAGGACGAGTACGCGGACGAGGACGACGAGTACGAGGAGCCCGCCGAAGACGAGGACGAGGCCGAAGAGGAGCCTGCACCACGCAAGCGCCCCGCGGCGCGGCGTCGCGCGTCGAGCAACGGCAGCAGCCGGCCCTCGAGCAGGTCGCGGACCAAGAAATCCGACGACGACGAAGAAGAGGCACCGGCACGCGGACGCAGGACGCGGGCCAAGGCCACCACTGATTCGTCACCCGTCCGACGCGGCGAGGGGTGAGGGCGATGGCGAACGCGGCGAAGAAGCTACAGGAATCCGCACCGGGAAACGGGGGCATGTCGAGCGTGCTCCAGGAATCGCTGCAACGGCTGGTCGGCACGGTCGCCGAGAAGGCCCTGACGTCCGTCTCGGACAAGGTGGCGAACACTTCGGGAAGGCTCAACGACTACGCCGAGGGCGGCGGCGGAAGCCTGCTGTCCGCAGTCACCGGCAAAGAGCAAGGCAAAGACCAAGAGGGCGATGGCAAGTCGCCGTTCTCCGCGCTCGGCTCGGGCCTGACCGGGCTGAAGGACAGTGTGAAGGACACGGCCTCCGACCTGAAGGACACGATCACCGGCGGCGGTGGCGGCGGGGGTGGCGGTAAGGGTGGCAAGAAACTCAAGCTCACCAACATCGTCGAATCGATCGATGTCGGTGTCCCGGTGCAACTGGCCTACAACCAGTGGACACAGTTCGAGGACTTTCCGTCCTTCATGAAGAAGGTCGAACGGGTCGCACAAGAATCGGACGAGAAACTCGAATGGAAGGCGAAGATCTTCCTCTCGCACCGAACCTGGGAAGCGTCGATCCTCGAGCAGGTGCCCGACGAGCGGATCGTGTGGCGGTCGAAGGGCGCCAAAGGTTACATCGACGGTGCGGTGACGTTCCACGAGGTGACCCCCGATCTCACCCGCATCCTCCTGGTCCTCGAGTATCACCCGAAGGGCTTGTTCGAGAAGACGGGAAACCTGTGGCGCGCACAGGGACGACGAGCGCGCCTGGAACTGAAGCACTTCGGACGTCACGTCATGACGCAGTCGATCCTTCATCCTGAAGATATCGAGGGTTGGCGCGGAGAGATCCGGGACGGCGAGGTAGTCGAGCCCGAGCAGGACGAGGTGGAACCGGAAGAAGACGAGCAGGACGAAGTCGAACCGGACGAGGGCGAAGAAGACGAGGTCGAGGAGGACGAGGGCGGAGAGCCGGAGGAAACAGCCGAGGACGAGGACGAAGAGGAAGAGACGGCGTCCGAGGAACCCGACGAGGAGCCGGAGGACGAGGAGGCTGAGGAGGCTGAGGAAGCACCGAAACGCCGACGCCGCCCCCGTAAGACCGCGGCCTCCAGTTCCGAGCAGGCACCCCCGAAACGTCGGGGCCGCCCGCGCAAGACCGCAGCCAAGTCGGCCGGCTCCCGGCAGGGAGCAAACCGATGACCGCAGTGCAACCCGCAGGTGGTGGCGGCGGCGGAGTCAGCGGCGGACCGAGCTCGAGTAGCCTCGCCGACGTCATCGACACCATCCTCGACAAGGGCCTCGTAATCGATGCGTACGTGCGCGTCTCGCTGGTCGGCATCGAATTGCTGACCATCGACGCGCGCGTCGTGGTCGCCAGCGTCGACACGTACCTGCGGTTCGCGGAGGCGGTGAACCGGCTCGAGATCGGCAGTGGCGAGCCCAAGGGCCTCACGGACCTGGTGGGGGACGTCACCGAGGGCGGCGCCAAATCGAAAACCAAGGGCGCACTGGAGTCCGCCGGTGAGAAACTCGGCGACATCCTCGGCGGCGGACAGGAAGAACCTGAGCGAGAGCGTGTTTCACGTAAATCCAGTCGAGGTGACAAGTGATGGCGAGTTCCAAGGAGACCACCGACGAACCGCAAGTCAGCGGTGTCTACGTGTACGGCATCGTGCCGGCCGACGTGGAGACCGAAGAGGACGCGGTCGGTGTGTGCGACGGGTCGGTCAGCACGGTCAAGCACGGCGACATCGCGGCACTCGTCAGCGAAATTTCGGTGGACAGGCCGCTCGGCAAACCCGAGGACCTCCAGGCCCACGCGCACCTGCTGGACGGCACGTCGCGTGTCGCACCTGTCCTCCCGCTCCGATTCGGGGCAGTCATGACCGATGAGGACGCCGTCGAGGAGGAACTGCTCGCGGCGCACGCCGACGAGTTCGCTGCGGCGTTGGAGGAACTGGAGGGTCGGGCGCA
This sequence comes from Rhodococcus jostii NBRC 16295, assembly GCF_001894825.1. Lineage (GTDB taxonomy): Bacteria > Actinomycetota > Actinomycetes > Mycobacteriales > Mycobacteriaceae > Rhodococcus_F > Rhodococcus_F jostii. The sequence goes on along the minus strand of NZ_BCWY01000023.1, from coordinate 71,972 downwards.
GTACGTCGTGAAGGGGCGATACGTCGAGAAGGCGATCCTGCGTGAGGTGATCGACGAGAACGAACAGGCAGGCAAACTGCGAGACACCATCCGAGATCAGCCCGAGGACGCCACCCGCGACGCACGGATGGCGCTCGGCGAGATCGTGAGCAACGCCATCGTGGCCAAGCGGGACGAAGACACCGCGAAGGTCGTCGAGGCGCTCACGTCGCTGACCGATTCGGTCAACGTGCGGGAACCGACTCACGAGGAGGAGGCCGCGCAGGTCGCCGTCCTCGTCGAGGTCGCTCGGCAGGACGAACTCGAGAAGGCGGTGGGAGCACTGGCCGAGGAGTGGGACGGCCGGGTCGACATGCGTCTGCTCGGACCGCTCGCCGCCTACGACTTCGTGGTGACTGCGAAGCCGGAGGGCTGACCGATGGGTCTGCTGTCGTTCATCGCCACGCTGCCGCTCCAACCGGTGAAGGGTGTGATCTCGTTGGCCGAGTTGATTCAGCGGCAGGTCGACGAGGAACTGCACAACCCCGCGAGTGCACGCCGAGCCCTCGAGGAGTTGGAGGACGCCCGCGCGGCGGGTGAGATCTCCGCCGAGGAGGAAGAGCAGGCGCAGCAGGCCATCCTCGACCGAATGACCGGAACGGGACCGCCCACCACTCCGGAGAAGGAGTGATCGGCCATGGCGGAAGAGCAGCCGCCTCCGTTGCCGGCACCCGAAATCGCGCAGGTCGCACTGCGTGACATCACGCAACTGACCGGCAAGAAGCCGCTCGGTGCGACTTCGGTCATGCCCACCGACGACGGGTGGACGGTGGAAGTGGAGGTCGTCGAGGACCGGCGGATCCCGTCGTCGACGGACATGCTCGCGTTGTACGAGGTGGTGCTGGATCTGGACGGACAACTGTTGTCCTACCGCCGAACCCGGCGTTACGTCCGCGGTGTCGGTGACAGCGGGAGCGGGCAGTCATGACCGTCGCCGGCGGCGGGACGAGCAACCTGCCTCAGAGCTCCGGTGGCGGATTCGGCGGTGGGCACCAGTCCACGAACCTCGGGGACATTCTCGAACGAGTACTCGACAAGGGACTGGTGATCGCCGGGGATATCCAGGTCAATCTTCTCGACATCGAACTGCTGACGATCAAGGTCCGGTTGGTCATCGCCTCCCTCGAGACCGCGAAGGAGGTGGGCATCAATTGGTGGGAGAACGACCCCTGGCTGACCGGGAAGAGCAGCGACCTCGAGCTCGAGAATCGGAAGCTGAAGGAACGCATTGCCGCGCTCGAGTCCGACCGGTCGGTGCGCCCCGCCGTCGAGGCCGGCGAAACGGTGCAGGTGGAGGGACGACGTCGAGGGGAGGACGATGACCGAGAGTGACGGTGTGTGGCTGTACGGCATCACGTCGGCGAGCGTCGGCGATGCGCAACTGTCCGGGGTCACCGGTGTGGCCGGCGAGCCGGTGCGGGTGGTGGCGTCAACGGCCCTCGCCGCGGTCGTCGGATCGGTGAGCCTGAGCGAGTACGGGGAAGGTCCGTTGCAGCGGAACCTCGAGGATCTCGACTGGCTGGCCGCGACCGCGCGAGCCCACGACACGGTGGTGGCCGCGGTCCTGCGCTGTGGGCCCACCATTCCGCTGCGTCTCGCCACCCTGTACCTCGACGACGATCGGGTTCGCCGCCTCCTCGACGAGCGTCACGAGGAGTTCGATGCCGCACTGCGCCAGGTCACCGGGCGGACCGAATGGGGAGTCAAGGCCTACGGTGACCCGAAAACACTGGCGCAGCCATCCGCCGAGGAACCGGGCGCGAAGGGCGGCGGCGGCAAGGGGACCGCGTATCTGCTGCGCCGCCGCGCCGAGTTGACGGCCCAGCAGGACGTAGAACGCAAGGCGGCTGACCATGCGCGCGAGATACATTCCGCCCTGCTGTCCCACGCCGTCGACGGCCGACGCCAGCAGGTGACCGATCCGGCCATCACCGGCAGACGAGCGTGGATGATCTTCAACGGCACCTACCTGGTGGCCGACGAACTCGTCGACGAATTCGCCTCGGCCGTCACGGCACTCGACGCCGACCACGACGGAGTGACGCTCGAACTGACCGGGCCGTGGCCCCCGTACTCGTTCGCGGGGATCGACCAGGCGAACCCATGAGTGAGATCGTCCCGGCCGAGGACAACCGCCGCATCGCCCTCGTCGACCTGCTCGACCGAGTGCTCGGTGGCGGAGTCGTCATCACGGGCGAGATCACCCTCTCCCTCGCCGACGTGGACATGGTGCGAATCTCGCTGCGCACCCTGATCGCCTCGGTGAGCGCACTGGTGCCGGGGCCGGAGGCCGAGGAACCAGTCGATGAGTGATTCCGTGGACCAACCCGAACCGCATACGCTGGACGGGGAGGGGCGGCGCATTCTGCCGCAACGCATCGACGCCGACCCCGAATCGGTCGAGAAAGGCCTGGTGACCCTCGTCCTCACCCTCGTCGAACTGCTGCGCCAGTTGATGGAGAGGCAGGCGCTGCGCCGAGTCGAGCACGGCGATCTCAGCGACGAGCAGATCGAGCGGATCGGTACGACACTGATGCTTCTCGAGGAACGCATGACCGAACTGCGTGACCACTTCGGGCTGACACCCGAGGACCTCAACATCGACCTCGGACCGCTGGGGCCGCTGCTGTCCGACGAGTAGCAAAGGGGTGGGGTCTGCGCACCCTAGGGTGGCTGTCGACGCTGCTGCTGGGAAGGCAGTGTTGGTGTGACCAAGGAAACACCCGACCACACCACCAAGGACACAGCATGTTTCGCCACACCGCCATCCGCGCCGGCCTGATGATCGCCGCAGTCGCAATCTCCGTCACCGGCGCAGCCGGAGTCGCGACCGCCATGCCCACCGCCTCGGGTTCCGACGTCGCACACGTCTCTTCGTCGGACCGCGACGCCCGCGACCGCGACCGTGCCGAACGTTTCGACGACAACACGGACAAGGCGTTCTGCGAGGGCAAGGCCGTCATCGCCAATCCTGGCTGCTCCTCCCTGCCGTACTGAGACGTGTCGGGCGGCGTATCGTCTGCTGCAAGGTAACCCCGCGCCCGGTGGCGTCGTCCATCGGTCCGTCTCTTGCGCGGGGCTTCGAGATGATCGTCCTACGGGAACACCACCCGCCTGAGCACGTCCCGTTGCAGTGGATCGTGGCCTTTGTCGACGACGAACCAGTCCCCGAGCTCTGGCACCCTGGCGACAACGTCACCGCATGCCTCGCCTGGCTCGACGAGTGGCAACTACCCGCCGAGGTTCGATCCCTGGCCGAGGACGTCGAGGTGCGACCGAACGAAGTTCTCCGCGGCGGTTTCTACGTCGACAGGTACCCGAGTTGCGCACCTCGACCCGTGCAGCCCACCAGCGGCGTGGTCATGTCGATCGAGTTCGTCGCGAACATCGAACTCCACACCGGCCGCGGCTGGAAGATGCTGCCCGGCAACGTGCAGCTGCGTCACGTGCCCGACACCGGCACGTGGCGCATGCCGAATCGGCAATTCTCGGTGCCTGGAACCGCCGGTGATCTCCGGTTCATCGAACAGAGCGAGTTCGTGACGCGGTACGGCGTCACCGCACCGGCGTTCCGTCGGGATTCCCGATACTTCCGTGTCGTCCTATGTCTGACCTCGCAAGAATGAATCAGACAGTGCCGCTTCATTTCTCCTCGGTGGAGGGTCGAGCGACGTCGCCTGTGCCCTCCCGCCATCTCCGTTCGATCTGCCGCATCATCGCCGGGTAGACGATCAGGTGCCGGAACGGGGCGATCGCATACATATAGCAGGTACCGAGCAGCCCGTTCGGCTTCGCGTAGACCGCCATCTCGCCGCGGTAGCCGCCGGCACCGTCGGGTACCCAGCCGAGGTGCATGACGCCGTGAACGGTCCGATTGGCGATCTCCGAGGCCCACTCGTCGTCGAGCAGGAAGATGGAGGTGAACGGAGGCAGGTCCGGGCCGGATGGGGCGTCGCGCAGATCCGCCGGCAAGCGGTCGCGGAGCGTCGGCACTCGCGAGCCGACACCGGAGCCCGAGCCGTCCCATCGCAACACGCGCCCGATCGCCCACCGGATCGCGAAGAGGGCCCGGGTGGCGCGGGAAGTGACGTTCGACGAGTCGCCCGACGCGGCCCCCTGCAGTAGCCGGGGGAACTCCTGCACCAGCCGGGCGAAGTCGTGACGGCCGCCCGGAGTCGGCAGCGCCCACACGTCCTCGAGCGTGAAGTCGCGGGTGAGTTCGTGGATTCGCCAGGGCCGCGAGGTGTGCACGCTGTTCGCGATTCTCATGCCGATCCTCCATCCAGACGGCGCCGCTTCTCACGCTAGCACCGGGGGTCAACGCCGCCGCTGCTCCTCGAGGAGCACGGACCAGGAGACACCGGGATGCTCCCTGAGCAGCGCCCGGCGCTGCCGTTCCGTCATCCCGCCCCAGATACCGAACTCGACGCGATTGTCGAGCGCATACGCGCCGCATTCCGTCAGCACGGGACAATGCCGGCACAGGGCCGCGGCCTTGCGTTGCGCGGCGCCTTGCACGAAGAGCCGATCCGGGTCTCCTTCCCGGCACCGCGCCCGCGTGATCCAGTCGAGTTCCACGGGGTGGTCGAGATCGGGGCGCCTGTTCGGAGTGCACATGTGGAGTCATTCCCCTCTCGAAGACCGAACACAGCCGGGTCACTCGGAGGATCGGCCATCCGAGTGTTCTGTCCCGTGCAGGCTGCACTGCATGCCAGAAGCATCAAGCGATCGAAAGATCCATTTGTGTAACACTTTTCGCGGCGCATCGGCGGCAGCGACGAGGCGCGATCAACTACTACCGTGCAGACAGATTAACCGCACTCCGTGCCGATTGCGCGGCGAGCAACAGTCCTGACGTCGTGGGTGCAGACTGGGCCCATGGTGTCGACGCAGCGTGAGCGGGAAGACAAGTACGAGGTGGGTCTCGAATTCGTCCTGCCCGACCTCGAGGACGTGATCCCGCGGGGAGGACGGGTCGAGCAGGCCACCGTGAATCTGAGCAGCGTCTACTACGACACCGCCGATCGCGACCTGCTGCGCCAGCACCTCACGTTCCGCCGGCGGACGGGGGATGCCGACGTCGGATGGCACTTGAAGGTTCCCGCCGACAAGGACCGCACCGAGATCCGGATGCCTCCGGGCGAGAGTGACACGATTCCCGACGAGCTGGCGACACTGATTGTGGGTGTCGCACTGGGTAAATCCGTGCACCCGGTGGCCACTCTGACGACGGTGCGACGCATGCAGCGTGTCCTCGACTCGGATGACCGCCTCGTGGCGGAAGTGGCCGACGACCGGGTGCGCGGCACCGTCGCGGGGGATCGTGCCGTCGTGAGTGAGTGGCGTGAGGTGGAGGTCGAGGCCGGCGACGCCGGAAGCGAGAAACTGCTCGGGAAGATCGGGAAACGCCTCACCCTCCGCGGTGCGAAGCCGTCGCGGTATCCGTCGAAGCTCAGTCGCGTGCTGAGCACCGCTCAACTTGCGGTCGACGGCGGGGACACGAGCCGGGGCACGACCGAATCGGTGCTCGCCGGCTACCTGGACGCCCAGGCGCAGGCGATCGTGGCCGGCGACGTGTGGTTGCGCCGCGGTCTGGACCCGGTGCATCCCACCCTGGTGGGAATCCGGCGGTTCTGCAGCACCCTCCGGGTCTTCACGCGCCTGCTCGAGCCGACCGCCGCGACGGAGCTCGCTGCGGAGTTGTCTTGGTATGCAGGGCTACTCGGCGAAGTGCGGGACCGTCAGGTGCAACGCGCACGCTTCACGGACGCGCTCGCCGACCTGCCGTCCGAACTGGTGATGGGTCCGGTGGCCGCGCGCATCGAGAGCGACCTGATTGCGGAGCAACAGCACCACCTGCAGGACGTGATGGCCACCGTCGACGGTGACCGCTACCGCGCGTTGCTGGCCGCGTTGGCCCGGTGGCGTACGAATCCGCCGCTGACAGCCGCGGCAGCGGACGGTCCCCGGGTGATCGAGCGGGCCTTGCGGAAAGCCGAACGGAAGGCCCACTCCCGGGTAGCGACCGCGGCTGTCGGCACCGACGACACGGCGCTGCACCGGGCACTCGAGGCCGCCACACGTGCCCGCTACGCCGCCGAACTCGCCGCGCCGGTGCTCGGGAAGAAGACCGCGAAGAAGAAGGCAGCCCACTTCGAGAAGATGCAGAAGGTTCTCGGCGAGCACCGGGACAGCGTCGTCGCCGCGGAGACCCTCCGAACGCTCGGGGCCCGCGCCGGTACGACGTCCGGCGAGAACGGTTTCACCTTCGGCCTGCTGTACGGCCTGGAACTGGAGCGGGCGCGGCAGGCCCGCGAGGACGCCGCCCAACTCGCCGCGGACTAGAAGGAGAGCGCGGTCAGTTGGCAGGGGCGGGCGCGAGGTACCGCAGTGTCGGGGGCAGGCCGGTCCCGCAATCGACGAACCAGGCGCCGCCTTTCGCGGTCGCCCCCGACGGAGGGACACCGGGTATCCCGTGCGTCCGCGCGAACTCCGCCAGGGCGTTGAGGACCTCCCCGTGGGTGCAGAAGACGGCTCGATCGGCGTCCGGCGCGTGCAGCACCGCGAAGAGTTCATCCGGCGGTGCGTCCGGACCCAGCAGGGGGTGATCGGCGATGCTCAGTCCGCGCTCGTCGGCGAGCGGCAGAAGGCTCTGCCGACAGCGAGTGGTCGGACTCGAGAACAGCGCCGCGACCTCGATGCCGGTCAGCGCTTCGACGAAGCCCTGAGCCTGCCGATCCCCCAACGTGCTGAGCGGGCGGTCGGCGTCGGGGCCGTCCCAGTTCTTCTTCTCACCGGCGTGGGCATGCCGGAACAGGACGAACAATTCACACACCTCCTCCCGGTCACTTCACGCGACGGGTGCAGCGGATCGTCGTTGAAGGCTCCCACGCGACGACGCCGTTGACCACCCCCGGACCGATGCGCCTCAGCCCGACGAGTGCGAAGACCGAACTCCGCCGCGCGGCGCGAATGCCGCTCGGACCGCGTAGATCACAGCGCCCACACCGAGAACGATCACTCCCGACATCACCGAAACCAGGGGAAGGAACACCGCGAGGACGACACACCCCACGGCGCCGACCACCGTCACGAGGCGCGGCCACACTCTCCCGGAGAGTGTCCAGGCGGACGCATTGGCGATCAGGTAGTAGACCAGCACCGCGAACGAGGAGAACCCGATGACCCCGCGCAGATCCGCTGTCGCGGCGAGGATCGCGACCACGACGCCGACCGCCAACTCCGCCCGGTAGGGCACCGCGAACCGGGGATGTACGGCGTCGAGCAGACGCGGCAGGTGACCGTCGCGGGCCATCGCGAACGTGGTCCGCGAAACACCCAGAATCAGCGCGAGCAGCGAGCCGAGCGCGGCAACCACCGCGGCCACCCGGACCACCGGTTCGAGCTCGTCGAATCCGGCAGCGGCCACCGCCTGCGCAAGCGGGTCCGTGGCGCCGGCGAGTGCGTCGGCGCCGAGGGCCGTCAGCACCGCGACCGAGACGAACAGATATACGACGAGTGTGATGCCCAGCGCGATCGGGATCGCCCGGGAAATGGTTCGGCGTGGGTCCTTCACTTCCTCGCCGAGGGTCGCGATCCGGGCGTACCCGGCGAACGCGAAGAACAGCAGGCCCGCCGCCTGCAGGACCCCGGTGACGCCGTTGCCGGAGTCGATCTCGAGTTCCCCGAGGGTGGTGTCGGAGCCCCACAGGCAGGCGAAGACGACCACCGCGAGGACGGCGAGCACCGCGAACACGATGATCCGGGTGACCAGGGCCGACTTCTGCACCCCCAGACAGTTCACGGCGGTGATGGCGGCGACCGCGATCACCGCGACGACGTGCTCGCGGCCCGGCCACGCATAGGCGCCGACTGTCAGGGCCATCGCGGCGCACGAGGCGGTCTTGCCGACCACGAAACCCCAGCCCGCCAGATACCCGAAGAACGGTCCCAGGCGTTCACGGCCGTAGACGTAGGTGCCGCCGGACTGCGGGTACAGCGCGGCGAGCCGAGCCGACGAGTTGGCGTTGCAGTACGCGATCACCGCGGCCACCGCGAGCCCGACGAGCAGCGCACCGCCGGCGGCGGACGCGGCAGGTCCCAGCGCTGCGAAGATCCCGGCCCCGATCATCGACCCGAGGCCGATCATCACCGAATCGAACACCCCCAGGCGGCGGCGTAGTCCCGGCGTCGCAGCCGGATGCGCGTGGTCTTGTTCCGAAGCGTCGTTGGCGGCCATACGTGGCAGTTCCCCTTCTGGCGTGCGGAAGTCGACCATGTCAACGGTAGTGGCCACTATCGTCAACCCGTATGACCGCACCCACAGCCGTCGGACGAGTCGTCGCCGCCCTTGTGATCCTTGCGATCTCCGGGTTCCTGGCCTCGGGCACCGCAGCAGCCGCGCCCAGCACGGTGCCGTTCCAGGTCGACCCCGTCATCCCTCTCGTCGACCTGCCGGCTCCCCGGCTCGCCGCGACAGTCGGCGAACAACCGGGCGTCGCGGTGCTGAGGGTGCGCCGAACCCCGAGCGACGGAAACCCGCACGCCGTCGTCGTCCACTGGGTCAGTCTCGGCACGGGCGCGACCGGATCTGCGTCGTTCCCCACCCTGAACGCCCAGCCCGTTACCATTCGACCGGGCCCGGGTCAGGTCGTGGCGATCGTCGACCCGCAGGCGATCGGGTCACCGGGCTTCGGAACCTTCTTCGTTCCCTGACGACCCGGCCGGACCGGGTCAGATCGCGGTCTCTTGCGCCGACAGGGCCAGCCATTCGCCGTCCTGTTTGACGAACACGTCGGTAAAGCGTTCTCGCGCCAGCACATTGCCCGTCTCGGTGAGGGTGTTGACGCCGTGGATCACGGCGGTGTCGCCGACGATGTCGACAGTCTGCTCGGTGGGATTCATGGTGAACGCGACCGGGACGATGCTCGCGATCTCTTCTTCGCGGCCGAGTAGCTTGCCCTCACTGGTGACGTGCTTGAAATCGGGGCTCAGGATCGTCTCGATCGTCTCGCGATCACCGGCGGTGATCGCCGTCAGCCACCGCGCTTCCTGAGCGAGAACTGCCTCCTGCTCGTCGGACGCACTGTCCGACGCGGCCGCCGACGTCGACGATGCTGCCGGTTCACTGCTGTCGCCACCGCACCCGGCCAGCCCACCACCCAGCACGACCGTGGCGGCAACAGCGACGATCCCTCTGCGTGTCACGCCGACGTTCATGCAGACAACAGTGACACACGCCGCCTCGGCCGTGGACGGGAATTACTCAGAACTCGATCTTCAGCGCCGGGCTGGTGGGCGTGGCCTGGCAGCCGAGGATGTAGCCGTCGGCGACGGAGGTCAGGGTCTTGATCGGCGCGAACGGATCGCCGTCGAGGGACGCGAACTCCTCGATGTGCACGCGGTGGCGGTCGTAGCCGAGCGTCGGTGTGGGGCACGGTCAAACCCACACCACCGCACGGTGATGCGGGTAGCCGTGACACACATACACCTCTACAGTCTGCTACACGAGTGGCAGATCGTATGAGATCTATGTAGACGCTGACGGATGCCGTGCTCGTCGAGCAACTCGCGGCGACGGACGCGGAACTCGTCGCTCCGTTGACGGAACTGTCCGAGACGCTACCGCGTTTCGCGCGCTACCTCCCCAGGCTCGCCGCCGCACTCGACCGCGTTCGCTCCGGTGACAGCGCGGCCTTCGCTCGGCCGATGTACGACAGCTACCACGACATCTGGATGGAACTTCACGAGGATCTCATCCTCAGCTCGAGCCGCACCCCGCAGCGCGGCCGACGAGGGCTGACCTCACTGGCGACGGCGCAATCGACAATCGCACGCAAGTCTGCGTCAGCCGGTCTCCTCGAGGTCTGCGTGCGCAAGGCAGATATGCGCAAGGTCGTCGAGGGGCACGGAGAGGGTGCGGGCCAGTGCTGCGATGGTCGTAAATGCCGGAGTCGGCATCCGGCCGGTCTCGATCTTGCGCAGAGTCTCCGGCGAGATCGCTGCCGCCTGTGCCACGTCGGCGAGCGTGCGCTCGCCTCGCGCGTGACGCAAACATGCACCCAGGCGTTGCCCGGTCGCGAGTTGGGCAGGAGTCAGCGGGAGACGCACCATGCCGCCAGCCTACTCGAAGTCGGTATGAAAATACCGGACAATCGAGTACGGTGGTATTTTAATACCGGCCATCGGGGCCGGGTGGAGAGGAAACCCCGTGCTGGAACTGAAGACACCTCGAGAGATCGAGGCCATGCGCGTCACCGGCGCGTTCATCGCCGAACTGCTCGACGACCTCGCCCGTCGGGCACAGCCGGGGGCGAACCTACTCGACCTCGAACACCGCGCCCGCCAGCTGATCGCCGAACGCGGCGCCCAGTCGTGCTACTGGGATTACGCGCCATCGTTCGGGCGAGGTCCGTTCCGCAACGTCATCTGCCTTTCGGTCAACGACGCAGTGCTGCACGGACTGCCGCACGACTATGCACTGCGTGACGCGGACCTGCTGACCATGGACATCGCGGTGTCGATCGACGGGTGGGTCGCCGATTCGGCGCGGAGTGTGATCGTCGGCGTCCCGCGAGCCGAGGACGAGCGCCTCATCGAAGCTACCGAACGTGCCTTGGCAGCGGGGATTGCCGCTGCGCTGCCCGGCAACCGCTTGGGCGACATCTCCGCGGCGATCGGCGCCGTGGCGGCGGACTACGGGTACTCGGTCAACACCGAGTTCGGTGGCCACGGACTCGGGCGCACCATGCACGAAGACCCACACGTCCCCAACGTGGGACGGGCGGGACGAGGTCTCAGGCTGCAGCCCGGATTGACCCTTGCACTCGAACCCTGGTTCGCCCGCAGCACCGACAAGATCATCTACGACGACGACGGGTGGACCATCCGCTCCGCCGACGGATCTCGTACCGCTCACAGCGAACACACCATTGCCATCACCGACGGCACGCCACTCGTGCTGACGTGTCCGGACCACGTTGCGGCATCCGCACAGTAGTCCGGCACCTCCACAAACCCAGCCCGGCCGTATCGGCATTGCGTCGATTCTGCCTGCGCACTATAGATGTCACCGCCTCACTCGTGAGGTGAGGGCAACTGCCGCCAATTAACACCTACGCAGCGTCTAGCGCGAAACTGCTCATCAGCATATTTATTATCTGCTACCAGTTCGAGATCGATCTTGCGGTAAGTAGACGGCTGTCGCTGCGGGTGGTGCTGGCCGCCACAGGAGGGTAGACCTCGCATCCTGCGAGATCTACCCATCCACCGTCGGTCCGTCAGAAGGGGTAGGTGGCGAGGGCCGACTGCGCTGTGACCCACTGGGTTTCCGTGAAGGCCTCCAGGTTCGCGCCGAGGCCCCCGACCCGTCCGCCGTTGCCTGAGAACCCGGTTCCGCCGAACGGAATCACGGCCTCGTCGGCGACGGTCTGATCGTTGATGTGAACCAGCCCGGTGGGAATGCGTTCGGCGAGTTCGAGCGCCCGCATTGCATCGTTCGACAGGATTCCCAGTGAGAGTCCGTAGTCGCAGTCGTTGGCGATCGCGATGGCCTGATCCAGCGTGGAGAAGGTCGTGATGGGGGCGACCGGCCCGAACACCTCGTCGGCGAATGCCGGGGCGGAGGTGGGGACATCCGTGAGGACTGTGGGGCGGTAGAACAGGTCTTCGTACGTGCCGCCAGCCGCCAACCGTGCGCCGGCGTCGATGCTGGCGGTGACGAGGGAATGCACCCGGTCACGCTGCTTCTCGTCGATCAGGGGTCCAAGCGCTACCTGCTCGGTGAACGGATCACCGACCGGGAGCTTGTCGGCGTGCTCGGCCAGTGCCTCAGCATAATCCGCGGCGACGGATTCGTGCACGATGTGTCGGCCGGATGTCATGCAGATCTGGCCCTGGTGCATGAATGAGCCGAACGCACCGATCGACGCGGCCTTCTCGACGTCGACGCCCTCGAGGATCACCAGGGCGTTGTTGCCACCGAGTTCGAGGTGGGCTCGCTTAAGGTGCCTTCCGGCGAGTTCTCCGATCGCTCGCCCCGCGCCGGTCGACCCCGTGAAGGCGATCACTCGCACCCGCGGATGGACCACGAGTGCCTCGCCGATCTCGGCGCCGCCAGGTAGGACACTCAGCAGACCTGGTGGGAGACCGGCTTCCTCGAAGATGCGGGCGAGGACAACACCGCCGCATACCGCGGTGCGCGGATCGGGCTTGAGCACGACGGCGTTACCGAGTGCCAGCGCCGGTGCCACCGCCCGGATCGAGAGGATGATCGGGAAGTTGAACGGGGCGATGACCCCTACCACTCCGACTGGGATGCGGCGGGAGAAGCTCATCCGCTGCTGTTCGGATCGCAGCATCTCGCCGTGCGGGTGTGCGGCAAGTGCGGACGCGTTGTAGCACTCCTCGGACGCGACATGGGTTTCCAACCCGGCCTTGGCCCCGATCCCGCCGCTCTCCCGGATCACCCATTGCTGAATCTCCTCGGCATTCTCCTCGAACAGCTGCCCAGCCTTCCGCAAAATTGCTGCCCGCTCTGTGTAGGGTCGGGCGGCCCAGTCCTTCTGCGCGGAAACGGCCTTGGCAACAGCAAAGTCAACGTCCTGTGGAGTGGCGCCGCCGACGGTACTCAACTGCTTACCCGTGGCCGGTTCGATTACCGGCAGATCGGTTCCGTGTCCGGGAACCCAAGAACCGTCGTATACGGCCGATTCCCATACGGGGGTGGAGAGTAGTTCGGTCATGGTGTTCTCATCCTTCTTGTTCCACGAACGCAGTCAGGGTGCAGTCCACCCGCATCACGTCAGAGATGTCCTGCAGCTGGCTGTTTCGGGTAGTCGCGGTGGATCAGGACCCGGCCAGTTCGTCTGTGGCTACGTGCGCTCGGTGTTGCGGCAGTGGCGTGGGGTGGGCGCGGTCTTGTGGGGTTCCCCGGCCGTGGATGATGAAGACGACAGCCGAGATGCCCATGATCACACCCATCCCGGCGAATACGGCTGTGGGGGAGAAGCGTCCGAGCAGGTATCCAGCGGCGATGGGGGAAATGATCCCGAGGATTCGGGCCACTCCGAGTACGAACCCGAATCCGGTGGTGCGGATGCGCGTCGGAAAGGCTTGCGGGATGATCCCGTAGTAGCCGCTGATGCCAGCGTTGAGCAGAACCCCCAACGCGAGGGCGATGACGATGGGCGCGGCGCCGGTGGTGAGTGAGTATGCCATCAGGACTGTGGCAATGGTGGCCAGTGAGAGTGCCGCCGCAGCGAGTGGGCGGACCTTGACAACCCCGGTCAGCAGCCCGAACGCAATGCTGCCGACGATGCCGCCGAAGGGAAGAAGCACGCCGACGTGAATTCCGGCTTGGCCGTCCCCGGTGGATTCGGCAATGAGTTTGGGAGTCCAGTTGATGATGAAGTAGAACGTCGCCATCAGGGCGCCGTAACCTATGGTGAGCAGCGCGGTGTTCGCGATTGTTCCGCGGGTGAAGAGTTCGGCGTACCGGCTCTTGGAGGTCTCGCCGGCAGGCGAGGCAACCGGGACACCAATACGGTCGAGATCGGACACGGATCGTCCCATCCTGGAAGCCAGATGCTGCAGTCGCTGGACCGATTTCGGATCGCGTCGGGTCATCAGATAGTCGAGTGATTCCGGGACGACGAAGAGGGCGACCACCGAAATGGCGGCGGTTGCGGCTGCACCGACCAGGAAGACTGCTCGCCATCCATGGGTGGGGATGAGGTCGCCCGCCACGAGTCCGCCGAGTACGCCTCCGGCGCCGTTCGAGGCGGCGAAGAGTGCCATGGTCAGCCCGATCCGGCGCTGCGAGGAGTACTCGGAGATAATGACGCCTACGGTAGCCATGACGCCACCGATGCCGATGCCGGTGATCAGCCGGGAGGCCATCAGGTGCTCGAAGTTGCCGGCCAGCCCCGAGTACAGCATCCCGGCCGCGACGACGGCGAGGCTGCTCAGTGCGATGATTCGTCGGCCGATTCGGTCGCCGATCGGCGCCAGGAACAGTGAGCCCAGTGCCATGCCGGCGGTGGAGGCGCTCAGCCCGTAGCCGAGTGTGCTGGGAGATATGCCCCATTCCTGGGCCACGTAGTGGGCGGACATGGACATCGCGATCACGTCGAATCCGTCGACGATCAGAACGCCGAGACAGACTGCGATGGTGAGAATCTGGAATCGGCTCATGGCTGAGCCCTTGATGTCGTCGATGATGCTCATGGTCAGCTCCGGAGGGCAGAGGAGGGGGTTGCGCCCGCGGTGGTGGGTGCGCGTAGTCCGAACACGTCGGTGGCAGTGGTGTCGAAGAACGCTTTCTTCTCCGCATCGGAGATGGGGAGTGCGTCCTGGGTGGTCACCTCTTCGGCGACGAATTGGTATGGGTAGTCCATGGCGTACATGACGCGGTCGGCTCCCACGACCTCACGTGCGAACATGATCGCGGGCTGCCAGGGCATTCCGCTGGTGGTGAGCCAGATGTTGTGCCGGAAATACTCACTGGGCTTGCGTTGCAGCGGTCGGATTGTGTCGTAGCGGCCGGCCGCGACCTGGGCGGCGTGCATGTAGTCGATGCGGTGGAGCCAGTACGGCAGGGCTTCGCCGAGATGCCCGACTACGAGTTTCAGGTTCGGGTACCGGTCGAACAGGCCGGACGTGATCAGCTTGAGGAGATGCATGCCGGTCTCGACACCGAATCCGAAGATCGCCCCGTCCAGGCCGGCCTTACGCAGTGGGTCGATCATGTCGTTGCTCGGCGTGTTCGGGTGCAGATAGACAGGGACACCGAGGTCCTCGGCGGCCTCGAAGATCGGCCGGTACTTCGACTCGTCGAGGTAGCTGCCGCCGATGTGGGAGTTCGCGATGATCCCGCGGAGCCCGAGATCGCCGACGGCGCGGTCGAGTTCTCGGACCGCCGCGTCGGGATCCTGCAGAGGAAGGGCGGCGAGCGCGGAGAACCGGTCCGGGTGGCGTCGGCAGGCGTCCGCGAGGCGGTCGTTGGTGATCGTGGCGATCTCCCGGGCGGCTGCGAGGTCGAGCACATTGGTACCGGGGGAAGTCAGAGCGAGGATCTGGTGGTCGATCCCGGTGGCGTCCATATCGGCGAGCCGCTCGTCACCGAGATCCTGCAACCGGCGGCGCACGGCAACAGGTTTCGGGGCGTCACTGCCGAGATAGAAGCCCATCAGCGAGTCGAAGCCTCGGTCGTTGGAGGTGCCCGCATCGAGCATCCGCCGGTAGAGGTCGAACAGTTCCGGCGGTGCGTAGGCTTCCTCTGCGGCGATTCTGCGGTATCCGCGAGAAGAGTCGGTGTTGTCCGTCATTGCGGGGTTCCCTCGATCGTGTTCATTGGTGTGCGCCGGAGGTGGTTCCACCGTGCAATGCCCGGCAGATCCTGTGTGGGGTCGGCGAATCGGATGATGGCGTGTTCTTCGGTGCAGGCGAGCAGTGAGTATTCGCCGTGGGTGCGACCGAGACCGGACTGTTTGATTCCCCCGAATGGCGCCGACGGGACGGACGCACCGAGCCGGTGCACGTTGACGAAGGTGCTGCCCGATTCGATCCGCCGCGCCACACGCATCGCGTGGTCGAGGTCCTGCGACCACACCGAGGACGCGAGACCGAAGTCGGTTCCATTGGCGGCGGCGATGGCTTCGTCGTCGGTGTCGAACGGCAGAATCGGGATTACGGGGCAGAACTGCTCGGTGACCACCAGCTCGTCGTCAGGCGAGAGACCGGTGACGATCGTGGGGAGCACGTAGAAGCCCTCGTCCCACCTCGCGGAGTCGGCGATTCGGCCGACGGTGCGCACGTGCGCACCGTCGGCGCGGGCCTGATCGGTCAGCCGGTTCGCGCGACGGTGGCCGTCCTCGGTGGCGAGTGGGCCGAAGTCGACGGTCGGATCAAAGCCGTCGCCGACGACGATCTGTCCCGCCAGGTCGGTGTACATGTCGACGAACTCATCGAAATGACTGCGGTGCACGTAGATCCGCTTGACGTTGAAGCAGATCTGCCCTGCACAGCCGAGGCTGCCGGCGACCAGCTCCCGTACCATTGACTCGTCGACGGTCGCCGATTCGAGGACGACCGCCGCGTCATTGCCGCCCAGCTCCATCGATACCTTCTTGATGGTGGCCGCACTCGCCCGGATCACCTCTCGCCCGCCGGCGATCCCGCCGGTGAAAAACACACCACGAATATCGGGGTGCGAGGCAAGGGCAGAGCCTGCGGTCGCGCCCTCTCCGGGGACGACCGCGAGGACCCCGTCGGGCAGAACCGCGGCCAGTGCGGTCAAGAGAGCGGTCAGGCCGAGTGGGGCGACCTCGGGAGGCTTGACGACGACGGTGTTGCCGGCGACGAGGGCGGGCGCGATGGCGGTGAACGCCAGATGGATCGGGGTGTTCCACGGGGAGATCACCGCGACGGGGCCGAGCGGAACCCGGCGGACCAGCACCTCGGCCGCGCCGCCGGAGTGGGCTTCGTCGGAGAGGTCCCGCTCTTGTTCCGCGGCGCCGGCCAGAGAGGCGAATTCCCTCAGCAGCTTTCCTGCCCCGGCCACGTCACCGCGGGATTCGCCCAACGTCTTGCCGATCTCGAGGGTCAGCATGACTGCGAGGCGGCCCGCGAGATCTTCGGCGATCTCCGCCGCAGCGATCATCAACTCAGCGCGCGCGGTGGCTCCGATATCCCGCCAGGCGGGGAAGGCCTCTCGCGCAGCCCGTACTGCTCGATCGACGTCTATTTGGCCGCAGCGGGCGTATTTGCCGACCACCTCGTCGGTGCGGGCCGGATTGATCACCTCGCCATAGATAATCGTGGAGGAGCCGCCGCGGGAGGGATTGGCTGTCCGCCAGTAATCGGGAATCGCCGCGTGGGCCGTGGTCTCGGATGTGGTCAGTGGGGAAGTGCTCACGACTGCCACACCTCGCCGGTGACGGGATGGGCGTAATGGAACCCGACCACATCGGTGTTCGGGAACAGCTCGTACCCGGGGGTGATCTCGTCGGGTCCGACCGGATCCTCGGGGTAGGTGATGGTGGGGATCACCTGGTTCATCGGCGGCGTCTCGGACCAGCCCTTGCTGTACTCGGCGTGCCAGAAGGGGCGGTAGTCGAGGCGCTTGATCTTCCACACCCCGTTCTCGCGGACGTATTCGTTCTCGTATAGCGCGCCCTCCCACCACTGCCCGTAGGAGGACTTTCCGGCGAACTGTCCTCGGGCCGATTCGTGCACGCCGGCCTGCATGATGCAGCGGAAGCGGCCGTGCGCGGTCGTGCCGTCGGGGTCGACAGTGATGACGTCCTGTAACTGCGGGTGATCGAGCAGGAACCCATGGACCGGACCGTTGTGGCCCTGGGTGAACCGTGCCCGGAACCGATCCAGATAGAGGCGTTCGATCCCGGCCCGGCCGCGGTAGACGCCGCCGCAGAACACAGCCTCGCCCTCATCGCTGAACAGCTCCGTCACCTCACGGTAGAGGCATTTGTCCAGGTAGTAGCCGTAGGTGTGCTGCAATCGTCGCACCGCGAGCTCGCCCTCGAGCACATCCACCCTCCGGGTCAGGCGGGCCACGGTGTCCTCGATCGGATGGGCGAGAGTGGTGGTCGTTTCGGTCATGATTGTCCTTGGTCTCTCGGGGGCTCGAAGTCCGACCCGCAGCCATTCGGGGTGGGTCGGCGCACTGACACCATGCAGATGTGATGGTGATCACGAACTAACACCGCAGGTTGGTCGTTCACCAAGGCTGCAACCGTCGAATTCCTCTATATGGGACACTCGAGTGCAATGGCCCAGTTCACCCCCACCGCATCGGACGACCCTGCCGATCCGGTCTCGCAACCTACGGGGCGCCGACGCAAAGATGCCGCGACGTCGGCGGAGTTGGCCCTACGGGCAGTCACCCTCATCGCGCAGCGCGGCACGCTCACCGTTAGCGAGCTGGCACGCGAACTGGATGTGGCGTCATCCACTGCGCATCGGGTCTTGACCAACTGCCGCCGGGCAGGCTTCGCTCGCCAGGAAAGCCCCGGCGCCCCATACGTGATCGGCCCGGCGATGCACGAGATCGCGCTGACCGTGACCGGCCCCCGCAATCTCCGAGAAGCCGCCGGACCCGTGCTGTCACAGTTGCAGAACCACGTCGACGAAATGGTTTCTTTCTACGTACTCGAAGGCAAGTACGTGCGAGTGGTACAGACCTACCCGGGCAGCCGCACCAAAACCGTGGCGCCCTCGCTGGGCAAGTTGCTTCCCGCCCACTGCACTGCAGGTGGCAAAGCGCTGCTCTCGCGGGAAACACCGGAACAACTCCGCAGACGGTTCCCCGGCGGGCTCCTAGCGCAGTACACCGAGCGATCGATTACCGACTGGTCGACGCTGATGGACGACCTCACCGTGACCCGTCAGCGAGGGTGGTCGGTCAGCGTTGGCGAATTCGATCCAAGGCTCACCAGTATCGCCGCCCCCGTGGTTCTCTCCACCGGTGCCGCCGTGGGAGCGGTCGTGCTGACTGGGTACGCTTCCTGGCTCCGGACCCGAGCCGAAATCGAGGCCATCGCTCCCCGTGTGATGGAGGCTGCCACCGCTGTCACCGCCCGCATGCGTAACTAGAAGTCGTCGGGTTGCCATGCACTCTTCGGGGGCAGCCCTTCCCGCATAGCGGAATCTGGTGGGCAGATTCTTGGATCGACCTGCGGCCAGGTGATGTTGTGGCACACATCACCAAACGAGCGCGCTTCGCGAATCCACCATCCCGAGCGCGCGTTCGTTGCCCGCCTTTCGAAGGAGTTGTTGTTCGTGGACCG
The DNA here is from genome assembly GCF_001894825.1 of Rhodococcus jostii NBRC 16295. Classification (GTDB taxonomy): domain Bacteria; phylum Actinomycetota; class Actinomycetes; order Mycobacteriales; family Mycobacteriaceae; genus Rhodococcus_F; species Rhodococcus_F jostii. The sequence continues at coordinate 53,127 of NZ_BCWY01000023.1, read as the reverse complement.
CTTCCCCATCCCCGAAGATCCGTTCGATGCGCCGATGCGCCTGGAGGCCGACATCACCGACCTCGAATGCGTCCAGGGCGAAGTGCCGGCGCACCTCGACGGCACCTACTACCGCGTCGTGGTCGACCGCCACTACCCCTCGTTCGTCGACAACGATCTCGCATTGTTCAACTCCGACGGCATGGCAATGTCCTTCACCTTCCACAAGGGACGGGTCGACTTCAAGAGCAGATATGTACGTACCCCCCGCTTCGTTGCTGAGGAGAAGGCTGGCAAGTCGCTGTTCGGCGCCTACCACAACGCGCTCACCGACGACCCGTCTGTGGCCGGAGTTCGACGCGGCCTCGCGAACACCAACATCTTCTTTCATGGCGGCCGCCTGTATGCCTCCAAGGAGGACAGTCCGCCCATCCTGCTCGACCCGGTGACCCTCGAGACCCTCGGTGAATACGACTTTCAAGGCGCGCTCACCTCGGAAACCTCCACGGCGCACCCGAAGATCGACCCCCGCACCGGCGAAATGGTGTTCTTCGGCTACGCCGCCAAGGGAGAGGCGACACCCGACATCGCATACTACGAGGCTGATCCGAACGGTCAGATCATCCATGAGACCTGGATCCGGGCGCCCTACTCGTGCATGATCCACGACTTCGCGGTAACTCAGAACTACGTCGTCTTCCCCATCGTTCCACTCCGCAGCAGCATCGAATGGCTCGAGAAGGGCAACCCCCAATTCTTTTGGGATCCAAACGAAGACGTGCACCTAGGCGTTCTTCCACGCAAGGGGACAGACAAGGACCTGCGCTGGTTCCGTGGCTCGAATCGATTCGCAAGCCACATCATGGGCGCCTACGACGACGGCCGCTACCTACACCTCGACTCACCGGTCGCCGAAACGAACTACTTCCCGTGGTTCCCCGACCTGTCCGGCGCTCCCTACAACCCGGACCGGAGCAAGACCCGCCTGACGCGATGGACGATCGACCTGTCGGGGGAGTCGGAGACCTTCACCGAACGCCGACTGATGGACGCCGCAGGCGAATTCCCTCGCATGGACGATCGGCAAGAAACCCTGGACTACAACTGGGGAGTCATGGCGATCAACGACCATCCCGAACAGCACAAGACGGGCGGCGGCTTCCGGTGGGTCGGCGCCGTCGACTTGTCCAGCGGAAGAACCAAGTACTACGACCCGGGCGAGAACTCCACCGTCGGCGAGCCGATCTTCGTTCCCGGCAACGACACCGCCGGCCCCGGCGCCGGCTACGTATTCGTCGTGGTGGCGCGGCGCGACCACATGCACAGCGAATTGGTCATCCTCGACGCACAACACATCGATCGTCCTCCCGTCGCCACGCTGAAACTGCCCATGCGACTCAAATCCGGGCTGCACGGCAACTGGGTCGGGGCCGACGAGATCGCCGGCCGAACCGCCTGACACACCCACATTGTCGAAAACGTCACCGCCCGGCCTGACCACCAGGCGACCAAGTTTCACGAAAGCGAGGCGACTCCCATAACCAAGTCAATCGGCGTCACCGCCACCGACGACGAAAACTGGGCACCTACCGCCGTGCCCTTCGGTGAACTGTTCGACAGCTACGAGCAGATGGCGCAGAAATGTCCCTGCAGTGGGCCCGCGCCGCTGCTCGACGCCGTCACCGGTCACTGCGACAGCTGGCCGTCCGGCGCGCTGCACATCGAGCGCTTCGCGGCTAAGGATCTCGAGGAGCCGGGCCGCGCCGAGGGTTCGAGGTGGAGCTGACGCTGAGCGGCAAAACCGTCACGGTGGCACCCGAGCAGTCGACCCTGCAGGCCGTCACCGCCGCCGGCGTCCAGGTGGTGCTCTCGTCGTGCGAGGAGGGGACCTGCGGAACCTGCGAGACGGCCGTCCTCGGCGGCACCGTCGAGCATCAGGATTCCCTGCTCACACCCGACGAGCAGGCCGCCAACGACACTATGATGATCTGCGTCTCGCGCGCGACCTGCCCACGTCTGACATCGGAACTATAGGTCTGCGCGGGGCACGACGGATCGGCTCCGGAAGACTCTGTCGGGCGCTCACCCGCATTTCACTCCGGGCATACCGCGAAGGTGCGCCGCTGCCCCCCTTGTCCGTTCGACTCGGGCGGCGAGCGCGGGGCGGCGAGCGCGGGGCGACCAAATGAGGTGATCCATCAGACTCACCACCTCCACTGCCGAGAGACCTTGGAAGCATCCACGCCCTTACCAGATAGAACGTTGTCTAATTGTGTCCGCACGTAACCGTCACAAAGATCCGGACGAGAACACAATTCATCGCCCCGCTCCGCCAACCTGTCGACGGGCAATGTTGACATTCAAGCGCAGCTCGCTACGTACCGCCCACGCCGAAAACATCGCCAACGAGTCCAGCGAAGCCGCGAAAAGGGTAATCAACGGCCGAGCTTCGCAGCGGAACTGCTTCGATTCGCCCAGAGCTGGACTCCGTACGGCGGAGCGCAGCGCCGGAGGGCGACATACTTGTTCGATTCGGCATGACGCCGGAGCGGCCGCGAAAGCAGTCCGGCAGGCGATCTCCATTTGCGAGTGCGATGCGGACTCACCCAGGCTCTAGCTAGTTGAGGCATACCCTGCCGCCTAGTTGTACTCGGCCGCGGGGTTGGAAGCGGGCGTGTCGGCTTGAACTGAAGAGAACCTCCGGTTGGGGTGTGGCTTGTCCAAGGCCCACAATCAACCGGAGGTTCTCGTGCCCCATAGCAATGCCCGAACCACGTTCCACAGCAGAGTGCTGATCGTCGATCGGTACCGTGAGGGCCGCCGAAAGCCCACATCGCGGAAGCAATGGGCATTCCCCGCCAGTGCGTGAGCAGGTGAGTGGATTCGCTGGATTCAAGCTGAGCTCGCCCAGCCGGGAAAACTCTGCTGCGGCCGATTCGTGAAGACCGGGTGCGGTTCCACCCACACGACCGATAAATTCAGCTTCGCCGCGCAGTCTGCATAAGTGAATGTTCCCTTTCGCACCTGCGGGAGGCCCGAGGTGACAAGGAGCGTGCACACCGTGGACCGAGAGAACGTGAGCGCCACCCTGACCGTCGCTGTGCCCGCCGCGAGGGTGTTCGCGGTGCTGGCGGATCCGAAAACCCATTCGGCGATCGACGGCACCGGATGGGTGCAGAAAGCTGCCGACCCGGCGCCGCTGACCGAGGTGGGGCAGATCTTCCGGATGGACATGTACCACCCCAACCATCCGGACGGTGACTACCAGGTGGCCAACCAGGTCGAGGTGCTGGACCCGCCGCGCGCCATCGGCTGGCTGACGGGGCAGGAGAAGGACGACGGTCACCTGGAGTTCGGCGGCTGGACCTGGCGTTACGACCTGGTGCCGCGTGGTCCGTCCGAGACCGAGGTCACGCTCACCTACGACTGGTCGGCGGTACCGCAGTTCATCCGGGAGTACCTTCAGTTCCCGCCGTTCGGTCCCGAGCATCTCACCAACTCGCTGCACCACCTGGCCGAGCTTGCCGCACCGACGTCCAGGGCCGGGACGGCCGACGGCTAGGCATCTGCCGGTCGGCGTCGAGTGAGCCTACGGTTGGGCGATCCGCTCGCGCAGCCATGAGTCGATGCCGCTGAGCGCCGTCCTGGCCAGTGCCGTGGGGTGACCCGTGAACCCGTGGGGCGACTCGGGATAGATCCGGAGTTCGACGTCGTTGCCGGCGGCGGACAGCCGACCTGCCATCGCGAGATTGTCTTCCAGCAACACGTCTTTGCTCCCGACGACCAGCAGCGCCGGGGGAAGGCCGTGGAGGTCGCCGTAGATGGGAGAGATGTCCGGAGCAGTGCGGTCTTCCACGTGGCCGACGTAGGCCTGGATGAAATATTCGTCCGCGATCCGACGGCCGGCCGGAGTCTGAGCGCTCACGTCATAGGTGCCGAATTGGAGTGCGGCGCCGGTGAACCCGTCGACGGCTCCTCTGTCCCGCAGCCGGAGCAGGGTTGCCAGAGCGAGTGTCGCTCCCGCCGATCGCCCCCCGATCGCCAGTCGGGATGATCCGAAGCGGGCTCCGGCGTGTTCGACGAGCCAGAGCGCCGCCGCTTCACAGTCATCGGGTGCGGCCGGCCACGGGTGCTCGGGTGCCAGCCGGTAGTCGACGCTGACGACGGCGACGTGGAGAGCCTCTGCGAGCGCACGGTTACGCACGTCGTCTCGCGCTGCGGAGTCCATGTAGAAGCCGCCGCCGTGTATGTCCAGACAGACGCCCCGCGCTCGGCCGTCGGTGGGAGTGAAGATCCTCACCGGGACACGCACTCCCGCGGCTTCGACCATCTCTTCGATCGCCGGTGGATCGGCGGGAGAAGGAACGGACCGCCGCGCCCGCGTGTCCCTCAACTCCTCGGGACTGCTGGGGCCACGGCCGGCCGCCCGCGAGTTGTAGAAGCTTCGGGCTTCATCGACCTGCTCCGCAGGCACGTCAGCCAACACACCGTCCAGCGCGAACCGCACACGCCCTCCTCACACTCGGGGTCTCGTCACGACTCTATTGCCGCGACTTGCGCGAGACAGGTAGCCGGTCAGCGGTCGTCATCCGGGGCAAACATGGTGAGGGCTTGTCGGATACTCCACACATGGCATCGCCGCATCGCGGTGTCAGGTGGTGGGTATGGTGCCGCCGTCGATGGTGATCTCGGTTCCGGTGATGGCGGCAGCCTGGTCGGAGGCGACGAACGCGACGAGCGCGGCCACTTCGTGGGGTTGGGCTGGTCGGCCGAGCGGGATGCCTCCGAGGGCGTCCATGAGCTGCTGCCGGGCGGCCTGGGTGTCGGTGCCCGACTCCCGCGCTATCCGTTCGACGAGGCGGGTGGCGGCGTCGGTCTCGACGAATCCGGGGGCAATGCTGACGACGCGGATCCCCTGGGGGCCCAGCTCGTTGGCCAGGGCCTTGCTGTAGTTCGACAGTGCAGCTTTCGACGCGGCATAGGCGATGGTCGATTCCAGCGGGAGTCGACGTTGAATCGAGGTGATGTGCACGATCACCCCGGAGCCTTGCTCGAGCATCGTCGGCACGAGGGCCCGGTCCAGCCGGACTGCGGCGAGCAGGTTGGTATCGAGGTCGGACTGCCAGTGCGCATCGGTGAGAGCCAGGACCCCGCCCGGCGGGGCCGAGGAGCCCCCCACGACGTGCACGACGACGTCGACCCCGCCAAACTCGGCCAATGCCCGGGCGGCGAGTGCCTGAACGCCCTCCGCGGTGCTCACGTCGGCTTGCACGAACAAGTCGGCAGCCCGCTCCGGCCGTGAACGCGCGGCGCTCATCACCTGGGCGCCAGCCGCGGTGAGCTGGGCGACGACCGCGGCGCCGATGCCGGCAGTGCCGCCGGTGACGACCACACGCTTTCCTGCGTAACCGGAGGAACCGGCACCGGCGGGGATGGCCTCCGTGGTGGTCATGGTGCGATTTCCAGACGGCTGATGAGTTCACCGTTGACGGTGAAGTCGAATGTCACCGTGGCGGTGCCGCCGGGGAAGTTGCCGTCGAGACGGGTGGTGACCAGGTAGCGGTCCTTGTCGCCGTCGGCGGCGGCGACACCGAGGACCTCTGTCGTGTAGTCGAACTCCGACGCCGCCCCCGTCTGCCAGCCTCGGATCTCGGTGGTCCCGCGACGTGTCGTGCCCTCGTCGATGACGACCGCGTCGTCGGTGAACAGCGCGACCAGAGCGTCGATGTCGCGGCGGGCGTCGGCCTCGAAGTAGCGGGTGACCGCCCGAGGAACAGCTGAAGTCATGACATCTTCCTTTCGGAGCGGGATGTGCCGTCTGCGAACAGAGCCTTCGCTACATACGCTATATGCACTGATGTAGCGGTACAAGTAGTAATGTAGCGGAATGGTAATTACACGCGCTGGGGATGCCCGGGATCGCTTGCTTCTCGCTGCGGCACAGCTGTTGGAGGAGTCCGTCGATCGGACGGTGAGCACCAGGGCGGTGTGCGAACGGGCCGGTGTGCAGGCCCCGACGCTCTATCACCACTTCGGCAACAAACAGGGTCTCATCGACGCGGTGCTCAACCACGGCTTCACCCAGTTCGTCGCGCCGGCTCATGCGCCGGGCGTCTCCGAAGACCCGCTCGACGACGTGCGTGCAGGGTGGGACCGTCACGTCGAGTTCGGGTTGACCAACCCCACCTTCTACGCCCTGCTCTACGGACGGGTCGAGCCCGGCACACCGTGCAGCATCACCGCGCCCGCGCTGACGATGCTCGTCGAACTGCTCGACGCCGCCGCCCGCGCAGGCGCGTTGGCGGTGCCCCCGCGCGATGCCGCCGCCCAGCTCCTGGCCGCGAATGTGGGAGTCACCTTGGCCCTGATCACCCAGCCCGAAGGGCAGGTCGACCAGGACTTGTCCGGCCGCGTCCGTGAAGCGGCCATCGCGGGGGTTGTCACCCACCCGTCCGAGCCCCGTCGGCCGGGCTCGACCCGCCCGACACCGACCCGGGCGAGTGCCGCAGTCGCACTCCGCGCGCTCGTCGAGGACGACCCCGATGGGCTCAGCCCCGGCGAGTCCGCGCTGCTGCAGGAGCTGCTCGACCGACTCAGCACACGCTGAGGCGGGCACGTCCGACGCAGGGATTCGCCGTGCTCACGGATTCTTCCGCTCCACCACCGATCGCGCCTGGCGGTACTGTCCCGGTCATGACCGTGCGCGTCGACATTTCGCTGCTGCTCGCGTCCGCCCGAATCGGCGTCGGCGTGCTGCTCGTCGCGGCGCCGACTGTCGTGCTGCCGCGGGAGGCCGCCGGTAACGGTACGAACGCCCTGTTGATGCGGACGGTCGGGATCCGCGACCTCGTCCTCGGTGGGGGTGCGGTTGTTGCCCGGACGCGGGGCCGGCGCGACGAGTTCCGCCGGTGGGCGTCGGCCGGACTCGCCAGTGACACCGGCGACCTGCTGGCGGGGATCTGCAGCGCCCGCCTGGTCGGACGGTCCGGCGCGATCAAGGCTGTCGCGGTAGTGGCTCCGTGGGTGGCTGCCGGCGTTGCCGGCCTTGCCGGACCCCGACCGCGCGGCGACTCAGTGCTCTTGTAGCGCCTCGAAATCCGTGGCCGAGTCTCATCCGGGATGGCCACACGGTTGCCCTCTCTGTGATTCAATCTCGCCATGCGCAAGGCACTGCTGGTCGTCGCGTTGATCGCGTGCGGGTCCGTTGTCGGGGCCGTGCCTGCTGGGGCGGCACCGACGCAGCCGTCCTGGTCGGGCGAGTACTCGCTGCAGCGCTTCGCCGCGACGAAGGAAGGTACGAGTTTGGCCGCGCGGCAGTGGGAGCCCGACTTCGCCGATACGTACACATTCGAGACGAGTTGCACGGACGACTCCTGCGTGGCCACCGTGACCGATGGGCCCACGCCCGTCAACCCGACACTGCCGCAACCGCCCCGGTACACCTGGGACGGAACCAGCTGGGTCCACACCTACGACTGGGAGTGGGACTGCTACCAGGGCGAGGGCGTGCCGAAGGTGTGGGCACCGGCGCACTCGGTTGCGTACTACACACCGCAACCCGACGGGACGCTGACCGGTTCCTGGCGTACCGATATCGACAGTGGCCCGTGCGAAGGCTCGGTGATCATGGACGTCGCGGCCTATCCCGTCGCACCGTCTCCCGGACCATTCGGCAGCAGCTCATAGGCGCGGGCTGAGGCCCGAAGCAGTCGGCCGGCCACGTCGATGTCCGACCATCCGAGACCCGAGCACACCGGTTGTATCGACTCGTAGTGAACCGCTGCGAGCCGGTGCCACTCGGCGTCCTAGGCCCGCTCGAGGTGCGTCTGCACTGCGGCCGGCACGGCTGCAGCCAGCTGCCGGCACCCGGTGGCGCAAACCAGCCGAGGTGGCGGATCGGCTTCTGACCTGCACTCTTCGTGCGACCAACGCCTGGTGATGCCGCAGAAGACCCCTGTTGAGCCATGAAACCTTGCGTTGGTGCCATTGCGGTGCCATAGTGGTGCCATGCACTTGATCTCGTATGTGAGCGGCCAACGGACCGCGCAGCGCTTCACCGGTTGGGTGCGCTAGCCCACCGCTTTCCGCCACACCCAGTCCCCGACCTGCGGGGATGTTTCACCTACCCATGAGAAGGGGACAGCCATGCCCAATTTCGAGACACCCGAACCGATTTCCGTCGCGCTCGAGCTCGGCGTCGGCACTGTGCGGATCACCGCGAGCGACCGGACCGACACCACCGTCGACGTGCGTCCGAGCGACGAATCCGACGAGTCGGACGTGCAGGCCGCCCAGCGGGTCCGCGTCGGCTACGAGAACGGCGTGCTCGAGGTCAGGGGACCGAAAGCGCGCGTTTTCGACTTCTCCCGCAAGACCAGGTCGGTGGATGTGTTCATCGACCTGCCCAGCGGTTCGCAGGTGTCCGGCGAGATGCAGATGGGGGACCTCAGCGGCACGGGCCGACTCGGAAACTGCAGGTTCAAGACCTCCACCGGAAACGTCCGGCTCGAGCGGACCGGTCCACTGCGTGTAGACACCGCGGCCGGTGACGTCACCGCGGACGGCGTCGCGGGCAACGCCGAGATCCACACCGGCTCCGGGAAGATCCGCATCGGCGAGACCGAGGGCTCCGTGGTCGTCAGGAACTCCAACGGCGACACCATGATCGACGCGGTCGCCGGCGACGTCCGGGTGCGCTCGGCGAACGGCGACATCTCCGTCGACCGGGCCGGCGCGGGCGTCGAGGCGAAGACGTCCAACGGCCGCATCCGCCTCGGCGAGGTGGCCCGTGGCTCGGTCGAGCTCGGGACCGCGATGGGCGACCTGGAGATCGGCATCGCCGAGGGCACCTCCGCACGGCTGGATGTGCGCACCAAGTTCGGGCGGGTGCACAACCGATTGGACGACACCGCCCGGCCCGAGGCGTCCGACGAAACCGTCGAGGTACGCGCGCACACCTCGTTCGGCGGCATCACGATCCGCCGTTCCTGATCCACTTCTGGCCCTGGAGAAAGAGGAAACCATGACCGTCAAGCAATCTCCGACGACCGCCACGCGAGGAAACCCGATGAGTCGCACGGTTCCCATCCCGCAGGGCCTCCCCATGGAGCGCGATGCGGGCCCCTTCGACCCGCCCCGCCGAATCACCCGGCTGCGCGATGCTCGCCCCGTCAGTCCCATGGTCTTCCCCGACGGTCACGAGGGCTGGATCGTCACCGGCTACGACGCGGTCCGCCAGCTCATGGCCGACACCCGGTTCAGCTCCCGCCAGGACCTCGGCATTCTCCACGTGCCGTACGAGACCCCCGGCATGCCCGCCGCCACCGAGCCGTCCCCGCAGGTGCCGGGCCTGTTCATCGCCATGGACCCGCCGGACCACACCCGGCTGCGGCGCAAGCTCACCGGCGCCTTCACCGTCAGACGCATGAAGCAACTCGAAGAGCACATCATCGACATCGCCGAGCGGCAACTGGACGAGATGGCGCGCCTGACCCCGCCGGTCGACCTTGTCAAGGAATTCGCGCTGCCTGTGCCCTCGCTGGTGATCTGCGAACTGCTCGGTGTTCCTTACGCGGACCGGGAGAACTTCCAGGTCAACACCGCCAAGTTCCTTGTCAAGGACCAGTCGCTCGACGAGAAGATTGCCGCGTACGGCGCACTGGCCGCGTATCTGGCCGAACTCGTGACGCAGAAACGCGCCGCGCCCGGCGAGGACATATTGTCCGACCTGGCCCGCCAGGACGACCTCACCATCGAGGAGCTCACCGGCATCGCATTCCTGCTGCTGCTCGCGGGCCACGAGACCACCGCAAACATGCTGGCACTGGGCACCTTTGCACTCCTGGAGCACCCCGAGCAGCTGGCCGAACTGCGCGCCGACCCGGATCTGATGCCCGATGCCGTCGAGGAACTCATGCGCTACCTGTCCGTTGCCGACATCTTCTATCGCTACGCGACGGAGGACATCGAACTCGGCGGTGAAACGATCGGCAAGGGATCGACCGTCGTCGTCTCATTACTGGCCGCCAACCGCGACCCCCGGCGCTTCGACGACCCCGACACCGTGGACATCCGCCGCAAAGCCCGCGGTCACCTGACCTTCGGCCACGGCGTCCATCTGTGCCTGGGCCAGCAACTGGCCCGCATCGAGATGCGCGCCGGTTTCGAGGGACTGCTGCGTCGCTTCCCGACCCTCGAGCTCGCCATCCCCGCCGGAGACGTGAAACTCAAGACCGACATGAATATCTATGGCGTCCACGAACTTCCGGTCACCTGGACGGAAGCTGCCAGGTGAACTGAATGGGACCGCACCCGGCGGGTGCGGTCCCATTCGACAGCCGCACGAGACACCGGAGCGTCATTGACCCGCGCGCTGAGCCTCCACGAAGCGCCGACCCGGCGTCGGGTCGACGCCGAAGCTCTCGGCGTAGCGCTCGTGAACTTTCTCCCACGCGTCCCACTCGTGCGCCTCGGCTTCGGAGAGGAACCCACCGGCGAGATGAGGCTCGAGCCGCGAGAAGTAGGTCTCCCAGCCGGCTGCGGTCTGCGCTGCGAGCGTGCGGTCTGTGAAGACGTGGATGAAGATCAACCGACAGCCATCTTCGTGAGCGGACAGATCGAAGCTGTACTGCTCGCCGCCGAAGGTCCACGCCAGGCGATGGGGTGCATCGACCTCGGTGACCTCGCCGGTCGCGCCATAAGCCTCGAAGGTCTCTCCCGTCGCCGGTGTCCAGTCGGCGGCTGCGGGAAACCAGCGCTCGAGCTCTGCCGGCTCGCTGACCGCCCTCCACACGCGCTCCACCGAGTGGGCGACCGTGCGCTCGAAGCGCAGCGCTGGGCGCCCGTCGATCGTCTCCAGGGTTCCGTCTGTCATGGGTTCTCCTCCAGGTGTCGTTCGAGCGCGTCGAGGCGATTCGACCAGTACGTGCGGTAGGGCTCCAGCCACTGGTCGACCTCGGCAAGGGGTTCCGGGCTCAGCGCGTACAGACGCTGCTTGCCGTTCGCGCGCACCACGACCAGCCCGGCCTCGCGCAACACCTTGAGGTGCTTGGACACGCCGGGCTGGCTCAGCGCGATGCGCTTCACCAGGTCTCCGGCGGGCCGCTCACCATCACGCAGCAGGTCGAGAATCTGCCTGCGGTGCGGCTCGGCCAGGGCGGCGTAGGCGCTCATGCCGTCATATTACCAGTTGGTGATATGAGCGACAACCGATGAGTTTCGCGCGCTCATGCTGTCTATACGGAATGAGATCGGGCTCGACACGAAGGAGCGCACCCATGGTCATCGTCGCGGGACACATCACGGTCGAACCGCAGCAGCGCGAGCCCTACCTCGCGGGCTGCGTGAGCGTCGTCGAACAGGCTCGGCGTGCAGCCGGCTGCCTCGACTTCGCCATCACCGCCGACCTGATCGATCCCTGCCGCATCAACATCTTCGAACGCTGGGAGTCGCAAGCGGCGGTCGACACTTTCCGCAGCAGCGGTCCCAGTGACGAGCAAAGCACTGCAATGCTTTCGGCCTCGGTCGCGGAGTACGACATCGCCGACGTGCGGTCGTTGTCCGGGGACAGCACGGCATGAAGCACGTGACGTAGGCGCCGAATGAAGGGCGGGCGCGATACCCTGCGTCTGTGGCCGGCAACGCAAGCCTTCGAATCACACGCCTGCGAACTCTGATCGAGCATCCTCGCACCGGCGACCGAACTTATGGCGCGAGGCACGATCGCGTCGGCCGACATGCGGGTCTGTCGCGTATCGCGGACATGATCCGCGACGACATCGCGCTCGCGCGAGTGGTGTTCTCGACGCCGACTCTGCCCGGACAGCTCGCGGTGTCCGATCCGATCGGTGATGCACCTCCTGGAATCACCTACGCGGTCGAGACGCCACACGATGCAGGCATCGTCATCACCATCGACGGCGTCCCTCCGGATTGGGGATGGGTGCCGGAAGGCGGCATCGAGACCGTCAGCCCAGCACTTCGAGCGCTGGCGGACGAACTGGCGGAACTCATGAACGGATACAACCGCGACGGCACGGATATCGACAGGCGGTTCTTCGGAAGTGTTCGCGTGCGCGGCGAAACCCTGGTGTGGTGAATGTGGAGAACGTTCCGCTGAGACTGTGAGGAGTCCACGTGACACGTGAGGGAAGTATTCGGATCGGCAACCGGACTGTCACTTATCTCGAAGCCGGCGACCCGGGCGGACCACTCGTTCTGCACAACCACGGGGGACCCTCGAGCAGGCTGGAGGCCGAACTGTTCGATGCTTCTGCCAAGGCACGTGGATTGCGATTCGTCTGCGCGGATCGGCCGGGGATAGGCGGGTCCGATCTTCAGCCGGGCCGCACCTTCGAGAGCTGGACCGAAGATCTTCTGCTGCTGGCCGACTCCTTCGGCGCACACCGATTCGCGGTAACCGGCTGGTCGGAGGGCGGACCTTGGGCTCTGGCCGCCGCCGCGTATCTCGATCCCGCGCGCCTCGCCAACGTCGTGTGCATCGCCGGTGGCAACTACGGAACGTTCGGATCGAACTGGGCCGCGGAGTATCTCAGTAGCGTGGATGCACTGGGCGGTCGCCTGGCGCTTCACTTCCACCCGGGTTTCACCCTCATGTACGAGATACTCGGCATGAGCGCCAAGCACTTCGAGGATCGCTACGCGAAGGCGATCACGCAGTCGGCGTGCCCCGCGGATCAGGAGGTGCTGGCCGACGAGAAGGTCCGCGAGGTGTTTCTCGGGGCAGCGCGAGAGTGTTTTCGGCATGGCGCGGACGGACTCGTCGTCGACGCCACGATGCTCTACAAGGCGTGGCCGTTCGACATGACCAGAGTGGAGCGCCCGGTTCATTTCTGGCAGGGTAGCGCTGACACCCTGGTGCCCGAGGTCATCAACAAGACCGTGGCGGACAAGACCCCGGGAGCTGTCTGGCACCCGATCAGTGGTGGTGGTCATTTCATCGCCCTCAGTCACGCGAACGACATTCTCGCGCTGGTAGCGAACGATCTTGCACCAGAGCGGAACTGAATTCAACGATCGGTCGTCACTTGCCGCAACGATGCGTCCAGACTCCGCATCAGCTCTCCCACCCGGCCGCCACCACCCGGGGCGGTGGGGTAACGCGTCAGCACGCTCACCACGACGGGGCCGGCCAGACCTCCTGTCTTCTCGATGTAGTCGGCGCCGACGTCACGGTCGTCGCCGGCATCGAGCTCGATTGCGCGAGCCGTGTGGGCGGCCGCTCCGAGGATGTGCTTGACCTGGTGCGCCTTCGCCAGCGGGTGCAGGTACGCAGCTCCTCCCGCGTGGCCGGCGGCGCGAGCCGCGTCGACTGCGGCTTCACATTCCCTCTCGCGAGCTGTCCGTGCTGCCCGGTGCGCCGCCAACGCGGTCACGCGTAGCGTCTTCGTCCGGTTGCCCCCAGCGGCGAATCTGCGCGCCTCGTCGAGCACAGCTCGTGGGCGCGGATCATCCGGACAGTCGCGCTCGAAGATCGCCACAGCGGGCTCGGCGCAGGCCACGGCATAGGCCGTGATCTCGCGCAGTTCAGCCATGCTGAGTTCGATCATCAAAATTCGTTTGCCCTATGCCGGCTCGACTTTGGCGACCGCCTCGCGAGTGAGTTCGGTCAGTTTTGCAACGTTCTCGGGTGTGGCCGGGTAGCCGGCCGAGGTTACGCCGACCACGTAGTCGCCTGCGAGCGCGCCGTATCCTATGTGCGTGTCAGCTCCCTGAGTTACCACGCCGGCGAATGCCTTGTCGCCGACATCGGGTGGAGCTGGTAGCGGCGCAAAACCCTGGACGACTTCGCTTTTGCCGATCGCTTCCTCGAATGCGGTCGAGGCTGCGTCGGAGCTGGGATATTGATCAACCGAAATAGTTACCCTTCTGCCCTCACTCCCTTCGTAGATCACCATTCTCGTCGCTTCGGGGGTGCCGGAAGCATTCGGGTTTTCACTCGTCGTGGCCTGGTCATCTACCTCGGGAAAGTAGTTCTGCACCACGTCCGACGCGACCAGAACATCCTCCGGCAACAGGTTCGTCGCGGATGTCGTCACGTCCTGCTGCGATTCGGCATCGGATTGTGTGGATTGTTGTCCACACCCGGCCGCCAGCAAAACTCCCACCGAGATGATCGAGAAGAGGGCGACAGACGCGCGCCCGCCGATCCTTCGCACGCGGTACCGCTTCGTTGACTGCTCCACGCTCGACACCCCTGTTACTCGTGGCGATGTTCATGACACTGTCTCATTGTCGCCGTTCGGGAGGCTCTCGACAATCGTCGCGCGTCATTCGGTGGCGGAAGCCGGGAGCGGTAGGTACGCCTCGATGTATGACGCGACATCGAGGCCTTCGGTCGCGCCGACGACAGCCTGCAGTGCGCTGATCACCACGAAACCGTCGCGGACCAGCGCCGAGTCGGTGCCGCTCCCGAGGCGTTCGGTGTTGGCGTAGCGCAGCAGTCGCACGGTGTCGGGGGACTTCTCGAACGTCAGCCCGAGCAGTCCGCGAGAGCACCGAGGTCGACATCCGGAACATTGACATTCAGTACCGTCCGCGGAGCGCTGTGCGCGACCATCCACCGGGTGACGGCGACGGCGACCTTGCTCGCGGTGTCGAAACGGTGCTCCGGCGGAAACCCGCAACTGACCGCCAGCCCGCGCACACCCAGCGTGGCGGCGGTCAGAGCGCACCGTTCTCCCACGCCGCCTTCGTCAGTCGCGAGATCGGCATCCCCTGCATCGTCTCCGCCACCGATGCCACGAAGAGGATCCCCGACGGCGCTCTCGTCGAGGTCGACGGCACCACCGGCACCGTCACGGTCATCCAGACCGCGGACTGACACCCGAACCCGACCGCATCGGGGAGCTGGCTGTTACCGCTCGATCACCGACACCGTGTTGTCGGTGAGGTTGACGACGTAGGCGGTGTGGCTGTTCGGGTCCACCGCGACACCTTGCGGACCGTCCCGCACCGGGACTGTGTCGGTGACGGTGCGGGTCTCGGTGTCGATCATCGAGACGGTGGCGTCGCCGAAATTGGTGACGTACACCGTGTGCGCCGACGGATCGACGGTCGCTCCGTAGGGTTGATTCCCGACCTGGAGTGTGTCTGTGACGGTGCGGGTTTCGAGGTCGACCACGGACACCGAACCGTCGTCCGCATTCGGGACGTACGCCGTCCGGGCCGCGGGATCGATCGCGGCATCGTGGGGACTCTTACCTGCCGCGATCGTGTCCGTGACGGTGAGCGTGCCCGCGTCGATCACCGACACGCCGCCCCCTTCCCCCGTGTTCGCGACGTACAGCGAATGCGTGGACGGATCGACGCCCATGCCCCCGGGTTGATTCCCGACCCTGATCGTGGCGGTGACGGTCCTTGTGTCGGCGTCGATCACGGACACCGTGTCGGCGTCGACGTTGGCGACGTAGACGGTGTGGGTGACCGGATCCCATTCGATTCCCTGCGGTCCGGCGCCGACGGCGATGGTGCCCGTGACCGCTCGGGATCCGATGTCGACCACCGACACCGCACCCTCGGTCAGGCTCGTCACGTACGCGGTGTGGGTGGACGGATCGACCGCCACCCCACCCGGTGCCCGACCGACCCCGATGGTGCTGACGCGCTCGTCGGCGTCGATCACCGACAGCGAATCGTCGCCACTGCTCGTGACGTAGGCGGTGCCGGTGGACCCGTCGACCGTCACATCCAGGAGCGGGCCCTGCCCGGCACCCACCGTGGCGGTGACCGTGGGCCGACCCGGCGGAGCGTCGTCGACGGCGCTGTCGCTGCCCGACCGACCGCACGCCCCCACGCTCAGAAACGTCACGACCACGGCAATCCAGGCCGTCCGCCTGCCGCGCACACCACGAACCCCGACCATTGCGTCCACGACTTCTCCCCGTCGACTCGGATCACCCAGTGGACATTTTGTCACCGATGACGCACCGCGCACCAGCGCAGCGACGAGGCCGCGCCGGTGGCGATTCCACACTGGCGATGACGTTCCGATCCGGCTGCGGTCAAACCGGCAGTTGGAATGCGCGGATCGCGTTCTCGCGCAGGAACGCCGACCGGGTGTGCTCGTCGAGTTCGAGTTTGTCGAGCCCGGACAGGCAGTCGGGCGCCGGCCAGGCGGGGTGGTTGGAGCCGAACAGCACCTTGTGCCTGCCGTGCCCGCGGAGATAATCGACGATCTCGGCCGGATAGCGCGACACCTTGTACGCGGAGGTGTCGATGTAGACGTTCGGGTATTTCGTGGCCAGGGAAATGGCCTCGCCCGTCCAGGGCACACCGATGTGGCCGGCGATGATCCGCAGTTCGGGGAACTCGAGAGCCACATGGTCGAGGTACGGGATCGGACGACCGGGTTCGGAGGGACACAGGGGGCCGGTGTGGCCGATCTGGGTGCAGAAGGCGATGTCGAGGTCGCAGCATGCTGCGTACAGCGGGTAGTACCGGCGGTCATCGGGAGGCAGATCCCACAGCCACGGCAGGACCCGCAGTGCGCACGCGCCGTATTCCTCTACGCACCAACGTAATTCTCGCACTGCCTGCATCGGCCGATGGAGGTCGACGGACGCGACCATGACGAACCGGTCCGGGTGGCGTTTGACGATGTCGCCGACCTCCTCGTTGCCGATCAGCGGTCCGGTGGGGCCGTGCCAGGCGCTGATGAGGCCCATCTCGACACCGGCTTCGTCCATGCGGTCGAGGGTCCACGACAGCGGTGGTTCGGCCTGTGGAATGGATCCCTTCGACCATCGTCGCAGCGAATCCAGGAACGGCATGTCGAGCCATCGCTGGGTCGGGTGCTGCATCCAGGCGTCAATCGTATTGGTCATCATCTCGTCCCTTGAACTGTCGAGGCGACGTCCGAACATGCCAGACCGGTGTCGCCGGTTCCCTTGCCCTCCATGTCCCGGTGCCGGGTTTCGGGCAGGGCGAGGGCGCAGGCGAAGCTGAGCAGGCCGAACCCGGCGAGCATCCACCCGACCGCGGTGCTGCCGTGGCGGGAGGTCAGTTCCGCGGCGAGCATGGGTGCGGTGCCGCCGCCGATGACTCCGGCGATGGCGTAGGCCATCCCGGCGCCGGTGTAGCGGTATTCGGTGTGGAACATCTCCGGCAGCAGAGCGCCCGCGGGCCCATAGGAGACGCCCATGATGACCAGGGCGAGGGTCAGGCCGGCGAGGAACGCGACCGGGGAGCCGGTGTCGAGAAGGGGGAAGAGCACAAGCCCACCGGGGACGGCCACGATGCAGGAGGAGAGCACCAGCTTACGGCGGCCGATTCGGTCGGAGTAGACGGCGGACAAGGTGATTGCCGCGCAGAAGGCGGCTGCGGCGATCAGGCCGAGAGAGAGCACGGTGGTGCGGCTCAGACCGAGGGCTGCGGTGCCGTACGAGGTGAGGTACGCCGTGCCGATGTAGAAGAACGCGAACATCATTGCCAAGGAGCCCGCGGCGAGGAGCAGCTCACGGGGCTGGTTCTTGAAGACGCCGAGGAGCGGGCCTGCGCCGGAGCGGCGGGTCTGCGTGTGGGTCGCCTGCCGGGCGAACATCGGTGTCTCCTCGACCTTCAGCCGAACGTAGAGGCCGATCAGCACGAGGAGGGCGCTGGCGATGAAGGGGATCCGCCAGCCGTAGTCGAGGAACGCCTGGGAGGTCTCACCGACGAAGAGGTTGACCACCAGGAAGGTGCCGTTGGACAGTGCGAAGGCCAGCGATGGCCCCAACTGTGGGAACACCGCGTACAGCCCCCGTTTGCCGGTGGGGGCGTATTCGGTGGCCAGCAGGGTCGCACCCGCCCATTCACCGCCGACGGCAAGTCCTTGCGCGATCCGCAGCGCGATCAGCGCGAGCGGCGCGGCCACGCCGATCGTGCCGGCGCTCGGCAGCAGTCCGATGAGCACGGTACTGATGCCCATCAGCAGCAAGGTGCTGACGAGGGTCTTCTTGCGGCCGATCCGATCGCCGAAGTGGCCGAAGATCGCGGCTCCGAGGGGGCGGGCCACGAACGCGACGGCGAATGTGGCGAAGGAGGCGACGGTGCCGGCGGCCGGACCGAGGGCAGGGAAGAAGACCTTCGGGAAGACCAGGGCTGCCGCGGTGCCGTAGATGAAGAAGTCGTAGAACTCGATGGTGGTGCCGGTGCAGCTTGCAATGGCGACGCGATGCATCGGGGTGGTCGGTGGGCTCGTCACCGGATCGACGGTTCGTGACATCGTGGATCTCCTGCTCGATGGGCCCATCCGCCCGCTGGCGGAGGGGCTGAGGTACGACGAGCAGTGTGAGCGCCGTTACAGCGGGTGCGACACCCCCTAAAGTGGGTTAGATTCCCGGGCAACTACTTTCGTGGGTGCCGACGGGGCGCGCCGGGGCGCGACGCCACTGGCGGGGAGAGGTCAGCGGAGAAGGCCGCGCTCGCGGGCGGCGAGGATTGCCTGCACGCGGTTGCTCGCGTGCAGTGTGCGCATGGCGCTCTTGAGGTAGGACTTGACCGTGTTGGGCAGCAATCCGAGGGCCTCGGCGATCTCACGGTTGCTCAGACCGCGTGCGACGTGCTCGAGCACGTCGATCTCGCGGGGCCGGAGCAGTGTGGGCGGTTCCTGGGATCCGTCGGCCCCCAGCACGGGTGCAAACCGGCTCCCGACGGCCTCCACTTTGGCGCGCAGGATTTCGTCGTCGATCTGGCCGGCCAGGTTCGTCAGTTCCTGAGCGATGTCGTGCAGGTCTGCACGACTGAGTGCCGGCCTGTCGGCATCGGCAGTGGTGCGCATGAGGCTCAGCCGCCGCCGGACTTCGTCCTCGACCGCGATGTCGCGCTCGAGTCGCCGGACCAGCGGGGTGAAACTGTCGAACCAGCGGTCACCCAGGCGCACGTGGGTGCGGGCCGCGAGGTAGATCAGGATCCGGGGTGTGCGGTCGACGATGATCGGTAGCGCTGCCAGGGTCTCGATGGCCTCCGGTCGCACGGCGTGGTCGTAGACGTGCGTGATGCCCTGTGCCGAGATGTAGTCGGCCACCGAGACCGGGCGGGCGAGCATCAGGGCCTTGCCGCCGAGTCCCTCACCGTTGCGGACCACGAGGTTGACCGCCGAGCGGGTGCGGACCCCGGTCAGGTCGGTGATCTCCATCGCGGCTGCCCCGTGATGCACCGGCCCGCCGAACACCATGTCCATTCCGGCGTGCTTGCGGAGAGTCTCCAGCGAGCGCGCGAGGATGCGCCGTTCGATCGGCGTATCGGTTTCGAAAGACAAGGTCACATCGGCCTCCAACTGAACATCTGATATCGAGGCTAGTGAGTGCCGTCACACCGTGGCAACGTCGTACCCCACAAGGGGGGTACGACGCCCCCGGACCTACCTTCGGGGGTCCCGCTCGTTCGTTTCCCGGGTCACATTTCTCCTCGAGAATGGAGGAGCGCACATGAACAGCAGGCTGAGTCATACGATCGGTCCGACCGAGCGGCCGTTGCTCGAGATGACGATCGGCGACAACTTCGACCGGATCGTCTCGAGGTTTCCCGACCGAGAGGCGGTGGTCGATGTACCCACCGGGCAGCGGTGGACGTACACCACGCTGCGTGCAGACGTGAATGCAGTGGCCTCGGCGCTGCTCGAGGACGGAATTGCTCCCGGCGATCGGATCGGGATCTGGGCGCCGAACTGCGCGGAGTGGGTGATCGTGCAGCACGCAGCGGCGAAAGTGGGGGCGATCCTGGTCAACCTCAATCCCGCCTACCGCTCCCACGAGCTCGAATACGTGGTCACACAGTCGGGGATCCGGCTGATGTTCGCAGCCCCGTCCTTCAAGACCTCCGACTACGAGGCGATGGTCGCAGAGGTATCGCCCCGGTGCCCGGGGCTCGATCAGGTGATAATTTTCGGCAGCGACGAGTGGGCTTCACTCCTGATCCGCGGAGATCAGGCCTCATCGGAACGGCTCACCGAGGTGCAGGCGAGCCTGTCTCCGGACGACCCGATCAACATTCAGTACACGTCGGGGACCACCGGGTTCCCGAAGGGCGTCACCCTCTCGCATCGCAACATCCTCAACAACGGGTTCTTCGTCGGCGAGCTGCTCGGCTACACCGAGCAGGACCGGATCTGTGTGCCGGTGCCGTTCTACCACTGCTTCGGCATGGTCATGGGCAACCTCGGAGCGAGCACGCACGGCGCCTGTGTCGTCATTCCGTCACCGTCGTTCGACCCGGTCGCCACGCTGACAGCCTGTGCGCAGGAGCGGTGCACGTCGATATACGGAGTGCCGACGATGTTCATCAGCATGCTCAACGTTCCTGATTTCGACTCCTACGACCTGTCGTCGGTACGCACCGGCGCCATGGCGGGTTCACCGTGCCCGGTGGAGATCATGAAGCAGGTCA
Organism: Rhodococcus jostii NBRC 16295; assembly: GCF_001894825.1. Classification (GTDB taxonomy): domain Bacteria; phylum Actinomycetota; class Actinomycetes; order Mycobacteriales; family Mycobacteriaceae; genus Rhodococcus_F; species Rhodococcus_F jostii. Next base: position 32,763 of record NZ_BCWY01000023.1, on the reverse strand, counting down.
CCGCGTGGGTCCCGGAGGTGGCGATCGCCTACGGGATGACCGAGACCTCCCCTGCCTCCACCCAGACCTGGGTCGACGACTCCCTGGACCGCCGGGTGTCCACCGTCGGTCGCGCGCACCCCCACGTGGAGGTCAAGGTCGTCGACCCGGCGACCGGCGAGACCGTGCCACGAGGGACATCCGGCGAGCTGTGCATCCGCGGCTACTCGGTGATGCTCGGCTACTGGAACGAACCCGGCAAGACCGCCGAGGCCCTCGACGCCGGCGGCTGGATCCACAGCGGCGACCTCGCGGTCATGGACGCGGACGGGTTCGTCGCCATCACCGGGCGCATCAAGGACATGGTGATCCGGGGAGGAGAGAACATCTACCCACGGGAGATCGAGGAGTTCCTCTACACCCATCCCGACATCCTCGACGCGCAGGTGATCGGTGTACCCGACGCCAAATACGGTGAAGAGCTGATGGTCTGGCTGCGACTGCGCGCGGGCGTCGAACCGATCGACGTCGCCGGCCTCCGAGAATTCTGCGAGGGCCGACTCGCGCGCTACAAGATCCCGCGCTACGTGCACTGCGTCGACCAGTTCCCGATGACGGTCAGCGGGAAGGTCCGCAAGGTGGAGATGCGCGAGCGAGCCCTTCAGATCCTCGGCCTGTAGGCCCGAACACGCCGATACTCGAACAACATTGACGACAATCTGTACGGAGGAACTTGTATGAGCTGGACTATCGAACGGCGCGGTCGCGTCGCTGTGGTGACGATGAACACCAACCCGGTCAATGCGCAGAACCGCGCCTTCTTCGCCGACCTGCACGAAGCGTTCGATCGACTCGAACGCGAGCACCCGGACTCCCCGGTGGTGCTGACCGGTACCGGCGCCCGGTTCTCGGCGGGACTCGATCTCGGAGAACACTTTCCGCTGTTCGCCGGGGACGAGGCGGCGGTCGCGTCCTGGTTCCAGGACTACCGGGCGACGAACATGCGATTGTTCACCTATCCGCGGCCGACGGTGGCCGCGGTGAACGGGCACGCCTTCGCCGGCGGCCTCATCACCGCCGCCGTGTGTGACCGCCGGGTCGCCGTCCCCGACGGGGCCCGGTTCGGGATCAACGAGGTGCCGATCGGAATCCCGATGCCCGCGGTATATCTGCGGATGCTGGCCTACGCCTGGGGAGAACCCGTGGCGTCCCGCACGTGCCTGCAGGGCGAGATCTTCACCTCGGCCGAGGCGCACACCATGGGCATCGTCCACGAACTGGTGCCGGCGGAGAAACTGCTCGACCGGGCCGTCGCCGTCGCCGAACTGACCCCCGAGGACTGCATCGAGAACTACGCCTACACCAAGCGGGCCCTGCAGGCGCCGGCCCTGCGCGACATCGCGGACCTGTCCGACCCGCTCGACCGGAGGGAACTGGCCGCCGGCATGACGAGCGAGCCGTCCCGGCGCGCCCACCGTCGGTACTGGGAGCAGCTCAAGGGCCGTCCCGCGGAGTGGTGAGCAGGGTGGACAGCGGCACCAACGAGCGGTTGCCGGCCTGGGTGATCTGGCGGCAGAGGCCATTTCCCGATGCCAACCTGCTTCTGAGGTCCGTACCCCGGGCCACACCCCCGGCCACCTGGCGTTGTGGCGGCCGGAGGAGCGACTACTGGTGGTCGGGGATGCACTGTCCGACTACGACGTCGGCTGGGTCAACAGTGCGCTCGACGGGCCCGACGCGACTGTCACGGCCCTGCAGTCTCTGCACCGGCTGACCGACCTTCGGCCGCGAGTGCTGCTGCCCGCGCACGGCCCGATTCCCGCCGACCCCGACGCAGCACTGGCCAGTGCACGGCGTCGGGCCCAACGTCTCGTCGACGACCCGGACGGAGCAGTATGGTATGGCTTCCGCCGAATCTTCGCTTTCGCGTTGATGATTCGCGACGGCATTCTCGTCGACGAGGTCGAGGCCTACCTGCACGCGCGCGCGTGGCTGACCGACGCCGCACGGTTGTTGCGCCTGACCCCGAGTCGTTCGCCGCCGAACTGGTCGACACGATGGTGCGCGGCGGCGGCGTCGTCGTGCGGAGTGGCCGACTGCATGCTGCCGCCGAGTACACGCCGGTCACGCCGGGATCGATGCGGGTGCCGTTCCCGCGGGCGTGGCCGTCGCAGGCGTCTGCAGGTTCACATTGCCCGTAAACTGCCGCTGGTTGCCGGCTTCTATCCGATCACCCGCTCGAACAGCAACACCACACCGAGCACGATCATCGCGGCACCGGAAATCCAGGTCACCACCCGTGCTGCGGCAGGCCGCGCGCGCAGCACCAGCCGCGCGCCTGTCCCCACCCCCGTGTACACCACCGCACAACTTGCCGTGTGCACCACACCCAACAGCACGATCTGCACCGCGAGCGGCCACCGCCCGCCCGTGTCGGTGAACTGCGGCAGCAGCGCCAAGAACAGCAAAAACACCTTCGGGTTCAGCCCACTGATCCCCAAACCCTTGACCGCCTGCCGCACCCACGATTCCGGTGCCTGCTCCATCCCGGCCTGCGGCGGCACCGACGGCTTCACGAGCGTCGCGATCCCGAGCCACACCAGATACGCCGCCCCGACCGCCGTCAACGCGGTCAGTACCAGCGGCGACCGGGCCACCAACGCCGCGACTCCGGCCGCCACCACCGCGGTCATCAGCAGATGACCCGTCAACAGCCCACCCACTGCGGGCGCCACGGTGCGATGACGCAGTCCCGCTGCGATCGCGTACGCCCAATCCGCCCCCGGCGTCAGAACGAACAGGAATGACACCGCCCAGAACGCCGCAACGGTACCGATCGCCATGAATCTCACTCATCCTTCACGCTCCCGGAACACCAGCTCACCTGGCGGTTCCCACAAGAAAGATTAGGAAGATCGACGGAGAATACGTTGCCAAAGATTCCATCATCGGCAGGACATTGGGGGAAAATCTTCCACATGGACACCGTGGACAGGAAGATTCTTGCTGAGCTCCAACGAGATGGTCGGCTTTCCGTCACCGAACTCGCCGACCGGGTCCGACTCAGCATCTCGCCCTGTCACCGCCGGTTACGCGCGTTGGAGAGCTCCGGCGCGATCAGCGGTTACCGTGCCCAGCTCGACGCCCGCGCACTGGGCCTCACCTTCGAGGCGCTCGTCTTCGTCACGATGCGTGCCGCCGACCGCGACACCATCGAGGCCTTCGAACGGGCCGTCGCCGCGATTCCCCACGTCCTGCAAGCACAACGACTGTTCGGTGACCCCGACTACCTCCTGCGGGTCATCACCCGTGACCTCCCCGGCTTCCAGACGCTCTACGACGAATCTCTCGCCACCCTCCCCGGCGTCCAACGCCTCAGCTCCACCCTCGTCATGAAGAGCGTGGCCGACAACCGTCCCCTGCCCCTGTAGGACTTCCAGGTAATGCCAGGACCTCCCACGTCCTTCGGATCGGTCCTACGCTGATTCGGTGGACAATCGCAGCGAAATCCGTGCGTTCCTGACGTCGCGTCGGGCGAAGATCACGCCTGAGCAGGCGGGTCTTCCCGCCTATGGCGGTAACCGGCGGGTGGCCGGGCTGCGCCGCGAAGAGGTGGCGCTGCTGGCCGGTGTGAGCATCGACTACTACATCCGGCTCGAGCGCGGGAATCTGAGCGGTGTCTCCGAGAGCGTCCTGGACGCGCTGGTCGGGGCGTTGCAACTCGACGAGGCCGAGCGCGAGCACCTGTTCGACCTCGCCCGGACCGCCGGAACCACCTCACGCTCCCGGCGACGGCCCACCCAGCAGCGTGTCCGTCCCGCCGTGCAGCGGATCCTCGACGCCATGACCGGCGCGCCCGCCTTCGTGCGCAACGGCCGCCTCGACGTGCTCGCCGCGAACACGCTCGGTCGTGCCCTCTACTCACCGATGTACGAGGACCCCCGGCGACCGGTCAACATGGCCCGGTTCATGTTCCTCGGCCCGCGTTCACACGACTTCTGGATCGAATGGGACAGGGCCGCCCACGACACCGTCGCGATCCTCCGGACGCAGGCCGGCCGCGACCCCTACGACAAGGACCTCACCGACCTGATCGGCGAGCTGTCGACCCGGAGCGAGCACTTCCGCACCCTCTGGGCCGCGCACAACGTCCGTCTCCACCGCACCGGGGTCAAACACCTGCATCACCCGGTGGTGGGCGACCTGGACCTGTCGTACGAAGTCCTCGAATTACCCGCGGACACCGGTCTGACCATGCTCACCTACAGCGCCGAAGCCGGGACGCGCTCCAAGGAGGGCCTGGACCTCCTGGCCAGCTGGGCCGCCACCCTCGAGCAGTCGGCTCCGATTCACGCACCCGAATCGCCCTGATAGCCCGACTGCGATTCCACCACCCACGCCGCGATCTGCGCCCGTGAGTTGAACCCCAACTTCGTCAGGAGATGTTCGACGTGCCCCTGCGCGGTGCGGGGTGAGATCACCAGTCGCGCGGCAATCTCCTTGTTTGTCAGTCCCTCGGCGATCAGTCCGGCCACCTCACGCTCGCGCTTCGTCGGTGTGGGCGACGAACCGGCAGAGGTCGCCGAGGGCGAAATCTGCTCGCCCAGAGCGAAGGCGACGGCTTCGTCGAACCCGAGCGCCTCGCCCTTTCGGTGGGCCGCGGCGAACGCCTGCGCACCCAGAGCCTGCCGGGTCGTGCGGTCGCACTCGTCCTGGTACACGCTCAGTCCGGGCACCAACACCGCCGAACTCCCGACCGACCGGGTGAGCTTCTCAGCGGCACCCATCAACACGACCGCGCGCTGCATGCTCTGCTCCTCGGCGGCGATCCACGCGAGTGTCTGCAGGCACACACTGGCATTGAGCCGGTCATTCACCCGGCGATCGAGCTGGAGCGCCTGCCCGACCAGCCGCACCGCGCGCCTTCCGTCCCCGAGCCGCCACACCGCAACAGCCAACGCCCACAGCGAATACGACCGATACACCGACTCGCCGTGCGCTTCGGTGATCGCGAGAACACGCTCATGACATTCGATGGCCCGTTCCGTATCGTTCAACAGGTCGTGCACCATGCCGAGACCCACGATCGCGGCGACCTCGAAGACGTCGTTGCGGTCTCTGAACCCCTGGACGGCCTTCTCGAGATGTGTGCGCGCGTGGGGAAGACGCCCCGCGAACAGAGCCGCATATCCGACAGTGTGCTCGATGTGCGCGCGCACCAGCGGGTCGGTCGTCTGCGCGGCGAGCGTCTGCGCTTCCTCCGCCACAGCATCCGACACCCGAATGTCGCCCTGCACCCCGGCCAGCACACTGCCGGCATAGAGCGCCTTGACGCGATCGGCCGTAGGCTCCGCAGGCTGTCGAGCAAAGATGCGGTCCAGCCACCGCCGCCCCTCGCCGAACAGACCCCGGGACAGCCAGAACGGATAGAGGGCGGCAGCGATCCGCAGCCCTATCTCGGGACTGTCGGACACGCAGAACTCCAGCGCCTCACGGATATTCGGCTGTTCCCGCCCCAGCCTGGCGATCAACGCGAGCTGACGAGAACCGATCCATTCGGATTCCGCCTCGACCGCGAGCCGCTCCACCCAGTCACGGTGCCGGCGGCGAAGTTCGGGGTACTCGCCACTCTTCTGCGCCTTCTCCCGCCCGTAGGCGCGCACCGTCTCGAGCATCCGGAACCGCACCGCGGAACCCGACTCCTCCCTCGTGAGGATCGACTTGTCCACGAGGAACGTCACCGTGTCGAGGATATCCTCGGCTGTCAGGTCGCAGACCTGCTCGGCCGCCTCGAGTTCGAAACTGCCCGCGAACACCGACAGCTGCGCCCACATTCGTTGTTCCGTAGGCGTACACAGGTCGTAACTCCAGTCGATACACATCCGCAACGTCTGCTGTCGCGACGGCGCATCCCTGCTGCCGCGGGTCAGCAGCACGTAGCGGTCGGTCAGCCGCCGTAGTATCTGTTCGGGCGTCATCGCACGAAGCCGGGCCGCCGCCAATTCGATCGGCAAGGGCAGCCCGTCCAGCCGCTGACAGATGCGGGCGATGGTGGCCTTGTTGTCCTCGGTGAGCTCGAACCCGGGGACGGCGGCGACGCCCCGTTCGGCGAACAAGGTCACCGCGTCGTTGCGGGGCAGACCTTTCGGCAGATTGTCGGGATCCGGGACGGGCAAGGGCGGGATCAGCAGCGCCGTTTCCCCACCGATTCCGAGCGGTTCGCGACTCGTCGCGAGAATCCGCAACCGGGGGCACACGCGAAGCAGGATTTCGGCGAGCTTCGCGGCCGCCACCACCACCTGCTCGCAATTGTCGAGCACCAGCAACAGCTCACGCGGGGCGAGGAACTCGACGAGCACCTCGTGCGAGGGTCGCGCCGACTGGTCTCGTACGCCCAGTGCGGCCGCCACCACTCCCGCCAACAGCGAATCGTCGAGCAGCTCACCGAGTTCCACCAACGTCACACCATCCGGGAATTGGCGTTGCACCTTGGCGGCCGCACGCAGAGCGAGCCGGGTCTTCCCCACCCCGCCGATTCCGGTCAACGTCACCAGCCGCGACGTCGACAACAAGTTCGTCGCCTCCGCCAGTTCCGACCGCCGGTCCACGAAGCTGGTCAACTCCAGCGGAAGCCCGCCCGTTCGACCCGACACCGCCGGTGCCCACGACGGCCGGCGCCACGCGCCGTCCTCTGCAGGACCCGCGCCCGCGCCGGACGTTTCTCCCTGCACTGCACCCGGTTCCGGATGCATCGCCATCTCGTCGACCGGGAAGCCGTGGTGACGTTGGGACTCGCGCAGTTGCCGGCCCAGTTCCACCGAGGAGGGGCGGGCCCCGGGTTCGGCGGACATGGCTCGTTCGATGACCGCGCTCACGTCCTCGGGAACGCCGTGCTCGCGGGGGTTCGGAATCGGCTCGGACGTGATCCTCAAAAACTGCGCCATCAGTTGCTCACCACTTCGGCGCTCGAACGCCGCGTGACCGGTGATCGCCGCGAACAAGGTGGCACCGAGACCATAGACATCGGCAGCCGGGCTCGGAGGCTCGCCCGCCACCACCTCGGGAGCGGTGAATGCCGGCGACCCCGTCACGATCCCGGCCGCGGTCACGAACCCACCGACGATGTGAGCGATCCCGAAATCCGTCAGAGCAGGCTCCCCGTAGTCGGTGAGCAGAATGTTCCCGGGCTTGACGTCGCGGTGGAGGATCCCGAGACGGTGCGCCGTCTCCAGGGCGCCCGCCATCTTCACCCCGAGCCGCAACGCCTCGTCCACCGGGAGCGGCCCGTGCCGCCGGATCCGCTCGTCGAGAGATCCCTGGGCGTGATACGGCATGACGATGAACGGCCGACCGTTCTCGGTGACACCGGCATGGAGAACATCGACGATGTTGGGATGACCGGTCAGCCGACCGCCCGCACGCTGCTCCCGCAGGAACCGTGCCCGGTTCTCCTCGTCGAGGTCTGCGGTGAGGACCTTCACCGCGACCGTGCGGTCGAGTGCACCCTGGGTGCAGCGGTACACCACCCCGAACCCGCCGCGCCCGATCTCCTGCGCGTCCTCGAATCCGGCCGCCGCCAACTCCGCCGTGACCGAACCGGACACGTCGCTTTGGGTCGCGAACGGATCGACATCAGGCATCGACTGATCGATCCATCCCACTCGAGGCACTGCCGACGAATGCCACCTGCTCACCTCTCGACGATGTACCCACACTATCGCCGACCGCCCCTTCGATGGCCGACTTGCGACCTACGGTCCGGTCAGTTCGAGCGAGCGGAGTTCCCCATCGGTGCGACGGATTACGTGGTATCCAAACTGGACATTCACCCAATTCCCGGTCGGAACATTTTCGCCCCGCCCCTGAATAACTCGGCATGTCGCCGGGTACCCGACATCCACGCTGCACGCGGGGTCGGCGGCCCCAGTGGCAGCCAGGTCCCCTGACCGGTCCCCCTCGGCCGGGTGGCCGTCTGCCGCTCGTGCCCGAGGAGCCCCCCTCTTCCCCGGCCACGGGCGGCGGTGCGGGCGGAATACGATGACAGTCAACCGAACTGACATCCGGTTGTCGGTCAGTCTCTCGATCAGTTGTGACTGTGCAGAGGCGTTCCCGCGAGAGCGAGGTGTGCCTCGCCGAGTGCTTCGGCCTGGGTGGGGTGCGCGTGGACGAGTGCCGCGACTTCCTCGGGGTACGCGCCCCAGTTGACGATCAGTTGCGCTTCACCGACGAGTTCGCTCACGCGTTCTCCGACCATGTGGACCCCGACCACCGGCCCCTGCGTGGCTCCGGCGCGCACGAGTTTGACGCCGCCGGTGGTCCCGAGAATCTGGCTCTTGCCGTTGCCGGCCAGGTCGTAGACGACGGTGCTGACGTCGCCGTGGCGCTCGCGGGCCTGATCCTCGGTGAGCCCGACCGAGGCGACCTCGGGGTTCGAGTACGTCACGCGGGGAATTCCTTTGTCGTCCAACGAGGTCGGGTGGCGCCCGGCGATGGTGTCGGCGACGAAGATGCCCTGCTGGAATCCGCGATGCGCGAGTTGCGGTCCGGCAACGATGTCGCCGACCGCGTACACGTCCGGCTGTGCGGTGCGCAGGGAGTCGTCGACCGTGACGAAACCGCGGGGGTCCGTGTCGATGCCGTTCTCGGTGAGTCCGATGTCGGCAGTGCGGGGACCGCGGCCGACCGCGACCAGCATCAGGTCGGCCTCGATCGTGTCGCCCGACTCCACGGTGACGCTGACCGTGGAGTCGTCCTGGACGGCCTTCGCGAATCGCGTGCCCGTCATGATGGTGATGCCCCGCTTGCGGAGTGCCCGGGTGAGTTGCTTCGAGGCCCACTCGTCCTCGGAGGCGATGAGCCGGGGCAGCGCTTCGACGATCGTGACGTCTGCGCCCAGGGAGGCCCAGATGCCGGCGAACTCGACGCCGATGACACCCCCGCCGAGCACGACGACGCGCTTCGGAAGCTCGGGAAACGTCAACGCTTCGTCGCTCGTGAGGATTCGGCCGCCGATCTCGAGTCCGGGCAGGCTCCGAACCTGTGAGCCGGTCGCGAGGACGAGGGACGTTCCGGTGATCGTGCGGTCGCCGACGTGGACTGTGCGGCCGCCGCCGTAGCGCCCGGTGCCGTGGACCACCTCGATCTCGTGGCTCCGCACCAGTCCCTGCAGGCCCTTGTAGAGGCGTTCGACGATCGAGTTCTTGTACGCGTGCACTCCGCCGAGGTCGATCCCGTCCAATGTCGCGCCGATCCCGAAGGACGACGCGTGCGTGACGGTGTCGGCGACCTCGGCGGCGTGCACGAGCGCCTTGGTGGGGATGCACCCACGGTGCAGGCAGGTGCCGCCGACCTTGTCCTCCTCGATAAGGGTGACGGTCTTGCCCAACTGCGCGGCGCGGAAGGCGCAGGCGTACCCGCCGGATCCACCGCCGAGAATCAGGACGTCCGGTTGGTCGGGCATGGGGGAACTCCCTCGGTCGGGCACGTCATGGAACGTGCCGGAAAGGTCGAATGGCAGGGTTTCAGCTGAGTGCGATCAACGTCAGCGGATCGGCCAGGATCTGAGCAATGGTCGCCAGGAACGTCGATCCCTGTTCGCCGTCGACCAGTCGATGGTCGAACGACAAGCTCAGTGTGGTGACCGACCGCAACGCGATCTCGCCCTGGTATTCCCACGGCTGCCTGCGGATGGCCCCGAAGCAGAGAATCGCCGCCTCGCCGGGGTTGAGAATGGGTGTGCCCGAGTCGACTCCGAAGACACCGACATTGGTGATCGTGATCGTGCCGTCGGCCAGGTCGGCCGGTCCGGTCTTCCCGTCCTTGGCCGTGGTCGTCAGATCCGACAGCGCGAGCGCGAGGTCGCGCAGGCCGAGGGTGTGCGCATTCTTGATGTTCGGCACCATCAGTCCGCGCGGGGTGGCGGCCGCGATGCCGAGGTTCACGAAGCGTTTGAGGGCGATCTCCTGGGCGTCGTCGTCCCAGAACGAATTCAGGGTCGGGTTGGTGCGCAGCGCCACGAGCAGGGCCTTGGCCACCAGGGTCAGTGGGGTCAGCCGCACGTCGGTGAAGTGCTTCGTATCGCGTAGCTGCGTCAGGAGGTCGAGTGTCGGGGTGACGTCCACCGTGACGAACTCGGTGACGTGTGGCGCGGAGAACGCGCTGCGGACCATCGCCGCGGCGGTGTGCTTGCGGACGCCCTTGATCGGGATCCGTTCCTCGTCGCCGTCCGCCGGCTGGACGGGAGCCGCCGGTGGTGTCACCGGGGTGGTGCGGTGGCGCTCGAGGTCGTCGCGGGTGACGTCACCGTTGACCCCGGTTGCCTCCACATCGACGAGGTCGACTCCGTGTTGCCTCGCGGCGAAGCGGACGGGGGGAGATGCCAGGGGACGTGCCGGGTTCGGCGCAGGCGCGTCGTCGACCCGGGTTCCCGCCACCGGACGTCGCTGCCGGCGTCGGCTCGTGGTCTCCTCGGCCACGCCGTAGCCGACCAGAACGGGGGTCCGCTCGGCCGGGGTCTGCGCAGAATCTTCGTCGGCGACCGCGACGTCGATGAAGGGGCTGCCGACGTCGATGGTCGTCCCCTCCTCGGCGTGCAGCGCGACGACCGTTCCGGCATAGGGCGAGGGCAACTCCACGGACGCCTTCGCCGTCTCGACCTCGGCGATGATCTGGTTGAGCGTGACGGTGTCACCGACCCCGACCAGCCAGGTCAGCAGCTCGGCGTCGGTGAGACCCTCACCGAGGTCGGGCAGCAGGAATGTCTTGACAGTGGGCATGGAAAACTCCTGGTCCTACGCGGTGAAGGTTCGATCGACTGCGTCGAGGATGCGGTCGACGTCCGGCAGGAAGTGCTCTTCGAGTTTCGCCGGCGGATACGGGACGGTGAACCCGCCGACCCGCGCCACCGGTGCTTCGAGGTGATAGAAACAGCGCTCGCCGATGCGGGCGGCGATTTCGGCGCCGATCCCGAGGAACACGGGCGCCTCGTGGGTGACGACCAGGCGTCCGGTGCGCTGCACGGACGCGGCGATGGTGTCGACGTCGAGCGGGGAGAGGGACCGCAGATCGATCACCTCGATCGACCGACCCTCACCCGCAGCGACTTTCGCCGCCTGCAGTGCGGTCGTCACGAGCGGCCCGTAGGCCACGACGGTGGCGTCGGTGCCCGGTGCGACCACCCGGGCCTTGTGCAGTGGACTCGACTCGGCCTCCGGGTCGATCTGCCCCTTCTCCCAGTAGCGGCGCTTCGGTTCGAAGAAGAGCACCGGATCATCCGAGGCGATGGCCTGCTGAATCATCGTGTGCGCGTCGCCGGCGTTGCTGCACGTCACCACCCGGAGGCCCGCGGTCGCGGCGAAGTACCCCTCCGGGGATTCGGAGTGATGCTCGATGGCGCCGATCCCGCCGCCGTACGGGACGCGGATGGTGATCGGCATTGTGACGTTGCCGCCGGTGCGGTAGTGCAGTTTGGCGACCTGCGACACGATCTGATCGAAGCCGGGGTAGATGAACCCGTCGAACTGGATCTCGCACACCGGCCGGTAGCCGCGCATCGCGAGACCGACTGCGGTACCGATGATCCCGGACTCGGCGAGCGGGGTGTCGATGACGCGGTTGGGTCCGAAGTCCTTCTGGAGTCCATCGGTGATGCGGAAGACGCCGCCGAGTTTGCCGATGTCCTCGCCCATGAGCAGGACCTTCGGGTCGCTCTCGAGGGCGCGGCGCAGTCCGGCGTTCAGGGCCTTGCCCAGCGGAAGTGTGGTCGGGACGGCCGCGGAGATGTCTGTGCTCATGCGTCGGTTCCTTCGAAGCTGTCGAGGTACACGGCGAACTGGCGCCGCTCTTCGTCTACGAGGGGATGGGGTTCGGCGTAGACGTTGTCGAACAACGACATCGGCTCGGGTTCGACGGTCTCGAGGCATCCGCGGCGCAACGCCGCGGCGGTGTCATCGGCGCGCTGTTGCACGGCAGCGAGGTAGTTTTCGTCGATCGCACCGGCCGATTCGAGGAGGGCCCGGATGCGGTCGAGCGGGTCCTTGCGTTTCCATTCCTCGTCGAGAGCGGCCGGGCGGTACCGGGACGGGTCGTCGGACGTGGTGTGCGGGCCCATCCGGTAGGTGATCGCCTCGATCAGGGTGGGTCCGCTGCCTTCCCGGGCCCGTTCGAGCGCGGCCCGGGTCACGGCGATCACGGCGAGGACGTCGTTGCCGTCGACGCGCACGCTGGGAACACCGAAGCCCCGGCCTCTGGCGGCGATGCTCACCCGCGATTGCAGACTGACCGGTTCGGAGATCGCCCACTGGTTGTTCTGGCAGAAGAACACCACGGGTGCGTTGAAACTCGCGGCGAACCCAAAGGCCTCGGAGATGTCGCCCTGGCTGGTGGCGCCGTCGCCGAAGTAGGTGATCGCTGCGCCGTCGGTGCCGTCGAACTGCACGCCCAGCGCGTACCCGGTGGCGTGCAGCGCCTGCGCGCCGACGATGATCGCCGGGGTCGTCATGTTGTATTCGAACGGGTTCCACCCCGAGTGCGTCGACCCCCGCCAGAACCGGAGCATGTGGGTGGGGTCGACGTCGCGGCAGTAGGCCACTCCGTGTTCGCGGTAGCTGGCGAAGACGAAGTCGTCGGGATCGAGGGCGCGAGCCGAACCGACCTGTGCCGCTTCCTGCCCCAGCAGCGGAGCCCACAGGCCCAGTTCGCCCTGCCGCTGCAGCGCCGTCGCCTCCGCGTCGATGCGCCGCACCACGACCAAGTCTTCGTACAGCGCGCGTACCGCCTCGATGTCGACATCGTCGACGTACGAGGAGAAGTCCGGATGCGTCACTCGCGCACCGGTTTCGGTGACCAGTTGCACCACGTCGTCATTGTCGAACACGAAAACCTCCGAAGGGGTTGAAACGGGAGAGCCGACGCCCGCGAATGACCTTTTCGGTCAAAATGATGTATTCACACAACCATCAGGATCCAGCATGCGCAAGCGTTAGTACTGAAAATAAGCAGAATGCCCAATAATCACATTTCAATCCGTGGCATACTGCGCTACATGACGAAACTGGACCGGACCGACGCCCGCCTGTTGCTCGCCCTGTGCGACGCCCCGCGCGCCACCGGTGTGCAATTGGCATCCCTGCTGGGCATGGCGCGGAATACCGTGCAGGCACGAATGTCTCGCTGGGAAGAGCAGAAGGTGCTCGCCCCCGTAGACCGGTGCGTGTCACCCCGCGATCTGGGATATCCGTTGCAGGCATTCGTCACCGCGGTGGTCGACCAGCATCGCCTCGAAGACGTGATCGAACACCTCCGGGACATCGCCGAGGTGGTCGAGGTCGTCGGCATCTCCGGGGCGGCGGACCTCCACATCGGCGTGGTCGCCGTCGATGCCGACGATCTGTACCGCGTCGCCGGCCTCATCCTCGCCGTGCCCGGCATCGAGCGCACGACGGTCTCCGTCGCAATGCGCGACGCGATTCCCTACCGAACCCGTCCACTGCTCGAGCGGATCGCCGAGGAGCAATGACGAAGGCGCGACCCCACCGGGGGCCGCGCCCATCATCGGGTCAACGACGTGCGGTGACGACGTCCGGGCCGACGTCTTCGGAACTGCGCGTGGAACTTACCCGTGTTCTGAGCACCAGAACCAGCATCACCGCGACGAGCATGACCGCCCCGACAACCCACAGGCCTGCGCGCGAATTCCCGGTGGCGTCGAACAGCCATCCCGTGACGTACGGGGCCCCGAAACCGCTCATGTTGCCCACCGAGTTGACGACGGCGATACCTGCCGCCGCACCCGCGCCGGTCAGGAAGGTGCTGGGCAGGTACCAGAACACCGGCAGGGCACAGAAGACACCGACCGCGTTGATCGTGACCGCGATCATCGTCGTGAGCGGCGACTGCATGTACAGGGCGATCGGGATGGAGACGGCGCCGATCAGGGTCGGGACGGCGACATGCCAGATCCGCTCCCCAGTCCGGTCGGAGTGCCTGCTCCACAACACCATTGCGACGGCACCGATCGCGAACGGCACAGCGACGATCAACCCGGTGGTGAACAGGGTGAAGTCGGTATCGAACGACTTCTTGAAGCCGGCGACGATGCTGGGCAGGAAGAAGCTGAGCGAGTACAGGCCGTAGGTGATCCCGAAGTAGACGAGCCCCAGCATCCACACCCGGGAATCGGTCAGCGCCCGGCGAACCGACCCGCTGATGTGGGAACCGGATTCGGACGCCTCGGATTCGAGTTCACAAGTGAGCCACGCCTTTTCGTCGTCGTCCAGCCACGTGGCCTGCGACGGCCGGTCCGTCAGGTAGAACCACGTGACCACCGCGAGCACGACGGCGGGTATTCCCTCGATCAGGAACATGACGCGCCAACCGGACAGCCCGAACAGCCCGTCCCAGTATTGAATGATGGCGCTCGACAGCGGGGCCCCGAGCGCCGACGATACCGGGAGAGCGAGCAGGAACAGGCCCATCAGCCGCACCCGATAGGCGCGGGGGAACCACAGGGTCAGGTAGAGCAGGACGCCCGGGAAGAACCCCGCCTCGGCGATACCCAGCAGCATGCGCAGTGTGTACAGCGATCCGACGTTGGGCACGAAGGCCATCGCGGCCGCGATGATTCCCCACGTGAGCATGATCCGGGCTATCCATCGACGTGCGCCGAACTTGTGCAGCGCGAGGTTGCTCGGCACCTCGAACAGGAGGTACCCGATGAAGAACAACCCCGAGGCGAGACCGAACATGGTCTCGGTGAGTCCGAGTTCCTCGCTCATGGTCAACTTCGCCAGCCCGATGTTGGTCCGGTCGAGGTAGTTGACGAAATAGGCGAGGCCGAGGAACGGGATGAGCCGCCGAGCGACCTTCCGGACCACCCTCGCCTCGATCTCGGGTTTCTGCAGTACAGACGACATGAGTGTCTCGACTTTCCGATAATTTGGCACGGTTCGGACCGCCGTGCCATGCTCGGGCCGAAGTCCGTGCGCGACAGGCGTTCACGCTGAGTTGGAATTACGAGAAGATCTTCCCGGGGTTCATGATTCCGCGCGGATCGAGGGCGTTCTTCACCGATCGATGTATGTCCAGCACCACCGGATCGAGTTCCTGGGCGAGGCCGTCCATCTTCAGGAGACCGACACCGTGTTCGCCGGTGACCGTGCCGCCGAGTTCCAGTGCCGCGTCGATGATGTCCGCGAAGGCGGCCTGCGCCCGGGCACGGGCGGCCTCGTCGTCGCGGGGTGTGATGAGCAGTGGGTGCAGGTTCCCGTCGCCGGCGTGTGCGATGTTGGCGATGGTGGTCTCGTGGGCGATGCCGATCTGTTCGATGCGCGCAAGCATCTCGGGGACAGCCCGTTTCGGCACGCACACGTCTTCGGTGAGCACCGGTCCGAGCCGTTCCATTGCCGGATAGGCCAGACGACGCGCCGCGAACAACGCGTCCGCCTCCTCCTGGTCGGTGGAGACGGCAGACCACGTGGCTCCGGCTTCGTCGAAGCAGGACAGCATCTTCTCCGCTTCCTGATCGCCGACGACGCCCGCGGTGTCGACGCGGCCGAGGAGAACGACGTTCGCGTCCACCGACAAGCCCATCTTCTTCCACGCGTCGACGGCGATGAGGCACTGCTTGTCCACCAACTCCAGCGCCGACGGGGTGAGTCCCGCCGCGGCCACGGCACTGACGGCCCGGCCCGCGTCGACGATGGAGTCGAAGTAGCCGGCCACGGTGCGTTGCGGGTCCTGGAGCGGGCGCAACTTGACGGTGATCTCGGTGATGACGCCGAGCGTTCCCTCGGAACCGACAATGAGACCCGCCAGATCGTAGCCGGCCACCCCCTTGGCGGTCTTGCGGCCGAGGCGCACGAGTTCGCCGGTGCCCGTGACGATCTGCATGCCGAGAACGTAGTCGCGGGTGACGCCGTACTTGACGCAGCACAGCCCGCCTGCGTTGGTGGCGA
This sequence comes from Rhodococcus jostii NBRC 16295, assembly GCF_001894825.1. Lineage (GTDB taxonomy): Bacteria > Actinomycetota > Actinomycetes > Mycobacteriales > Mycobacteriaceae > Rhodococcus_F > Rhodococcus_F jostii. Next base: position 16,831 of record NZ_BCWY01000023.1, on the reverse strand, counting down.
CGTTCCCGCCGATCGTGGACCACGGCGAACTGGCCGGATCCGGCGGATACCAGAGTCCGTGTTCGGCGCACGCGGCGCGGAGATGGTCGTTCACCACGCCGGGCTCGACGACGGCGTACCGCTCGAGTTGATCGATGTCCTTGATCGCGTTCATACCCTCGAGCGCGAGGACGACGCAGCCGTCGGTGGCGTTCGCTCCGCCGGACAGGCCCGTGCCGGCACCACGGGTCACGACGGCGGTGTCGTGGTCGAGGCAGGCTCGCACGACGGCCTGGACTTCCTCCGCCGTTCGCGGTCTGACGACGGCGAGCGGGGCGGAGTACGGCGCCCACTCGGCTTCGTCGTGCTGGTACTTCGCGACGACGTCGGGGTCGCGGACGACGCGATCCGCCGGAAGGGATGCCAACAGTGCATCGATCAACATGGCGAGAACCAGTCCTTTGCAGGCGAGAAGGTGATGTCTCGAACATAGCTGTGATCTGGGTCTCGGCCAATGTAGATTTCATCTACCTGATCCGGGGATGTATGGATGGAGACACCAGTGAGTACTGCCGATCGCGGCTGGATGGAACTGCTGCTCGACGACGCACCCCTCGACGAACTCGATACCCTCCGGCGCACGTTGATCGAGGAATCCGGCCCGTCCGACAGGGCCGCGGTGGAGCGCGAAGCCAACGCCGCACTCCGCCTCCGGGCGCAGCTCGACCAGCGCCGGCAGCGCAGCAATGAGCTCGCGGCGCTGAACGACATCGCCGTCCGGCTGACGACTGTTCGGTACGGCCGAGTGTTGCTGCAGGAAGTGGTCGATCAGGCCCGGCGGCTGCTCGGTGTGGATCTCGCCTACATGGGGTCGGTCTACGACGAGGAATTCGTCATCGAGGTCACCAGCGGGGCATTGACCCCGAATCTCGTCGGAATCCGACTGTCACTGGACGAAGGACTCGTCGGCCTGATCGTCCGCAGATCCGCACCGGAGTGGACGCCCGACTACCAGAGCGAGCCGGCCTTCCGGCACATCACCGGAGCCGACAGCGCGGCCCGGTCCGAAAACATGCGGGGCCTACTGGGGGTGCCTTTGCGGGTGGCCGATCGCGTTATCGGTGCACTGTTCGCGTGTAAGCGCCAGGAGCGGGCCTTCACCGAATCCGAGATCGCACTGCTGTCGGCGCTGGCAGCGCACGCGGCGATCGCGATCGAGAACGTTCGCTCGCTGGAGCGTGAGCGGGACACCGTCGCACGGCTCGAATCGGTGAACGCCGAATTATCGCAGCGCACCATCGAGCTCGAACAGATACTGCAGTGGGATCGGACCCTGACGCAGGTGGTGCTACTCGGGGCGGGGGTGCAGCGTCTGGTGCAGGAGGTCGCGCAACTCTCCCGGCAACCGGCATATTTCGTGATGGACGAATCCGCGCTGCCCGCGGAACTGCTGCCGCACTCCGACACTGTGTCGGCGGCGGTCCGCGAGTTGCGCGTGGGCGGAAACGATCACGCCGAACGCGGCGGGGTGGTCGCGCAGCGCGTCGCGGCGGCCGGCGAGATGCTCGGCGCACTCCTGTCGGTCGGAACAGAGGAGCCGACCACCCGTCTCCTGCTCGAACGGGCGGCACCCGCGATCGCGCTGTCGCTCGCCGGGGAGCGTGCCGCGGGCGAGGCGACGCGTCGCGCGCGGGACGCGTTTCTCGTCGACCTGCTGACACACCCCGCCGCCACCGCCCAGGACGAGCGTCGACAACTGAGATTGGCCGGACTGAACCCGGACACGACGTACTGCATCGCCGTCGCGGTCGCCACGGGTCAGGACACGATCCGTGCGGCTCTCGGGACCTTGCCCTTCCCTCCGGGAACCGTTGCAGCGGAGCATGGTTCCCGAGCACTCGCCGTCGTGCCCGCCAAGGATTCCGCCTCCGTCCAGGCGGTGTTCACTTCCGGGCGGCTCGACGCGACGATCGGTATCGCCGAACCCGCTCGCGGTGCGCAGGCTCTCGCGCACGCCTACGTCGAGGCTCAGCAGACCGTCGACGTGCTCGACACGCTCGGCCGGGCGGGGGAGGTCTCGTCCGCCCGGGGTCTGGGCATCTACCGAATCCTGCTGAGTCACATGGCACGGGAGCACCTCGACGAGCTGACCGAGGCCCAACTGGGTCCATTGATGGCGGAGCAGTCCACACGCGGTGTGTCACTGATGGAGACACTGTCGGAGTATCTCGCGCACGGCCGGCGCCATTCGGCGACCGCGTCGAGCCTCGGCATACACGTCAACACCCTCTACCAACGCCTCGATTCGATCGATACCCTCCTCGGCCCGGCGTGGCGCGACCCCGACACATCCCTCGATCTGCAGGTGCTGATGCGGTTGCGGAGAACCGCGGAACTTCTCGGTACACGAACGCGGTGATGCGGCTCAGGCGCTGATGCCGCCGGTGAGGATGGCGGCGAGTTCGGCGTAGGCGTGTGCGTCGTCGAGCCCGGTGCTGTCGCGGACCCCGCGCTGCTGGATGCGGACCATCATGGTGGCGGCGAGGTCGGCGGCGAACGCGGCGTGCACGTCGCGGAAGTCACCGGCGGCGACGCCTTCGGTGATCAACTCCTGGACTCGACCGGCCGCGAACTGTGTGTTCCGTTCGTAGACCTCCCGCGCCGGCGGGAAGGCGTCGAGGTCTGCCATGAACTGGTCGGACGCAGCCGCGAGCGCGTTGCCGACGGCCGACAGGTATGCGGTGATCCGCTCGCGAGCCCCGGAGATCGGCTCGATGTGCGACTCGACGTCCTCGGTCGCGCGGCGGAAGAAGTGCACGGTGGCGGCCCGGACGAGCTGCTCTTTGCTGCCGGCGAGGGTGTACAGCGTCGACTTCGAGCAGCGCAGCCGGTTCGCGATCTCGTCGAGAGTCAGGTGCGCGAACCCCTCGACCAGGAAGAGGTCGACGAGGGCGTCGAAGAGCTGGGTGCGCCGTCGGGTGGCGAAACCGGTTCGGGTGGGCTGCTCCATGACAGAAATAGTACTGGGCGACGCCTTGCAGTACTATTCCGCAATCAGTACCCTGGGGCGTAATCCAGTACTGTTTTCCGTAGCCCTTCTTCGAGGAGAAACCGTGGCCGTCGATCGTTTGCTGCCTACTGACGAAGCCCGTGACCTGATCCAGCTCACGCGCGACGTCGCCGACAAGGTCCTGACGCCGATCGTCGACGAGCACGAGAAGTCCGAGACCTACCCCGAGGGAGTGTTCGCCACCCTCGGGGAGGCCGGACTGCTGAGCCTGCCGTACCCGGAGGAGTGGGGCGGCGGCGCACAGCCCTACGAGGTATACCTGCAGGTGCTCGAGGAGATCGCCGCCCGCTGGGCCGCCGTCGCGGTCGCGGTCAGCGTCCACAGTCTCGCGTGCCACCCGCTGATGGCGTTCGGCACCGACGAGCAGAAGCAGCAGTGGCTCCCCGACATGCTCGGCGGCAACACCGTCGGCGCCTACAGCCTGTCCGAACCGCAGGCCGGGTCCGACGCCGCTGCGCTGGCATGCAAGGCCGCCGCGATGAACGGCGGGTACGTGGTCAACGGCGCGAAGGCGTGGATCACCCACGGCGGCATCGCGGATTTCTACAACCTCTTCGCCCGCACCGGTGAGGGGTCGAAGGGCATCTCCTGCTTCCTGGTGCCCAAGGACACCGAGGGGCTGACGTTCGGCAAGCCCGAGGAGAAGATGGGTCTGCACGCCGTGCCGACCACGTCCGCGCACTACGACGACGCGTTCGTCCCCGTGGAACGGCGGATCGGCGCCGAGGGTCAGGGTCTGCAGATCGCCTTCAGCGCGCTCGACTCCGGCCGGCTCGGGATCGCCGCCGTCGCCGTCGGCCTTGCGCAAGCCGCGCTCGACGAGGCGGTGGCCTACGCGCAGGAGCGGACCGCGTTCGGCAAGAAGATCATCGACCACCAGGGCCTCGGGTTCCTGCTCGCCGACATGGCCGCCGCCGTCGATTCCGCGCGCGCCACTTACATCGACGCCGCCCGTCGCCGCGACGCCGGCCTGCCGTACTCCCGCAACGCGTCCGTCGCCAAACTCGTCGCCACCGACGCCGCCATGAAGGTCACCACCGACGCCGTCCAGGTCCTCGGCGGCTACGGCTACACCCGCGACTTCCGCGTCGAACGGTACATGCGGGAAGCGAAGATCACTCAGATCTTCGAGGGCACCAACCAGATTCAGCGTCTGGTCATCAGCCGCACCCTCGCCGCGAACTGACGCACCCCCACCTCAGAAAGGCCTTCCTCGCATGCCCACCTCCGTGATCGTCGCCGGTGCCCGTACCCCGATCGGCCGCCTGCAGGGCTCACTTGCCGGGTTCTCCGGCGCCGACCTCGGCGCCCTCGCCATCGAGGCGGCGCTCGGCAAGGCCGGTGTCGCCCCCGACCGTGTGCAGTACGTGATCATGGGACAGGTTCTCACCGCCGGTGCCGGGCAGATGCCGGCCCGGCAGGCTGCCGCGAAGGCCGGGATCCCGATGGGTGTTCCGTCGCTGAACATCAACAAGGTGTGCCTGTCCGGGGTCGAGTCGATCATTCTCGCCGACCAGTTCATCCGGTCCGGTGCGTTCGACGTGATCGTCGCCGGCGGCATGGAGTCGATGAGCCAGGCCCCGCATCTGCTGCCCGGTTCGCGCGGCGGGTTCAAGTACGGCGACGTCACCCTCGTCGACCACATGGCCCTCGACGGGTTGCACGACGCATTCACGGATCAGCCGATGGGACTGCTCACCGAGGCCGGCAACGACAAGGACGTCATCGCCCGCGAGGACCAGGACGCGTTCGCCGCCCGCTCGCACCAGCTGGCCGCGAAGGCCTGGGACAGCGGGGTCTTCGACGACGAGGTCGTCCCCGTCGAGATCCCCGCCCGCAAGGGGGAGAGCACCTGGCTGCGCCGCGACGAAGGCATCCGACCCGACACCACCCCCGAGACCCTGGCGCGGCTGCGCGGCGCATTCCGGAAGGACGGCACGGTCACCGCGGGAAACGCGTCGACGATCAACGACGGCGCCGCCGCCGTGGTCGTGATGAGTAAGGAACGCGCGGAGGCCGAGGGGCTGACCTGGCTGGCGGAGATCGGCGAGCACGGCATGGTCGCCGGACCCGATTCGGGTCTGCAGCTCCAGCCGTCCGGAGCGATCACGAAAGCCTGTGATGCGGCCGGTATCTCACCGACCGAGCTGGATCTGATCGAGATCAACGAGGCGTTCGCCGCGGTCGGGATCGCCTCCACCCGGGAGCTCGGCGTCGACCCGGATCGGGTCAACGTCAACGGCGGTGCCATCGCCCTCGGCCACCCCATCGGCATGTCCGGCGCCCGGATCACCCTGCACCTTGCGCTCGAACTGCAGCGCCGCGGCGGCGGCACCGGCGCCGTCGCGCTCTGCGGAGGCGGCGGACAGGGCGACGCCCTGATCCTCCGGGTTCCTCATGCGTAGGGCGGTCTGTTCCGTCGGAAGCGCCAGGTCATCCACCGGACGGACAGGGCCAGCACCCGCGGCACCACGAGATACACCGCGGTCGGGACGACGACGCCGGTGAGCATCAACGCACGCAGCCAGGTGGGCCAGGCTGCCGCGGTGGGGCCCAGCAAGGCCATCACGGTCATGCCCAGCGTGACGAGCGGGAAGATGGATACCCAGGTGACCGCCACCCTGACGTGGATGGACGGGGCGGCGACCGGAACGAACGCCGGATGCCGCCCGGCCTGGTGACGGCTGCCCCGCGCAGCGGTGGGAGCGAGTTGCTCGACCACGGCAGATGCGAGCGCGAGACCTTCCATCCTGCGGCAGCCCTCCTCGGGAAACTCCAACTACTTAGTTGCGGTTAGCAGCGTAAGCGACGGTTCGTCCACTCGCAACCAAACAGTTGGAGTTTGTCCTAGGATCGCCCCATGGCGTGGGACACCGAACGAACCAAGCGGCTTCTGCTCGAGGCGGGAGTCACGGAGTTCAGTGCGTTCGGGCTGTCCGGTGCGCGCGTCGACCGGATCGCCGAGAAGGCGGGCGTCAACAAAGAGCGTATCTACCAGTACTTCGGCAAGAAGGAAGCGTTCTTCAGCGCCGTCCTCGAGCGCGAACTGGCGACGTCGCTGGCCGCTGTCGAACTGTCCGGGCACGGGGTCTCGGCCATTGCCGACTACGCCGGCCGCAGATTCGATCACCAACGCGCGCATCCCGCCTTTTCCCGCCTGCTGTTCTGGGAAGGTCTCGAACTCGACGCCCCCGTCGCGGAAGAATCGCGACGGACACACGCCCGGTCACTGATCGCCAGCGCACGGGATGCGGTACCCGAACTCTCCGAGACCGCAGCTCAGGAACTACTCATCGGCGTGATCACCCTCGTCGACGGATGGGTGGCGCTCCAGACCGCGGACAAACTGTTCGCGACACCGTCGCCGGATGGTCGCGATCGGGACGCCCGGCGACGCGAGTTCATCGTGATGACCGTCGAGGCAGCGACGCGCGCCGCCCTCGAGCGGCTCAGCGCAACGGGATGAACCGCGGCAGCTTCCCGGTGGTCTGATGACGCTGGAGACGCTCGACGACGCGGATCTGGATCTCCGGTTCGCTCAGGCCGTGTCGGCGCAGCGCGGCGATCACCGACACGGTCAGCCGGTCCACGTCGGGAGTGCCCACGACGAGAATCTCCGCACCGTCGACGGTCTGCCTGACCTGGTATTCGGAGACACGAGGATCCGTACCGAGGACGTGCCGGAAGACGCTCGCGGGGATCGTGCACGCCGGGTAGCGGAAATCGTCGTCGCGCCGCCCGCCGATGTCCGCGAGCCGAGCGAATTCACTTCCGCACGGGCATTTTCCGGGTAGCCACGTGACCTGATCGCCGAGGTCGTAGCGGATGAACGGGAACGTGCGGTTGGCGAGGCCGGTGGCCAGCGTGCGGGCGGCAGGCATGTCGGCAGCCACCGGCATCCCGTCGTCGTCGACACGTTCGAGAATCACCTCGTCCTCGCACACGTGCAGTCCCTCACCGTGACCGCAACCCACCGCCTGCACCCCGATCTCGGTCGATCCCCACAGGTTGTGCACGGGAATGTTCCACGCCTCGCGAATCGCCTCGCGATCCTCCTCGAGCAGCGGTTCGGAGTTGGTGCTCACCCGCACCGGACTGATCTGCAGATCGCCTGCCGCCGCCGCGCGGGCGAGGCGCCCGATCACCGTCGCATAACCGACGAGGTGAGTGGGCCGCGCGGCCGCCACGGCGGCGAGGACCTCGTCGAACGGTGCGCCCGCGGGGATCACGACCGTGCTCATCCCCTGCGCGGTCGGCACATCGAACAGAGGTGTGCTGGCATGCGGTGGGCCGCCCGCCGCCAGCACGGCGAGGCGCGCACCCGACCCCCGTGACGACCCGCGCCGCTCCTCCCGCGCCTGCATCCGCCAGGCCAGGGAGGCGGCGGAGACGAAGAAGTCCCAATCCCACACGTACACGCCGCGCACACCGCTCGATCCGCCGGAGCTGAAGATCTGCTGGTCGCCTCGGGTGTACGAAAACCATTGCTGCTCAGCCAGTGTGCTTTCGGCGTGCTCGCGGTCGAGGTCGGCAACCGTGACGATGGCGTCCCACTCGTCCTGCGTGTCGCGTTTCGTCATCATCGGCAACCGCGCCAGGTCGGCAACCGTGGCCGACGAAGGATCGAGACCACGCAATCGGCCCGCGTGAAACGGCGATCGTTCGCCGGCGTACGTGAGGAAGGACCGCAGCCGCTGGTCGCGGTACCGATCGATCTGCTCCCGCGTCCAATCCAGCCGCTCGACATGGTCCTCGAGAGCTGCCTGCACCCCGTGGAGATGGGCGGCACGCATGCGCTCGTACGCCGTTCGCGCGGCGTCCACCGATTCGTCCTCGGAGACCGATCCCACCATCCCGGTTCCTCTCGCTCAGTGCCGTGCCCGGCGCCGGTCACATCGACCATCGCACGCGTGCGGAACTCGGCGCGTAACGATTCGTCGTCGAAATCGGACGTGCGTGTGGAACCGGAACGTTCCAGGTGAGACCTTAGGGCTAGAGGTCGAGGACCAATCGGTCGGACGTGCACCGAGATACGCAGATCATCATGGTGTCGCCGCGTGCACGTTCGTCCTCGGTCAGAACGGTGTCGCGGTGATCGGGTTCGCCGTCGAGGACTGGGGTTTCGCAGGTTCCGCAGAGTCCTTCTCGGCACGACGAGAGGACAGGCACACCGTGGCCGAGAGCGGCGTCGAGGATGGATTGCTTCTCTTCGACGTGCAGGGTCACACCGGTGCGGGCGAGTACGACATCGAAGGCGGTGACGCTCGAGTCGGATCGGGTTGGTGCGGTGAATCGCTCGGTGTGGAGGGTGACCCGGCCGTTGGTCGCGCACACGGCGTCGAGTGCGTCGAGCAGCGGTGTGGGACCGCAGGCCATGACGGCGGTGCCGGGCGCCGCAGCGGCGAGGTAGCCGTCGAGGTCGAGTAAGCCGTGTGTGTCCTGCGGATGCACCTGCACCTTGTCTCCGTGCCGTGCAAGGCGGTCGAGGAAGGCCATGGACGACAGGCTTCGCCCACCGTAGAGCAATCGCCACGGCCGCCCGTTCCGTTCGGCTTCTTCGACCATCGGCAGGATCGGGGTGATGCCGATTCCGCCGGCGACGAACAGGTACGCGGCGGCATCGGGGAGTGCGAAGTGGTTGCGCGGTCCGCGGACTCGGATCGTGTCTCCCGCGGCGACCTGTCGGTGTACGTAGGCCGATCCGCCTCGGGAGGCGGGTGCGTCGAGGACGGCGACCGTCCACCGGTCGGTGGTGTGCGGGTCGCCGCACAGCGAGTATTGCCGGGTCAGCTCGCCGGTCAGGCACAAGTCGATGTGGGCTCCGGGCCGCCACGGTGGCAGGACCCCACCTGCGACGGGCACGAGAGTCAGGGAGACGACGCCGTCGGCCTCGGTGGTGACGGCGTCGACCCGCACATCGGCTTCGACAACCTCGCGTGGGATCGGTGCCGATTGCGCGGCCGGACCGGCCGGTGCGGGCCGTGGACCGGTGATGGATGGGTCGGCCAACGCCATCCAGGTGCGGCGTTGGAACATCGCGATGGTCGATTCGCAGTTGGTCATCAACCGGCCTTGCGGTACCGCTCCGCAGTCGTAACCGGCCTGCTGTGCTGCCACGACGGTCTTGTCTTCGGCGAAGGTGCGGTCGTAGATGTCGAGCCACTGCTCGAGGACAGCCGGATCGGTGCCGGGCTTGACGAAGGCGTCGACGACGAACCGGCTGCTGTGCGGCCCGAGTGGCACGGTGCGGGCGACCATGCCGACGAAGTCGTCGACCGACAGGAACGACACCGGCCACAGGTACAGCAGTCGGAATCCGTCCAGCCCGCCCCGAGCGGCGAGTCGTTCGGTCAGTTCGGTGACGGGAGCGACCTGGACCGCGACGTTGTCGAACTCAGTGCACTGGTAGTTCGCCTTGGTGGTGTGGAAAGCGGTGGCGTAGGTGTCCTGGTGCACGAGCGGGCAGTGATAGCACTCGAGGGTATTCTCGGTGAACAGCTTCCAGTTCGCCGGAATGTCGTAGGTGTATGTACCGCCGTGCTCCCAGTCCGCGAAATCGAGGTTCAGCTCGTCGACGAGGGCGTGTGCCCCACCGAGATATTCCGCCAGCGGTTCGGCGGCGACATCGGGGTTGGCGAAGACGAATCCCCGGAAGGTTTCCACCTGTATCGGCCGCAGTCCGAGGGTCTGGCGGTCGAAGGCGTCCTCGTCCCGAAGGCCCGGCGCCGACCGGAGCGACCCGTCGTGCGTGTAGGTCCAGCCGTGGTAACGGCATTGGAACAGCTGCCGGCATCCGGTGCCCTCGGCGACCGGGTGCAGGCGGTGCCGGCAGACGTTGACGTGACCGTGCAGAACACCGTCCCGGTCACGGACGACGACGATGGGCAGATCACCGAGTTGGGCGGTCAGGTAGGCGCCTGGTTCGGCGAGGTCCTTCTCGCGGCCGACGTACTGCCAGGCGCGTCGGAAGATCAGCTCCCGTTCCTGTTCGTACACGGCAGGATCGCTGTACATCGCGGCAGGCAACTGCCAGCCGGCCGCGAGCGAGTCGGTGATTCGCTCGGTGTCGCCATCGATTTCGGTCATGTCTGTCATTGCGGATTCCTCCTTGGCACGGTCGGTTCCTAGATGTGGGGCTGGGCGGCGACCGGCTGGTCTTCGGGGACTTCGCGCCAGGCCAGGGGTGTGCGGTCCTGGACGAGTTTGCGATAGACGAAGAGCACGACGCCGATCAGCAGGAGCGCCAAGCCGAGGAACACCTCTTTGAAGCTGCCGACGTAACTCAGGCCGGGGTTGAGGGCTCCGACGACGAGGATGACGACATTGAAGACGGCCACGACGACGGCGATGGGGATCCAGATGCTCGGGAGGCGGATCGGGCGGGGCCAGTGCGGACGATCCTTGCGCAGCAACAGGAACGCGATGACCGCGAGGGTGATTGCCAGGATGTATCCGAGGTTGCTGGCAATGAGGATGGCCACCGGATTGCCGACGAACACCAGGATACCGAGGTTGATGACCATCGTCGCCCAAAGCGCCCGGCTGGGCACGCCGCGGGAGTTGAGTTGGTCGAGTTGGGTGATCGACATCTTCTCCGCCGAGAGTCCGTAGAGGGCGCGGCCGGCGTCGGCGGAGGAGGAGACCATACTCAGAAACAGTGCGCCGCACAGGATGACGGTGATGGTCCCGGACAATCCGCCGGAGACGTGTCCGATGCTGACGATGCCGTAGGTGATCGGGTTGGCGAGGAATTCGTCCTCGGTCAGTTGCCCTGCTGTCGCGAGCGGCACGATGGTGTAGGTGCCGACCATGAACAGGGCGATCGAGGTCAGGGCGCGGGAGGTGTCGCGGGCCGTGTCGCTGTACTCGGGGGCGAAGACCGCGCACAGTTCGGAACCGTAGATCGCCCACGCGGAGACGTAGAGCCAGACCACGAAGGCGGTCCAGTTCCCGTCCAGATGGGAGGACAGGTTGGCGCCCGACCATTGCCCCGAGGCGAACGGTCCGATCGCCAGGGCCAGGAGCACGATGACGAAGGCGACGCCGATCACCTGGTTGAAGCGCAGGGCCACGCGGATGCCGAGCACGTTCAACGCGGTGCACGCGATGACGGTGCATGCGGAGATCACGTGCGGGAGACCGAAAGCGACGTTGCCGAGGGTGAACAGGGTCCAGGTGTTGTCGGGGAACCATTGGGCGTGGACGAGCTGGCCGATGGTGAGCCCGACGAGCGAGAGGACCAGCGCCCAGCCGCACCAGTAACCGAAGGCGGCAATCGGCGCGATCGGGGTGAAGTAGCGTTTCCAGCCTTCGGCGGCGAACATCGCCACACCGCCGGCCTTGTCGGCGAACATGGCGGCCATCTCGGCGAACAGCTTGTTCTGGCACAGGGCCACCACCGACAGCAGCACGCAGATCGCGACGGCGGGGACGGCACCGATCGCGCCGATGGCGTAGCCGACGGAGATGAACAGGCCGTTGGCGATCGGCAGGGCGAGCATGAACCCGTCGTACCAGCGCAGGGTCTTGGGGGGATGGGTGTCGGTAGCCGGGCTCGGTGATGTGGTGTTGTCGGACATGGGTTTACCTCGAGACTGGAGGTGGAGGGAGGGGACGGGGAGCCTGCAGGTGTTCAGATCGGGCTGACGGCGCCGTCGGGCATCTCGCTCGCCTCGATCTCGAGGTTGCCGAGCAGTTCGGCCATGGCGAGGAACTTCGGCAAGTTCTCCGCGTCGGCGTTGGCTGCGTCGGCGGCGTCCTTGGTCTCGTAGATCCACACGTCGATCCACGTTCCGTCTTCGCGACGCGAGCACAGCGGCACCGACCACAGCGCAGGATGGGCGGCCTTGACTTCCCTGATCGCCTCCTGGCGGCGTCCGATAAAGGTTTCGATGTCGTTGTCGGAGAGGGTGAATCGGACAACTTCCACACAGTAGGGCATGGTCAGTTCTCGCTTTCGAATTCGGTCATGATCTGGCGGGCGGTCTGCAGGCCGGACTCGATCGCGCCGTCGATGAATCCGGCCCAGCCGCGGGCGTAGTCGCTGCCGGCGAGCCGGATGCGGCGGGTGGTGTCGCGGGCGGCGTGGGAAACGGCGTCGAGTTGATGCGGGGCCAGCATCGGCCAGGTTTCGCCGGAGAGCGGGTCGGCGGTCCAGTCGTGGGCGTCGACGGCGACCACCTCGAGGTCGGGTCGCCATTTGCGCAGTTCGGCCTCCACGGCTCGGGGATCGTTGAGGTCGATGAGACCGGACCGGGGTCCGAACGCCACGATCAGGCTGTCGCCGTCGAGGGGGTACTCGTACTGGACGAAGTTCAGTACCGCGTCGCTGTCGGCGAGAGCGGCGAACCTGCCGACGTCACCTTTGACGCGGACCCACACCTTCACCCCGCTCGACGCCTGTCCTTCCTCGGCGACGGCAGTCACCCCGTGACCCAGACCGGGGGTGACCGCTATGGTGTCGAGAATGTTCAACGGGACCGTGACGATCACCCGTCGGCCGTGGAGGATCGTGCCGTCGCTGCAGGTGACGGCGACGCCGTCGGCGGTTTCGTCGATGCCGGTGACGAGGGTGTTCAAGCGGATGTCGGCGGCGGTGGCGTCGGCGGCGATCGCGTCGAGCAACGACCTGGTGCCCCGGGCGAATTTATAAGTGGCACAGGCCTCGAACATCAGCTTCCAGTCACCCCTGGAGAGGGCGCACCAGCGCAACGCCTGAGTGTGGCCGCTGCGCGCAGGATCGCCGCTGAAGTTCAGTGCCCACATTCCGTCGAGCAGCGCGCGTTGCTGCGGATCCAGGTCTAGTTCGGCGATCTTCTCGGCCACGCTGACCTGGTCGAGAGCTTTGATCTCCTCGGAGAGGGGAAAGAAGTCGTAGGGCTGCGGCAGCACCCGCCGTGCGTCAGCCAGCATCTCGGTCATCGATGCGTCCAACAGATCGAGCATTCTGTCGGCCGTACCGGTGCGCACTTCGCCGTCGACCCGCCAGTAGGCGGTATCGAGTTCCGGGCTCGCGATCAGATCCAGGCCGTAGCGGGAGATTTCCGCCCACACGTGCGGCTGGATCCAGTGCACCCAGGTACCGCCCATGTCCAGCTCCCGGCCGAGGCTGGTTTCGCGAGTCCAGGTGCGTCCGCCGAGACGATCGCGCGCCTCGACGATTGTGGTCCGGATGCCGCGTTGGACGAGTTCGCGGGCGGCGGTGATGCCGGCGAAGCCACCGCCGACGATGATCACATCGGTGTCGTACTGCATGTCGAACTCCTGTATTTGCCGGAGGGAAGGCGTGGCTGTGTGGTTACGGGGATACCGGTGCGGTATCCGTTGATTTGGTTGCCGGACGGGAGTTTTCGACGGAAGGAATTCGCTCGAATTCCTGCGCATAGGAGCCCATCGTGATGTCGATCAGGTCACCGGTGGGCTGGTCGATACCGAACTGGATGCCGACGGTGCGATAAGCGTTCAGGTCGATCAGAACCATGCCCTCGACGCCGACGTTCTTCTCCAGCCAGGAGAACAGGTAGGTCTTCTCGCGCAGTTTCCAGTAGGTGCAGCTGTCGGTGTCCCCGACACCGATCTCGGCGCCGCCGAGGCAGAGCCAGGTGAACAAATTCTGGTTGAGGTAGATGTGGTCGTAGACGTCGTCGTGGCTGTAGGCGTACCGGATGCGGCGTCCGATCAGCTCGTCGGTGGTCGGATGAGCACCGGACGCGTCGGCATCTGTGCCGTCGACCTGCCCCTGGAACCATCGCTGACGTGCCCGGTGCGGAGTGGGCTCGAGTCCGAGGTAGCCGATTGCACCGGTGACCTGGCCGCTAGTGATATCGAGGGCAGCGCTGACCACCACCGGGTGGTTCTCGGCGTTGCGGCGGTGGTGGAGGTAGAACAGGCCGGGCTGCATCTCGAACAGCTCGAACGTGTCGGTCCCGGACCGGGCACCGCTCGCGTCCTCGAGCTTCCAATGCAGCTCATCGCCCTGGAAGGTCAGTATGAGGGTGAATCGTTCCGCGGTGTCGACGTAGCGGCAGTGGACGGTGATCACCTGGCCGTCGAAAGCTCGGCTGTAGGCGGGCCGGTATTCGTCGAAGCCGTCGGCCATCTCGCTCAGGGACGCCCAGTCGTCCTTGTTCCAACTGAACACGGGGGCGGGAGTTGTCATGGTGTCGGGATTCCTTGCAGATCGAGGGGAAGTGGTCATGTGTCCGTGAGGCGACGGTGGAACGGGGCGTGACTTCCCTCGTCCTGTGATCTTGATCGGCCGTCGCAACGGGCGCACCGACCGATGGAGCAAACTATCCATCTGGACAATTGTGAGTGACAACACATAGACTGCACCAGGTACGAGAACTGGTCAAGTGGACAGCGGGAATTTTTCACGGTCGACACACACGGGCTGCCGTGCACCGCCAATTGAATGGACAATGGCGGCTGAATGGACAATGGCGGCGACGGGTCTCGCTGCTCCACGACTGGAGCGGCTTGGCTGCGAGAACAGAACTGGAGAACCGACCGATGACCACCCCCGAGGCGGAGTCCGCCCGCCAGACCCCCCGCTACGGTGAGGGCCGGGCCGCCCTACTTGCGGCGGCCGTGCGCGTGGTTGCCGATCAAGGACTACGGAAACTGACGTACCGGGCTGTGGCACGAGAGGCCGGGGTTGCCCATGGGTTGGTTGCCCATCACTTCGGGACCCGAGATGCGCTACTCGAGGCGGCGCTGCAGTTCTCGCTGGGCAACAGCGTCACGTCCGTCAGCGCGCGCCCAGGAAGTGGAGACCTCGACGCCCTCTTCGCCGGCCTGGTAGCGATGGTCGAGACCAACCCGGACGATCAAGCCTTTCAATACGAGCTGATCCTCGAATCCCGACGCCGCCCGGACCTCCGTCCCCACGTCGAGTCGATCTACGCAGCATACGTCGATGCACTGCAAATCGAACTCGAGTGCGCCGGAATCGATCCCGACCCCGCCCTCAGCCACCTGATCTACTCTGCCGCCGACGGACTCGTCTTTCACCAGATCACGATCGGCAGCCCTGAGCTGACCGAGAGATCACTCGCGCATCTGCGGAACTTGCTTCAACAGAGCAAATCCGAGCGGGCAGCAGCGGCCAGTCTGACCGAATAGGCCAGTGAGTTGTTCGCATCGGAACGCCACCAGATAATGGCCGAGTGCCTCCCGATACCGGTCCTGCGTCCCGAGCCATCGCACACGTGCGCGGCCTCGCCGAAGGCGTTCCGCTCGATCGGGCACTCCGTGTGACATTGCACTTCCATCCAGACCTCCCATACATTGGGGGTTCCACGCTGAAAGCAATTGCGGACCGAGGCGCGTACCTGTCACAGTTCGAGACCCAGACCGGCAACGGCGGACTCACTGCCCACCCCGGCGGCGACAGGTGGAGGTGGGAGAGCCGCATCTTCGGAGGCGCCTACGACGAGCACGAGTCGGCGGAGCGACCCAAGTATGGATCGCTGAACTACCGCGCCGACCCATATGGAGGATCACCTCGTTTCGGCTCCTCCTACTTCCTGCTGGCGGAGCACACCCTCGAGCGCACCACTTTCTGCTTCCCCGACAGCGTCTTCGAGCCCGACCTGTTCGGCACCGCCGACGCGATGAACTTGGTGGATGCCGCAGCGGCGGTGCAGTTCGACGATCCCCTGGACGACTACATCGAGGCCCACGTCCACGGCACCATCGACATTGCGTCGGACGTCGAGGCGCTCGTTCTCGACCCGAGCTACCGCGACACGCCCTTCAACGAGATCGCCCAGTCACTCGCGTGCCCGGTGTTGTGGCACGACGGGTACACGGTGAGCGTCGAGGAGATTGCACACCATCCCGACTACCGAGGACCGCACATCGTCGATCTGGCCCGAGACATCGCACACGAAGGCGATCTCACTCCATACCTCCTCGGTCGTGCACGGGGTGAATCGTGCGATCCACAGGACCTGAAAAAGTTGTGGCACTACATTGCCCGATACGGCATCCGAAAATAGATACGACACCGGCGGAACGGCGGACGGTTCGAGCACGTCTATTCCGACGTCGGACGGACGCGCTCGCGCAGTCGCCCAACACCGCGTTCGCCGCGGCAGTCCCGCCACGACGGCATGCCGGCGCGGCGACAGGGACCCGTCCTGTCGCCGAGTCGGCGTCGTGTGTGGTGTTGTGGCCCGTGGTCAGGCCGCTCCGGGCCGGGCCCGGTTGTGGGCAGGGATCGGCTTCCGCTCCCAATCGACCTGCCTGGGCGGAATGAACATGGGATGCCGATCAGCTCCCATCTCGATTTCCCAGTCACTGTGGTGGAGCAGCCGGTGATGGCACCCGCACAGCAGCACCAGATTGTCCATATCGGTCGGACCACTCTTGGACCAATGGACGATGTGGTGGCCCTCGCACCACGACGGCGGCGCACCACACCCCGGGAACGCGCACCCCCGATCCCTCGCCACCAACGCCTTTCGCTGCCGCTTGGTGACGGTTCGGGTCGACACACCGAGATCGAGCGGCGACCCGTTCCCGTCGAGCACGATCGGCGTCACAATCGAATCGCAGCTCAGGAGCCGAGCCGCGGTGATGCTCAGCGGCCCCATCCATTCCGTCCACGCCACCCCATCGACGGCAAAAAGGCCCTCGCCTGTTGCGGGGGCACCGTGCGGTTCCCGCGCACCGCAGTCGCCGTGGTCGACCAGATCCTTGACGTTGACATGCAGCGAGACGTGCGGTCGTTCCCCGCCTTCCTCGCCGGCGACCCCCGAATCGAGGTAACGCCGGAGG